>NZ_SSSF01000005.1:0-326249 GCF_013368965.1 Kocuria salina
GACGGCCTTCCGGACCGTCCGGGGGTTGCTGTTTCCACTCATGCGCTCAGGCTAACGGATCGGCGGCTCCCGCCAGGGGATTCCCGGCCGGGCACGCTTGCCCGCCGCGGTGGTGCGCGGCTAGCCTCGCACCACCGGCCCGGCAGGGTCGGCGCGTCCGGGGCCACCCGGGCCGAGCGTCGGACGAGGAGCGGACACGACGATGACCGACCCCCGCGGTCCCGCCGAGGCCAAGACCCGGTTGCGCCGGCAGCTCGTGGCGGCCCGCGCGCGGCGCTCCCGGGCCGCCCGCGAGCACGCCGCCGTGGCCTTCGACCGGCACCTGACCGAGCTGCTGGCCGACCGCCCGCACCTTGACGTCGCCGCGTACCTGCCGCTGGCCACAGAGCCGCCCCTCGAGCCCGCTCTCGTCACGGCTCACCACCGCGGCCACCGGATCTGGGTGCCCGTGTGCGAGCCCGGGCGCCGGCTCTCGTGGGCGCGGTGGACGCCGGACACCCCCGAGCGGTCCGGCGGCGCGGGCGGACTGCGCGAGCCCGTGGGCGCCCGCCACGGCGCGGAGGTGATGCACGCGGTGGGTCTGCTGCTGGTGCCCGCGCTCGCCGTGGCGCCCGGCGGCGCGCGGCTGGGCTTCGGCGGCGGCTACTACGACCGCTTCCTCGCCACGCTGCCGCGCACGGCGCACCCGGAGCTGCGCACCGTGGTGTGCGTCTTCGCCGACGAGGTCCTCCCGGCCGGGTCCGTGCCGGTCGAGGAGCTCGACGCCCCCGTGCCGCTGGCCCTCACGGAGAACGGGACCGTGCGGCTGGAGGGGCCCCCCGGTCCGGCGCGGGGAACACGGTAGAATCGGCAGTCGACCCCTTCGAGTGCCAACGAGCGCGCTCGTCGACCCTTCCCAGGAGGACCCATGCCCGTCTACGCCTACGCCTGCAAGGACTGCGGCCACGCGTTCGACATCCGCCAGTCGTTCAGCGAGGACGCCCTGACCGTCTGCCCGGAGTGCGACGGGGGCCTGCGCAAGAAGTTCAACACGGTGGGCGTGGTGTTCAAGGGCTCCGGCTTCTACCGCAACGACTCGCGCTCCGGCGGCGCGGACTCGGGCGCCTCCACGTCCTCCACGTCCTCCGCGTCCTCCACCGCCGAGCCGGCGGCGCCGGCGAAGACGGCGACCCCGGCGACCGCCGGCGCGGGCGCGTCCTCCTCGTCCGCCTCCGCGACCGCGGGCGGGTCCTCCGACTGAGCCGGTCCCCGGACGCCGCCCCGGCGTCCGCACTGCACGGGAGGCACCTCCCGGGCGGCGCTGCCCGCCCCTCCCCAGGCGGCCCCGGAACGGCGGGGTCCCGGGCACCCGGCCCGTAGCGTGCCCGGCATGAGCCGCCGCCCCCGGACCGTCCGACGCCGCTACCCGCTGTCCCTGCACCTGCGCTCGGCACTGTCCCGGCGCCGCCGGCTGGTGGCCGCGCTGCTCCTCGGGCTCGCGGCGGCCCTGGTGGTCCTGCGGCTCGGCCCGCCCCAGACCAGGACGGTGCCGGTGGTCACCGCCGCCGAGGCGCTGCCCGCGGGCACGGTGGTCACCCCGGAGCGGCTCGCGGTGGCCGCCTATCCCCACGGGCTGGCGCCGGAGGGTGCCGTGGCCGACCCCGCGGAGCTGTCCGGGCGCGTCCTGGCGGGCGCCGCGGGCCCCGGGCAGCCGCTGACGGAGACCGCGCTCGTGGGCCCGGGACTGCTGACGGGACAGGACGGGGGCGTCACGGCGGTGACGCTGCGCATCGACGACCCCGGTGTGCTGCGGCACGTGCGCGCGGGCGACCACGTGGACGTCGTCCACCTGCCCGACGGCGCCGCGCCGGGCGGGCGTCAGGTCCTGGGCAGGGGCCTGCCCGTGCTGTGGGTCTCCTCCGCGGACCCCGGTGGGGACGGCGGTCTGCTCGCCGGGCCCGGCACCTCCGAGGAGGAGGGACTGCTGGTGGTGGGGGCCCCGCACGAGGGCGCCGCGCAGCTCGCGGGCGCGGGCGGCACCGGGCGCACCACCGTGGTCCTCGTCCCGGCGCCGGTCAGTCCCAGTGCGGAGGCCGCTGGGCCCTGAGCCAGTCCTCGTGGGCCCGATCGGAGGCCTCGTCCGCCCGGTCCGCGTCCGCCGCGGACGCCCGCCCGTCCAGGCCGGGCAGGCGCGGCTCCGCCCCGGTGGACGTGCCGTCGGTGAACGTGCCCCCGGTGGCACGCCTCGGCCCGCGCCGGCGGGGGCGCGGGGCGGCGGGCACGTCCCGCCGGGGGGCGCGGTCCGGCTCGGCGGGCCCGGGGTCCCCGCCGGACGCCGGGCCCGGCTCAGCCGGCACGGTCACCCCGCTGCGGGGCGGCGGGCAGGCCGAGATAGCGCCGGATCAGCTCGGCGACGGTGTCCGGGTCGGTGAAGACCTCGATGGTCCACAACGTGAGGTAGTTCCAGCCGGTGCGCTCGAGCTGCTGGGGCCGCAGCCGCGAGCGCTCCCGCACGGACAGGGCGGCGTTCTCCGGCGAGCCGTCGGACTGCCCGGCCACGGGGATCCGCAGCGGCCGGCCCTCGGCACGGGTGCGGCCCGGGACCACGGCCCCCGCGGACAGCGACTCCGTGCCGGCCCAGGCGACCAGGTCGAGGACGCCCGCGTAGTCCAGCCGCACCGAGGCACCGCGCTCCACCAGCCGGCGGGCGAGGTCGACCACCAGGGCGTCGTCGTGGGTGTCCCGGGCCTCCTCCTCCCCCGGCGGCAGGCCGCCGAGGTGCGCGGCGAGCACACGGGCGAAGTCCCGCGCGCCGTGCTGGAGGCCCTTGCCCTCCATCTCCCCCGGGTGCAGGGAGGTCACGATGCGGGTGCTGTGGCGGGCCCGGGTCATGCCGAGCACGAAGTGCTGGCGGCCGTGCCGCTCCGACAGCGCCCCGAGGTACGGCACGGTGCGCCCGTTGGCCGTCTTGCCGAAGCCCAGCGAGAAGATGACGGTGTCCCGCACGATGCCCGCCGCCCGGTGCAGGTCGACCACCCGGAAGGACTCGGGGCCCGGGGCGAAGAAGGCCGCGGCGGCGGGCTCCTCGCGCATCCGCTGCCGGACGGCCTGCGCGATCCGCGCGGCGTGCACCGCGCTGGCCGTGACCACGGCCAGGGACCGGCGCGGGTGGCGCGCGGCGTGCTCGAAGACGAGCTCCACGACGCGCCGCACCTCGGCGGCGGGCGCCTGGATGCCCTCGATCCCGGCGGTCAGGGCGCCCACGCCGTCCGGGACGTACTCGACGTCGAGGACGGGGGTGGCCCCGGTGACGGATTCGCCGTGCGGGAGCCTGCTCAGGCGCCCGCCGTAGAACTGCTCGTTGAGGTGGCGGAAGACCTGCTCGTCCATGGACCGGTACACGGTCCGCAGCGTCCGCTCCGGCACCACGCGGGAGAGGGCGTCGAAGGCGCTGTCCACCTCGACCACCGGCTGGGCGCCCGGGGCGGGGACCGCGGTGGGCGCCACCGTGAACGGCTGCGGGCGGCCCAGGTGCGGGTCCCCGAACGCGATGACCTGCCGGCACCGGGTCAGCGCCGGCAGCACCGCCGCGAGCGGGGAGCTCTCGGCGTCCAGCACCACCACGGCGTCGAAGTCGTGGTCCTCGGGCAGCGCCGCGGAGAGCACCAGGGGGCTGGCCGTCCAGACGGGCACCAGCGAGCCGATCAGCTCGCCCGCCGAGGCGCTGACCTCCTCGAGCGGGGCGGCCCCGGCCCGGAGCATGCGGCGCAGGGCGGCCGCCGCGCGCGGGGAGCGCCGGACGGTGCGCTGCCAGCGGTCGGCGAGCTCCCAGAGGAGCCGGCCGGCCCCGGAGGCCACGTGCGCCGCGTCGGCGCGGCGGAACACGGACTCCACCTTGCGCAGGGTGTGCCCCTCCGGCATCGCCAGGAAGTCGTCGCCGGTGATCATGGCCTCGAGCGTGGACTGCCACCACGCGAGGTCGAACTCCCCGGAGACCTCCGCGCGGGGCACGGTGCGCCGGACGAGGTCGTCCACGAGCTCGCCGAGGCCCTGGCCGCGCAGCTCGTCGAGCAGGACGGTGCGCTCGGGCAGCACGGCGAGGTTCTCCTCGTCGTTGATGAGCCCGTCCAGGGTCTCGCGCAGCCGGTCGATCGGCAGCCCCAGGAGGTCGGCGCCGGTGGACGAGCCCTCGAGGGCGATGGCCAGGCCCTCGAGGTCCTCCACGAAGCGGGCCTGCACGGCCGCGAGCTCCTCGACCCGCTCGGAGACGACCGGGTGCGTGGACGAGGTGGCCCACTCCCGCCACCGCTCCCGCTCCGACTGCACGCGCAGCAGGGCGGCGTGCAGATCCGAGAGGTGCACCCCGTGCCGGATGTACTCCTTCGCGGCCTTGCGCAGCCGTGAGCGCTGCAGCCCGGTCATCTCGATTCCGTGCTCCCGCCGCCAGCCCGACCCGGCGGTCGCGGCGACCAGGTCCGTCACGGGCCGGTCGTAGATGTCGGGCGTGAAGCGGGTCAGGGAATCCTGGACCTCCTGCAGCAGCCGCAGCTGCCGGCCCCACTCGGGCACGGTCGTGCCGCCGCGCAGCCCGCTGGTGGCCAGGACGTGCCGCATCCCGGTCTCGAGGGTGGTGAGCTCCAGGAGCAGGGACTGGGCCAGCCGGTGCGCCTGCCGGGCCTCGTCCTCGTTGACCAGGCGCGCCCCGGTCCAGGGCCCGGCCAGGGTCCCGGCGTCGAAGGCCCCGAGCTCGGCGGCGCGCTCGAGCCGGGCGACGGCGTCGCCGCGCTCCGTGACCGCGTCGAGCACGGAGCGCGGGAACCGCACGGCCGTGGCGGGCGCCGGCCGGCGGGAGGTCAGCTCGGCGAGCGCCTGCACGGCCCGGTACGGGGAGACGGACCACCGGGGCCGCACGGTGTGCAGGGACCGCAGGTGCTCGGCGAGCTGGTCCCGGCTGGTGCGCAGCGTCTCGTGCAGCTCGGCGAGGTCCGGGCGCTCGGCGCGCTCGTTGCGGGCCACCGCCCGGACGAGCTGCTGGGCCACGTCGGCGTCGCTGAGCTGGGAGGACAGCGGCAGGACGGCGGTGCCCAGGCCCAGCCCGTCCATCCGCCGCCCGAACGCGGCGAGCGTGGTGCGCCGCTCGCCCAGGACCAGGACGGTCCGGCCGGCGGCCACGAGGGTGCCCACCGTGTTGACGGCGGTGTCGAGCTGCCCGGTGCCGGGGGCCGCGGTCACCACGAAGGAGTGGCCCTGGGCGGCGAGGTCGAGGACCTCCTGCTGGGGGCCGTCGGCGTCGAGCAGGAGGAGCTCGTCGGCGGGGTCGCGCTGGTCCAGCGGGGGCGCGTCGTCCGTGATCTCCTCGACCTGGGGGATCCGTCCGACCGCGGAGTCCTTGAGCCGGGCGAGGTCCCGGACCACCGCGGTGCGGGCCACGACCGACAGGTCGGCGGGCCGGTCGTGCAGATCGGCGAACGTGGAGACGAGCAGCTTGTGCTCGACGTGCATCCCGGGCACCGCCCCGGCGAGGGTGCGCAGGGTCTCGAGGGCGGGGGCCGGGTCGAGCCGGCGGGTGCCGTAGGCGAGGCGGGCGAGCTCGCCGGAGGTCAGGTCCACGCCGTGGTCCGCGGCCAGCCGGCGGACCATGGCGGGGTTGAGCCGGGCGGGGCCGACGAGCTGGAGCTCGAAGTCGTCGAGGTCCGGGCGCGGCTTCAGGGCGAGGGGCGCGAGCAGGACGGGGGCGATCCAGCGGCGCTGTCCGGCGCCGGTCGGGTCGGAGCCCCGGGGCCGGGCGAGCCAGGAGGCGGTGCCGGCGGCGAGGTACGCGGCGTCCAGCCCGTGGTTGACCGACAGCTCGTGGGTCTTGGTGCGCAGGGACCGGGCCGCGCGCACGGCGTGCCCGTAGGCCTCGGGGTCGTGCACGATCGTGGACAGGCGGGTGGGGCGGCCCATGAGCAGCTGGGCCTGCCCCGAGGAGTTCGCCTCGGTGAGGTCGATGCAGACGTTGTCGACCTGGTTGAAGTCCAGCAGCGTGTCCGGGCCGGTGTAGGCGTCCATCTGGCGGGTCCAGGGCTGCAGCGAGACGCGCGGGGGCTGCGCCCGGGAGGTGTCCGACTCCTGGGGGGTGCGGTCGGCTCCGATCGACATGGTTCTCCTCCTGCGCCTCGGCCCGGGGGCCGGGCACCGCTCACGCACGGGTCGAGCGGTCCGTGCGGACCGCTCGACCCCGGCTGCTCGTGTACCGCCCGTGCGGGGCGGGCCCTGGGCCCGCCCCCGGGCCTACTCCCACTCGATGGTGCCCGGGGGCTTGGACGTGACGTCCAGGACCACCCGGTTGACCTCTTCGACCTCGTTGGTGATGCGGTTGGAGACGCGGGCCAGCAGGTCGTAGGGCAGGCGCGACCAGTCGGCGGTCATCGCGTCCTCGCTGGACACGGGACGCAGCACGATGGGGTGCCCGTACGTGCGGCCGTCGCCCTGCACGCCCACCGAGCGCACGTCCGCCAGGAGCACGACCGGCATCTGCCACACCTCGTCGTCGAGCCCGGCGCGGGTCAGCTCCTCGCGGGCGATGGCGTCGGCGCGGCGCAGGACCGCGAGGTTGGCCTCCGTGATCTCCCCGATGATGCGGATGCCCAGCCCGGGGCCGGGGAACGGCTGGCGGCCCACGATCTCGTGGGGCAGGCCGAGCTCGCGCCCCACGGCGCGGACCTCGTCCTTGAACAGCGTGCGCAGCGGCTCCACGAGCTCGAACTGCAGGTCCTCGGGCAGCCCGCCCACGTTGTGGTGGCTCTTGATGTTGGCGGTGCCCTCCCCGCCGCCGGACTCCACCACGTCGGGGTAGAGGGTGCCCTGGACGAGGAAGCGCACGGGCTCGCCCTCCCGGGCGGCGGTCTTGGCGACCTCCTCCGCGGCGGCCTCGAAGGAGCGGATGAACTCCCGGCCGATGATCTTGCGCTTCTGCTCGGGGTCGGTGACGCCGGCGAGCGCGGTGAGGAAGCGCTCCTTCTCCTCGGCCACGTAGAGGTTGACGCCGGTCGCGGCCACGAAGTCCTGCTCGACCTGCTCGGCCTCGCCCTCGCGCAGCAGCCCGTGGTCCACGAACACGCAGGTGAGCTGGTCGCCCACGGCCCGCTGGACCAGGGCGGCGGCCACGGCGGAGTCCACGCCGCCGGAGAGACCGCAGATCACGGACGCGGAGCCGACCTGCGCGCGGATCCGCTGGACGTGCTCCTCGATGATGTTGCCGGTCGACCAGGTGGGCTCGACCCGGGCGCCGTCGAAGAGGAAGTGCTCGAGCACCTGCTGCCCGTGCACGGAGTGCTTGACCTCCGGGTGCCACTGCACGCCGTAGAGCCGGCGGGCGTCGTCGGCGAACGCGGCCACCGGGGTGGTCTCCGTGGAGGCGAGCACCTCGAAGCCGGCGGGGGCCTCGACGACCGAGTCGCCGTGGCTCATCCACACGGTCTGGGTGCCCGGGGAGCCCTCCAGGATGGAGGCCGTGGGACCGCCGACGGCGGTGGCGGTGGTGGCCCCGTACTCGCGGGCGCCGGTGTGCGCGACGGTCCCGCCGAGGGCCTGCGCCATGGCCTGGAAGCCGTAGCAGATGCCCAGGACGGGCACCCCGGCCTCGAAGAGCGCCGCGTCCTGCTGCGGTGCGTCCTCGGCGTAGACGGAGGAGGGGCCGCCCGAGAGGATGATCGCCGCCGGGTTCTTGGCGAGGATCTGCTCGGTCGACCAGGTGTGGGGGACGATCTCGGAATAGACACTGGCCTCGCGGACCCGGCGGGCGATCAGCTGCGCGTACTGCGCGCCGTAGTCGACCACCAGGACCGGGCGCTGCTCCAGATCGGTGCGGGTCTCAGCTGTTTCGGTCACGCCCTCCATCCTAGGCCAGGCGCGGGGAGGGCTCAGTACCGCTTCGCGGCCTTCGGGTTGGCGCGCAGCTCGGCGGTGGTGGAGGCGTGGATCTTGCGCTCCACCACGAAGGACAGGAACGGCACCACGCCGCCCAGGGCCATCACCACGAGCTGCGGGAAGGGCCAGCGCATGAGCGTCCAGATCCGGAAGCAGGAGATGAGGTAGACCACGTAGAACCAGCCGTGCACGATGAGGATCCACGTGGAGATGTTGACCCCGCCCGCGAGGTTCTCGAGCTCGAGGTCCTGCCAGCCGAGGGCCACGGTCTCCCCCGTGGCCCGGTCGGTGCCGCCCGCGACGAGGTCGTAGCCCAGTCCGTAGCGGGTAATCATCTCGGCCACGAGCAGCAGCAGGAAGGTCCCGGAGATCCATGCACAGACCATGTAGAAGCCCAGGGCCCCGCGGATCTGGGCCTCGGTGCCCCCGAAGCGGCGGCGCGGCTGCAGGGCGGCCGCCCGGCGCGGGACGCGGCCCGGGGACGCCGCCTCCGCGGGGCGGGCGTCCGGCGGGAGGGAGACCCGCACCCCGTCGGTGCGGTCCTTCGGGGCGGGGGTCGGCTGCGTGGGTTCAGTCATGGTGGGCTCCGGTCCTGTCCTGGGTCCTGTCGTGGGTGCTGGGCTCGCCGGCCCGGGCGCCGGGCTGGTCGTCGAACCAGTAGTACTCCCCCGCCTCGGGGTCGTAGTAGTAGTAGCGCCCGGCCGCCTCGTCGTAGTAGTACTCGCCCTCGAAGTAGAAGTACTCCTCGGGGTTCTGCTCGCGCTGCCACTCGTCGCGCACGAACCGCCACCAGATGTAGAGGGCGAACCCGGCGAAGACCACCCACTCGACCGCGTAGAAGAGGTTGAGCAGGTTCACGGACTCGTCCGTGGGCTGCTGGTCGATGTCGAGCCGGGACAGCCCCGGGCCGAGCAGCGCGGCGTCCGGGGCGAGGGTCCCGTCCCCGGCGAGCTGGAACGGCGCGGACGCGGGGTTCTCGGCGAAGGCGGCCAGGTACCCGGACCACAGCGGGGCGTCCCAGCGGTTGGTGAGCTGCGCCGGGGACACCGTGCCCACCTGCCCCGCGGGCAGGTCCGCGCCGGGCACCGGGCCCTCGGCGGGCAGGTACCGGCCGACGACGTCGACGGCGCCCGCCGGCTCCTCCGGCACGGCGGCGGGGTCGGCGGTCCAGCCGCGGGCCACCGCGAGGGTGAGCTCCCCGCCGGCGTCCGGCCACAGCTGCCCGGTGTCCGGGACGTCGAGGGCGGTGACGGCCCACCAGCCCTCCGTCCCGTCCTGCAGCCGGCCCGGGACCAGGACGGTGGACCCGTCCCGGTAGTCGCCGGTGACGGTGACGAGCTGGTCGGCCTGCGCGGCGGTCACGGGGGCGCCGGCCTCAGCGGCCTCGGTGAGCGGGACGGCCACGTCCTTCGCGGGGTCTGCGACCGTGCGGGACTGCTCGCTGGACTCCAGCTGCCACTGGCTCAGCAGCACGAAGCCCACGGCCAGCCCGAGGCTCACGATCAGGGCGAGGATCGAGCGGGGGCGCAGGGCGGTCGTGAGCACCCGTCAAGGCTAGTGCGCCTTCCTGGGCGTTCGCCAGTTGCGGCGGGGGCCCGTGCCGGGCCGGCGGGGCGCGGCACTGGCCCCCGCGGGGCGGTCGCGGGTCAGCCGCGGATGACCACCTCGGCGCGCTGGAACTCCTTGAGCTCCAGGTACCCGGTGGTGGCCATCGAGCGGCGCAGCGCGCCCACGAGGTTGGAGGTGCCGTCCACGTGGCGGGACGGCCCGAAGAGCACCTCCTCCAGCGGGCCCACGGTGCCCACGCGGGTGCGGAGCCCGCGCGGCAGCTGCCCGTGGTGGGCCTCCGCGCCCCAGTGCCAGCCCTGCCCGGGCGCCTCCTCCGTGCGGGCCAGCGCGGTGCCGAGCATCACGGCGTCCGCGCCCATGGCGAGCGCCTTCACGATGTCCCCGGAGACCCCCACGCCGCCGTCGGCGATGACGTGGACGTAGCGCCCGCCGGACTCGTCGAGGTAGTCCCGGCGGGCGGCCGCGACGTCGGAGATCGCCGTGGCCATGGCCGCGTGGATCCCCAGGGTGTTCTGGATGCGCATGGACGCGCCGCCACCGAAGCCCACGAGCACGCCGGCCGCGCCCGTGCGCATGAGGTGCAGCGCCGGCGTGTAGCCCGCGGCGCCGCCCACGATGACCGGGACGTCGAGGTCGTAGATGAACTTCTTGAGGTCCAGCGGCTCCTGGTTGCGGGAGACGTGCTCCGCGGAGACCGTGGTCCCGCGGATCACGAAGACGTCCACGCCGGCGTCCAGGACGGTGCGGTAGTGCTCCACCGTGCGCTGCGGCGTCAGGGACCCGGCGACGATGACGCCCGCCTCGCGGATCTGCGCCAGCCGGGCCGTGATCAGCTCCGGCTGGACGGGCGCCTCGTAGAGCTCCTGCATCCGGCGCGTGGACGCCGGGGCGTCCTCGCCGGAGAGCGCCGCGATCTCGTCGAGCACCGGCTGCGGGTCCTCGTAGCGGGTCCACAGCCCCTCGAGGTCCAGCACGCCCAGTCCCCCGGCGCGGCCGAGGGCGATGGCCGTCTCCGGGGACGTCGCCGAGTCCATCGGGGCGCCCAGGAACGGGATGGAGAACCGGTAGGCGTCGATCTGCCAGTCCGTGGACACGTCCCGGGGGTCGCGGGTGCGGCGGGAGGGGACGAGGGCGATCTCGTCCAGGGAGAAGGTGCGGCGGGCGCGTTTGGAGCGGCCGATCTCGATGTCGTAGCTCATGGTGTCCTTTCCGAACGGTGCTGCGGACGGTCGCTCAGCGCTGGTAGTTGGGGGCCTCGACGGTCATCGTGATGTCGTGCGGGTGGGACTCCTTGAGCCCGGCCGGCGTGATCCGCACGAACCGGCCCTCGTGCTTGAGCTCCTCGACGGTGTGGGCGCCCACGTAGAACATCGTCTGGCGCAGGCCGCCGTCGAGCTGGTGGACCACGGCCGAGAGCGGGCCGCGGTACGGGACCTGGCCCTCGATGCCCTCGGGGATGAGCTTCTCGTCACTGGCGACGTCGGCCTGGAAGTAGCGGTCCTTGGAGTAGGAGGTGTTCTTGCCGCGGGACTGCATGGCCCCCAGCGACCCCATCCCCCGGTAGGTCTTGAACTGCTTGCCGTTGACGAAGATCAGCTCGCCCGGGGACTCGTCGCAGCCCGCGAGCAGGGACCCGACCATCACGGAGTCCGCGCCGGCCACGAGCGCCTTGCCGATGTCGCCGGAGTACTGGAGGCCGCCGTCGGCGATCAGGGGCACGCCCGCCGGGATCGCCGCCTTCGCCGCCTCGTTGACGGCGGTGATCTGGGGGACGCCCACGCCGGCGATGATGCGGGTGGTGCAGATCGAGCCGGGGCCCACGCCCACCTTCACGGCGTCCGCGCCGGCGTCCACGATGGCCTGCGCGCCGTGGCGGGTGGCCGCCTGCCCGCCGATGACATCCACGTGCGCGGTGGCGGTCTCCGCCTTGAGCCGGGCGATCATGTCCAGCACGCCCTGGGAGTGCCCGTTGGCGGTGTCGATGAACAGGGCGTCCACGCCGGCCTCGACGAGGGTCATGGCCCGCTCGAAGCCGTCGCCGAAGAAGCCGACGGCGGCGCCGACGCGCAGCCGGCCCTCGTCGTCCTTGGTGGCGTGGGGGTACTGCTCGGCCTTGGTGAAGTCCTTGATCGTGATCAGGCCGGTGAGCCGGCCGGCGTCGTCGACGAGCGGCAGCTTCTCGATCTTGTTGGTCGCCAGGAGCCGGTGCGCGTCGTCCTTCGCCATCCCGACCTTGCCGGTGATCAGCGGCATGGGCGTCATGATCTCGTGCACCCGGCGCCGCGGGAACTCGCTCTCCGGCAGGTACCGGGTGTCGCGGTTGGTGATGATCCCCAGCAGCTTCTGCTCGGCGTCCACGACGGGCAGCCCGGAGACCCGGTAGTAGCCGCAGAGCCGGTCCAGCTCCTCGAGGGTCGCCGCCGGGGAGATGGTGACGGGGTCGGTGATCATCCCGGACTCGCTGCGCTTCACCCGGTCCACGTGCTCGGCCTGGTCCTGGATCGAGAGGTTGCGGTGGATCACGCCGATGCCGCCCTGGCGGGCCATCGCGATCGCCATCGAGGACTCGGTGACGGTGTCCATGGCGGCGGACAGCAGCGGCACCTCCAGGTCGATTCGCCGGGACAGGCGGGTGCGCGTCGACGCCTCGGACGGGATGACGTCCGTGTTGCCGGGCAGCAGCAGCACGTCGTCGTAGGTCAGCCCGGTGAACCCGAACGGGTCCTCGGACAGGGCGGTGGGGACGGCGGTATCCGACACGGTGGGGCCTTTCAGCTTCGAGGGAGTCGCGATCATTCTACGGGCCGGGTCCCGGCCGGCGGACGGCTGTGGCCGCGCTCACGACCCCGCGGGGAACCCGGCCCCGTCCGCGCGCAGGGCCTCCTCGACGCGCTCTGCGAACAGGGGCGCCAGGCTCCGCACGTACTCGACGGTGAGGTGGTTGTTGTCCCAGTACGTGAACACGTTGCCGATGACCGGGACGCAGGTGCCGTCCGGGCAGATGAGGTCCCCCATGTCGACCATCGTGACCCGCGGCAGCTCGGCCACCGGGGCCAGCGGGCTGTCCGGGCCCAGGATGACGTGGGAGGCGGCGCACTCGGGGGCGTCGGCCCCGTGGTCCGCGGCGCAGCGCGCGGGGACGAAGTCGAACCGGGCGTTGTCGCGCAGGCCGAGGACCTGGATGCCGCGCTCCGCCAGCCCGCGGATGCGCTGCTCCATCCCGTGGGTGAACTGCTCCTGGTCCTCGTCCGTGCTGCGGGTGCCCTGCACCAGCACCAGGTCCGGGTCCACGGCCTCCACCACGGGGTCGGCGCCCTCGAGCCAGCGCGCGCACGCCTCGTGGTCGGCCACCTGCTCCTCGGGCAGGGCGTACAGGCAGTTGCCGCGGATGTAGGTGACCACCCGCCAGTCGTTGCGCTCGGCCAGGAGCTCGACGGCGGGGATCCACTGGTGCACGTGGCTGTTGCCGATCACCAGCATCGTGGCGGCGGGCTCGGGGTTCGGGACGGTGTCGAAGCACCACTGCCGGAAGCGCTCGCCGACCCCCGTGCCGGGCGGGCAGGGCTCGCCGAGCGACGGCTTGGCGTACGGCTCCCCGGTGATCACGGGGACGGTCTCGGCGTCCGGGTCGCCCTCGTACCGGAAGCCCGGCAGCAGGGCCGCCGCCCCGGGGTTGTTGCGGTCGGCCGACGCCGCGATCTCCACCGCCCGCCGCTCCTCGGCCACCCGGGCCGCGGTCACCGGGACCGCGACCGCCGCCAGGCACACCACAATCACCGCGGCCAGCCGCAGCCGGGACCGCTCGGGCCAGGCCCAGCGCTTGAGCGGGTCCTCGACCAGCCGGGTGGCCAGCACCGCGAGCACCAGGCAGACCAGCACGATCGCGACCCCCGACCGCGGCCCGGCCATGGGCCGGTCCCGCAGCACGAGGTAGGTGACCAGCACGGGCCAGTGGATCAGGTACAGCGCGTAGGCCGAGTCCCCCAGCCGCACCAGCGGCGCCGAGGCGAGGATCCGGTCCAGCCCGAAGCGCGACCCGGACTGCCCGGCCACGATGATCGCCGCGGCCGAGAGCAGCGGCCACAGCGCGATCCACCCGGGGAACGCCCCCTGCACGTCGACCAGCACCCCCACCGAGACCATGCTCACCAGACCGGCCCAGCCCAGGACCACGCGCGCCCTGCGGCCGGGCCGCAGCCAGGGCACCGCGAGGGCCAGCAGGGACCCGAGGGCGAACTCCCACAGCCGGGTGCGGGTGTCGAAGTAGGCGAACTCCTGCTGGACGGCCGTGCTGTGCACCGACCACGCCAGGGAGGCCGCGAAGACCACCCCGAAGACGACCGCCAGCACCGGCACGGGGCTCCACCGGGTCCGCCGGGAGATCAGCCAGGCCGCGGCGAAGACCAGCGGCCACAGCAGAAACACCTGTCCCTGCACCGACAGGGACCAGAAGTGCTGGAACGGCGAGGCGGTCGAGTGGTCGGCGGCGTAGTAGTCCACCGCGTTGAGCGCCAGCGCCCAGTTCTCCGCGTAGAACACCGAGGCCAGCGCCTCGGCGCGCCACTGCCCGGCGTCGTAGCCCGGGTAGAACAGCTCCACCAGCACCAGGGTGCCCAGGATCGTGAGCACCGCCAGCGGCAGCAGCCGCTTGAACACGTGCAGCCAGTACCGCCCCAGGGCCAGCGGCCTCCCCGCCTCGAGCCTGCGCACGAAGGACAGGGTCAGGAAGAAGGCGGAGATCAGCAGGAAGATGTCCACGCCCCCGGAGACCCGCCCGAGGAACACGTGGTAGACCACCACGAGCAGCACCGCCACCGCGCGCAGGCCCTGCACCTCGGGGCGGAAGCCCGAGTACCGTCCTGCCCGCCGCCGGGCCGCGTCCCCACGGTCGGCGGTCCCGGCGGACGGTTGCGGGGCGGCGGCGTGCACGGTGGCCACGGGGGCACCTCCAGGAGGGAGCGTCCCGGACGCGGCCGCGGAGCGGCGCCGGGAGGGGGAGCGGGGGGATGCGGAGCGAGGGGGCGGGGCCGGGGGCGCCCGTCGCGACCCTATCGCACGACCGGCGCCGCGCGGGGCACCCGGCGCTCCGTCACCGGGCGGCGCCGGGGGCCGGCGGCCGGGGACGGGCGGTCGTCAGGGGCGGAGGCCGTCGGTGGCGAGGGCCTCCCGGAACCGCTCGCCGAAGACCGGGGCGGCGCTCTCGGAGTAGACCCGGCTGAGGTGGTCGTCGTCCCAGTACACGTAGACGTTGCCGACGACCGGCGGGCACCGCCCGTCCGGGCAGATCAGGTCGGTGAGGTCCAGGGTCGAGTAGAGCGGCAGCTCGCGGGCGAGCGGGAGCGCGGGATCGGGCGTGCCCACCATGGGGTGCGCGAAGGTGCACCGGGGGTCGTCCTCCCCGTTCGCCACCGCGCACTCGGCCGGCGCCTCCGGGAAGCGGGGGGTGTCGCGGATCCCGACCACGGGGATCCCGCGGTCGGTGAGCTCGCGGACCCGCTGCTCCAGCCCGGGCCGGAGGACCTCCCCCTCCAGGTCGGTGAAGGTCGACTGGACGACGACGAGGTCGGGGTCGGCGGTGCCGATCATCTGCTCGGCGCCCTCGAACCACGCCCGGCAGCTCTCCGAGCCCGGCTGGTCCTCGGCGGCGGCGTAGAAGCAGCCCGGCTGGATCCAGGTCAGCACCCGCCACCGCTCGGCCTCCGCCAGGGGCCGCAGCGCGGGGAGCCAGTGCTACAGGTGGCTGTTGCCGAGCACGAGCACCGTCCGCTCGGGGGCCTCCTGCGCCACGCTCTCGTGGCAGAAGCGGAGGAGCTCCTCCGGCAGGTCGAGGTCCTCGGGGCAGGCCTCGCCGAGGGAGGCCGGCTGCCTCGGCAGGTCCTCCGGCAGGGGCAGGGTCGGGGCGTCCGGGTCGCCGCGGAACTCGAAGCCGGGCTCGAGGACGGCGGCCCCGGGGTTGTTCCGGACGGCCTCGGCCTGGATCCGCTCGGCACGCCGGTCCTCGAGCTGCTGCCAGGCGAGCACGGGGGCTGTGACCAGGGCGAGACAGAGCACCACGACCCCGGCGAGGCGCCGCTTGTTCTGCTCGGGCCAGGCCCACTTCTTGAACCGGTCCTCGACCAGCCGGGTGGCCAGCACGGCGAGCACCAGGGAGACGACGATGATCACCACCCCCGACCGCGGCCCGGCCATGGGCCGGTCCCGCAGCACGAGGTAGGTGACCAGCACGGGCCAGTGGATCAGGTACAGCGCGTAGGCCGAGTCCCCCAGCCGCACCAGGGGCCGCGAGGCGAGGATCCGGTCCAGTCCGAACGGGGACCCGGAGCGGCCGGCCACGATGATCGCCGCGGCCGAGAGCAGCGGCCACAGCGCGATCCACCCGGGGAACGCCCCCTGCACGTCGACCAGCACCCCCACCGAGACCATGCTGAGCAGCCCGGCCCAGCCCAGGGCCACGCGCGCGGTCCGCGGCGGCCTCAGGTAGGGCAGGGCGAGGGCGAGCAGCGACCCGAGGGCGAACTCCCACAGCCGGGTGCGGGTGTCGAAGTAGGCGAACTCCTGCTGGACGGCGGTGCTGTGCACGGACCAGGTCAGGGAGGCCACGAACACGGTGCCGAACATCGCGACCAGGACGGGGACCGGCCGGAGGCTCCCCCGCCGCGTGAGCAGCCAGGCGGCGGCGAAGATCAGCGGCCACAGCAGGAACACCTGCCCCTGGACCGACAGGGACCAGAAGTGCTGGAACGGCGAGGCGGTCGAGTGGTCGGCGGCGTAGTAGTCGACGGAGCTCAGCGCGAGCGCCCAGTTCTCCGCGTAGAGCACCGAGGCCAGCGCCTCGGTGCGCCACTGCCCGGCGTCGGAGCCGGGGTAGACGGCGGCCACCAGGACGAGGGTGCCGAGGATGGTGAGCACCGCCAGCGGCAGCAGCCGCTTGAACACGTGCAGCCAGTACCGCCCCAGGGCCAGGGGCCTTCCCGCCTCGAGCTTGCGCACGAAGGACAGGGTGAGGAAGAACGCGGAGATCAGCAGGAACACGTCCACGCCCCCGGAGACCCGGCCGAGGAACACGTGGTAGACCACCACGAGCAGCACCGCGACGAACCGCAGCCCCTGCACCTCGGGGCGGAACCCCGAGTACCGGGCCACCCGCCGGGCCGTGTCCGGCTCGACGCCCCCGGGGCCGTCCGGGGAGGCGGCCCCCGGGTCCGGGCGCGGGGCGCCGGCCTGCACCGTGCTCACGAGGACACCTCCTGGAGGAGCGTGCCGGGGAGCCGGGTCTCGAGGGCCGGCGCCATCGTCCGCGCGTAGGTCCACGTGAGGTGGTGCGGGTCGAAGAAGACGTGCACGTTGCCCACCACGGGACGGCACAGTCCCTCCGGGCAGATGAGGTCGGTGAGGTCGAGCGAGGCGAAGCCGTTCCGGTCCCGCAGGGCGTCGGCCGGGTTGACGGGCGCCAGGACCTGCTCGACGGGCACGCGGCACCGGTCGGCGTCCTGGCCGTGGCGCACGGCGCACTCGTAGGGGTTGAAGTCGAACCGGGGGTTGTCCCGGAAGCCGACGACGTCGATGCCCTGGCCCGTGAGGCGGTCGACCAGCTCCGGGAACCCCCCGACGAGGGCCTCGGCGGGACCGTCCATCCGGGCCGCGTAGGTCGAGGTCGTCATGACCGCGTCCGGGGCGAGCCGCTCCACGTACTCGATCGCCGCGTCGTTGCCCTCGTGGCACGCGTCCCCCTCCGGGCGCACCGCGAAGGCGCAGCCCGGCTGCAGCACGGCGACGAGCTGCCAGTTGCGCTCCTCCGCGAGGGGGATCACCGCGCCCATGAACTGCTCCATGTGGGAGTTGCCGACCACCGCGATCGTCCGCTCGGGGTCCGGCAGGGCCGGGGTCTGGCGGCAGTACTGCTCGAGGACCTCCTGCTCGGGGGCGAACGCCCCGGAGCAGGGCTCGGGCAGCCCGACCCACTCGTCGCCCAGCGCGGAGGCGAGGGGCAGGGTGGGGGCGTCCGGGTCGCCCCGGAACTCGAAGCCCGGGTCCAGCACCGCCGCCCCGGGGTTGTTGCGGGCGGCGTCCTCCGCCAGCGCGGCCGCCCGCCGTGCGTCGGCCTGCTGCCACACCAGCACCGGCACCGCCACGAGCGCCAGGCTCACCGCCACCGACGCGGCCAGCCGCCGCTTGTCCCGCTCCGGCCACGCCCACCGCTGGAACGGGCGCTCCACCAGCTTCGTGGCGGCCACCGCCAGCAGCAGGGAGACCAGGATGATCGCGACCCCCGACCGCGGCCCGGCCACGGGCCGGTCCCGCAGCACCAGGTAGGTGATCAGCAGCGGCCAGTGCACCAGGTACAGCGCGTAGGAGGCGTCCCCGAGCCGCACCAGGGGCCGGGAGGCGAGGATCCGGTCCAGGCCGAGGGGCGAGCCGGACTGCCCGGCCACGATGATCGCCGCCGCCGAGAGCAGCGGCCACAGGGCGATCCAGCCGGGGAAGGCGCCCTGCACGTCGATCAGCACCCCGACCGAGACCATGCTGAGCATCCCGGCCCAGCCCAGCACCACCCGCGCCGCCCGCGGCGGGTGCAGGTACGGCACCGCGAGGGCCAGCAGGGACCCGAGGGCGAACTCCCACAGCCGGGCCCGGGTGTCGAAGTAGGCGAACGCCTGGTCCGTGGCGGTCGTGTGCACCGACCAGGCGAGGGAGGCCGCGAGGACCAGCCCGAAGAGCACCGCCAGCACCGGCACCGGCCGCCGCCGCCCGCCCCGGCACACGAGCCACGCCGCCCCGAACACCAGCGGCCACAGCAGGAACACCTGGCCCTGCACCGACAGGGACCAGAAGTGCTGGAACGGGGACGCCGTGGAGTCGTCGGCGGCGTAGTAGTCCACCTCGGCCAGCGCCAGCGCCCAGTTCTCCACGTAGAGGACCGAGGCCAGCGCCTCCGTGCGCACCCGGTCGATCCGCGCCTCCGGGAAGAACCACCACGCCAGCAGCAGGGTGCCCAGGATCGTGAGCACCGCCAGCGGCAGCAGCCGCTTGAACACGTGCAGCCAGTACCGCCCCAGCGCCAGCGGCCTCCCCGCCTCGAGCTTGCGCACGAAGGACAGGGTCAGGAAGAACGCCGAGATCAGCAGGAAGATGTCCACTCCCCCGGACACCCGGTCCAGGAACACGTGGTAGACCACCACGAGCAGCACCGCGACGAAGCGCAGCCCCTGCACCTCCGGACGGAACCCGGCGTACCGGGCCACCCGCCGGGCCGTGTCCGGCTCGACGCCGGTGGGCGTGCTCTGCGCACCGAGGGTCGTCATGGGCATCTCCTGGGAACACCGTGCCGCCGGGGGCGCGGCAGTGGTCGTGCGGACCCCCGCACTCTACCGGAGGCGCCGGGGCGGCCCCCGGAGACGGCGACGGACCCGCCCCACCGGTGGTGGGACGGGTCCGCGGGGCGGGCCGGCTCGGCGCCGGCCGTCAGTGCCGGCCGTCAGTGCTGGTGGCCGTGGCCGTGCCCCTCGTCCTCGGCGGGCTTGTCCGTCACGAGCGTCTCGGTGGTCAGCACGAGCGCCGCGATGGACGCGGCGTTCTGCAACGCCGAGCGGGTGACCTTGACGGGGTCGATGATGCCGGCGCCGACCATCTCGACGTACTCGCCGGTGGCGGCGTCGTAGCCGTGCCCGGCCTCGAGCTCGGCGACGCGGGAGGCGACCACGGCCCCGTCCTGACCGGCGTTCTGGGCGATCCAGTACAGCGGCTGCCGCAGCGCGCGGCGGACGATGCCGAGCGCGGTCGCGGCGTCCCCGGTGAGCCCGAGGTCGGACTCGTCGAGGACCTTCGCGGCCTGCACGAGGGCGGTGCCGCCGCCGGCGACGATGCCCTCCTCGAGGGCCGCGCGGGTCGCGGAGACGGCGTCCTCGATGCGGTGCTTGCGCTCCTTGGCCTCGACCTCGGTGGCGGCGCCGACCTTGATCACGGAGACCCCGCCGGCCAGGCGGGCGAGCCGCTCCTGGAGCTTCTCGCGGTCCCACTCGGAGTCGGTGCGCTCCACCTCGGCGCGGATCGTGGCGACCCGGTCCTGGATCTCGGCCGGGGTGCCCCCGCCGTCGACCAGGGTGGTGGTGTTCTTGGTGACCGTGACGCGCCGGGCGGTGCCCAGCTGCTCCAGGGTGACCTGGTCGAGGCTGATGCCCAGCTCGCTGGTGATGAGCTGGCCGCCGGTGAGGACGGCGAGGTCCTGCATGATCGCCTTGCGGCGGTCGCCGAAGCCGGGGGCCTTGAGGGCCACGACGTCGAGGGTGCCGCGCAGCCGGTTGACCACGAGGGTGGACAGGGCCTCGCCCTCGACGTCCTCCGCGATGATGGTCAGCGGCTTCTTGGCCTGGAGGACCTTCTCCAGCACGGGCATGAGCTCGGGCACCGAGGAGATCTTGCCCTGGTACAGCAGCACCAGGGAGTTCTCCATGACCGCTTCCTGGCGCTCGGCGTCGGTCACGAAGGACGGGGACAGGTAGCCCTTGTCGAACTGCATGCCCTCGGTGACGTCGAGCTCCACCTCGGTGCTCGAGCCGTCCTCGATCGTGATGACGCCGTCCTTGCCGACGGTCTCGAAGGCCCGGGCGATGAGCTCGCCGATCGCCGGGTCCTGCGCGGAGATGGTCGCCACGTGGGCGACGTTGGTGCCCTCCACCGGGCGGGCGTTCTCGAGCAGGCGCTCGGAGACGGCCTCGACGGCCTTCTCGATGCCGCGCTTGAGGCTCAGCGGGTCGGCGCCGGCGGCCACGTTGCGCAGGCCCTCCTTGACGAGCGCCTGGGCGAGCACGGTGGCGGTGGTGGTGCCGTCGCCGGCGACGTCGTTGGTCTTGGTCGCCACCTCCTTGGCGAGCTGGGCACCGAGGTTCTCGTACGGGTCGTCGAGCTCGACCTCGCGGGCGATGGTCACGCCGTCGTTGGTGATCGTGGGGGCGCCCCACTTCTTGTCGAGCACCACGTTGCGCCCGCGCGGGCCGAGGGTGACCTTGACGGTGTCGGCGAGCTTGTTGACGCCGTTCTCGAGGGATTTGCGGGCGGCGTCGTCGAACGCCAGCTGCTTGGCCATGGGCGAAGAGCTCCTTCTGGGGTGGCTGGGGTCGCCAGCGGGTTTCGGGGTCTGGATCGGCGAAGGGTGCCCGCCGCGGGCCCGCCGGAACAGCGGGGCGTGCGGCGGGCACCCTTCGTCAGGACTGCGCGGTCTGCGCCGGGTCGGTGCGGCCCGGTCTACTTGACGACGACGGCGAGCACGTCGCGGGCCGGGAGGACCAGGTACTCCTCGCCGTTGTACTTGACCTCGGTGCCGCCGTACTTCGAGAAGATCACGACGTCGCCCTCCTGGACGTCGACCGGGATGCGGTTGCCGGAGTCGTCGACACGACCGGGGCCGACCGCCAGGACCTTGCCCTCCTGGGGCTTCTCCTTGGCGGTGTCCGGGATGACGAGACCGGACGCGGTGGTCTGCTCAGCGGCGAGCGGCTGGACGACGATGCGATCCTCGAGAGGCTTGATGGAGACCGACACGATCTCTCCTTGTCTGTAGGGGTGGAAAACGGTGGGCGACCGCGGGCGGAGCCCGCCGTCGAGCTTCGGGCCGATCGGCGCACCGACCGTCGTCGCGGTGCCGGTCGATCGCCTGGCCCTTAGCACCCTCACCCGGAGAGTGCCAAGGCCAACTGTAGGAGCGGGCTGGCAGTCGGTCAAGGCGAGTGCCAGCGCGCCGACCCCCGCGGGAACGTCCGGCGGGAATTAGGTCACGCCCGTGTTCGCCAATGATTTGCCTCACGCCCGCCCGACCCTCTAGGTTGAGCGGTAAGGCAACCCTTACCTCGGCCGAGCAGCGGTGCCCTCCTCGACGTCCCGGCGCATCCGTGCGCAGGTCCGTCGCGCCCATCGGATCCCGCCGGCGTCCGCCACCCCGGAGCACGCCGGCGTCCTCTGCACGAAGGAAGACCATGAACCGCACCCAGCACCCGGCTGCCCTCCTGGCCGTCGCCGGTGTCCTCGCCCTCACCGCCTGCGGCACGGCCCAGGGCGACGAGGCCGCCTCCGCGGAGTCGTCCGCCCCCTCCGCCGCCACGGTCGAGGTCGAGGACAACTACGGCACGCAGACGGTCGAGGCCCCGCCGGCGTCCGTCGTCGCCACCGACAACCGCACCTTCGAGACGCTCGCCGAGTGGGGCGTCGAACTGGCGGCGGCCCCGCGCGCCCTCATGCCGGACACCATCGCCTACGCCGACGACGAGTCCGTCGTCGACCTCGGCAACCACCGCGAGCCCGACCTCGAGGCCGTCGTCGCCGCGGACCCCGACCTCATCGTCAACGGCCAGCGCTTCGCCGACTACCGCGAGGACTTCGCCGACCTGGTGCCGGAGGCCACCATCGTCGAGCTCGACCCGCGGGAGGACGAGCCCTTCGACGAGGAGCTGAAGCGGCAGACCTCCGTCCTGGGCCAGGTCTTCGACCGCGAGGACGAGGCCGAGCAGATCAACGGCGACTTCGACGCGGCGATGCAGCGCGTCGTCGACGGCTACCGGCCCGGCGACACGGTCATGGCCGTCACCGTCTCCGGCGGCGAGATCGGCTTCATCGCCCCGGGCAACGGACGCACCCTGGGCCCGCTGTTCGAGATCTTCGACTTCGCACCGGCCCTCGAGGTCGAGGGCGCCAGCGACGACCACCAGGGCGACGACATCTCCGTGGAGGCGATCGCCGACTCGAACCCCGACTGGATCCTCGTGCTGGACCGCGACGCCGCGATCTCCGCCGAGGACCCGGAGTACACCCCGGCGCAGGAGGTCATCGAGAACGCCGCGGCCCTGCAGAACGTCACCGCGGTGCAGGAGGGCCAGGTCGTCTACATGCCCCGGGACACCTACACCAACGAGGGCATCCAGACCTACACCGAGTTCTTCGACACCCTGGCCGACGCCATGGGCGCGCAGGACTGACCCATCGTCCGGACGGCGGTGGCGGGGTCCGCCCCACCACCGCCGTCCGCCGGGCACGAGGCCGGAGGAAGGACTGACCCCATGTCGACGATCGTGTCGAGACCCCCCGCGGCGAGCAAGGGCTCGCTGTTCGACTGGAAGCTGCTGCTCGGTGCGCTCGGCGTCCTCGCGCTGCTGGCCGCGTCCCTCCTCACGGGGGTCTACGACGTCTTCGGTGCCGAGGACGGCGACGAGATGTTCGCGATCACGCGGATCCCCCGCACCATCGCCCTGGTGCTGGCCGGCGCCGCCATGTCCATGTCCGGCCTGGTGATGCAGCTGCTCACGCAGAACCGCTTCGTGGAGCCCACCACCACGGGCACCACCGAGTGGGCGGGGCTCGGGCTGCTGCTCGTCGTGCTCCTGGTGCCCACCGCCACGGTCCTCACCCGGATGCTCGGCGCCGTGACCGCGGCCTTCATCGGGACCATGGTCTTCTTCCTCTTCCTGCGCCGCGTCTCCCTGCGCTCCTCCCTCATCGTGCCCATCGTCGGCATCATGCTGGGCGCGGTGGTCGGGTCCGTCTCGACGTTCCTGGCGCTGCAGACGGACATGCTGCAGAACCTCGGCGTCTGGTTCGCCGGCAGCTTCACCTCGGTGCTGCGCGGTCAGTACGAGGTGCTGTGGATCGTGCTCCTGGTCGGGATCGCGGTGTTCCTCGTGGCGGACCGGCTCACCGTCGCCGGGCTCGGCGAGGACGTCGCCACCAATGTCGGGCTGAACTACCACCGCACCGTCCTGCTCGGGACCGGGCTGATCGCGGTGGCCACCGGCGTCGTCACCGTCGTCGTCGGCAACCTGCCCTTCCTGGGCCTCATCGTGCCGAACATCGTCTCGATGGTCCGCGGCGACGACCTGCGCAGCAACCTGCCGTGGGTGTGCCTGCTCGGCATCGCCATCGTGACGCTGTGCGACCTCATCGGAAGGATCATCATCATGCCGTTCGAGATCCCCGTGTCCGTGATCCTCGGGATCGTCGGCGCCGTGGTGTTCGTCTGCCTGCTCCTGAGGCAGCGTCGTCGTGTCTGAGGCCGTGCTCAGCACTCCCGCACCCGCACCGGCCGCGGCGCCGGCGGCCCCCGCCGCACGGGGCCGCGCCGGGGCCTTCCCCACCCCGCGGGCCCGGCGGCGGTACTGGACGGTCGTCGCCGTGCTGGCCCTCGCCTCCGCGGGCTTCGCCTTCGGCCTGCTGGCCTGGGACAACCCGATGCCGGTCGGCTCGGACGGCTTCTGGCGGATCGCGGACCGCCGGGTGACGAGCGTGGTCATCATGGCGGTCGTGGCCTTCTGCCAGGCGATCGCGACCGTGAGCTTCCAGACGGCCACGAACAACCGGATCATCACCCCCTCGATCATGGGCTTCGAGTCCCTCTACGTGGCGATCCAGACGTCCACGGTGTACTTCCTGGGCGCCGCGGGGATCCTCGTCCTGCAGGGCGTGCCGCAGTTCCTGCTGCAGGTGGCCCTCATGGTCGCGCTCTCCCTCGCGCTCTACGGCTGGCTGCTCTCCGGCCGGTACGGGAACCTGCAGGTGATGCTGCTCGTGGGCATCATCATCGGCGGGGGCCTCGGCTCCGTCTCGACCTTCATGCAGCGTCTGCTGTCCCCCAGCGAGTTCGACGTGCTCTCCGCCCGGCTGTTCGGCTCCGTGACGAACGCCCAGGCCGACTACCTGCCGGTGGCCGTCCCGCTGTGCCTGCTGGCCGGCGGCGCCCTGTGGCTGAGGTCCTCGCGCCTGAACGTGGTCGCCCTCGGACGGGACGTGAGCCTGAACCTCGGCCTGCGGCACCGCGCCGAGATCATGGGCACCCTCTTCCTCGTCTCCGTCCTGATGGCCGTCTCCACCGCCCTGGTGGGCCCCATGACGTTCCTCGGCTTCCTGGTGGCGACGCTCGCCTACCAGTTCGCCGACACGTACGACCACCGCCACCTCTTCCCCGTGGCGGTCCTCACCGGGTTCCTCGTCCTGACGGGCGCCTACTTCGTCCTGAACCACGTCTTCTACGCCCAGGGCGTCGTCTCGATCATCATCGAGCTCGTCGGCGGCTCCGTCTTCCTCTACGTCATCCTCCGAAAGGGCCGGCTGTGATCACCCTGACCAACGTGCGCAAGGACTACGGCGGTGAGGTCACGGTCGGACCCGTCGACCTCGAGATCCCGTCGGCCGGCATGACCGCCCTGGTCGGCCCCAACGGGGCGGGCAAGTCCACGCTGCTGACGATGATCGGACGCCTGCTCGGCCTCGACGACGGCAGCATCGACATCGCCGGCTACGACGTGGCCCGGACCCGGTCCAAGGACCTCGCCCGGATCGTCTCCGTCCTGCGCCAGGAGAACCACTACATCACCCGGCTCACCGTGCGGCAGCTGGTGGGCTTCGGCCGCTTCCCCCACAGCCGCGGCCGGCTCACCGCCGTGGACGACGAGATCATCGGCAGGTACATCGACTTCCTCGGCCTGGCGCCGCTGGAGCACCGCTATCTCGACCAGCTGTCGGGCGGCCAGCGCCAGCGCGCGTACGTCGCCATGGTCCTCGCCCAGGAGACCGACCACGTGCTGCTGGACGAGCCCCTCAACAACCTCGACATGCGGCACGCCGTGTCGATGATGCAGCACCTGCGGCGGGCCTGCGACGAGATGGGGCGCACCATCGTCATCGTGCTCCACGACATCAACTTCGCCAGCCACTACGCGGACCGGATCTGCGCCGTCAAGGACGGCCGGGTCGCCGAGTTCGGCGAGCCGCACGAGATCATGGACGGCGCGGTCCTCACCCGGGTCTTCGAGACCCCGGTGACCGTCATCGACGGCCCCCGGGGCCGTCTCGCCGCGTTCTACTGACCGGTGCCCGCCCGGACGGGCGGGGGCGGATAGGGTGGACCGATGCAGAACGAGGCGACCGACATCGCACCCCTGCTCACCGCCGAGGGGAGTCGCCTGCTGGAGGCCGTGGGCCCCTACGACGCCGACGACGCCCTGGGGGCCGCGACCCGCCTGCGCGCCGCGGGGCACGATCCCCGGCTCGTCTCCGCGGTGCTCACCCAGGCCCGGCTCCGCGCCAGGGCGCGGGAGAAGTTCGGCGACTTCGCCGACCGCATGCTCTTCACCCGGGCCGGCCTCGAGCAGGCCACCCGGCTGCGGGTGGCCGCCCTGCACGCCCGGCGCTTCGCCGACGCGGACCTGGTGCACGTGGCCGACCTCGGCTGCGGCATCGGCGCGGACGCGCTCGCGCTGGCCTCCCTGGACCGCCGGGTCACCGCCGTGGAGCTCGACGAGACCACGGCCGCGGTGGCCACGCTCAACCTCCTCCCCTTCCCCGAGGCCACGGTGCTGCAGGCCGACGTCGAGCGGCTGGACCTCACTACCCTGCCCGGCGGACCGCCGGACGGGGTGTGGCTGGACCCGGCCCGGCGCACCACGTCGTCGTCGGGCACCCGCCGGATCTTCGACCCCGAGGCGTTCTCCCCGCCCCTGTCCTTCGTCGAGGCGCTGGCCGGGCGCGGACTGCCCGTCGGGGTGAAGCTAGGGCCGGGCATCCCGCACGAGGCGGTCCCCGCCGGGTGCGAGGCGCAGTGGGTCTCCGACCGGGGCGACGTGGTCGAGGCCGTGCTGTGGTTCAACGCGGTGGCCCGCCCCGGCGTGCGGCGGGCGGCGCTCGTGCTCTCCGAGCACGGGTCCGCGGAGCTCACCAGCCCCGAGGACCACGACCCCGCCCACGCCGACGCCGTGGTCGGCCCCGTGGGCGCGTACCTCTACGAACCGGACGGCGCGGTGATCCGGGCGGGGCTCGTCACGGACCTCGCCCGGCAGCTGGGCGCGCGGCTGATCCACCCCCGGATCGCCTACCTCACCTCCGACGAGCTCGTGCGCACCCCGCTGGCCCGGGCGTACCGCGTGCGGGAGGTGCTGCCGCACACCGTCAAGGTGCTCAAGCGGTGGGTCCGGGAGCACGAGGTCGGCACGCTCGAGATCAAGAAGCGCGGCACGGACGTCACCCCGGAGGAGCTGCGCCGCCGGCTCGCGCCGAAGGGCCCCGGACGGGCCACGCTCGTGGTCACCCGGACGGCTCCGGGCCCCGGCCCGGAGGGCCCCGGGCGGGGCGGCGCGGGCCCCGCGGAGCAGCGCGTCGTGATCGTCGTGGAAACCGTAGACTGATGGCTCCGCGGGCCGACCGGCCCGCCCCAGAGCACGGAGGACCTGCCGCGTGGAGATCTCGTTCGCCCGCTCCCACCAGTCGACGCTGGGCGTCGAGTGGGAGATCGCCCTCGTGGACGGCACCACCGGGGATCTCGTCCCCCGGGGCCGGGAGACGTTCGAGGCCGTCCTGGACGCCCACCCCGCCTGGGGCACGGACGGCGACCACCCGCACCTGACCGGGGAGTTCCTGCTCAACACCGTCGAGCTGGTCACCGGGGTGTGCCGGGACGTCGCCCACTCCACCGAGCAGCTGTCCACCATGCTGGACGAGATCCGCAAGGTCACCGACCCGCAGGGCCTCGAGGTCTTCGCCGCCGGCACCCACCCGTTCGCCCGCTGGCAGGACCAGCAGGTCACCGACAAGCAGCGCTACCACAAGCTCGTGGACCGCACCCAGTACTGGGGCCGGCAGATGGTCATCTACGGGGTGCACGTGCACGTGGGCCTCGACTCCCGGGCGAAGGCGCTGCCCGTGCTCGACGGGCTGCTGACCTACTACCCGCACCTGCTGGCGCTGTCCGCGAACTCGCCCTTCTGGGCGGGCGAGGACACCGGCTACGCGTCCCAGCGCTCCATGATCTTCCAGCAGCTGTCCACGGCGGGGCTGCCGTACCACTTCCCGTCCTGGGACGCCTACGAGCAGTGCATCACGGACATGATCGCCACCGGCATCATCGAGGAGATGAGCGAGGCCCGCTGGGACGTGCGCCCCGTGCCCCGGCTGGGCACCGACGAGGTGCGCTTCTGCGACGGGCTCTCGACCCTGTGGGAGGTCGGGGCGCTCACGGCGCTCACCCAGTGCCTCGCGGAGTCCATCTCCCGGGATGTGGAGGCGGGCCGGCCCCCCGCCCGCCTGAAGCCCTGGCACATCCAGGAGAACAAGTGGCGCGCCGCCCGCTACGGCCTCGACGCCGAGGTCATCACCGACCCGCGCAACGTCGAGCGGGACCTGCGCACGGACCTGACCGCGCTGCTCGACCGGCTGGAGCCCGTGGCCGCGCAGCTGGGTTGCTCCCGGGAGCTCGCCGACGTGGAGCGGATCCTGGAGCAG
Source organism: Kocuria salina (assembly GCF_013368965.1). NCBI lineage: Bacteria > Bacillati > Actinomycetota > Actinomycetes > Micrococcales > Micrococcaceae > Kocuria > Kocuria salina. The sequence continues at coordinate 27,712 of NZ_SSSF01000005.1, forward strand.
GGCGCCGGCTACCAGCGCCAGCGCGCGGTCGCCCGGGCCCACGACGGGGACCTGCACGCCGTCGCCCTCGACATCGTCCGCCGCACCCGGGAGAACGACTGACCCGCCCGCCCGGCACGCCCCGCTGGACGCGGGGACCTGTTCGTCCCTAGGTTGCAGGCATGACGAACACGACCGGCACCGGCCCGGACCCCTCCGCCCGCCACGCCCCGCAGGACCACGGGGTGCTGCAGCTCGGCGCCCTGCACCCCCTGCTGGAGGAGGCGCTGGCCGCCGAGTTCTCCGCCCTGCGCCTGCCCGAGGACCCCGCCGAGCAGGACCGCTTCCTCGAGCGGCACGCCGGCGACGTCAGGGTGGCGGTCGGCTCCGGGCGCACCGGCGTGGGCGCGGACCTGATGCGGCGGCTGCCCCGGCTCGAGGCCGTCGTCCACTTCGGCGTGGGCTACGACGGCACGGACGCCGCCGGGGCCGCCGCGCGCGGCATCGTGATGAGCAACACCCCCGACGTCCTGACCGACGCCGTGGCGGACACCGCGCTGGCCCTCTACCTGGACGTGCTGCGCCGCTTCTCCGCGGCGGACCGCTACGTCCGGCGCGGGCAGTGGGAGAGCACGGGGAACTTCCCGCTGGGCCGGCACGCCTCCGGACGGCGGGTGGGCGTGCTGGGCCTCGGCAGGATCGGCCGGGCGGTCGCCGTCCGGCTGGAGGCGCTGGGCTGCGAGATCCACTACCACAACCGGCGCCCGGCCACCGGCAGCGGGTACGCCTACCACGGGTCCGCGGCGGAGCTGGCGGCCGCCGTCGACGTGCTCGTGGTCGCCGTCCCCGGCGGCCCGGACTCCGCCGGGACGGTCGGCGCGGAGGTGCTGGACGCCCTCGGCCCGGACGGGTTCCTCGTCAACGTCGCCCGCGGCTCGGTCGTCGACGAGCGGGCCCTGGTGGCGGCGCTGCAGGAGGGCCGGCTCGGCGGGGCCGGCCTGGACGTCTTCGCCGACGAGCCCCGGGTGCCGGCCGCCCTGCGCGAGCTCGACACGGTGGTGCTCCTGCCGCACGTGGGCAGCGCGACCGTGGAGACCCGGCGGGAGATGGCCGAGCTCACCCTGCGCAACCTCCGCAGCTGGCTGGCCGACGGCACCCTGGTCACCCCCGTGCCGTGAGCGGCCCCGGCCGGCTCAGACGGAGACGGTGGTGACCGGCAGCGACGAGTCGGCGGCGAAGTCCAGCCCGGAGGGCGCACGGCCCTCGGCCACGACCCGGGCGGCCAGCGCGGCGACCATCGCCCCGTTGTCCGTGCACAGCGGCAGCCGGGGGATCACCAGCTCGATCCCGTGCGCGGCGCAGCGCTCGGCGGTGAGCTCGCGCAGCCGGGAGTTCGCGGCCACTCCCCCGCCGAGCAGCAGCGTCCCGAGCCCCTGCTCCGTGCACGCGAGCACGGCCTTGCGGGTGACCACGTCGGCCACCGACTCCTGGAAGGACGCCGCGACGTCGGCGACCGGCACCGGCTCGCCCCGCGCCTCGTAGCCCTCGACGACCCGGGCCACGGCGGTCTTGAGCCCGGAGAAGGAGAAGTCGTAGCGGTGCGGGCCGGGCCGCTCGGCGGAGCCCATGTACTTGCCCGCGCTCAGCCCGCGGGGCAGGCGGAAGGCGGTGGGGTCCCCGTCCCGGGCGGCGGCGTCGATGGCCGGGCCGCCGGGGTAGTCGAGGCCCAGGACGCGGGCCACCTTGTCGTAGGCCTCACCGGCCGCGTCGTCGATCGTGGCCCCGAGCAGGCGCACGTCCCGGGAGAGGTCCTCGACGGCGAGGATCTCGGTGTGCCCCCCGGAGACCAGCAGCGCCCCGAGGCCGGGCGGCAGCCCGTCGTCGAAGTCGCCCTGGAAGCCTTCGACCCCGGAGTCCTCGAGCAGGCCCACGCTGACGTGCGCCACGAGGTGGTTGATCGCGTAGAGGGGCTTGCCCGTGGCCACGGCGAGGGCCTTCGCGGCGGCCGTGCCCACCATCAGGGCCCCGGCCAGGCCGGGTCCGGAGGTCACCGCGAGCGCGTCGAGGTCCGCCAGGCCCACGCCCGCCCGGTCCAGGGCCTCGCGCAGGGCGGGGACGATCGCGTCGAGGTGGGCGCGGGAGGCGATCTCGGGGATCACGCCGCCGAAGCGCACGTGCTCGTCCATCGAGGAGGACACCACGTTGGCGAGCAGGGTGCGTCCCCGGACGATGCCCACGCCGGTCTCGTCGCACGAAGACTCGATGCCCAGCACGAGGGGTCCGTCGGTCATGGGGTCTCCTCCGTCGGGGCGGCCGGGGTGTCGGTGGCGGCCGGGGTGTCGGTTCCGGTGAGGTCGAGGCGCATGATCAGCGCGTCGGCGCCGTCCCGGTAGTAGCGGGGGCGGGTGTGGATCTGTTCGTAGCCGAAGCGGCGGTAGAGCTGCTGGGCGCGCGGGTTGTCGGCGCGGACCTCGAGCAGCACCTCGGTGGCCCCGAGCTCCCGGGCCTGCGCGTGCAGGGCGCGAAGCAGGGCGGAGCCGATCCCGCGGCCCTCGTGCTCGGGGACCACCGCGATGGTCTGCACGTCGCCCACGGGGCGGAGGCACATGAGCCCCGCGTAGCCGACGATCACGCCGTCCTGCTCGGCGACCCAATACCAGCACACGGGCTGGGCGAGCTCCGCGAAGAACATCTCGAGCGGCCAGGCGTCGACCGGGAAGAGCCGCCGCTCGAGCGCGTGCACCGCCGCGACGTCCGCGGGGACCATCCGGCGCAGCGTCCAGGAGCCGGGGGCGGGGCTCACGCGCCCGCCCGCTTCCGGGGGCCGGGGACCTTCGCGTCGGACTCGCGCAGGTACAGGGGGGTCGTGTCCGGGGACAGCGCCTCCCCGCGGGCCGTGCGGCGCGCGGCGGCGAGGCCCAGGGACGACGCCGTGGGCTGCGCCGCGGCGAACTCCGGCACGGGCCGGGCCAGCCGGTCCGCGTAGATCCCCGCCCCGCGGCCGTAGGCGGGCAGCTCCGGGAGCTGCTCGGCGGCGGCCACGCCCGGGCCCCCGGTGCGCCGCGGGCCGTCCTCGGCCGCGGCGAAGCGGGCCCAGTAGACCTCCCGGCGCCGGGCATCGGTGAGCACGAGGAACTCCTCGTGCCCGGCCGCCCGGGCGGGGCCGGCCGCGTCCTGGGCGAGGGCCTCGAGGCTCATGAGACCGTGCAGCGGCACGTCCCACGCGAAGGCCAGCGCCCGCGCCGTCGCTATCCCCGCGCGCAGGCCGGTGAAGGGCCCGGGGCCGGTGCCGACGAGGACCCCGTCGAGGTCGGCGCCGGTGACGCCGCGGTCGGCCAGCAGGTCGCGGACCGCGGGGGCCAGGACCTCGGCGTGGGAGCGGGTGTCCGGGCTCGCGTAGGAGCCGAGGACCTCGCCCGCACCGGTGACGAGGGCGGCGGAGGCGACGGCGGAGGAGTCCAGGCACAGGAGGAGCACCCGACCAGTGTAGTGCCCGCCCCCGGGGGCGCCTCCCGGCTCAGTCGAGCCGCGGGGGCCCGTCCGCCCAGCGCGGGCCGATCCCCGTGAGGGTGATGCGGCGGGGCTCGTCGTCCTCGTCCGGGTCCTCGTCCCCGGCCGCGCCGGGGACGAGGGGGTCGGTACCCACGGCGCGCTCCAGCACGATCTCGAGGCGGGAGTCGGCCAGGTGCTCGACCTTCCCGGCCCCCCACTCGACCACGGTGACGGCGGTGTCGGCCGTGTCCTCCAGGTCGATGTCGTCGACCTCCGCCGCGGAGCCCAGCCGGTAGGCGTCGACGTGCACCAGGTCCGGGCCGCCGGGCCGGGGACCGTCCGGGACGTTGGGGTGCCGGCGGACCAGCACGAACGTGGGCGAGATGATCCCCGCGCGCACCCCCAGGCCCCGGCCCAGCCCCTGGGTGAACGTGGTCTTGCCCGCGCCGAGCTCGCCGGTGAGGACCAGCAGGTCCCCGGCGCGCAGCTGGGCGCCCAGCCGCTCGGCCAGGGCCTGGGTGCGCCCGGGCCCGTCCACGGTCACGGTCCGGGTCCACTCGCTCATGCCTGCTCCTCCGCCGCGCCCGCCGGGCCCTCCGCGGCGTGCAGGTGCACCCGGGGCACGCGGGGCGAGACGCGGGTGACGATCTCGTAGTTGATGGTGCCGGCGGCGTCCGCCCACGCGCTCGCCGAGGGGTTCTCCCCCGCCCCGAACAGCACGGCCTCCGCCCCGAGCAGCCCGTGCTCGGGGGCGGAGCGTCCCGGCGCGCCGAGGTCGACCACGATCTGGTCCATCGCGACCCGGCCGACCTCCGGGTAGGTGCGACCCTGGATCCGCACGGGTCCGCCGGTGCCGGAGCGCGGGACGCCGTCCGCGTAGCCGAGCGGGACGAGCGCCAGGGTGGTGGGGCGGTCGGTGACGTAGCTCAGCCCGTAGGAGACGCCCTGGCCCGCCGGCACCTCCTTGACCGCGCTGACCGTGCTCCGCAGCGTCATGGCGGGCACGAGACCGAGCTGCTCCGGGGTGCGGTCCGCGAACGGGGAGAGCCCGTAGAGGGACACCCCCACCCGGACCATGTCCAGGAGCATGTCCCCGGGGCGCTCGAGCCCGGCGGCGGAGAGGAGACCGGGCGAGTTCGCCGCGTGCCGCAGCCCGGGCCGGAGCCCGGCGGCCCGCGCCGTGGCCACGGCCGCGCGGAAGCGCTCGAGCTGCTCCCGGGTCTCGGGCCGGGACGGCTCGTCGGCGACGGCGAGGTGGGTGAAGACGCCGACCACCCGCACGAGCCCCTCGGTCTCGGCCTGCGCGGCGGCCCGCACGAGCTCGGGCCAGAGGGCCTCCGGCGCGCCGTTGCGGCCCAGGCCGGTGTCGATCTTGAGGTGGATCCGGGCGGTGGTCCCGAGCGCGCGGGCGGCCGCGGCGATCGGGGCGAGCTCCCAGCCGCTGACGCCCAGCTCGACGTCGGCGGCGAGCGCCGCCCGGAAGTCGGTGTCGACGGTGTGCAGCCACGCGAGCACGGGCGCCCCGATCCCCGCGGCGCGCAGGGCGAGGGCCTCGCCGACGTGGGCGACGCCCAGGGCGTGGGCGCCGGCCTCGAGTGCCGCCCGGGCCACGGGCACCGCACCGTGGCCGTAGGCGTCGGCCTTGACCACGGCCATGAGCCGGGCGGGGGCGGCGAGGTCACGGAGCCGGCGCACGTTGGCGCGGACGGCGGCGAGGTCGACCACGGCGCTGCGCTCGCAGCGGGGCGGAGGGGGGAGGGAGGATCCGGACGGGGCGGCCGGGACGGGGTCTGGACGGTTCACGGCTCCCATTGTGGCACCGCCGCCCCCGGGCCCGGACCGGGGCCCCGGGCCCGGCGGCTAGAGTTGAGCCGTGTCCGCCGCGCCCCGCCACGTCCTGCTGATCAGCCTGCACACCTGTCCCCTCGAGCAACCGGGGTCGGGGGATGCGGGCGGGATGAACGTCTACGTGCGCCACCTCGCCGAGGCCCTCGTGGACGCCGGCCACACCGTGGACATGGCCACCCTCGACCGGGGCCGCGGCGCCCCGGCCGTCGCCGGCGTGCGGCGCACCCGCATCCGCGAGGGGCTGCGGCTGCTCACCGTCTCGCTGCCGGGTGCCGCCGGGGCGAGCAAGGAGGACCTGCCCGGGTTCACCGCGGCCTTCGCGGAGGTGCTCCGCGCGGAGGCCGACCGGCCCGACGTCGTGCACGCCCACTACTGGCTCTCCGGTGCCGCGGGCCGGGAGCTCGCCGACGGCTGGGGCGTCCCCCTCGTCCTGACCCTGCACACCACGGCGCTCGGGAAGAACCTGCGCGCCCGGACCGGGGAGGGCCTCGAGCCGGCCTCCCGCGCCGAGGCCGAGGCCGGGCTGATCGCCCGGGCCGAGGCCACGGTGGTGAACACCCGGACCGAGGCGCTGCAGATGATCGAGCTCTACGACGCCGACGCGGGGCGCCTGACCGTGATCACCCCCGGAGTCGACCTCTCGGCCTTCTCCCCGGACCCCGCCCCCGGCGAGCCGCGCCGCGCCGACGAGCCGCCCCCCGGCTCGCCGGGGCGCCCGCTGCGGATCCTGTTCGCCGGGCGCCTGCAGGCGCTCAAGGGCCCGCACGTCCTCGTCGACGCGCTCGCGCGGATCCGGCGGACCGACCCGGGCCTGCCCGTGGAGCTGGACGTCGTGGGGGTCGGCACCCGGGGCTTCACGGCCGCGCTCCGGGAGCGCGTGCGGGAGCTGGGGCTGGAGGACGTCGTGCGCTTCGGTCCCGCCCTGCCGGCCCCGCAGCTCGCCGCCCGGATGCGCCGGGCCGACGTCGTGGCCGTCCCCTCCTCCTCCGAGACGTTCGGCCTCGTGGCCCTGGAGGCGCAGGCCTGCGGCACGCCGGTGCTCGCCACGGACGTGGACGGGCTGCGCACCGCGGTGCTCGACGGGCTCACCGGCCGGCTCGTGCCCGACCGCGACCCCGGCTCGTGGGCGCGGGCCGTGGTCGAGCTCGCCGGCGACCCGGCCGCCCTGATGCGCATGGGCCGGGCCGCCGCCCGGCGCGCCGAGGGCCACTCCTGGGACCGCACCGCCCTGGCCACCGCGGAGGTCTACGCCCGGGTCCGCGCCCGGGCGGGGGTACGCGACGGTAGCGGCCGGCGCCTGAATACACTCGAACGGTGACGACCTCCCCCCTCTCCCCCGCAGACCTCGCCCGCCACCTCGACGACCACCGCATCACCGGAGCGGTGGCGACCTCCCGGGAGGCGAACCTGCGCAACGTCCAGGGCTTCCTCGACGGCGACCAGCACCAGCACATGGGCGTGGTGCGCACCCGGGACTGGAGCTTCGACGACGTGTTCGCGCTGATGCGCGACCGCGTCGGCATCTCCCCCGACCGGGCCCACGCCGAGGGCCAGGACACGATCTCCGCGGAGCTGGCCGTCGCCGGGCTGGAGCGCTACGCGCGGGTCCTCGGCGAGGTGGTCGCCGCCGGCGGGCGCGTGCTCTTCGCCACCGGCCACCCGGCCGGCCTGTTCCCGGTCTACGCGCAGCTGGCCCGGGTGGCCCGCCGCGCCGGGGCGCACGTGGTGCAGGTCCCGGACGGCTTCCCGTTCGAGGACGGCGACGTCCGGCAGATCGAGAGCGTCGTGATGGTCGAGCAGTACGGCGGGCTGCGGCACACCCACTTCCCCGGGCCGATGTCCCTGACCCTGGAGAAGCTGCGCCGGGACGGGCAGAACCCGCCCGACCTCGTGGTCGCCGACCACGGCCTCGCCGGGGCGGCCGGGTCCCGGGGGCTGCGGACCATCGCGGTCGCCGACTGCAACGACCCGGGCGTGTTCGTGGCGGAGGCGCAGGGCCAGGTCGAGGTCGCCGTGCCGCTCGACGACAACCTCCCGCCGCGCGTCTACGAACCGGTCACGGCGTTCGTGCTCCACCGCGCCGGCCTGGCCGACTACCTCTGAGCCCCCGGAGCACGGGACCCCCGCACCGGCAACGGTGCGGGGGTCCCGTGCTCCGGGGGCGGCGGGCTCAGCGCTCGCGGTCGCCGCGGATGAAGGCCTCCAGGTCCGCCCTGGCCACGTCGTCGGGCAGCTGCAGGTGCGGGGACTTCATGAAGTACGCCGACGCGGAGGTCAGCGGGCCCCCGATCCCGCGGTCCGCCCCGATCTTCGCGGCCCGGATCGCGTCGATGATCACCCCGGCCGAGTTCGGGGAGTCCCACACCTCCAGCTTGTACTCCAGGGAGATCGGGGCGTTGCCGAAGCCGTGGCCCTCCAGGCGCACGAAGGCGAACTTCCGGTCCTCCAGCCACGGCACGTGGTCCGAGGGCCCGATGTGCACGTCCTTGGTGCCGAACTCCTTCTCCACGTTGGAGGTCACCGCCTGGGTCTTGGAGATCTTCTTCGACTCCAGCCGGGTGCGCTCGAGCATGTTCATGAAGTCCATGTTCCCGCCCACGTTGAGCTGATACGTCCGGTCCAGCACGTAGCCGCGGTCCTCGAACAGCTTCGCCAGCACCCGGTGGGTGATCGTCGCCCCGATCTGGGACTTGATGTCGTCGCCCACGATCGGCACTCCGGCGTCGGTGAACTTCTGTGCCCACTCGTCGGTGGAGGCGATGAACACGGGCAGCGCGTTGACGAAGGCCACCCCGGCGTCGATCGCGGCCTGGGCGTAGAACCGGTCGGCCTCCTCCGAGCCCACCGGCAGGTAGGACACCAGCACGTCCACCTGCGCCTCGCGCAGGGCGGCGGCCACGTCCACCGGGGGCGCAGCCGACTCCTGGACCATCTCCCGGTAGTAGGATCCGAGTCCGTCCAGGGTGGGCCCGCGCTGGACGGTGACCCCGGTGTGCGGGACGTCGGCGAAGACCAGGGTGTTGTTCTCCCCGGCGCCGATCGCCTCGGAGAGGTCGTACCCGACCTTGGCGGCGTCGACGTCGAAGGCGGCCACGAACTCGATGTCGGACACGTGGTAGTCGCCGAAGACCACGTGCATCAGCCCCGGCACGGTGGCGGCCGGGTCGGCGTCGGCGTAGAAGTGCACGCCCTGGATCAGTGAGGAGGCGCAGTTGCCGACACCGGCGACGGCCACGCGAATGGGATGGTGGGACACGGGACTCCTTTGTCTGGTCGTCTGGGTCCCGTCCCCGGCGCCCGGCCGGGCAGGACCCAGCGCTCCAGTCTAGTGCCCGCCGCGGGCGGGTTCGGCCCCGGGGCCGGCCGGCGGGCTCACAGCGCACTGAGCAGCAGGCCGAGGGCCAGCACGAGGAACAGCACGCCGGCGGCGAGCTCCACGGCCGCCCCGTGCCGCCGGAAGCCCGCGGCCAGCCGCTCGACCGAGCCGACCCACGCGACGGCGGTGAACCAGGCGAGGCCCACGGCCACGAGCAGCGCGAAGACCAGGGCCGCCTCCCACCACAGCGCGCCCACGGGGACCACGTTGGCGAACAGCGCCACGAAGAAGATGATGGCCTTCGCGTTCGAGAGGTTCGTCACGAGTCCGAGCACGAAGGCCCGGCCGGGGGTGACGGAGCGCCCCGGCGGGGCCTGCGGCTCCCCCGGGACGCTGCCGAGCCCTCCGCCCGCCGCGCTCGGCACCCGGTCCGGCACGGCCCGGGCGACGAGACCCGCCCGGATCCCGCTCACGCCCAGCCAGCCGAGGAACAGCGCCCCGGCCACCTGGATCAGTCGCTGGAGCGTGTCCGCCTGGCCGATCAGGACGGTCACCCCGGTGAGGGAGAGCGTGATCCACACGAGGTTGCCGGTCATCACCCCCACCGCGGTGAGCACGCCGGCCGCCCGGGAGCCCAGCGACGCGTTGCGCAGGATCACCAGGACGTCCGGACCGGGGGCGACGATCCCTGCGATCCACAGCCCGAGCAGGGCGAGGTACTGCGAGGCCTCCACGGCTACCGGGCCCCGCCGCTCACGCGGTCTTGGAGTCGCGGGCGCCCGCCCAGATGTTGATGTCGGAGTCCGTGGCCAGCCGGTCGATCGACTCCAGCTCCTCCGGGGTGAAGGAGAGGTGGTGCACGGCGCCCACGCTGTCCTCGAGCTGCTGCGGCGAGGACGCGCCGACGAGCGCGGTGGTGACCTGGCCGTCCGCCTGCTCGCGCAGCACCCACGCGATCGCCATCTGGGCCAGGCTCTGCCCGCGGGCGGCGGCGATCTCGTGCAGACCGCGGACCTTCTCCAGGGTCGTGCCGGTCAGCCACTCCGGGTTCAGGGACTTCTCCGCGGCGGCCCGGGAGCCCTCCGGGACGCCGTCCAGGTACCGGTCCGTGAGCATGCCCTGGGCCAGGGGGGAGAACACGATCGAGCCCATCCCCGCCTCCGTCAGGGCGCCCAGCAGGGAGGTCCCCGACGGTCCGGGGGACTCGATCCACCGGTTGAGCATCGAGTAGGACGGCTGGTGGATCAGCAGCGGCGTGCCCAGCTCCCGCATGATCTGCTGGGCGCGCAGGGTCAGCTCGGCGTTGTAGGAGGAGATCCCCACGTACAGGGCCCGCCCGGAGCGCACGATGTGGTCGAGGGCCCGCATCGTCTCCTCGAGCGGGGTGTCCGGGTCCGGGCGGTGGTGGTAGAAGATGTCCACGTGGTCCAGGCCCATCCGCTGCAGGGACTGGTCCAGGGAGGACACGAGGTACTTCCGGGAGCCGCCGAAGTGGTACGGGCCCGGGCCCATGGTCCAGCCGGCCTTGGAGGAGATCACGAGCTCGTCCCGGTACGGCGCGAGGTCCTGCGCCAGGATCCGCCCGAAGTTCAGCTCCGCGGCGCCGGCCGGCGGGCCGTAGTTGTTGGCGAGGTCGAAGTGGGTCACGCCGAGGTCGAAGGCCCGGCGCAGCGTGGCGCGCTGGGTGGCGAGCGGCTTGTCGTCGCCGAAGTTGTGCCACAGCCCGAGCGAGATCACGGGCAGCTTCAGCCCGGAGTCGCCCACGCGGCGGAAGGGCATGGTCTCGTAGCGGTCGTCGGCCGGGAGGTAGGGGACGTCGGGTCCGTAGGTGCGCACGGGGGCCTTTCGAGGGTCGGTGAGGTCGTTCGGGGGACGGCGGAGGGGCTCAGTAGCGCACCACGGCGGCGCCGTGGGCGGGCAGCGCGGCGACGCCGCCGCCGCCGGAGCCCGCGGTCAGCGACACGTCGCCGGAGCGGTAGAGCACCTCGGCGTCCGGGCGGCCGGGGAAGGGCACCTGCGCGGGCCCGGCGCCGAAGTTCAGCAGCACCGCGACCCCGTGGTCGGAGCCCGGGGCCGTGGCACGGCGCAGCACGAACCAGCGGGCGTCCTCGTCGAGGTCGGTGCCGATCGTGTCGAAGCGCGGGTCGGTGAGCTCGGGCACGGCGCGCCGCAGCGCGATGAGCTCGCGGTAGGCGCTCAGCACTCGGGCGTGGTCGTCCCGGCCGAGCTCGTCCCAGTCGAGCTTCGAGTTCGTGAACGTGCTCGGGTCCTGGGGGTCCGGGACCGTGTCCTCGTCCCAGCCCATGGACGCGAACTCCGCCTTGCGGCCCTTGGCCACGGCCTCCCCGAGCTCGGGCTCGGGGTGGGCGGTGAAGAACTGCCACGGCGTGGACGCGCCCCACTCCTCCCCCATGAACAGCATGGGGGTGAACGGCTGGGTGAGGAGCAGTGCGGCGCCCAGCACGAGCTGGTCCGGCGTGAGGCTCGCGCTGATCCGGTCCCCCGCGGCGCGGTTGCCGATCTGGTCGTGGTTCTGGATGCACGTGACGAACTGCCACGGGCGCACCCGCTGCTTGTCGACCGGCCGCCCGTGGTGGCGGCCGCGGAACACCGACATGGTGCCGTCGTGGTAGAACGCGTCCCGCATCACCTTGTCGAGGGTGCCGAGGGCGGCGAAGTCTGCGTAGTAGCCCTGCGTCTCCCCGGTGAGGGCGACGTGCGCGGCGTGGTGGAAGTCGTCGAGCCACTGCCCGGTCATGCCGAGGCCGTGGGCCGTGGTCGGCGTGATCATCCGGTGGTCGTTGAGGTCGGACTCCGCGACGGTGAACAGGGGCTTGCCGGTCTCCACGCCCACGCGCTCCACGAGCTCGGCGATCTCCTCGAGGATGTGCACGGCCCGGTGGTCCTGCAGGGCGTGCACCGCGTCGAGGCGGAACCCGTCCACGTGGTAGTCGCGCAGCCACATCTCGACGTTGTCGAGGATGTAGTCCCGCACGCCGTCCGAGCCCCAGCCGTCGAGGTTGATGAGGTCGCCCCAGGTGCTGGAGCCGGGCTTGAAGTAGTCGGCGAACAGGGGCAGGTAGTTCCCGGACGGGCCCAGGTGGTTGTAGACGACGTCCTGGATCACGCCGATCCCGCGCTGGTGGCACGCGTCCACGAAGCGCTGGTAGGCCGCGGGCCCGCCGTAGGACTCGTCCACGGTGTACCAGAGGACACCGTCGTAGCCCCAGTTGTGCTCGCCGTTGAAGCCGTTGACGGGCAGCAGCTCCACGAAGTCCACGCCGAGCTCCACGAGGTGGTCGAGCCGCTCGACCGCCGAGTCGAGGGTGCCCTCCGGGGTGAACGTGCCGGGGTGCAGCTCGTAGACGACGGACCCGGCCAGGGTCCGCCCGGTCCACGCGGCGTCCCCCCACCGGTGCGCGGAGGGCTCGAACGTGCAGGAGAGGTCGTGCACGCCCTGCGGCTGGCGGCGGGAGCGCGGGTCCGGCAGGACCTCGGAGACCTGCGAGCGCTCCTGCGCCGTGCCCTCGTCGAAGGTCTTGCCCAGGAGGTAGCCGTAGCGCACGGTGCCCTCGGGGACGTCCGCGCCGTCGGGCAGGGTCCACCAGCCGTCGCGGCGTGCCGCCGTGCCCGCCGGGGAGTCCTCGGGCAGGTCCGCGGCGGGGATCATGTCGTGGTCGTCGCCCTCGATCCGCACGGTCACCGTCCTGGCGTGCGGGGCCCAGACGTCGAAGCGGTTCAGGTGCTCGCGGGTGTTCATGGAGGTCAGGAGTCCTTCCGGCGCAGCAGCGCCACGGGGTAGTCGGCGAGCAGCCGGGACAGCGCCACGGTGCCCGAGTGCGTGCGGCGGGTCAGCAGGTCCTCGAACCCGCCCGCGGGCAGCTCGAGGGTCTCGCCGTCGAAGCCGCCCGCGGCGGCGAGGCCGAGGGGCAGGCGGGTGGCCACGGTCACGGCGCCGCCGCGGTCGAACGCGAACACGTGCCCGGCCAGCGGGCCGGACGCGGTCAGCGGGGTGTAGCCGGTGAACAGCTCGGGATGGTCCCGGCGCAGCCGCAGGGCGCGGCTGGTGACGAGCAGCTTGGCCGCGCCGTCCGGTCCCACGGCGGGGATCCCGTCGGCGGTGCCGCCCACGGGGGTGTCCAGTCGGGCGAGCCCGGCGGCCCGGGCCCCGAAGTCGACGGGACGGCGGTTGTCGGGGTCCACGAGGGACTCCGCCCACAGCTCGGAGCCCTGGTAGACGTCCGGGACGCCGGGCATCGTGAGCTGGACGAGCTTGGCGGCGAGCCCGTTCGCCCAGCCGGCCGCGGTGACGTGCTCGGCGAAGCCCTCGATGACGGCCCGCATCTGCGGGTCGTGGTGGACGAGCTCGACGAACCGGGTGAGCCGCTGCTCGAACCCGGCGTCCCCGTCGACCCAGGCGGTGGAGTTGCCGGCCTCGCGAGCGGCCTTGAGGGCGTAGTCCAGCACGCGCTCCTGCGAGATGGGCCAGGCGCCCACCACGGCCTGGAGCACGAGATTCACGAGCGGGCCGTCGCCCACGAGGGCCCCGGCCTGCTCGGCGAGCTTCTTGACGGTGCCGACCACGCCGGCCCACTGCTCCCCCGCCTCGGCGAGCACGGTGATCCGTGCCCGCACCGCCTCGGAGCGCTTGGTGTCGTGCGTGGACAGCGTCGTCATCGCGAGGGGCTCCTCGGCGGCCCGGCGGGCGAGCTCGGCGTGCGCCTCCTCGGGGGTCACGGCGAAGTGCGACGGGTCGCCGCCCACCTCGGTCAGCGAGGTCAGGCGGGGGAAGCGGTAGAACGCGGTGTCCTCGACGCCCTTGGCCATCACCATCCCGGAGGTCTGCTGGAAGCGGCGGGCGAGCTCCCCGAGCCCGGCCTCGTCCGTGGCGTCGACCCCGAGCAGCCCGCCCAGGGTCCCGATCGCGCCGGCGAGGTCCGGGCGCTGCTCCCGGGCGGCGTCGAGGGCAGCCCGCAGGTGCTCGGCGCCCTCGGGCAGGTAGCTGCGGTAGACGGGGAAGTTCGCGAGGATCTCCGCCAGGGCGTCCTCGGCGACGGCCCGGTCCAGGCCGGCGTCCTCGGGCACGAGGCGGGCGAGGCGCCGGACCTCGGCCAGCAGCGCGCCGTCGGCCATGGCGCGCTTGGTGCCGTGGATCATCTCGTCCCAGTGCACGGGCTCCCCGCCCCGCAGCCGGGCGTCCAGGCTGGTGAGCGCGTACTCCCCGGCCGGGTCGGTGAGCAGCCGGTCGATCACGCCGAGGGCGTCGTAGCCGGTGGTGCCCGCGGTGGCCCAGTCGCGGGGCAGCCGCTCGCCGGGCTCGAGGATCTTCTCGACGACGACGTAGGCGCCGCCCGTGAGCTCCTTCAGCTGCTCGAGGTACTGCCGCGGGTCGCGCAGCCCGTCGGGGTGGTCGATGCGCAGGCCGTCGACGAGGCCCTCGTCGATCCACCGCTTGATCTCCGCGTGGGACTCCTCGAAGACCTCCGGGTCCTCGACGCGCACGCCCGCGAGCGTGGCGACGGTGAAGAACCGGCGGTAGTTGAGCTCGGCGTCGCCGCGGCGCCAGTTCACCAGCTCGTAGTGCTGCCGGTCGTGGACGTCTTGCGGGTCATCGCCCTCCGCCCAGGTGCCCTCGGCCAGCGGGTAGACGTTGTCGTAGTAGCGCAGCGTGCCGTCCTCGACCCGCAGCTGCGCGAGCTCGTCGTCACCGTCGCCCAGCACGGGGATCAGCACCCGGCCGCCGCCGGACGCCCACTCGACGTCGAAGGCCTTCGCGTACGGCGAGGCCTGGCCCTGCGCGAGCAGCGACCACCACCAGGGGTTCTGCTCCGGGGCGGCGACGCCCTGGTGGTTGGGGACGATGTCCACCAGCACGCCCATGCCGCGGGCGTGGGCGGCGTCGGCGAGCGCCTTGAGCCCGGCGGCGCCGCCCCGGACGGGGTCCACCTCGGCGGGGGACGCGACGTCGTAGCCGTGGTCGGAGCCGTCGACGGCCCGGAGGATCGGCGACAGGTAGACCCAGTCCGCGCCGAGGTCGTGGAGGTAGTCCACGAGCCCCGCGGCGCGGTCGAGCGTCAGGTCGGAGGTGATCTGGAGTCGGTAGGTCGAGATAGGTGTGCGCACCGCTCCAGTCTGTCGGCCCGGCCCCGGAAACGCCAGCAGGCTGTCGACCCGTGTCCGGGTCGACAGCCTGCCGGGGCCATCAGCTCACTGGTCCTGCGGCGTCTTCGCGTACGCGGCCACGGAGGCGGCGACCGACGCGTCGGGCTCCTCCTCGGGGGCCTCGTAGGCGCGCAGCACGACCATCGACTTGCCCTCGAGGACGATCGAGGTGCGGGCCTTGCGGATCTGGCCGTCGGCGTACTTGCCCGCGGTGTCGATGACCTCCTCCCACTGCCGGCCGTAGCGCACCGGCGGGAGCTTGCACTTCACGGCCTCCGGGTTGGAGTTGAAGTACACGATGAAGTTCACGTCCGTGATGGGCCGCCCGCGCATGTCCACGCCGGCGATGCCGTTGCCGTTGAGCCACATCCCGAAGGACCGGGACAGCGGCTCGTCCCAGTCGGCGGGCTTCAGGGGCGCCCCGTCCGTGTTCAGCCACGCGATGTCGGGCATCGGGCGGCCGGTGTCGTCCGCGTCCATCTCGACGGGCCGGCCGTCGAAGAACTCGGAGCGGCGGAACGTGGGGTGGTCGTGGCGCAGGTGGGTCACGGCGGCGACGAACTCGGTGAGCGGGCCGTCCATGGTGTCCCAGTTGATCCACGACAGCTCGTTGTCCTGGCAGTACGTGTTGTTGTTGCCGTCCTGCGTGCGGCCCAGCTCGTCGCCGTGCAGCACCATGGGCGTGCCCTGGGACAGCAGCAGCGTCGCCAGGAAGTTGCGCTGCTGGCGGGAGCGCAGGGCGAGGACCTCGGGGTCGTCGGTGGGTCCCTCCACGCCGCAGTTCCAGGAGCGGTTGTGGGACTCGCCGTCGTTGTTGCCCTCGCCGTTGGCCTCGTTGTGCTTCTCGTTGTAGGAGACCAGGTCCCGCAGCGTGAAGCCGTCGTGGGCGGTGACGAAGTTGATCGAGGCGAACGGCCGGCGGCCGCTGTGCTCGTAGAGGTCCGCCGAGCCGGTGATCCGGGAGGCGAACTCGCCGAGGGTCGCGGGCTCCCCGCGCCAGAAGTCGCGCACGGTGTCCCGGTACTTGCCGTTCCACTCCGTCCACTGGGGCGGGAAGTTGCCCACCTGGTAGCCGCCGGGGCCGACGTCCCACGGCTCCGCGATGAGCTTGACCTGGGAGACCACCGGGTCCTGCTGGACGAGCTCGAAGAACGTGGCCAGCTTGTCCACGTCGTAGAACTCGCGGGCCAGGGCGGAGGCGAGGTCGAAGCGGAAGCCGTCCACGTGCATCTCGGTCACCCAGTAGCGCAGGGAGTCCATGATGAGCTGCAGCGAGTGGGGGTGGCGGACGTTGAGGGTGTTGCCGGTGCCCGTGTAGTCCATGTAGAACTTCTGGTCGCCCTCCACCGTCCGGTAGTAGGCCTGGTTGTCGATGCCCTTCATGGACAGCGTGGGGCCCATGTGGTTGCCCTCGGCCGTGTGGTTGTACACCACGTCGAGGATGACCTCGATGTCGGCCTGGTGCAGGGCGCGCACCATGGCCTTGAACTCCTGGACCTGGCCGCCGAGGTCGTTGGTGGAGTGGTACTCGTTGTGCGGGGCGAAGAAGCCGATGGTGTTGTAGCCCCAGTAGTTGCGCAGCCCCTGGTCGAGCAGGGTGCTGTCCTGCACGAACTGGTGCACGGGCATGAGCTCGATGGCCGTGACCCCCAGCTTCTGCAGGTGCGTGATCACCGCGGGGTGGGCCACGCCGGCGTACGTGCCGCGCTGCTCCTCCGGCACCTCGGGGTGCTGCTGGGTGAGGCCCTTGACGTGGGCCTCGTAGATCACCGACTTGTGGTACGGGGTGCGGGGGGTGCGGTCGCCCTCCCAGTTGAAGAACGGGTTGATCACCACGCCCATCATCATGTGGGGGGCGGAGTCCTCGTCGTTGAACGAGTCCTCGTCGCCGAAGTCGTAGGAGAACAGCGCCTGGTCCCAGTCGATCTGGCCGGAGACGGCCTTGGCGTAGGGGTCGAGCAGCAGCTTGGCGGAGTTGAAGCGCTGGCCCTCGGCGGGGTTCCACGGTCCGTGCACGCGGTAGCCGTAGCGCTGCCCGGGCTGGACGGTCGGGAGGTAGCAGTGCCAGACGTAGCTGTCCTGGGCCGCGACGTCGATGCGGGTCTCGGTGCCGAGCTCGTCGAACAAGCACAGCTCGACCTTCTCGGCGCCCTCGCTGAAGAGGGCGAAGTTCGTGCCGGTCCCGTCGAAGGTGGCTCCGAGGGGATAGGGCTGACCTGGCCAGACTTCCATGGGGGATCTCCTGTCGTACCGCCGGGCAGGGGTCACCGTCAGCGGGCTGGGTGTTGGGGCAAGTGGGATCGATCTTAGCCCGGACCGGAGGCGCCCGTGTCCCCGGGGCGGTCCGCCGGGGCCGGGACCGCCGGCTCAGCGGTCCCGGCGCAGGACCGTGCGCACGTTCGCGGACAGCGCCGTGGGGGGCACGGGGCCGAGGCCCTCCAGCCGGGAGGCGTAGCCGTGCACGGCCACGGCGAGGGCGGCGGCCACCGCGCGGCGGGTGTCCCCGCGGGCCCAGTCCCCCGCGGCGGCGAACGCCTCAGGGTCCTCGGCGCTGCCGGCGAGCGCTGCGCCCATGATGCCCGCGAGGGTGTCCCCGCTGCCGGCGGTCGCCAGCCACGGGCTGCCGTCGGCCTGGGAGAACATCGTCCCGTCGGGGGACGCCACCAGGGTGGTGGCGCCCTTGAGGACGACGACGGTGCCGGTCGCCTCCGCGGCCGCGCGCGCCCACCGGGCGGGCTCGGCCTCGATCGCCGCCCGGTCCGGCGCCTGCCCGCCGCCGCCGAGGGCGGCGAGCCAGGCGAGCACCTGCTCGAGCTCCCCGGCGTGCGGGGTGAGGACCTTGCCGGGGCCGAGGGCGCCGTCGGCGGCCGCCCGGGCCGCCGCGTCGAGGGCGCCGGCGTCGACGACGGCGGGGATCGGGCCCGCGAGCACGGCGCCGATCCGGGACTCCTGGGCCGCGTCGCCCACCGCGCCGGGGCCCACGACCCACGCCTGGACGTGGACGTCGTCGGGGTGGTCCTCGGAGGCGACCACTTCGGGGCTGGTCAGGCACACCAGGGAGCGGGTGGCGGCGTCGCCGAGGTGGCGGACCATGCCGGCGCCGGCGTCCACGGCGGCGCGCGTGCACATCAGCGCCGCCCCGGGGTAGGTCGGGGAGCCGGCCACGACGCCCACCACGCCCCGGGAGTACTTGTGGGAGGCCGCCCCCGGCCGCGGCCACAGCGCCGCGACGTCGCCGGGCTCCAGGCGCCGCAGCGCGGGGGCGGGCAGGGCGTGCTCGATCCCGAGGGGCACGGTCCGCACCTCGCCGCACCACCGGTCCCCCGGCGGCAGGAACAGCCCGGCCTTGGCCCCGCCGAACGTCACGGTGACGTCCGCGGCCAGGACCGGCCCGGCCACCGCGCCCGTGTCCGCCGAGACGCCCGAGGGGACGTCGCACGCCACGACCGCGGGGGCCCCCTCCGGGGGCCACCGGTCCAGGACCGCGCGGACGAGCTCCGCCGCCGGCCCGCGCAGCCCGCCCCGGGCGCCGGTGCCCAGCACGGCGTCGAGCACGAGGTCGGCGCGGAGCACCTGCTCGGCCGCCTCCTCGAGGGCGGGCCCGCCGTCCCCGGCGCGCAGCACCCGTCCCCCCGCGGCCCCGAGGGCGGCCCCGCCCTCGGGGTGCAGCCGGTCGCCGAGCGCCACGGCGAGCACGGAGGCGCCGCGGCCCGCCAGCTCCGCCCCCGCCCACAGCCCGTCCCCGCCGTTGTTGCCGGTGCCGGCGAGCACGACCACGCGCGCTCCGGCGACCCGCCCCCGGCGCCCGCGCAGGCGCTGCGCGCCGACGAGGGCCAGGCCGTGGGCGGCGCGCCGCATCAGCGCGGGGCCCTCCCCGCGCTCGAGGAAGGGCGTCTCGGCCGCGCGCACCTGCGCCCCGGTCCAGGCGGCGATCACGCCTGCCCCCCGTCCCCGGTGCGCTCGGCGATGACCATGGCCATGGCGATCCCGCCGTCGTGCGTCATGGTGAGGTGCCACCGGTCGATGCCCTGCCGGCGCGCCTCCTCCGCCACCGTTCCCTCGGTGCACAGCAGCGGGGCACCGGAGGGGTCCTTCTCGATCCAGCAGTGCTGCCAGATCATCCCGGGCGGCGCCTTGAGCGCCTTCGCCGCCGCCTCCTTGGCGGCGAAGCGCGCGGCGAGCGAGCGCACGTGCAGATCCCGCTCGAGCGGGGTGAACAGCCGGGCCACGAGGCCGGGGGTGCGGGCGATCTGCTCCTCGAAGCGGGCGATGTCCACCACGTCGATGCCGGTGCCGATGATCATGGTCCCCAGCCTAACGACCGCCGGCCCGCCGCCCGGGAGGAACCGGGGCGGCGGGCCGGCGCAGCGGCGGGCGCGGACTACTCGACGGTGACGGACTTCGCGAGGTTGCGGGGCTGGTCGACGTCGTAGCCCTTCGCCGTGGCCAGCTCGCACGCGAAGATCTGCAGCGGGACCGTGGTCAGCAGCGGCTGGAGCAGCACCGGGGACTGCGGCACGCGGAAGATGTGGTTCGCGTAGTCGGCGACGGCCTCGTCCCCCTCCTCCGCGATGACGATGGTCACGGCCCCGCGGGCACGGATCTCCTGGATGTTGGAGACCACCTTCGCGTGCAGCGAGTCCCGCCCGCGCGGGGAGGGGACGATGACGAACACCGGCTGGCCCTCCTCGATGAGGGCGATCGGCCCGTGCTTGAGCTCGCCGGCGGCGAAGCCCTCGGCGTGGATGTAGGCGATCTCCTTGAGCTTGAGCGCGCCCTCGAGGGCCACCGGGAAGCCGACGTGGCGGCCCAGGAAGAGCACGGACGAGGCGTCCTTCATGGACTGCGCGAGATCCTTGACCGCGGCCTGCGCGTCGATGACCTGCTGGATCTTGGCCGGCATGGCCTCCAGCTCGGCGAGGATCTCCCCGATCTCGTCCTTGTACTTGTTGCCGCGCAGCTGGGCCAGGTAGAGGCCCAGGAGGTAGGCGGCGGTGATCTGGGCCAGGAACGCCTTGGTCGAGGCGACGGCGATCTCGGGTCCGGCGTGCGTGTAGAGCGCGGCGTCGGCCTCGCGCGGGATCGTGGAGCCGTTGGTGTTGCAGATCGCCACGACCTTGGCCCCCTGCTCCTGGGCGTGCCGGACCGCCATGAGGGTGTCCATGGTCTCGCCGGACTGGGACAGGGCGACCACCAGGGTCCGCTCGTTGACGATCGGGTCCCGGTAGCGGAACTCGTGGGCGAGCTCGACCTCGGTGGGGATCCGGCACCAGTGCTCGATCGCGTACCGGGCGACCTGCCCCGCGTAGGCGGCGGTGCCGCAGGCCACGACGACGATCTTGTCCACGGCGCGGAGCACCGCCTCGTCGATCCTGAGCTCGTCGAGGACCAGGTTCCCGTCCGGGTCGGTGCGGCCCATGAGGGTCTGCTCCACGGCGGCGGGCTGCTCGTTGATCTCTTTCTCCATGAAGGACGGGAAGCCGCCCTTCTCGGCGGCGGCCGCGTCCCACAGCACCTGGAAGGGCTTGCCGTCCGCGTGGTTGCCGTGGAAGTCGGTGATCTCGTAGTCGTCGGCCGTGATGGACACGACCTGGTCCTGTCCCAGCTCCACGGCGCTGCGGGTGTAGTCGATGAACCCGGAGACGTCGGAGCCGAGGAAGTTCTCGCCCTCGCCCAGCCCGAGCACCAGCGGCGAGTTGCGGCGGGCGGCGACCACGCGGCCGGGGTGGTCCACGTGCACGGCGAGGAGCGTGAACGCGCCCTCGAGCCGGCGGCACGCGACCTGCATGGCCGCGGTCAGGTCCTGGTCGCCGAGGTCGTTGTAGGTGTCGGCCAGGAGCACGGCGGCGACCTCGGTGTCGGTCTCCGAGCGGAACTCGTGGCCCTTCTCGATCAGCTCGCGCTTGAGCTCGGCGAAGTTCTCGATGATGCCGTTGTGGATCACGGCGAGCCGGCCGCCGTCGACGACGTGCGGGTGGGCGTTGACGTCCGACGGTCCGCCGTGGGTGGCCCAGCGGGTGTGCCCGATGCCGGTGGTGGAGCGGGGCAGCGGGCTGTCGCGCAGCTCCTGCTCGAGGTTGAGCAGCTTGCCGGCCTTCTTGCGGAAGCCGACGGTGCCGTCCGCGACGACGGCCACGCCCGCGGAGTCGTAGCCGCGGTATTCGAGGCGCCGGAGGCCCTCGACGAGGACGTCCAGGGCGTCGTGCCCGGAGCCGGGCACGTCCGAGCGCTGGGAGGAGGGGCCCACATATCCAACAATTCCACACATGCGCTTCACAGTACCGCATGGATCTCGCCCGGCCGGGTGCGCCGGACCCGGCGGGCCGGGCCGTGTTCTCGCCTCTTCTGGGGACACGGCCCGGCCCGCCTGTGGGCCCTTCCGTGGGGCTCGGTCAGCCCCGGCGCTCCCGGACGGCGTCGGCCACCAGCGCCTCGAGCGGTGGGAAGAGCGGGTGCCCGGCGTCCAGCCCCGTGATCTCCCGGACGGCGTCGGCCGGCTCCAGCGTGTCGAGGAGCTCGCCCAGCCGGACGGCCTCCGGGTCGTCGGCCGGGTCGAAGCGCAGGGCGGCCCCCACGGCCGCCTGCAGCCCGTCGGTGCCCAGGCCCCGTTCGGCCAGCTCGGCCGCCGGGCCCACGAACCGCTCGTGCCGGCCGAGCTTGCGCAGCGGGGCGCGGCCCACGCGCTCCACGGTGTCGGGGAGGTGCTCGTTGGCGAAGCGGTCGAGGATCTTCGCGACGTAGCGTCCGTGCTCCTGCTCGTCGAACCCGTGCTTCGCCACGAGCAGCGCCTGCGTCTCCGCGAGCGCTGCCGCGACCCGTTCCCGGATCCCGGGGTCGGCGATCGCCTCCGCGATGCGGTGCCGGCCGGCCCGGTAGCCGAAGTACGCGCACGCGGCGTGGCCGGTGTTGACCGTGAACAGCTTGCGCTCGATGTAGGGCACGAGGTCGTCGACGTAGGTCGCCCCCTCGATGGCCGGCTCGCCCCCCGCGAACGGGGTGCGGTCGATGACCCACTCGTGGAACTGCTCCACGACCACGTCGAGCCCGCCGCCGTCCTGCTGGGGCACGATCCGGTCGACGGCGGTGTTGGCGAACACCGCCCGGCGGTCGAGGTCCTCGCCGCCGTACTCGGCGCGGACGGCCTCGGCGAGCAGGTCCGTGGCGGACAGGGCGTTCTCGCACGCCATGACCGCCACGGGGGATGCGCCGTCCGGGCGCGCGGCGATGCCGCGCGCCACGAGCGGCGCCACGAACTTGAGGATGTGCGCGCCCACGGCCGTGGTGACCACGTCCGCCGTGGCGATCTCGGCGACCACGGACTCCGGGGCGTCCGCCGAGTTGAGCGCCCGGTACCCCTCGACGACCGTGTCGCGGGAGCCGGCGCCGACCTCGTGGACGGTGTAGCTGGGGGTCGACGCCAGCGCGTCGATCAGCGGGGCCGCCACGTCGGCGAACACGACCTCGTAGCCCGAGCGGTGCATGAGCAGGCCGACGAAGCCGCGGCCGATGTTGCCCGCCCCGAAGTGGACGCACTTCATCAGTCGTTCACCTTCCCCAGCAGGTCGAGCACTTCGTCGGCGGTCCTCGCCTCGTCCAGCTGGCGCACCTTCTCCTTGTTGCCGAAGATCTTCGCGACCCGGGAGAGGATCGCGAGGTGCTCGTTGTCCTTGCCGGCGATGCCGATCACCCAGGTGACGGGCTTGCCGTTCCAGTCCAGGCCCTCGGGGTAGCGCACGACCGACAGGGCCGAGGAGCGGATGCTGTCCTTCGCCTGGTTGGTGCCGTGCGGGATGGCCAGGCCGTTGCCCATGAAGGTGGACACCGACTCCTCGCGCTCGTGCATGGAGGCCACGTACGCGTCGGTCACGGCACCGGCCGCCACCAGCAGGCCGCCGGCCTCGTCGATGGCCTGCGCGGCGTTGCGCGCGCCGCCGTCCATGACGATCCGATCCCTGGTGAGGATGGTGGCGTCCCCGGACGTCCCGGCGCCCTCGCCCGGGTCCGCGGCCACGGTGTCGCCGCCGGAGGCCGCTCCCCCGCCGCCGGCCGTGGCCGCCGCCGCGCCGCCGCCCGCCGGGACGGCGGCGCCGTTGCGCTGCTGCACGGCCTCGACGATCTCGTCGTAGCGGGGGCTGCCCATGAAGTTGTCGACGGTCACCACCGCGGCGCTGGGCACCTTCGGCCGGGCCCGCGTGGCCAGGTCCTGGTGGGTGACCACGATGTCGAAGTCGTCGGTGAGGTTGGCGATCGCCGCGTTGGTGACCTTGACGTCGGCGAATCCGGCCGCCTTGACCTTGTTCCGCAGCACGGAGGCGCCCATCGCGGAGGAGCCCATGCCGGCGTCGCACGCGAACACGATGCGCTGCACCGGTCCGCCGTCGGCCAGCTCACGGGCGGGGGTCCCGCCGGTGTCCGCGCCGCCGCTGGTGCCGACGATCGCGGAGGACACGGAGCTCTTCTTGCCCTTCATCCCCTCCATCCGGGAGGTGGCCTCGGTGAGGTCTCCCTCGCCCTTGTCCTTGGAGGCCTTGAGGATGATCGAGGCCACGAAGAAGGACACGGCGGTCGCGGCCGTCACCGCGAGGGCCACGCCCACGTAGCTGTCGGTGGTGGCCTGGGCGAAGATCGCGATGATCGAGCCCGGGGCGGCCGGGGCGCGCAGGCCCGCGTCGAAGAGGGTCAGCGTGAAGATGCCCGTCATGCCTCCCGCGATCGCCGCCAGGATCAGCGCCGGCTTCATCAGCACGTACGGGAAGTAGATCTCGTGGATGCCGCCCACGAAGTGGATCAGGGCCGCGCCGGGAGCCGAGGCGCGCGCGGCGCCGCGGCCGAAGACCGTGTAGGCCAGCAGGATGCCCAGACCGGGGCCGGGGTTGGCCTCGAGCAGGAAGAGGATCGACTTGCCCTCCTCCAGGGCCTGGGCGGTGCCCAGGGGGGTGAGGATGCCGTGGTTGATCGCGTTGTTGAGGAACAGCACCTTCGCGGGCTCGATGAGGATCGAGGTCAGCGGCAGCAGCCCCCGGGTGACCAGGAAGTCCACCGCCGAGGCGGCCGCGTTGGAGAAGGCCAGCACGGCGGGGCCGATCAGGAAGAAGCCGAAGATGGCCATGGCCGCGGCCAGGATGCCGGCGGAGAAGTTGTTCACGAGCATCTCGAAGCCGGGCTTGATCTTCCCGTCCCAGATGGCGTCGACCTTCTTCATCACCCACGCGGTCAGCGGGCCCATGAGCATCGCCCCGATGAACATGGGGATGTCGGTGCCCACGATCACGCCCATCGTGGCGATCGCCCCGACCACGCCGCCGCGGACGTCGTAGACCATCCGCCCGCCCGTGTAGGCGATCAGCAGCGGCAGGAGGTAGGTGATCATCGGGCCGACCAGGCCCGTGTACGGCTCGCCCTCGGCGTTCTCGCCGAACCCGCCCAGCGGGCCGAAGGGGGTGAAGCCCGCCTCGATGAAGAACGCGGTGATCAGCCCCCAGGCGATGAACGCCCCGATGTTGGGCATGATCATCCCCGAGAGGAACGTGCCGAAGCGCTGCACGTGCGCGCGGGCCGCCGTCGACCGCCCTCCCACCGGTGCTGTGGTCTCTGAGGTCGTTGCCGTCGCCATGGTCCTGTCCTGACTCTCGAGCGGGGTGGTCCTCCACCGGCGGAGCGCACGCGCCGTGCACTGCTGTGAGTTCTCTCACGGCGAATACCGGATCGAGACCAAATCTACACCCGGGTACGGGGCCTGTCTCCGGTACACCTCGGGCGCCGGGGTGCGGTCTAGACTGTGGTCGATGACCGCATCTACGCTGAGCGAACGCGCCTCGCCCTTCGTGGAGCTCGACCGGCAGACCTGGTCGAGACTCTCCCACGAGATCGACGTTCCCCTCACCTCTCGGGAGATCGAGAACCTGCGCGGCCTCGGCGACCGGCTCGACGTCGCGGAGGTCCGCGAGGTGTACCTCCCCATCTCGCGGCTGCTGACCCTCTACGACGAGTCGTCGAACCGGCTCAACGCCTCGACCAACGCGTTCCTCGGCGAGGAGCACGCCCGGACCCCGTTCGTGATCGGCATCGCCGGCTCCGTGGCCGCCGGCAAGTCCACCACGGCCCGCCTCCTGCGCGAGCTGCTGTCCCGGTGGCCGTCCACCCCCCACGTGCAGCTCATCACCACCGACGGTTTCCTGTACCCCAACGCGGAGCTGCAGCGCCGCGGGCTCATGGACCGCAAGGGCTTCCCGGAGTCCTACGACCGCCGCGCCCTGCTGCGCTTCGTCGCCAAGATCAAGTCGGGCGCCCCCGAGGTGCGGGCGCCCAAGTACTCGCACCACAGCTACGACATCCTGCCCGGCGAGGAGGTCGTGGTGACCCGCCCGGACGTGGTCATCATCGAGGGGCTCAACGTGCTCGCCCCCGCCAAGGTGGGCCCCGGGGACCGGGCCGCCCTCGCCCTGAGCGACTTCTTCGACTTCTCGATCTACGTGGACGCCCGGCCCGCGGACATCGAGCGCTGGTACGTGGAGCGGTTCCAGGCCCTGCGCTCCTCCGCGTTCGCCGACCCCGGCTCCTACTTCCACCGCTACGCCGACCTCTCCGACGAGAAGGCCGTGGCCACCGCCACCGGCATCTGGCGGCGGATCAACGAGCCCAACCTGATCGAGAACGTGCAGCCGACGCGCGGCCGCGCCCGGCTGATCCTCTCCAAGGACTCCGACCACTCGATCCGGCGCGTGCTGCTGCGCAAGAACTGATGGACGCCCTGCGCGCCGGCGCCCTCCTGCTCGCCGCCGCGGTGCTCGTGGCCGGGTGCGCACCTGATCCCGGGGCCGCTCCCCCGGCCCCGCCGGAACCCTCCGGCACCACCGCGGCACCGGCCGCGCCCGCCCCGCCCGGGTCCGGTCCTGCGTCCGTGCCGGCTCCGGCGTCCCCGTCCGGGCCGGCGTCCGCCTCCGGCACGGCGTCGCCGGCACCGGCGCCCACCACCGGCCGGGGGCCGGGACCGCGCCCGGAGCTGGACGACCCCGCCTCCCTCGCCGTGGTGGTCAACAAGCGGCGGCCCCTGGACCCGCAGGACTGGGCTCCCGCCGCCCTCGAGGACCTCGAGGGGCACCTGCTGCGCCCCGAGGCGGCCGCCGCGGCGCGCACGCTGCTGGCCGCGGCCCGGGCGGACGGCGTGCCGGTCCGGATCGTGTCGGGCTACCGCTCCTTCACCGAGCAGTCCCGCACGTACGCCGGGTGGGTGGCGCAGAAGGGCCCGGAGGCCGCCGACACGGCGTCCGCCCGCCCGGGTCACTCGGAGCACCAGACCGGGCTGGCGGTGGACGTCGGCGAGGGCTCCGGGTGCGACCTGCGCGTGTGCTTCGACGGGACGGCCACCGCCGCGTGGGTGGCCGAGCACGGGCCGGAGCACGGCTTCGTGGTCCGCTACCCCTGGGGCGAGCACGGCACCACCGGCTACTGGTACGAGCCGTGGCACCTGCGCTACCTCGGGACGGAGCGGGCCCAGGAGCTCGCGCGCTCGGGCGCCGCGACGCTCGAGGAGTTCTCCGGCCTGCCGCCGGCCCCGGACTACGGACCACCCGCGCCCGGCTAGCCTGTGGCCATGCTCAAGGGATTCCGGGAATTCATCATGAAGGGCAACGTGCTCGACCTGGCCGTCGCCGTGATCATCGGCGCGGCGTTCGCCCAGGTCGTCAACGCCATGGTCGAGGCGGTGCTCATGCCGCTCATCTCCGCGCTGGTCGGCTCGCCCAACTTCGACTCGTTCGCGGTGCTCACCGTCAACGGCAACGACATCAGGTTCGGCGTGCTGCTCACCGCGCTCGTCAACTTCCTGCTCGTGGCCGCCGCCGTGTACTTCGCCATCGTGCTGCCGATGAACAAGATGATCGAGGCCCGCAACCGCCGGCTCGGCATCGATCCCACCGAGGAGGAGGCCGACGCCCAGGTGCAGCTGCTCACCGAGATCCGCGACGCCCTGCGCCGACGCACCTGATCCCGGTCCCGCCGGACCCGCCGGACGCCGGAGGCCCGCACCGTGCACACGGTGCGGGCCTCCGGCGTCCGGCAGGGCCGGCTCAGACGGTGAGGGCCAGCTCGCGCTCCACGACGGACGCGAGGAACTCCGTCTCGGCCCGGGCGATCTCCTCGGAGGCCGCCTCGACCATCACGCGGACCACCGGCTCGGTCCCCGAGGGGCGCAGCAGCACGCGGCCCGTCTCGCCGAGGCGCTGCTCGACCTCCGCGACGGCCGCCTGCACCCCGGGGTTGGAGCCCACCGCGGTGCGGTCCACCCCGCGCACGTTGAGCAGCACCTGCGGCAGCCGCGTCATCACGCGGGCCAGCTCCGCGAGCGGTGCGCGGGTCTGGGCCACGCGCGAGGCCAGCATCAGCCCGGTCAGCAGCCCGTCGCCGGTGGTGGCGTAGTCGGACATGATCACGTGGCCGGACTGCTCGCCGCCCAGGTTGTACCCGTGCTCGGTCATCGTCTCGAGGACGTAGCGGTCCCCCACGGCGGTCTCCCGCACGTCGATGCCCGCGTCCCGCAGGGCCAGCTTGAGGCCGAGGTTGCTCATCACGGTGGCCACGAGCGTGTCCTCGACGAGCCGGCCCGCGTCCTTGAGCGCCAGGGCGAGGATCGCCATGATCTGGTCCCCGTCGACCTCGCGGCCGGTGGCGTCCACGGCGAGGCAGCGGTCGGCGTCGCCGTCGTGGGCGATCCCGAGGTCGGCCCCGAGCTCGACGACGGCCCGCTGGAGGGGCTCCAGGTGGGTCGAGCCGCAGCCGTCGTTGATGTTCAGGCCGTCGGGCTCCGCGCCGATGACGTGCACCTCGGCGCCCGCGCCGCGGAAGGCGTCCGGCGAGACCCCGCTGGCGGCGCCGTTGGCGCAGTCCAGGACCACGCGCATCCCCTCGAGCCGGTGCGGGATGGCCCCCACCAGGTGCAGGACGTAGCGGTCCTCGGCGTCCGTGAGCAGGTGGATGCGCCCGACCCCGGCGCCGGTGGGGCGCCGGAAGTCGCCGGACTCGAAGACCTGCTGGATCTCGTCCTCCACCCGGTCCGGGAGCTTCCGCCCGCCGTGGGCCAGGAACTTGATCCCGTTGTCGGGGGCCGGGTTGTGCGAGGCGGAGATCATCACGCCGAAGTCGGCGTCGAGGTCGGCCACCAGGTAGGCCAGCGCGGGGGTCGGCAGGACCCCGGCGTCGTGGACGTCCACGCCCGAGCCGGCGAGACCGGCGGTCACGGCGGCGCTGAGGAACTCCCCGCTGGCCCGCCCGTCCCGGGCGACGACCGCCGTGGGGCGCCGCCCCTCGCGTGCGTGGCCGTGGCCGAGCACGATCGCGGCGGCCTGGGCCAGGTCCAGGGTCATGTTGGCTGTGAGGAGGTCGTTCGCGAGCCCGCGCACGCCGTCCGTTCCGAATAATCTAGACATCGCCCCCATCCTACGTTCCCCGCGGCCCGGACACCGGCAGGCGGGCAGAAACGAAGGGACCCCGTCCGACACCGGTGTGCACCGGGTCGGACGGGGTCCGTGACGCTGGGGCGGGCCGGGAGGCCCTCCGATCAGCGCTTCGAGTACTGCGGAGCCTTGCGGGCCTTCTTGAGACCGGCCTTCTTGCGCTCGATGACGCGCGGGTCGCGGGTCAGGAAGCCGGCCTTCTTGAGGGTCGGGCGGTTGTTCTCGAGGTCGATCTCGTTCAGGGCACGCGCCACGCCGTGGCGCAGGGCACCGGCCTGGCCGGAGGGGCCACCGCCGTGGATGCGGGCGATGACGTCGTAGGCGCCCTCGAGCTCCAGCACCTTGAAGGGGTCGTTGACCTCCTGCTGGTGCAGCTTGTTCGGGAAGTAGTTCTCCAGGGTGCGGCCGTTGACGGTCCACTGGCCGGAGCCGGGGACGACGCGCACGCGGGCGACGGCCTCCTTGCGGCGGCCGACGGCCTGGCCGGAGACGGTGAGGGCCGGGCGCTCGGCGGCGGCCTCGGTCTCCTCCGCGGGGGAGGACTCGGAGGTGTAGCTGCTCAGCTGCTCCTCGCCGTCCACGATGTTCTGCTCTTCAGTATTCTGAGCCACGATTTTCCTCGCTCGTTTCTGTCGTAGGCCCGGTTACTGGGCGACCTGGGTGAACTCGAAGGTCTGCGGCTGCTGGGCACCGTGGGGGTGCTCCGGGCCGGCGTAGACCTTGAGCTTGGACATCTGCTGGGCGGCCAGCTTGTTCTTCGGGAGCATGCCACGGATGGCCTTCTCCACGGCGCGGACCGGGTGCTTCTCCAGCAGCTCGGCGTAGGAGCTGGACTTGAGCCCGCCCGGGTAGCCGGAGTGGCGGTAGGCCCGCTTCTTCTCGAGCTTGGAGCCGGTCAGGGCCACCTTCTCGGCGTTGATGATGATGACGAAATCACCGGCGTCCACGTGGGGAGCAAAGGTCGGCTTGTGCTTTCCGCGCAGCAGCGTTGCGGTCTGGCTGGCAAGGCGACCCAGGACGACGTCGGTGGCATCGATGACGTGCCACTGGCGCTGGATGTCACCGGGCTTCGGGGTGTACGTACGCACGTTAGTTTGCCTTCGTTCGGGTTATCTCGGTGGCGCTAGTTGGGATCACGCCGTTTCTCGGTGTGCCGTCCGGGGCTCGGGTGAGGGCCGAGCTGCATCCGGTGCCCGAGACCCCGGTGCACCGGACCGCCAGGCGTCCTGCAACGGGACAGCGGATCCGGGTACACGTGAACCGAGGCGGGACACGCACAACAGCACCCCACGGTACCGGATGGGGCGGCCAAAGACCACTCGGGCCATACACCCGGAGGGTGCGGCGGTCAATCTCCCCGCGGGCGCCCGGGCCCGCGGAGGCTCACGCTCCGCCGTGCCGGGGCGTCCCGGGAGCGTCGCGGGGATCTCCTCGGAGCTCCTCGCGGGCGGGGTCGCCGAGCGGGGCGCGCCGCGCCCGGGTGCGCTCGGCCCGCTCCCCCAGGGCGGCGTCCCCGGGATAGCGGACCTCCTCGAGCACGAGGGCGTGCGGCGGGGCCATCAGCGCCTTGGCGTCCCGGACCCGCTCCGCGAGCCGGCGGCCGAGCCAGTCGGGGTCCTCGCGGCCCGCGCCCACGCGGGCGGCCGCGCCCACGACCGAGCGGACCATGTGGTGGCAGAAGGCGTCCGCCTCGATGCCCAGCAGCACGAGCCCGTCCCGGTCCCGCTCGACGGACACGTCCAGGACCTCCCGCACCGTCGTGGCGCCCTCCCGGGGGCGGCAGAAGGACAGGAAGTCGTGCAGCCCCACCAGCTCCTGCGCCGCCCGGGCCATGACGGGGACGTCGAGCACGTCCTTCGACCACCACGTCAGGTGCCGGGTCAGCGGGTCCCGGCCCGCCGCGCCGTCGTCGATCCGGTAGCTGTAGCGCCGGGAGACGGCGGAGAAGCGGGCGTCGAAGCCGGCGGGGGCGGCGCCCGCGCGGCGGACCACCACCGCGCCCGGGCACTCGGGCAGGCCCTGCGCGCGGCGGCCGCGGCCCAGGACGTGGGCCAGGGCCCCGGTGAGGCGGCGTTCGAGCGCCCGTCCCGGGTCCTCGTCCCGGCCGCGGGCGAGACCGGTCCACTCCGCGGGGGCCAGGTCCAGGTGCGCCACCTGGCCGCGGGCGTGCACCCCGGTGTCCGTCCGGCCGGCCACCGCGACCCGCACGTCCCGGCGGACCAGCACGGCGAGGGCGTCCTCCACGGCCCCCTGCACGGTCGGCAGGCCCGGCTGACGGGCCCACCCGGCGAACGGCGCGCCGTCGTAGGCCAGGTCGATCCGCACGCGCACGGGGGAATCGGACGGGCTCATGGTCAGCTCCTGGGAGGGGGTGGTGGGGGGTGCGGCGGGCACGACGACGCCGCCGGGGACCTGGTCCCCGGCGGCGTCGCGGTGTCCGTCCGTGCGTCGTCCGGTCAGCGCAGCTTCTGCGCGGCGGCGCCGCCGGCCGGCTGGAAGCCGGCGGCCTCGGCGTTGGCCGGCGAGTCGAACCAGATCTCGGCGGTGGTGCCCGCGTACCAGCGCGAGCCGGGCACGTGGTACTTCATCGAGTTCTTGTTGCCCTTGACCTCGAAGCCCTCGGGGGCCTCGCCGGACTCGAGCGGGGCGTGCGAACCGGGGAACTCGGCGTCGGAGTTCTCGGCGGCGACCTCGGCGGCCTGCTCGGAGCCGACCTCGGGGGCCTGCTCGTCGGCGGGGATCTCCTCGGCGGCGACCTCACCGGCGGTGGTGTCCGCCGGGGTGTCGACCGGGGCGGCGGGGGCCGGGGCGGCCTTCTCGGTGGCGCGCTCGGCCTCGGCCACGGTGGCCTTGGTCGCGACGGGCTCCATCACGAGCTCGATGACGGCCATGGGGGCGTTGTCGCCCTTGCGGTTGCCGATCTTGGTGATGCGGGTGTAGCCGCCGTTGCGGTCCTCCATCGCCGAGGCGATGGTGGTGAACAGCTCGTGCACCACGGACTTGTCGGTCAGCTGCGCCAGCACGCGACGGCGGGCGGCCAGGTCACCGCGCTTGGCGAAGGTGATCAGGCGCTCGGCGTAGGGACGCATCCGCTTCGCCTTGGTCACGGTGGTGGTGATGCGCTTGTGCTCGAACAGCTGCTGCGACAGGTTCGCCAGCATCAGGCGCTCGTGCGCGGGTCCGCCTCCGAGGCGGGGTCCCTTGGTGGGAGTAGGCATGGTTGTTGATCTCCTGGAAGTGTGTCCCGGCCCGGGCGGGCACCCGTCGGGACGTCAGCGGGAAGGACTAGTGGTCGTCGTCGTCGAACGGGTTCTCGTCGTCGATCGCGGCGGCGCGAGCGGCGAGGTCGAAACCGGGGGGCGAGTCCTTGAGGGACAGCCCGAGGTCGACGAGCTTGGCCTTGACCTCGTCGATCGACTTGGCGCCGAAGTTGCGGATGTCCATCAGGTCCGCCTCGGAACGGCCCACGAGCTCACCCACGGTGTGGATGCCCTCGCGCTTGAGGCAGTTGTAGGACCGCACGGTGAGCTCGAGGTCCTCGATGGGCAGCGCCATGTCGGCGGCCATCGCGGCGTCCGTCGGCGAGGGCCCGATCTCGATGCCCTCGGCGGCCGTGTTGAGCTCCCGGGCGAGACCGAACAGCTCGACCAGGGTGGTGCCGGCGGAGGCCACGGCGTCACGCGGGGTGATGGCCTCCTTGGTCTCCACGTCCAGGACCAGCTTGTCGAAGTCGGTGCGCTGCTCCACACGGGTGGCCTCCACACGGAAGGTCACCTTCAGGACGGGCGAGTAGATCGAGTCGACCGGGATGCGGCCGATCTCCGCGTCCCCGGCCTTGTTCTGGGCGGCGGAGACGTACCCGCGCCCGCGCTCGATGGTCAGCTCGAGCTCGAGCTGGCCCTTCGCGTTGAGGGTCGCGATGTGCAGGTCCGGGTTGTGGATCTCCACACCGGCCGGGGCCGTGATGTCCGCGGCGGTGACGACGCCGGGGCCCTGCTTGCGCAGGTAGGCGACGACGGGCTCGTCCTGCTCCGAGGAGACGGCGAGCTTCTTGATGTTGAGAATGACCTCGGAGACGTCCTCCTTCACGCCCTCCACGGTGGAGAACTCGTGGAGCACCCCGTCGAGCCGGATGCTGGTCACGGCGGCACCGGGGATCGAGGACAGGAGGGTGCGGCGGAGGGAGTTGCCGAGGGTGTAGCCGAAGCCGGGCTCGAGCGGTTCGATCACGAAGCGGGACCGGTTGTCGGCCACGACCTCTTCAGAGAGGGTGGGGCGCTGTGCGATGAGCACTGATGTTTCCTTTCAGCGGGCATCCGCTATATGACGCGCGCAAATGGTGGAAAACAGTTGATGGGTGCGGACCGGTGCCCGGTCCGTTGTCGGCATGCGCACCGGGACCCCGCAGGGTCCCGGTGGGCGTGCTCACATCAGACGCGGCGGCGCTTCGGCGGGCGGCAACCGTTGTGCGCGCTCGGGGTGACGTCCGAGATGGAGCCGACCTCGAGGCCGGTGGCCTGCAGGGAGCGGATGGCGGTCTCGCGCCCGGAGCCGGGGCCCTTGACGAACACGTCGACCTTGCGCATGCCGTGCTCCTGCGCGCGCTTCGCGGCGGCCTCGGCGGCCATCTGGGCCGCGAAGGGGGTGGACTTGCGAGAGCCCTTGAAACCCATCTCTCCGGCGGACGACCAGGAGAGGACGGCGCCGGAGGGGTCGGTGATGGTGACGATGGTGTTGTTGAACGTCGACTTGATGTGGGCCTGGCCCTGGGTGACGTTCTTCTTGTCCTTGCGGCGGGGCTTGCGGGCAGCCGCTGCGCGAGTCTTCGGGGGCATGGAGATCTCCTACAAAGTTCGGGAAGAGTGGTGGTGGGCCGCTCGGGGGACCGCGGGGTCCTGGCGCACGAGCGGCAGCGGGCTACTTCTTCTTGCCGGCGACCGTGCGCTTCGGACCCTTGCGGGTGCGGGCGTTGGTCTTGGTGCGCTGACCGTGCACGGGCAGGCCGCGGCGGTGCCGGATGCCCTGGTAGCTGCCGATCTCGACCTTGCGGCGGATGTCGGCGGCCACCTCGCGGCGGAGGTCACCCTCGACCTTGTAGTTGTCCTCGATGTAGTCGCGCAGCTCCACGAGCTGGGCATCGGTGAGTTCGCGCACGCGCAGGTCGCCCGAGATGCCGGTGGCGTCCAGGGTGGCGAGCGCGCGGGTGCGACCCACGCCGTAGATGTAGGTGAGCGCAATTTCCAGCCGCTTTTCGCGGGGGAGGTCGACGCCTGCGAGACGAGCCATATCGGCGGTTCTCCTTGTGGTGTTCCAGAGGTCTGGAGCATCGCTGTCCGGTCGGGAACGTCATGTCCCCTCCGGTCCCCGGCCTCTGTACCGGGGGCGCCCGCCTGGATCTCTCCGGTCGGGAGCGGTGCCTTTGTGGATCCACTTGCGTGGGCAGCTCGGGGCGGGTCAGCCCTGACGCTGTTTGTGGCGCGGGTTCTCGCAGATCACCATGACCCGCCCGTTGCGGCGGATCACCTTGCACTTGTCGCAGATCGGCTTCACGCTCGGTTGGACCTTCATCGCATTCCTTCGCGTCGTTCTCTCGAGTGGTGTGCGGCCCGGACGGCCGCCGGTCCTACTTGTAGCGGTAGACGATACGACCGCGGGTGAGGTCGTACGGGCTCAGCTCCACCACCACGCGGTCCTCGGGGAGGATCCGGATGTAGTGCTGTCGCATCTTCCCGGAGATGTGGGCGAGGACCAGGTGACCGTTGTTCAGCTCAACGCGGAACATCGCGTTGGGCAGAGCCTCGACCACAGTGCCTTCGATCTCGATGACTCCGTCTTTCTTGGCCATATCCTCCGCTAACTTCAGGTGCCCCCCGCCGGGGCGGCGAGCAGGGTTTCGGGTGTACATCGTCGTTAAACGCCGCAGCGGACCTGTACGCGCGCACCATCACCGTTCGTGGTGCACGGTGAGGGTCGGCGTGGTCCGAAGTGTGCGGAATCGCTGGAGCACAGACAACCAACAGGACACTCTACGGGATCGGGGGCGCCTCCCGCAACGCGGGAGGCGCCCCCGGGGAACGGTGCCGGAGAACGGTGCCGGGGACGACGGCGCTCAGACGGTCGCGGCCAGCTGCCCGCAGGCCCCGTCGATGTCGGAGCCGCGGGTGTCCCGCACGGTGGTGGGGATGCCGTGGGCCCGGAGCCGCTCCACGAAGTTCTGCTCCACGCCGGGCCGGGACGCGGTCCACTTGGAGCCGGGGGTCGGGTTGAGCGGGATGGGGTTCACGTGCACCCATCCCCCGCCGCGGGCGTTTAGCTTCTCGCCGAGGAGGTCGGCCCGCCACCCGTGGTCGTTGATGTCGCGGATCAGGGCGTACTCGATCGAGACCCGCCGGCCGGTGGCCTGGTAGTAGTCGTAGGCGGCGTCGAGGGCCTCGTCGACCTTCCAGCGGGTGTTGATCGGGATGAGCTCGTCGCGCAGCTCGTCGTCCGGGGCGTGCAGGGACAGCGCCAGGGTGACCGGCAGCTTCTCCTGCGTGAACTTCCGGATCCCGGGCACCAGGCCCACCGTGGACATGGTGATGCCGCGGGCCGAGATGCCGAGGCCCTCCGGGGAGGGGTCGATGAGGCGGTGGATCGCCCCGATCGAGGCCTTGTAGTTGGCGAGGGCCTCCCCCATGCCCATGAACACGATGTTGGAGATGCGCAGCGGCTCCTGCTCGGCCCGGCCCACCCTGCCGCCGCGGAGCATCCGGGCGCCCTGCACGACCTGCTCGACCATCTCCGCGGTCGAGAGGTTGCGGGTCAGGCCCGCCTGGCCGGTCGCGCAGAAGGGGCAGTTCATCCCGCAGCCGGCCTGGGAGGAGATGCACATGGTCACCCGGTGGGTGTAGCGCATGAGCACGGACTCCACGGTGGCGCCGTCGAAGCAGCGGTGCACGTTCTTGACGGTGTCCCCCTGGTCGGCCTCGAGGCTGCGCACGGTCGTCAGCAGCGTGGGCAGGGCCTGGGAGACGAGCTCCTCCCGGCCGGCCGCGGGCAGGTCGGTCATGTCCTCGGGGGCCGTGGCGAACCGGTCGAAGTAGTGGCGGGAGAGCTGTCCCGCCCGGAAGGGCTGGTGCCCCAGCTCGGCGAGGAACTCCCGGCGGCCCGCCATGTCGAAGTCGGCGAGGTGGCGCGGGGGCTTGCCGCGCCGCGGCGCGGCGAAGGTCAGCTGACCGGGCCGGGGTTTCACGGTGAGCTCGACGGGTGTGCTGGTGGTGCTCTGCTGCGGCTGCTGGGCCACGGTGTTCTCCTCGCGGTGTCGCGGGTCCGGGGTGGTGGAGGGCCGGCCGGTCACGGCAGGTCCTCCGGGATCGGGACGGGGCGCACGCCGAGGGGCTCGAGCTCGGAGGCCCCGCCGTCCTCGGCGGTGAGCACCCAGACGCCGTCGGCGTGCAGGGCCACGGAGTGCTCCCACTGGCTGGAGCGGGCGCCGTCGGTGGTGACCACGGTCCACTCGTCGTCGAGCACGCGGGTGCCGATCCCGCCGCGGACGAGCATCGGCTCGATGGCCAGCGCCATGCCGGCGCGCAGGCGGGGCCCGCGGTCGGTGCTGCGGAAGTTGAGCACGTCGGGGGCCATGTGCATCTTGGACCCGATGCCGTGGCCCACGTACTCCTCGAGGATCCCGAAGCGGTGCCCGGAGGCCTTGCGCACGTAGTCCTCCACGGCCGCGCCGATGTCGCCGACGTGCGTGCCGGTGGCCGCCGCCGCGATGCCGTGCCACATGGCGTTGCGGGTGACGTCGGAGAGCTCGGCGTCCGCGGGGTCCGGGCGGCCCAGGAGCACCGTGCGCGCGGAGTCCCCGTGCCAGCCCTCGACCACGGCCCCGCCGTCCACGGAGAGGATGTCCCCCTCCTGCAGCACCTGCTCCCCCGGGATGCCGTGGACGACCACCTCGTTGACGGACACGCACACGGCGGCGGGGTAGCCGAAGTAGCCGAGGAAGTTGGAGCTCGCCCCGTGCGCGTCGAGGACGGAGCGGAAGACGTCGTCGAGGGACGCGGTGGTCGCGCCGGGCACGGCGGCCGCCACGGCGGCGTCGAGGGCGCGGGAGGTCACCACCCCGGCGCGCTGCATGGTGCGCAGCTGGGCGTGGGTCTTGTACTCGATCCGGCGGCGGCCGAACATGCGGTCTTCCTTCCGAGCCGCTCCCCCGGTCGGGGAGCTCGCGGCTGTCGTGGGTTAAACGTGAGACCCCCGGGGGTGTCCGGGGGTGTCACGGCGTGCGCGGTGCGGGACGGTGCGTCAGGACAGCGCTGTCATGATCCGCTGGGAGACCTCGTCGACGGTCCCGAGCCCGTCGACCTCGCGGACGATGCCGCGCCGGTCGTAGACGTCGACGACCACGGCGGTCTCGGCGTCGTACACGTCGAGGCGGTGCCGGATGACCGCCTCCGTGTCGTCGGTGCGCCCCTCCTTCTGGGCCCGCCCGAGGAGCCGCTGGACGAGCTCGTCGCGGTCGGCGGTCAGCTTCAGCACCACGTCGAGCTCCTGCCCCAGCTCGTCGAGGATGGCGTCGAGCTCGTCCACCTGCGCGGCGTTGCGCGGGTAGCCGTCGAGCAGGAAGCCGTCGGCGGTGTCCGTCTCGGCGAGGCGGTCGCGGACCATCCGGTTGGTCACGGAGTCCGGGACGAGGTCGCCGGCGTCGATGTAGCTCTTGGCCTCCTGCCCCAGAGGGGTCCGGCCCTTGATGTTGGCCCGGAAGATGTCACCGGTGGAGATCGCCGGGATGCCGAGCCGCTCCGAGATGCGCACGGCCTGCGTGCCCTTGCCTGCGCCGGGGGGTCCGATGATGAGCATGCGGGTCATGAAGTCTCCTTGCGGTCGGTGGTGGCTGCGGTCACAGTCTACCGGGGCGTGCCCGCCGTCCCCGGCGGGGGACGGCGGGGTGGGGTCAGCGCAGCAGGCCCTCGTAGTTGCGCTGCTGCAGCTGGGCCTCGATCTGCTTCACCGTGTCCAGGCCCACGCCCACCATGATCAGCAGCGACGGACCGCCGAAGGGGAAGTTCTGGTTCGCGTCGATCAGCACGAGCGCCACGAGGGGGATCATGGACACGATGCCCAGGTAGAGGGCGCCCGGGAACGTGATCCGGCTGAGCACGTAGGCGAGGTACTTCTCGGTGGGCCGGCCCGCGCGGATCCCCGGGATGAAGCCGCCGTAGCGCTTCATGTTGTTGGAGACCTCCTCCGGGTTGAACGTGATCGACACGTAGAAGTACGTGAAGAACACGATCATCAGGAAGTACATCGCCATGTACACGGGGTGGTCGCCGGTGACGAGGTAGGTGTTGATCCAGTTGACCCAGCCGGGGATGTCCGTGCCGTCGTCCGGCATGCCGAACTGGGCGAGCATGCCGGGGAGCATCAGCATCGAGGACGCGAAGATGATGGGGATGACACCGGCCATGTTGACCTTGAGCGGGATGTAGGTGGTGGTCCCGCCGATCGTGCGCCGGCCCACCATCCGCTTGGCGTACTGCACGGGCACACGGCGCTGGGACTGCTCCACGAACACCACGCAGGTGATCACCACGAGCCCCACGGCCAGCACGGAGAGGAACACGCCCCAGCCGCGGGTGCGGAGGATCTCGCCCAGCGCGGAGGGGAAGGTCGCGGCGATGGACGTGAAGATGAGCAGCGACATGCCGTTGCCCACGCCCTTCTCCGTGATCCGCTCCCCCAGCCACATGATGATCGCCGTGCCGGCGGTCATCGTGATGATGATGATCAGCACGGTCAGCCAGGTGTCGTTGGGGATGATCGGCAGGGGGCAGTCCCCCAGCAGGGCGCCGGACCGGGCGAGCGAGACCACCGTGGTGGCGTTGAGCAGCGCGAGGCCGATGGTGAGGTAGCGGGTGTACTGGGTCAGCTGCGTCTGCCCCTGCGCCCCCTCCTCGTGCAGCTCCTGGAAGCGCGGGATGACCACGCGCAGCAGCTGCACGATGATGCTCGCGGTGATGTAGGGCATGACGCCCAGGGCGAAGACCGACAGCTGCAGCAGCGCGCCGCCGCTGAAGAGGTTCACCATGTCGTACACGCCGCCCGTGGTGGTCCCGAGGGCCAGGCACTGCTGCACGTTGCCGTAGTCGACGCCCGGCGCCGGGATGAACGTGCCCAGGCGGTAGAGCACGATGAGGGCGAGGGTGAACCCCAGCTTGCGTCGCAGGTCGGGGGTTCGCAACGCCCGTCCGAAAGCGCTGAGCACATGTCCTCCTAGAGACTGGGTCCGACCGGCATCCGGTGGCGGGGGGTGTGGTGGTGCGGGAGCTCGGTCCGGGGTCCCCGCGCCCGGTGGGCGCGGGCGACTCCGGCAAGTCTAGCGAACGCGGCCCGCCCGGGACTCACCGGGGGCGCGCGCCGACGGGGCGGGCTCGTGCCCGCCGACGGATCAGGCCCCGCCCACGCTGGCGTGGACGGGGCCTGATCCGTGGGTGCCGCGGGGCCGGGCGTGCGCCCGGCCCCGCGGCCCGCGCTCACAGCGCGGTGGTGCTGCCGCCGGCGGCGGCGATCTTCTCCGCGGCGGAGCCCGAGAAGGCGTGCGCCTTCACGTCGACCGCGACCGCGATGTCGCCGGAGCCCAGGACCTTGACGGGCTGGTTCTTGCGCACGGCGCCGCGGGCCACGAGCGACTCCACGGTCACCTCGCCGCCCTCCGGGAAGAGCTCGGTGAGCTTGTCCAGGTTGACGACCTGGTACTCCACGCGGAACGGGTTCTTGAACCCGCGCAGCTTGGGCAGGCGCATGTGCAGCGGAAGCTGCCCGCCCGCGAAGCCCGCCTTGACCTGGTACCGGGCACTGGTGCCCTTGGTGCCGCGGCCGGCGGTCTTGCCCTTGGAGCCCTCACCGCGACCCACGCGGGTCTTGGCGGTCTTCGCGCCCGGGGCCGGACGCAGGTGGTGCACCTTGAGCGCGTGCACCTTCTCGTTGCTCTGAGCGGTGTTCTCAGCAGTGTTCTCTGCCATGGTTACTTGGCCTCCTCGACCTTGACCAG
Organism: Kocuria salina; assembly: GCF_013368965.1. Lineage (NCBI taxonomy): Bacteria > Bacillati > Actinomycetota > Actinomycetes > Micrococcales > Micrococcaceae > Kocuria > Kocuria salina. Next base: position 66,992 of record NZ_SSSF01000005.1, read on the forward strand.
GTGGGCGACGGTGTTGACCATGCCCGCGGTCACGCCGTCGGCCTTGCGGACCACGACGTTGCCCGGCCGCTTGAGGCCGAGGGACCGCAGGGTGTTGCGCATGTTCTGCTTCTGGCCGACCACCGACCGGACCTGCGTGATGCGCAGCTCCGTGCCGTCGGGCTGGATACGCTTGCCGGACATCAGGCACCTGCCTTCTGGATCGAGCGCAGCAACGGACCGGGGACGACCTCGTCCATCGGGAGCCCACGACGGGCCGCGACGGCCGCCGGCTCCTCGAGCTGGCGGAGCGCCTCGATGGTTGCGTGCACGATGTTGATCTGGTTCGACGAGCCGAGGGACTTCGACAGCACGTCGTGGATGCCGGCGCACTCGAGCACGGCGCGGACCGGACCACCGGCGATCACACCGGTACCCGGGGTCGCCGGGCGCAGCATGACGACGCCTGCGGCGGCCTCGCCCTGCACGCGGTGCGGGATCGTGCGGTCCTCGATGCGCGGGACGCGGAAGAAGTTCTTCTTCGCCTCCTCGACGCCCTTCGAGATCGCCGCCGGCACCTCCTTGGCCTTGCCGTAGCCGACGCCGACCATGCCGTTGCCGTCACCGACGACGACGAGGGCGGTGAAGCTGAAGCGACGACCACCCTTGACGACCTTGGAGACACGGTTGATGGTCACGACGCGCTCGAGGAACTTGTCCTTCTCCTCGTCGCGGCCGCCGCGGCCACCGCGGCCGCCGCGCTCGCCACGGCCCCCGCGCTCACCGCGGCCGCCGCGCTCGCCGCGGCCCCCGCGGTCGCCGCGGGAGTCCTGGGAGCGGTAGGCCTCGGTGGTCTGCTGGGCCCCGGTCGCCTCCGTGGAGGCAGTGCTGGCTTCGGTCACCTGGGTTTCCTTCTCGTTGTTCTGCTCGCTCACAGTGCCAGACCTCCTTCACGGGCGCCGTCGGCGACAGCCGCCACGCGACCGTGGTACTTGTTGCCGCCGCGGTCGAACACGACGGACTCGACACCGGCGGCCTTGGCGCGCTCGGCCACGAGCTCACCCACGCGCTTGGCCTTGGCGGTCTTGTCCGCGTCGGCGCCGCGCAGGTCGGCCTCCATGGTGGAGGCCGAGGCGACGGTGACACCCTTGGTGTCGTCGACGACCTGGACGAACACGTGGCGGGCGGAGCGGTTGACGACCAGGCGCGGGCGCGCGGCCGTGCCGGCCAGGTGCTTGCGCACCCGGACGTGGCGGCGGCTGCGGGCGGCGGCCTTGGACTTGCCCTTGATCTTCAGAGCCATGGTTACTTACCAGCCTTTCCGGCCTTGCGGCGGATCTGCTCGCCGGCGTACCGCACGCCCTTGCCCTTGTAGGGCTCGGGGGCGCGGAGCTTGCGGATCTTGGCGGCGACCTCGCCGACCTGCTGCTTGTCGATGCCGTTGACCGAGAGCTTGTTGACGCCCTCGACGGCGAACGAGATGCCCTCCGGCGCCTTGAAGGTGATCGGGTGGCTGTAGCCGAGGGCGAACTCGAGGTCCTGGCCCTTGGCCTGCACGCGGTAACCGGTGCCGACGATCTCGATGCCCTTGGTGTAGCCCTGGGTGACGCCCTGGATCATGTTGGCGATCAGGGTGCGGGTGAGACCGTGCAGCGAGCGGGACTCGCGCTCGTCGTCGGGTCGGGTGACGGTGAGGGTGCTGTCGTCGAGCGCGACGGTGATCGGGCTGGCAACAGTGTGCTGCAGCTCGCCCTTGGCGCCCTTGACGGAGACGACGTTGCCGTCGATCTTGATCTCCACACCGGCCGGCACAGAGATGGGGAGACGTCCGATACGTGACATGTTCTCTTCCTTTCTGTTCCGGGTTACCAGACGTACGCGAGGACTTCGCCGCCCACGCCCTTCTTCGCGGCCTGCTTGTCGGTCAGCAGCCCGGAAGAGGTGGACAGGATGGCGATGCCCAGGCCGCCCAGGACCTTGGGGAGGTTGGTGGACTTGGCGTAGACGCGCAGGCCCGGCTTGGAGATGCGCCGGACGCCCGCGATGGAGCGCTCCCGGTTGGGGCCGAACTTCAGGGAGAGCGTGAGGGTCTTGCCGACCTCCGCCGCCTCCTCCTTGTAGTCCGCGATGTAGCCCTCGGCCTTGAGGATGTCCGCAACGCGAGCCTTGAGCTTCGAGTACGGCATGCTCACGGAGTCGTGGTAGGCGGAGTTGGCGTTGCGCAGACGCGTCAGCATGTCCGCTACAGGATCTGTCATTGTCATTTTGGGGGCACGTGCCCTTCCTCGTCCCGGTTTCCGCACCTGGCGGCGCCCGTGGGCGCCCGGCCGGACCTGGAACGTAGCGAGATTAGTTGGTCTTGAAGGGGAAGCCGAGCGCCTTCAGCAGCGCGCGGCCCTCGTCGTCGGTCTTCGCGGTGGTGACCACCGTGATGTCCATGCCGCGGACCCGGTCGATGCGGTCCTGGTCGATCTCGTGGAACATGGACTGCTCGGTGAGGCCGAAGGTGTAGTTGCCGTTGCCGTCGAACTGGCGGTCGGACAGACCGCGGAAGTCGCGGATGCGCGGCAGGGCCAGGGTCACCAGGCGGTCGAGGAACTCCCACATGCGGTCGCCGCGCAGCGTGGTGTGCGCGCCGATCGGCATGCCCTCGCGGAGCTTGAACTGCGCGATGGACTTCTTCGCCCGGGTCACGAGCGGCTTCTGGCCCGTGATGGCGGTGAGGTCGCGGACGGCGCCGTCGATGAGCTTCGAGTCCTTCGCGGCGTCACCGACACCCATGTTCACGACGACCTTGACGACGCGCGGGATCTCCATGACGTTGCCGTAGCCGAACTGCTCCTGCAGCGCGGGCACGACGGTCTCCTGGTACTTGTCCTTGAAGCGCGGGGACACGCTGATCTCGGTGGTTTCGGTCATCACAGGTCCTTGCCGGTGCTCTTGGAGACGCGGACGCGGACGGTCTTCTGGCGTCCGTCGCGCTCCACGGTCTCGGTGCGGTGGCCGACGCGGGTCGGCTTGTTGGTCTCCGGGTCCACGAGCGCCACGTTGGACACGTGGATCGGCGCCTCGACCTTGTCGATGCCGCCGGCTTCGCCCTGCATGGAGGCCTTGCGGTGGCGGGTGATCACGTTGATGCCCTCCACGACCACGCGGGAGGTCTCGGGGATCACGCGCAGGACCTTGCCCTGCTTGCCCTTGTTGTCCCTGCTGCCGGAGATGACCTGCACCAGGTCGCCGGTCTTGATCTTGAACTTCGCCATGGTCAGAGCACCTCCGGGGCCAGCGAGATGATCTTCATGAACTTCTTGTCGCGCAGCTCACGGCCCACGGGGCCGAAGATGCGGGTACCACGGGGGTCACCGTCGTTCTTCAGTATCACTGCGGCGTTCTCGTCGAACTTGATGTAGGAGCCGTCCGGACGACGGCGCTCCTTCTTGGTACGGACGATCACGGCCTTGACCACGTCGCCCTTCTTCACGTTCCCGCCGGGGATCGCGTCCTTGACGGTGGCGACGATGATGTCGCCGATGCCTGCGTAGCGACGTCCGGATCCACCGAGAACACGGATGGTGAGGATTTCCTTCGCACCCGTGTTGTCGGCGACCTTCAGTCGCGACTCCTGCTGAATCACTGATTACTCCTGTCGTCACGCCGGTTCCAACACCGATCGAGAGCACGGTGCGGGCCTTGCGGAACAGCTTGTCGGATGATGTGCCCTCCCCCGGCGCGCACGCCGGACCGGGCCCAGCCCTCCATGCCAGGAGCATCTGAACCCGCCACCAGGTGGCACGGGGGCGCCCTGCACGCGGTCATTATGCGCTGGCACGAAGAGCTGTGGATTGCACGGACAGAGATTTCCGCCCATACAAGCTCACCAGCCTAGCACAGGCGGGGCGCCGTCCGTGCGGGCGGTGAACAGGCGACGGCCCGCCCCCTCCAGGAGGGGGCGGGCCGTCGGGGCCGTGGCCGGCTCTAGCGAGCTCGGGTCACTTGGCCTTCTCGAGGATCTCCACGATCCGCCACCGCTTGGTCGCGGACAGCGGGCGGGTCTCGGAGATCAGGACGAGGTCGCCGACGCCGGCGGCGTTCTGCTCGTCGTGGGCCTTGACCTTCGAGGAGCGGCGCATGACCTTGCCGTACAGCGAGTGCTTGACGTTGTCCTGCAGCTGCACCACGACGGTCTTGTCCATCTTGTCGGAGACCACGTAGCCACGACGGCTCTTGCGGTCACCGCGCTCGTCGGCCTGCTCGGCCTCGTTGTTGATCTGCTCGGTCACTTGGCGTCCTCCTCGGAGGTGGTCTCGGCGGTGGTCTCGGCGGAGCCCGCCTGGGGCCGGATGCCGAGCTCGCGCTCGCGCAGCACCGTGTAGATGCGCGCGATGTCGCGCTTGACGGCCTTGAGGCGGCCGTTGTTCTCGAGCTGACCGGTTGCGGACTGGAAGCGGAGGTTGAACAGCTCCTCCTTGGCCTTGCGCAGCGCCTCACCCAGAGAGTCCTTGTCGAGGGCCGCGAGGTTCTCGATGCTCAGATCCTTGGATCCAACAGCCATTCTCATTCACCACCTTCGCGACGCACGATGCGTGCCTTCATCGGGAGCTTGTGGATCGCCAGGCGCAGGGCCTCGCGGGCGACCTCTTCGGAGACACCGGAGAGCTCGAACATCACGCGCCCGGGCTTGACGTTGGCGACCCACCATTCGGGGGAGCCCTTGCCGGAGCCCATGCGGGTCTCGGCGGGCTTCTTGGTCAGGGGGCGGTCCGGGTAGATGTTGATCCAGACCTTGCCGCCACGCTTGATGTGGCGGGTCATGGCGATACGGGCGGCCTCGATCTGACGGTTCGTCACGTAGGCCGGCGTGAGCGCCTGGATGCCCCACTCGCCGAAGGCGACAGTGGTGCCGCCCTTGGCAGCGCCCGACCGCTTCGGGTGGTGCTGCTTGCGGAACTTCACACGACGTGGGATGAGCATTTACTTACCACCCTCTGCGTTGGTCGCTCCCGCGGCCGGAGCCGGGGAGGCGGCGGAGTCGTTGCGCTCACGGCGTCCGCCACGGTCGTTACGGTCGGGACGACGACGGTCGCCGCCGCCGCCTCCGCGACGCTCGCCCGGACCGCCGCGACGGTCACGGTCGCCGCCGCGGCCGCGCGAGGGAGCGGCGGCCTGCTGGGCCGCCAGTTCCTTGGCGGTGAGGTCGCCCTTGTAGATCCAGACCTTCACGCCGATGCGGCCGAAGGTGGTCTTGGCCTCGAAGAAGCCGTAGTCGATGTTCGCGCGCAGGGTGTGCAGGGGCACACGGCCTTCGCGGTAGAACTCCGAGCGGCTCATCTCGGCGCCGCCGAGGCGGCCGGCGCACTGGATGCGGATGCCCTTCGCGCCGGCGCGCTGCGCCGACTGGATGGCCTTCTTCATGGCGCGGCGGAAGGCCACGCGGGAGGCGAGCTGCTCGGCGACACCCTGGGCGACCAGCTGGGCGTCCACCTCGGGGTTCTTGACCTCGAGGATGTTCAGCTGGATCTGCTTGCCGGTGAGCTTCTCGAGCTCGCCGCGGATGCGGTCGGCCTCGGCGCCGCGGCGGCCGATGACGATGCCGGGGCGGGCGGTGTGGATGTCCACGCGCACGCGGTCCCGGGTCCGCTCGATCTCGACCTTGGAGATGCCGGCCCGCTCCATGCCCGTGGACATGAGCTTGCGGATCTTGATGTCCTCGCGGACGTAGTCCTTGTAGCGCTGGCCCTCCTTGGTGGAGTCCGCGTACCAGTGCGACACGTGGTCGGTGGTGATGCCCAGCCGGAACCCGTGCGGGTTGATCTTCTGTCCCACTTAGCGGACCTCCTCGCTGTCAGGGCTCGCCACGATCACGGTGATGTGGCTCGTGCGCTTGTTGATGCGGTAGGCGCGGCCCTGGGCCCGCGGCTGGAACCGCTTCATGGTCGGACCCTCGTCGACGAAGGCCTCGCTCACGACGAGCTCCTCCTCCTTGAACGGCAGGCCGTCGCGGTCCGCCAGCTGGCGCGCGTTGGCGACCGCCGACTGGAGGACCTTGAACACCGGTTCCGAAGCACCCTGGGGGGCGAACTTCAGAATCGCCAGAGCCTCATTCGCCTGTTGGCCACGAATCAGGTTGACGACGCGCCGGGCCTTCATAGGCGTCACGCGGATGTAGCGCGCAGATGCCTTGGCTTCCATTGCTTTCCTTCTCTCGTCTTCTCGAAGTGCTCACGCTGCGGGATCCCGGAGGATCAGCGGCGCTTGCCCTTCTTGTCGTCCTTCACATGGCCGCGGAAGGTCCGCGTGGGGGCGAACTCGCCGAGCTTGTGCCCGACCATCGACTCGGTGATGAACACGGGGATGTGCTTGCGTCCGTCGTGCACGGCGATCGTGTGCCCGAGCATGTCGGGGACGATCATCGAGCGGCGGGACCACGTCTTGATGACGTTCTTGGTGCCCTTGTCGTTCTCCTTGGCGACCTTCAGGAAAAGGTGCTGATCGACGAAAGGGCCCTTCTTCAGGCTGCGTGGCATGTGTCAGGCTCCTTAGCGCTTGTTCTTGCCGGTGCGACGACGGCGGACGATGAGCTTGTCGCTCTCCTTGTTGGGGCGGCGGGTGCGGCCCTCGGGCTTGCCGTTCGGGTTGACCGGGTGACGGCCACCGGAGGTCTTGCCCTCGCCACCACCGTGCGGGTGGTCGACGGGGTTCATGACCACACCGCGGACGGTCGGGCGGACGCCCTTCCAGCGGTTGCGGCCGGCCTTGCCCCAGTTGATGTTCGACTGCTCGGCGTTGCCGACCTCGCCGACCGTCGCGCGGCAGCGCACGTCGACGTTGCGGATCTCGCCGGAGGGCAGCCGGAGCTGGCCGTACTTGCCCTCCTTGGCGACGAGCTGCACCGACGCGCCGGCGGAGCGGGCGAGCTTGGCGCCGCCGCCCGGACGGAGCTCGACGGCGTGGATCACGGTGCCGACGGGGATGTTGCGCAGCGGCAGGTTGTTGCCGGGCTTGATGTCGGCGCCGGGGCCCGACTCGACGACGTCGCCCTGGGACAGCTTGTTCGGCGCGATGATGTAGCGCTTGGAGCCGTCCACGAAGTGCAGCAGCGCGATGCGCGCCGTGCGGTTCGGGTCGTACTCGATGTGCGCGACCTTGGCGTCGACGCCGTCCTTGTCGTGGCGACGGAAGTCGATGACGCGGTACTGGCGCTTGTGCCCGCCACCCTTGTGCCGGGTGGTGATGCGGCCGGTGTTGTTCCGCCCGCCCTTCTTGGGCAGCGGCCGGACCAGCGACTTCTCGGGGGTCGTGCGCGTGATTTCTGCGAAGTCGGCAACGGAGGAGCCGCGACGGCCCGGGGTTGTCGGCTTGTGCTTACGGATAGCCATGTGTCAGTTCCTCGTTAAAGTGGTCTCCGCTCAGGCGAGCGGACCGCCGAAGATGTCGATGGTGCCTTCCTTGAGGGTCACAACGGCACGCTTGGTGCCCTTGCGCTGACCCCAGCCGAAGCGCGTGCGCTTCCGCTTCCCGGCACGGTTGATGGTGTTCACGGACTCGACCTTGACGCCGAAGATCTGCTCGACGGCGTACTTGATCTGGGTCTTGTTCGAGTCGGGCGCCACGAAGAACGTGTAGCGGCCCTCGTCGATGAGCCCGTAGGACTTCTCGGAGACGACCGGCGCGATGATGACGTCCCGGGGGTCCTTGATGGTGGTCGCGCTCACTTGGCGTCCTCCTGCTTCTTCTTGCTGGCGGCCGCCACGAAGGACTCGAACGCGTCCTTGGTGAAGACCACGTCGTCGGAGACCAGCACGTCGTACGTGTTGAGCTGGTCCGCGTAGAGGGTGTGCACGTCGTCGAGGTTGCGCACCGACAGCGCGGCCACGTCGTCCGAGCGGTGCAGGACGACCAGCAGGTTCTTGCGGTCGGAGAGCCCGCGCAGCGTCGCCTGGGCGGCCTTCGTGTTGGGGACGGTGCCCTCGACGAGTGCCTCCACGACGTGGATGCGGTTGTTGCGCGCCCGGTCCGAGAGGGCTCCGCGCAGGGCGGCGGCCTTCATCTTCTTGGGGGTGCGCTGGCTGTAGTCGCGCGGGGTCGGGCCGTGCACCACGCCGCCGCCGGTCATGTGCGGAGCGCGGATCGAGCCCTGGCGCGCGCGGCCGGTGCCCTTCTGCTTGAAGGGCTTGCGGCCGGCGCCGGAGACCTCGGCGCGGTTCTTGGTCTTGTGCGTGCCCTGGCGGGCCGCGGCCAGCTGAGCGACGACGACCTGGTGCAGTAGGGGCACGTTGGTCTGGACGTCGAAGATCTCGGCGGGCAGGTCGACGTTGACGGTCTGAGTTGCCATGGTCTGATCAGGCTCCCTTCACTGCGGTGCGGACGAGGACGACCGAACCCTTGGGGCCCGGCAGGGCGCCCTTGATGAGCAGCAGGGAGTTCTCGGCGTCCACGGCGTGAACGGTGAGGTTCTGCGTCGTGTGACGGACGGCGCCCATGCGGCCCGCCATGCGCATGCCCTTGAACACGCGAGCGGGGTAGGACGCGCCGCCGATGGATCCCGGCTTGCGGTGGTTCTTGTGGGCACCGTGGGAGGCGCCGACGCCGGAGAAGCCGTGACGCTTCATCACACCGGCCGTGCCCTTGCCCTTGGTCTTGCCGATCACGTCGACCTTCTGGCCGGCCTCGAAGAGCTCGACGGAGAGCTCCTGGCCCAGCTCGTAGGTGTCGGCGTCGGCCGTGCGCAGCTCCACGACGTGGCGGCGCGGCGTGACGCCGGCCTTCTCGAAGTGGCCGGCCAGCGGCTGGGTGACCTTGCGGGGGTCGATCGCACCGAACCCGATCTGGACGGCCGAGTAGCCGTCACGGTCCTGGTTGCGCAGCTGGGTCACGACGTTGGAGTCCGCCTTGACGACGGTCACCGGCACGAACTTCCCGTTCTCGTCCCAGACCTGGGTCATGCCGAGCTTCGTGCCCAGCAGGCCCTTCACCTGGCGTTCGAAAGTGGTAGTCATTGGGATGCGATCCTCTTTACAGCTTGATTTCGATGTTCACGTCAGCCGGCAGGTCGAGGCGCATGAGCGAGTCGACGGCCTTCGGCGTGGGGTCGATGATGTCGATCAGCCGCTTGTGCGTGCGCATCTCGAAGTGCTCACGGCTGTCCTTGTACTTGTGCGGCGAGCGGATGACGCAGTACACGTTCTTCTCCGTGGGCAGCGGCACGGGGCCGACCACCGTGGCGCCTGCGCGCGTCACCGTCTCAACGATCTTCCGGGCCGAGACGTCGATGACCTCGTGGTCATAAGACTTCAGCCGGATGCGGATTTTCTGTCCCGCCATGGCGTCGTGACTCTCTTTCTTGAACGATCTTCCCTGTGACGGAGCCGAGGGCTCCTTGTGCATGGCGCCACCTGGTGGGCGCCCCTCCACGCAGACTGAATCCGGAAGGTTCCGGGTTCCTCACCCTGCTGGAGCTCCGACCCCCGAACTCGGGCGTGTCGTCCCGTGCTGGCACGGGGGCACACCGATTCCGTTTCTCGGGGCGGGCTGTATGTGGTCCGTGCGTGGCAGCTTCCAGGAGCTGCTGACCCCGGTTCTGCTTCGGAACCCGATGGTGTCCTGGGGTCTGCCGGTTCGAACCGTTGGGAGCACGCGTCGGCGCTTGAACAACGTCCTCCATCCTGCCAGAGATGGCAGACCGGTGCAAACGCACGGCCGGGGGCAGGCCGTGCGCAACCGTGCCGGAACCGTGAGCCGACCGCGACCGGCGCCGGCACCCGCGGTCGTATCCTGGCCTCGTCCGCACCCCGACGTCCCAGGAGATGGGTCCCATGCTGTCCACCGCGAGACTGGTCGCGATCGTCCCCGTCCGGGAGCTCGACCGCGCCCGCCGGTTCTACCAGGAGACGCTGGGGCTCTCCCCCGCCCACGCCCCCGAGCCGGACAGCGTCCTGTTCAGCGAGGACGGGCACACCGGCCTGCAGCTGCTGCTGCGCCCGGACGCGCCGGCGTCCGGGCTGACGCAGGTCAGCTTCGAGGTCCCCGACGTCGAGGCCGCGGTCCGGGAGCTCGAGGGCCGGGGCGTGCGCTTCGAGGACTACGACCTGCCCGGCCTGCGCACCGTCGACCACGTCCTCACCGCCGACGGGATGCGCGCGGCGTGGTTCACCGACTCCGAGGGCAACGTCCTGTGCCTGCACCAGCTCACCGGCTGAACCCCGTCGTGGTTGCCCCGGAACGCACGGAACCCCCCGCCGCTGCAGGAGCGACGGGGGGTTCTGCGCAGATCGGCAGTCCGGGGACTACTTGATGATCTTGGTGACGCGGCCGGAGCCCACGGTGCGGCCACCCTCACGGATGGCGAAGCCGAGGCCCTCCTCCATGGCGATCGGCTGGATCAGCGCGACCGTCATCTCGGTGTTGTCGCCGGGCATGACCATCTCGGTGCCCTCGGGCAGCGTGATGACGCCGGTGACGTCGGTGGTCCGGAAGTAGAACTGCGGACGGTAGTTCGAGTAGAACGGGTTGTGACGCCCGCCCTCCTCCTTGGAGAGGATGTAGACGTTGGCCTCGAAGTCGGTGTGCGGGGTGATGGAACCCGGCTTGCACACGACCTGGCCGCGCTCGACGTCGTCACGCTTGAGACCGCGCAGCAGCAGGCCGCAGTTCTCGCCCGCCATGGCCTCGTCCATCTGCTTGTGGAACATCTCGATGCCGGTGACCGTGGTCTTCTGGACCGGACGGATGCCGACGATCTCGACCTCGGAGTTGATCGGCAGCGTGCCGCGCTCGGCACGGCCGGTCACCACGGTGCCGCGACCGGTGATGGTGAAGACGTCCTCGATGGGCATGAGGAACGGCTTGTCCATCTCACGGATGGGGTCGGGCACGTTCTCGTCGACGGCCTCCATGAGCTCCTCGACCTTGGCGACCCACTCGGGGTCGCCCTCGAGGGCCTTCAGCGCCGAGACGCGGACGACCGGCGCGTTGTCGCCGTCGAAGCCCTGGTCGGAGAGGAGCTCGCGCACCTCCATCTCGACGAGGTCCAGCAGCTCCTCGTCGTCGACCATGTCGGACTTGTTCAGGGCCACCAGCAGGTAGGGCACGCCCACCTGGCGGGCGAGCAGCACGTGCTCGCGGGTCTGGGCCATGGGGCCGTCCGTGGCGGCGACCACGAGGATGGCGCCGTCCATCTGCGCCGCACCGGTGATCATGTTCTTGACGTAGTCCGCGTGACCCGGGGCGTCGACGTGCGCGTAGTGGCGCTTCTCCGTCTGGTACTCGATGTGCGCGATGTTGATGGTGATGCCGCGCTGCTTCTCCTCCGGAGCGGAGTCGATGGCACCGAAGTCGCGCTGCTCGTTCAGGTCCGGGTACTTGTCGGCCAGGACCTTGGAGATGGCAGCCGTGAGCGTCGTCTTGCCGTGGTCGACGTGGCCGATGGTGCCGATGTTGACGTGCGGCTTGGTGCGCTCGAACTTGGCCTTCGCCATGGTTGTTCCTCCTAGAACATTTGTCGAAACTTGCTCAGCACTACCCCACCGCGTGTTTCCGGGGGGAGCTTGAGGCGCTCAGCAGTACTGAAACCTCTGCAAGTCTACTTTGGCTGTGCGTGATTGATGAAATTCCCGGCCGGGGCCGAGGGGTGGTGCCTACTCGCCGCGGTTCTTCTGGACGATCTCCTCGGCGACGGCCTTGGGGACCTCCGAGTAGCTGTCGAACCGCATCGAGTACACGGCGCGGCCCTGGGTCTTGGACCGGAGGTCGCCGATGTAGCCGAACATCTCGGACAGCGGGACGAGGGCGTTGACCAGCTTGATGCCGCTCACGTCCTCCATCGACTGGATCTGACCGCGGCGGGAGTTCAGGTCGCCGATGACCTCGCCCATGTACTCCTCGGGGGTGCGCACCTCGACCGCCATGAGCGGCTCGAGGAGGACGGGCTGCGCCTTGCGGGCACCCTCCTTGAACACCATCGAGCCGGCGATCTTGAACGCCATCTCGGAGGAGTCGACGTCGTGGTAGGCGCCGTCGAGCAGGGTGGCCTTGACGCCCACGACCGGGTACCCGGCGAGGACGCCGAGACGCATGGCGTCCTGGATGCCGGCGTCCACGGAAGGGATGTACTCGCGCGGGACGCGGCCGCCGGTGACCTTGTTGTCGAACTCGTAGAGCTCCTCGGCGTCCAGCGGGATCGGCTCGAACGCCATCTGCACCTTGGCGAACTGGCCGGAGCCGCCGGTCTGCTTCTTGTGCGTGTAGTCGATCTTCTCGACGGCCTTCTTGATCGTCTCGCGGTAGGCCACCTGCGGCTTGCCGACGTTCGCCTCGACCTTGAACTCGCGCTTCATGCGGTCCACCAGGATGTCCAGGTGGAGCTCGCCCATGCCGCCGATCTCGGTCTGGCCGGTCTCCTCGTTGAGGGACACGGTGAACGTGGGGTCCTCGGCGGAGAGCTTCTGGATCGCGATGGAGAGCTTCTCCTGGTCGCCCTTGGTCTTCGGCTCGATGGCCACCGAGATGACCGGGGCCGGGAAGGACATGGACTCGAGCACGATCGGCTTCTGCAGGTCGCACAGGGTGTCGCCCGTGGTGGTGTCCTTGAGCCCGATCGCGGCGTAGATGTGCCCGGCCTGGACGGTGTCGACCGGGTTCTCCTTGTTGGAGTGCATCTGGAACAGCTTGCCGATGCGCTCCTTCTTGCCCTTGGTGGAGTTGAGCACCTGGTCGCCGTTGGACGCCTTGCCGGAGTACACGCGGATGTAGGTGAGCTGCCCGTAGAACGGGTGGTTGGCCACCTTGAAGGCGAGCGCGGAGAACGGCGCGGTCGAGTCGACCGGGCGGGAGAGGATCTCCTCCTCGTTGTTCAGCGCGTGGCCCTCGACGTTCGGGACGTCCAGCGGGGACGGCAGGAAGTCGATGACGGCGTCGAGCATCGGCTGCACGCCGCGGTTCTTGAACGCGGAGCCGCACAGCACGGGGTACGCCTGCGAGGTGATGGTGAGCTTCCGGATGCCGGCCTTGAGCTCCTCGAGGGTGAGCTCCTCGCCGCCCAGGTACTTCTCCATGAGCTCGTCGTCGGCCTCGGCGACGGACTCCACCAGCTGGTTGCGGTACTCCTCGGCCCGCTCCTGCAGGTCGGCGGGGATCTCCTCGATCTCGTACTTGGCGCCGAGGGAGACGTCGCCCTTGGAGTCGCCCGGCCAGACGAAGGCCTTCATGGTGAGCAGGTCGACCACGCCGGTGAACTCGGACTCGGAGCCGATCGGCAGCTGCATGACCAGCGGCTTCGCGCCGAGGCGGTTGATGATGGTGTCGACGGTGAAGTAGAAGTCGGCGCCCAGCTTGTCCATCTTGTTGACGAAGCAGATGCGGGGGACGTCGTACTTGTCGGCCTGGCGCCAGACCGTCTCCGACTGGGGCTCGACGCCCTCCTTGCCGTCGAAGACCGCCACGGCGCCGTCGAGCACGCGCAGGGAGCGCTCGACCTCGACCGTGAAGTCCACGTGGCCCGGGGTGTCGATGATGTTGATCTGGTTGTCGTGCCAGTAGCAGGTCGTCGCGGCGGACGTGATCGTGATGCCGCGCTCCTGCTCCTGCGCCATCCAGTCCATGGTGGAGGCACCATCGTGGGTCTCGCCGATCTTGTGGGAGATACCGGTGTAGAACAGGATGCGTTCGGTGGTGGTGGTCTTCCCGGCATCGATGTGCGCCATGATGCCGATGTTGCGGACCTTCTTGAGGTCGGTAAGCACGTCAAGTGCCACGGTGGTTCCCTTTCGGAGATGGTGCCGGCGGCCTGTCGGCCCGGGTGGGGCCGACAGGCCTGGAAGATTCTACCAGCGGTAGTGGGCGAAGGCCTTGTTGGACTCCGCCATCTTGTGGGTGTCCTCCCGGCGCTTCACGGCGGCACCGAGACCGTTGGACGCGTCCAGGATCTCGTTCTGCAGACGCTCGGTCATGGTGTTCTCACGGCGGATCTTCGAGTAGCCGACGAGCCAGCGCAGGGACAGCGCCTGGGCGCGGCCCGGCTTGACCTCGACGGGCACCTGGTAGGTGGCGCCGCCGACGCGGCGGGACTTCACCTCGAGGGCCGGCTTGACGTTCTCCAGGGCCTTCTTGAGGGTGGCGACGGGGTCGGCACCGGACTTGGCGCGGACACCCTCGAGGGCACCGTAGACGATGCGCTCGGCGGTGGACTTCTTGCCGTCCTGGAGGACCTTGTTGATCAGCTGCGTGACGACCGGGGAGCTGTAGACCGGGTCGACGACGAGCGGGCGCTTGGGAGCGGGACCCTTACGAGGCATTACTTCTTCTCCTTCTTGGCGCCGTAACGGGAACGGGCCTGCTGGCGGCCCTTGACACCCTGGGTGTCGAGCGCGCCGCGGACGATCTTGTAGCGGACACCGGGGAGGTCCTTCACGCGACCGCCGCGGACGAGCACGATGGAGTGCTCCTGCAGGTTGTGGCCCTCACCGGGGATGTAGGCCGTGACCTCCACGCCGCCGTTGAGCTTCACGCGGGCGACCTTGCGCAGCGCGGAGTTCGGCTTCTTGGGGGTGGTGGTGTAGACGCGGGTGCACACGCCGCGCTTCATGGGGCTGCCCTTGAGTGCGGGCGCCTTGGTCTTGACGACCTTCGGGGTCCGGCCCTTGCGGACCAGCTGCTGGATTGTAGGCACAGTGTCTCCTGATCGGACGGGACGCGTCAGCGGCCCGCTGGGTGTTCGGCTCCCCCGCGACCGGCCGGGGCCGGGAGCGGGTGCGGCGCCTGTCGTGGGCCCGGCGGGCGGGCACCACGGTCGCCGCGCCGAAGGTAGCTGGGCAGACGAAAAGGATGGCATTTCGGTACACAACGCGTACCGGAGGACCGAGTCCGTTCTGCCATGATTTCTTCGGCCTCCAGGGGCGCGGGCGCCGAGGGATGACCGTTCAATTCCTCGACAGCCTATCAGACCCCGGCCGGGGCGGGGAAGCGGGGCCGGGCCGGCCCGCTCAGCGCCCGGTCGCGGCGAGGTCGGCGGAGATCCTCCGGGCGCACTCGAGCAGGGGCGGCACGACGTCGTCCACGGGGTCACCGGCGCTGGCGCCGGGCATCCCCACGCGCATGGAGACGTTCACGGCCGCGACCACGCGCCCGGTGCCGTCGGTGACGGGGGCGGCGACCGAGCGCAGCCCGACCTCGAGCTCCTGGTCGACGAGCGCCCAGCCCTGGGCGCGGACCCGGCGCAGGTCGGCCTCGAGGGCCGCGCGGTCGGTGAGGGTGTGCTCGGTCAGGCGCTCGATCCGCGCCGTGCGGAAGTACTCGTCGAGCTCCTCCGGGTCCAGCCCGGCCAGCAGCACCCGGCCCATGGACGTGGCGTGGGCGGGGAACCGGGTGCCCACGGCGATCGCCACGGTCATGATCCGGTGCGTGGAGACGCGGGCGACGTAGACGATGTCGGCGCCGTCCAGCACCGAGGCGGACGTGGACTCCTCGACCTGCGCCGAGAGGGTCTCGAGGTGCGGGGCGGCCAGGGCGGGCAGCGGCTGCGAGGAGAGGTAGGAGTAGCCGAGCTGGAGGACCACGGGGGTGAGCTCGAAGAGCCGCCCGTCGGTCCGGACGTAGCCCAGCTCCTCGAGCGTGAGCAGGAACCGGCGCGCGGTGGCGCGGGTCAGCCCGGTGCGCCGGGCCACGTCGCTGAGGGTCATCCGGGGGTGCCGGGCGTCGAAGGCCGTGATCACGCCGAGCCCGCGCGCCAGGGACTGCACGAACTGTCCGGGGGTGCCCCGCTCCCCCGCCGGGACGGTCGGGTCCTGCTCGGTCATCGGTGGCCTCCTGCGGGCCTCGTCCGGGGTGCGGCGGCCGGTGCCGGCCCGCCGCGCCCCGTGAGCGGTGCTGGGCTCAGCGGGCGGGCCGCAGCGGGACGTCGACGATCTGCTGGAGCTCCTCGAAGCTCGTGCCGAAGGTCTCGCGCACCGTCACGCCGTCCTCCTCGAGGAGGAACACGGCCTGGTCGGTGTAGATCCGGGAGACGCAGCCGACGCCGGTGAGCGGCATGGTGCACTGCTCCACGAGCTTGGACCGGCCCTTCTTGGTCAGCAGGGACATCATCACGAAGGTCATCTTCGCACCCGTGGCCAGGTCCATGGCCCCGCCCACGGCGGGGATCGCGTCCGGGCTGCCGGTGTGCCAGTTGGCGAGGTTGCCCGTCCGGTCCACCTGGAAGGCGCCGAGCACGCAGTAGTCCAGGTGCCCGCCGCGCATCATGGCGAAGGAGTCCGCGTGGTGGAAGTAGGAGCAGCCCGGCGTCTCGACCACGGGGATCTTGCCGGCGTTGATGAGGTCGGCGTCGACCTCATCGCCGTGGGCCTCGGGGCCCATGCCGAGCATCCCGTTCTCGGTGTGCAGGGTGACGTCGTCCTCGGCGCTCAGGTAGTTGGAGACCAGGGTGGGCTGGCCGATGCCGAGGTTGACGTAGGAGCCGGCGGGGATGTCGCGGGCCACCACGCGGGCCAGCTCCTCCGGGGCGAGGGGCGTCTCGGAGGTCCTGGGCACGGTGTCCACGGTGTTCTCGCTCATCTCAGATGTCCTCTCGGGGGTCGGTCTGGGCGGGTGCGTCGATCCGCACGACGGTGTCCACGTAGATGCCGGGGGTCACGACGGCCTCGGGGTCCAGCCCGCCGCGCTCCACGACCTCCGCGACCTGCACGATGGAGGTGGCGGCGGCGGCGGCCATGATCGGGCCGAAGTTGCGGGCCGTCTTGCGGTAGACGAGGTTGCCGGCCCGGTCGGCGACGTGCGCCTTGGTCAGCGAGAAGTCGGCCTTGATGGGGTGCTCGAGCACGTAGTGGCGGCCGTCGATCTCACGGACCTCCTTGCCCTCCGCGAGCAGGGTGCCGTAGCCGGTGGGGGTGAAGAACCCCCCGATGCCGGCGCCGGCGGCGCGGATCCGCTCGGCGAGGTTGCCCTGGGGGACGACCTCGAGCTCGATCTGCCCGGCGCGGTACTTCTCGTCGAAGTGCCAGGAGTCGGACTGGCGCGGGAAGGAGCAGATGATCCTCCGCACGCGGCCGAGCTGGATCAGCCGGGCCAGGCCCACGTCGCCGTTGCCGGCGTTGTTGTTCACGACCGTCAGGTCGGTGGCCCCGTGCTCGATGAGCGCGTCGATCAGCTCGACGGGCTGGCCGGCCACGCCGAAGCCGCCGATCATGACGACGGCGCCGTCGTGGATCGGGGCCACGGCCTGCGCGCAGCTCTCTGCGATGTTCAGCATGCGTTGTGCCTTCCTTCGGTGGTCTTCTCCGCCCGGGTCCCGCGCGGGTCTCAGGCGTTCTGGTTCTCGAGCACGACGGCGAGGCCCTGGCCCACGCCGATGCAGATGGCCGCCACGCCCCAGCGGGCCCCGGAGGCCTGCAGGGACTTCGCGAGCGTGCCGAGGATGCGGGTGCCCGACGCCCCGAGGGGGTGGCCGATGGCGATGGCGCCGCCGTGCCGGTTGACGATCGCGGGGTCGATCCCCCACGCGTCGACGCAGGCGAGGGACTGGGCCGCGAAGGCCTCGTTGAGCTCGACGGCGGCGACGTCCTCCCACGTGATCCCGGCGCGGCGCAGCGCCAGGTTCGCGGCCTCGACCGGGGCGAAGCCGAAGAACTGCGGCTCGTTGGCCGCGGCGGCCCGCCCGGCGATGCGGGCGAGGGGCTGCAGACCGGTCAGCTCGGCTGCCTTCTCGGAGCCCAGCAGCGCCGCGGAGGCGCCGTCGTTGAGGGGCGAGGCGTTGCCGGCGGTGACGGTGCCGCCCTGGTCCGCGGGGCGGAAGACGGTCTTGAGCCCGCCCAGCTTCTCGACCGTCGAGGACGCACGGACGGACTCGTCCCGGGTCAGCTCGGTGCCGGGGACCGGGACGGTGAGGTCGTCGTAGAAGCCCTCGTCCCACGCCTGCTGGGTGAGCTGGTGGGAGCGGAACGCGAACTCGTCCATCCGCTCGCGGGTGATGCCGTGGCGCTCGGCGAGCTGCTCGGTGGCCTCGCCCAGGGACACGGTCCACTCCGGGTTCATCGCCGGGTTCACGAGGCGCCAGCCCAGCGTGGTGGAGGCGAGGGTCAGGTCGCCGGCCGGGTAGGGCTTCTCCGTCTTCGGGAGCACCCAGGGGGCACGGCTCATGGACTCGACGCCGCCGACGAGCATCAGGTCGGCCTCGCCCGCGTTGATCTGCCGGGACGCGATGATCGCGGCGTCCAGGGACGACCCGCACAGGCGGTTGACGGTGGTGCCGGGGAGCTCGACGGGCAGGCCGGCCAGCAGCGTGCCCATGCGGGCGACGTTGCGGTTCTCCTCGCCGGCGCCGTTGGCGTTGCCGAGGATCACCTCGTCGATCGCGGCGGGGTCCAGCGCGGACGCGCGCCGGACCTGCTCGCCGATCACCAGGGCGGCCAGGTCGTCGGGGCGCACGCCCGCCAGGGCGCCGCCGAAGCGGCCGAAGGGGGTCCGCACGGCGTCGTAGATGTAGGCCTCGGTCATGGTGTTCCTCACTTGCGTCGTTGCACGTCGGTCACGGGGTGCCGGAATGGGGTGGTCGGAGGGCCGGCAGGTCAAGGGGCCGGGGGCGCCGCGGGGTCCTCGGCGTCGAGGGCGTCGAGGGCGTCGAGGACCTGCTTGGCGTGCTTGAAGGCGTTGTTGGCGGAGGGCACGGAGAGGTAGATCGCCGACTGGAGCAGGATCTCCTTGATCTCGTCCCGCTCCAGGCCGTTGCGCAGGGCGGCGCGCACGTGCATCTCGAACTCCTCCCAGTGCCCGGCGGCGATCAGCGCGGTCAGGGTCACGGCGCTGCGCATCCGCCGGTCCAGTCCCGGCCGGGTCCAGATCTCGCCCCACGCGTAGCGGGAGATGAAGTCCTGGAACTCGGCGGTGAAGGCGTCCTTGCCGGCCTCGGCGCGGTCCACGTGGGCGTCGGAGAGCACCTCGCGGCGCACGGCCATGCCGTCCGCGTGGGCCTCCTGCTCGGTGCGCCGGGGGTTGCCGCTCATGCTCGTGCTCCTTCGTGGTGGGGTGGGTGGGCGCCGATGTGCTCGTCCAGCAGGCGCGCCACGTCCTGCGGGGCCTCGGCGGGCACGAGGTGGCCCGCGCCCTCGACGACCACGAGGCGGCCGCCGGTCGCCCCGGCCAGCTCCGCCACGGCGCCGGGCGGCGTGGCGGCGTCCTGCGCGCCGACCACGGCGAGCACGGGGACGTCGACGGCGCCGAGGCGCCCGGTCGCGTCGAAGCCCGCGAGGGCCTCGCAGGCCCGGGCGTAGGAGAACCGGTCCGCGTCCTGGAGGGCGTGCAGCAGCCCGGTGGTCGTGACCGCGTCCCGCTCGATGAAGCCCGGGGCGAACCACCGCTGCGCGGAGCCGACGATCTGGGTGGGGGTGCCGGCGGCGGCCACGAGCCGGGCGCGCTCGGACCACGCGGCGGGCTCCCCCACCCGGGCGGCGGTGCCCACCAGCACGGCCGCCGCCGGCCGGTGCGGCGCGTCGAGCAGCAGCTGGAGGCCGACGCAGCCGCCGAGGGAGGTGCCCGCGTAGTAGAACGGACCTCCGGTTTCGAGGCCGGCGGCCTCCTGGTACCGGTCCACGGCGTCGAGCACGCCCCGGGCCAGCTCGGCGGTGCCGAACGGCTCGTCGGCGGGCGCAGAGCCGCCGTGGCCGGGGAGGTCCCAGCCGACCACGCGCAGGTCGGCCTCCAGCAGGTGCGCCGCGGCGGACCACAGCGAGGCGGCGGAGGTGCCGAGCCCCGGGCCCAGCACCAGCAGGGGCGCCCGCGGCGACGGGGCCCGGCGGGTCGAGAACTCGACGAGGGTGAGGACGGGGACGGTCATGCGGATGCTCCTGGGCTGGTCCGGGTGCTGGACGGACGGTCGTTCGCGGACCGGCGGTGCTGCGCGAGCACGCGGTCGATCAGCAGGTCGTTGGCCCCGAGGTACCCGGCGGGGTCGAGCAGCCCGGCCACGACGTCCCGGTCCACGGGGGTGCCGTCGGCCAGGGCGGTGCCGGCGGCGAGGCCCACGAGGGCGTCGAGCATGCCCGGTCCGTCGGTCGCGTGCTCGCGCACGACCTCCTGCACCCGCTGCCGCCCCGTGGCGCCGTCGGCGGCGGGCGGCAGCAGGGGCGCGAGCTCCGCGCTGATCCGCTCGGCGAGCACGGCGGGACCCGACGCGTCCAGGTTGGCCCGCATCCGGGCGCTCTGCACGGTGAGCCCGGCCGTGAGCTCGGCCGCGTGCGACGACGCCGCGACGGCGAGCCGGGCGAGCTCCCGCAGTGCCGGCCACTCCGTGTGCCAGGCGCCGTCGGGGCGCTCGTCGACGAACTGGGCGGCGGCGACGTGGAGCTGGGCCACGAGCTGCGGCGCCGTCAGGGCGGTGCGCTTGAGCAGCACGGACAGCACCGGGTTCTGCTTCTGCGGCATCGCCGAGGACACGCCGCGCCCTTCGACGGCCGGTTCCCGCAGCTCGCCGAGCTCGGGGCGGGACAGCAGCAGGACGTCGTTGGCGATCCGGCCGAGGGCCGCGCAGACCGCCGCGAAGGTCTCGCCGGTGCGCAGCACCGGCCGCCTGGTGGCGTGCCACACGTGCGGCGGCAGGCTCAGGCCGAGCTCGTCGGCCCAGCGGCGGGCGAGCTCGAGGGCCTGCTCGGCGGCGTCGGGGGCGCCCGGGAAGAGCGCGAGGCTGCCGGCGAGGGTGCCGGCGGCGCCGCCGCAGGACACCGGGAGCCGGGCGAGCCCGGCGAGGTCCGCCTCGAGGTCCTGCAGCCCGGCCAGCCAGCCGGCGGCCTTGAGCCCGAAGGTGGTGGGCAGCGCGTGCTGGGTCAGGGTGCGGGCGGCCTGGACGGTGCCGCGGTGGGCGTCCGCCAGCCGGGCCAGGGCGTCTGCCGTGTCGGACAGCTGCTCGGCGAGGGGGACGGCGGCGCGCCGGGCCAGCAGCATCATGGCGGTGTCCATGACGTCCTGGCTGGTCAGGCCGCGGTGCACGAAGCGCACGGCGCCGGGATCGAGCTCCCCCAGCCGGCGCCGGTAGTCGGCGAGGAGCGGGATGACGGGGTTGCCGCCGCCCTCGGCGCGCCGGGCGATGTCCCCGGCGTCGTAGTCGGCGGCGCGGGCGGCCGCACGCGCGGACGCCGCGGCGGCGCGCGGGGCGAGCCCGGCGTCCGCCTGCGCGGCGACCCAGGCGGCCTCGACGTCGAGCAGCGCCTGGAGCACCGCGGTGTCGTCCGTGTGCGCGTCACCCCGGTGGGCTCCGGGGCGGAGCAGCCCGGCGTCGGTCATGCGCGTCCTCCTTCGGTGGTCGTCGGGTCGTCCGTGGCGGGGTGGTGCCGTGCGGGGGCCCCGGGGCGGCCGGGGCCCGCGCACGGAACGGTCACGCCTGGAGGTTCGGGTAGGTGAGGAAGACGGTCTCGCCCTCGCCCTGGAGCCGGAGGTCGAAGCGCAGGGAGCCGTCGGCCTCCCGCTCGGCGACCAGGGTGCGGCGGCGGTCCTCGGGCAGGGAGCGCAGCAGCGGGTCGTTCGCGAGGGCCTCGGTGTCCTCCGGCAGGTAGATGCGGGTGAACAGCCGGTTCGTCACGCCCCGGGCGAAGACGGTCAGCGTGATGAACGGCGCCTTGCCGGGCTCGGTCGGCCCCGGGTCAACGGTGGTGAAGGTGTAGTGGCCCTCGTTGTCGACGGACGCGCGGCCGAAGCCGGTGAAGGTGTAGCCGTCGCGCACGAGCGAGCCGGTCGCGGTGGGGACGTCGCCGTTGCCGTCGGCCTGCCAGATCTCGAGCATGGCGTCCGGCACGAGGTCGCCGTGGCCGTCGGTCACCGTGCCGTGCAGGCGCACCGCCTGCGGGTGCCCGAGCGGGACGAGCAGCTCGCCCTTGTCGTAGGGCAGCGCGTAGCCGAAGAACGGCCCGATGGTCTGGCCGGGGGTGGCCGGGAGTGCGGGGGTCGCGGGGGTCTCAGACATTGGAGTCGCCTTCCGTCCAGGTGCGGTTCGAGCCGCTGAGCACGATGTCCCAGGTGTAGCCGAGCAGCCACTCGTGCTCGGACGCCTCGTGGTCGTAGTCGGCCACGAGCCGGCGGCGGGCCTCGGGGTCCACGATCGACTGGAAGATCGGGTCCAGCGCGAACAGCGGGTCCGAGGGGAAGTACATCTGGGTGATCATCCGCTGGGTGAAGTCCGTGCCGAACAGGGAGAAGTGCACGTGCGCGGGCCGCCAGGCGTTGTGGTGGTTCTTCCAGGGGTACGGCCCGGGCTTGATGGTGACGAACTCGTAGGATCCGTCGTCGCCGGTCAGGCAGCGCCCCACGCCGGTGAAGTTCGGGTCGATGGGAGCCGGGTGCTGGTCCCGCTTGTGGATGTACCGCCCGGCCGCGTTGGCCTGCCAGATCTCCACGAGCTGGCGGCGCACGGGCCGGCCGTCGCCGTCGAGGACCCGGCCGCGGATCTTGATCCGCTCGCCGATGGGCTCCCCGCCCGACTGGATGGTCAGGTCCGACTCGAGCCGGTGCACGTCCCGCTCGCCGAAGGCGGGCGCGTGCAGCTCGATGGTCTCCGGGTCCGCGTGGTGCAGGTCCTTGGTGGGGTGCCGCAGGATCGAGCTGCGGTAGGGCGCGTAGTCCAGCCGCGGCTGCGTCTCGGTGCGGCCGGACGCGCTGTAGTCGGCGCTGATGCCGGCCATCTCGCGGTCGAGGTCGGCCTGCGTGTCCGCCGCGTCGTCGGGGCCCTTCGGGGTGAGGTGCACGAAGGACTCCTCCGGCCCCTGGTCCTGGTCGGTCATGGTTCAGCTCCTTTGTTGCGAGGTGGCTGCCGCACCGGCGGGCGTGGTGCCCGCGGCGAACTCTCCGAGGCTAGCGCATTCGGTGCAGCATTCGCACATGTGTTCACTGTGCGAACTTATTGTGGGGTCACAGTGGGGAGGTCCGGCGGGGCCGGGGGTCAGCGGTCGTCGGGCCAGCCGGTGTAGGACTCCGCGAAGTAGGCGGCGCCGCGCTCGGAGCCGGTGATCGCCTTGAACTCGCCGCGCCGGCGCTTCTGGTTGAAGGGGTTCTCCCCCGGCTGGGTGTGCATGAGGTGGGTGGCCCAGTAGGAGAAGTTCTGCGCCTTCCACACCCGCTCCAGCGCCGTGGCCGAGTACCCGGCCAGCCCGGTGCCGTCGCCCGTGCGGAAGAACTCGACGATCGCCGGGGCGAGCACGCGGACGTCGCAGAACGCGAGGTTCAGGCCCTTGGCGCCGGTCGGGGGGACGGTGTGGCCGGCGTCGCCGACGAGGAACAGGTTGCCGTGGCGCAGGGGCTCGCAGACGTAGGAGCGGAACTTCAGCACGGTCTTGTCGAAGATGGGGCCCTCCTGGAGCCGGAGCCCGTCGGGGCCCTCGACCCGGCGCTGGAGCTCGGCCCAGATCCGCTCGTCGCCCCAGTCGTCGACGTCCTCCTCCGGGTCGCACTGGAAGTACATCCGCTGGACGGTCCCGCTGCGCTGGGAGATGAGGGCGAAGCCGTGCTCGGAGTTCGAGTAGATGAGCTCCGGGGCGCTCGGCGGGGCCTCGGCGAGGATGCCGAACCAGGCGAAGGGGTACTCGATGAAGTTGTCGGTGCGCTCCTGCTCCGGGATGGCGCGGCGGCAGATGCTCTGCGAGCCGTCGGCGCCCACGAGGATCTCGCAGCGGACCTCGAAGTCCTCGCCCGCGGCGTCGGTGAAGCGGATGCCCGGCCGGTCGGTGGTCAGGTCGACCACCTCGGTTTCCGTGACGGACCAGCGGACGTCGCCGCCGTCGCGCTCCCGGGCGTCGGCCAGGTCCAGGAACACCTCGTTCTGCGGGTAGAGCCACACGGACTCGCCGACGAGCTCCTTGAAGTCGATCCGGTGGCTCTCCCCCTCGAAGCGCAGCACGGTGCCCTCGTGCTCGTGGCCCTCCGTGAGCACCCGCCCGTCGACGCCGGAGTCGGTCAGCATCCGCACCGTGGGCGCCTCGAGGATGCCCGCCCGGTGGGTGGCGTGGATGGTGTCCTTGTCGCGCTTCTCGACCACGATGCTGTCGATGCCGGCGCGGCCGAGCAGGTGGGCCAGCATCAGCCCGGCGGGGCCGCCGCCCACGATGCCGACCTGCGTGCTGAGAACGGTGCGCTGTGCGCTCATGAGTGCTCCTGGTGATACGACGGGAATCGTGTCCAGTGTCTCAGCGGCCTGTGGGCGGCACCACAGTCGTCCCGTTGAACGGGATGCTGGAGGCGACGGGCGCGGTGTGCCCGGGAGCCGGTGCCGCGGCCCGTCTCAGCGGGGGGCGTCCCGCAGGGTCCGGCGGATGCCGTGCGCCGCGGTGTGCAGCGCCTGGACGATCGCCCCGGCCCGCGCGGCCGGGTCGCCCGCCGGGGTGATGACGCCCAGGCCCGCCACCACCTGGTCGCCGCGCCCCCGCACGGGGACGGCGATCCCCGCCGTGCCGGCCTCGAGATAGCCGGTCTGCAGGGCGTGGCCCGCGCCGCGGATCCGCTCGAGCTCCGCGGCCAGCACCGCGGGCTCGGTCGGCGAGAGCTCGGTGAACGCGGTGAGGGGCCCCTGCAGGTACTCCTCCTGGTAGTCCTGGGGGGCGTGCGCCAGCAGCACGAGGCCCGTGGCCGACAGGTGCAGGGGCAGCCGGCCGGCCACCTCCGACCGGACGGGCACCGCCCGGGGGTGGGAGAGCCGCTCCACGAGCAGCACCTCGCGGCCCTCCACGATGCCGAGCTGCACGTGCTGGCGCAGCACCGCGTGGATGTCGCCCATGAAGGGGCGGGCGGCGCGCGCCAGGCCGAGCTCGCGCGAGGAGCGGTTGACCAGCTCCCACAGCCGGGTGCCGACCACGTAGTGCCCGCCCTCCACCCGCTCGAGCCAGCCCTGGCGGGCCATGTCCCGGGCGAGCCGGTGCGCGGTGGCGGTGGGCAGCCCGGTGAGGGCCGCGATCCGGCCCCCGGTCAGCCGCGAGTCCTCCGCCGTGAACGCCGCGAGGATCCGGTCCGCCCGCTCGAGCACGGACTCCCCGGTGGGTGAGTTCGCCATGGTGACTCCTGGGGCTCCTTCCTGGTCCGCGGCCCGGCCCCGTGACCGGCCGCGGGACGGGGGCAGCCCCGCCCCGGAAGACGCTACTTCCGGAACGGGGCTGCCGTGGTGACCACGAGGGTGATCACGTCCTGCGCGGGACGCCGACCTCAGTTGGAGCCGAAGTCGTAGTCCTCCAGCGGGATCGCCTGGAACTCGGCGGGCGAGGAGTTCTCCTCCGCGTAGCTGAAGTCCGAGAACGAGCCCGGCTCCGTGAACAGCGAGGCCTTCGCCTCGTCCGTCGGCTCCACGTCGATGTTGTTGTACCGCGCGAGCCCGGTGCCGGCCGGGATCAGCTTGCCGATGATCACGTTCTCCTTGAGGCCCACCAGCGGGTCGGACTTGCCCTCCATGGCCGCCTGCGTGAGCACGCGGGTGGTCTCCTGGAAGGACGCGGCCGACAGCCACGAGTCGGTGGCCAGCGAGGCCTTGGTGATGCCCATCAGCTCCGGGCGGCCGGCGGCCGGCCGGCTGCTCTCGGCCACGGCCTTGCGGTTGGCCTCCAGGAAGCGCACGTTCTCGACGAGCTCGCCCGGCAGCAGGTCCGTCTCGCCCGACTCGATGATCGTCACGCGGCGCAGCATCTGCCGCACGATGACCTCGACGTGCTTGTCGTGGATGCCCACGCCCTGGGAGCGGTACACGCGCTGCACCTCGTCCACGAGGTGCTTCTGCGCCTGCCGCGGACCGCGGATGCGCAGCACCTCCTTGGGGTCGACGGCGCCCGAGACCAGCTGCTGGCCGACCTCGACGTGGTCGCCCTCGGTCACGAGCAGCTTGGCGCGGCGCAGCACCGGGTACCCGATCGCCTCGTCCCCGTTGTCCGGGGTCACGACGAGCTTCAGGGCCTTCTCGGTGTCCTCGATGCTGACCCGCCCGGCGACCTCCGAGATCGGCGCGACGCCCTTGGGCGTGCGGGCCTCGAAGAGCTCCTGGATACGGGGCAGACCCTGGGTGATGTCGCCGTCCGAGGACGCCACACCACCGGTGTGGAAGGTGCGCATCGTGAGCTGCGTGCCCGGCTCGCCGATGGACTGCGCGGCGATGATGCCGACGGCCTCGCCGATGTCCACCAGCTGGTTGGACGCCAGCGAGCGGCCGTAGCAGGCCGCGCAGACGCCCACCGCGGACTCGCAGGTCAGCACGGAGCGCACGCGCACCGTGTCGGCCCCGCCCGCGAAGAGGGCGCTGATGAGCCCGTCGGAGAGGTCCGTGCCGGCCTCGGCCAGGATCTCGCCGTTGGCGTCCACGACGTCCACCGCGAGCACCCGGCCGTGCACCGTGTTCTCGATGTCCTCGTGCAGCACGCGGGACCCGCTCTCCTGCACGTCGGCGAGCGGCAGGTTCAGGCCGCGCTCCGTCATGCAGTCCGCCTCCCGCACGATGACGTCCTGGGAGACGTCGACGAGACGACGGGTCAGGTAGCCCGAGTTCGCCGTGCGCAGCGCGGTGTCGGCCAGGCCCTTGCGGGCACCGTGGGTCGCGATGAAGTACTCCAGCACCGACAGGCCCTCGCGGTACGAGGACTTGATCGGGCGGGGCATGATCTCGCCCTTGGGGTTGGACACGAGCCCGCGGATGCCGGCGATCTGGCGGACCTGCATCCAGTTGCCTCGGGCGCCGGAGGACACCATGCGGTTGATGGTGTTCAGCGGCGACAGGTTCGCCTGCATGGCCTGGGCGACCTCGTCCGTGGCCTTGGTCCAGATGTCGATGAGCTCCGAGCGGCGCTCGTCGTCGTCGATCAGACCGCGGTCGTACTGGCCCTGGATCTTCGCGGCCTGCGCCTCGTAGCCCTCCATGATGGCGGGCTTCTCCGGCGGGGTCGCGATGTCCGAGATCGCCACGGTCACGCCCGAGCGGGCCGCCCAGTGGAACCCGGCGTCCTTGAGCTCGTCCAGCGTGTGCGCCACGGTGACCATCGGGTACCGCTCCGCGAGATCGTTGACCAGCGCGGACAGGTGCTTCTTGTCCGCGACGGCCTCGTCCCAGGGGTAGTCCTCGGGCAGCGTCTCGTTGAACAGCACGCGGCCCAGCGTGGTCTGCACCAGCACCGGCTGACCCGGCTCCCAGCCCTCGGGGGCCTCCCAGCCCTCGAACGGCACGAAGTCGTCCAGCTCGATCCGGCACAGCGCGTTGAGGTGCAGCCGGCCGGCGTCGTGGGCCATGATCGCCTCGGCCACGGAGGAGAACGAGCGGCCCTCCCCCTCCTCGCCCTCGCGGACGGTGGTGAGGTGGTACAGCCCGATGATCATGTCCTGCGAGGGCAGGGCGATCGGCTTGCCGTCCGAGGGCTTCAGGATGTTGTTCGAGGACAGCATCAGGATGCGCGCCTCGGCCTGGGCCTCCGGGGACAGGGGCAGGTGCACGGCCATCTGGTCGCCGTCGAAGTCGGCGTTGAACGCGCCGCACACGAGCGGGTGGAGCTGGATGGCCTTGCCCTCGACGAGCTGCGGCTCGAACGCCTGGATGCCCAGACGGTGCAGGGTGGGGGCACGGTTGAGCAGCACGGGGTGCTCGGTGATGACCTCCTCGAGCACGTCCCACACCTGGGGGCGGTAGCGCTCGACCATGCGCTTGGCCGACTTGATGTTCTGCGCGTGGTTGAGGTCCACCAGCCGCTTCATCACGAACGGCTTGAACAGCTCCAGCGCCATCTGCTTCGGCAGACCGCACTGGTGCAGCTTCAACTGCGGGCCGACCACGATGACCGAGCGGCCGGAGTAGTCGACGCGCTTGCCGAGCAGGTTCTGCCGGAACCGGCCCTGCTTGCCCTTGAGCATGTCGGACAGCGACTTCAGCGCACGGTTGCCCGGCCCGGTGACCGGGCGGCCGCGGCGGCCGTTGTCGAACAGCGAGTCCACGGCCTCCTGCAGCATCCGCTTCTCGTTGTTGACGATGATCTCCGGGGCGCCCAGGTCCAGCAGGCGCTTGAGCCGGTTGTTGCGGTTGATCACGCGCCGGTAGAGGTCGTTGAGGTCCGACGTGGCGAAGCGGCCGCCGTCGAGCTGGACCATCGGGCGCAGCTCCGGCGGGATCACCGGGACGGCGTCCAGGACCATGCCCAGCGGCGAGTTGTCCGTGGTCAGGAACGCGTTGACGACCTTGAGCCGCTTCAGGGCGCGGGTCTTGCGCTGGCCCTTGCCGGTGGCGATGGTCTCCCGCAGGGACTCGGCCTCCGTCTCGAGATCGAAGGTCTCGAGGCGCTTCTTGATCGCCTCGGCGCCCATCGAGCCCTCGAAGTACATGCCGTAGCGGTCCACCATGACGCGGTAGAGCGCCTCGTCTCCCTCGAGGTCGTTGACCTTGAGGTTCTTGAAGCGGTCCCAGACCTGCTCGAGGCGGTCGATCTCCAGGTTGGCGCGCTTGCGCACGTTGGCCATCTGGCGGTCGGCGGAGTCGCGGAGCTTGCGCTTCTCCGCGGCCTTGCCGCCCTCCTCCTCGACCCGGCCGAGCTCGGTCTCGAGGTCGCGGGCGATCGCGGCGATGTCGGAGTCGCGGGTGGACTCCATCTGCGCCTTCTCCCGGTCCACGGCGGCCTGCAGGTTCGGCAGGTCGTCGTGGCGGGCGTCCTCGTCCACCGACGTGATCATGTACGCCGCGAAGTAGATGACCTTCTCCAGGTCCTTCGGGGCGAGGTCCAGCAGGTAGCCGAGCCGCGAGGGCACGCCCTTGAAGTACCAGATGTGGGTCACGGGAGCGGCGAGCTCGATGTGGCCCATGCGCTCACGGCGCACCTTGGCGCGGGTGACCTCCACGCCGCAGCGCTCGCAGATGATGCCCTTGTAGCGCACGCGCTTGTACTTGCCGCAGTAGCACTCCCAGTCCCGGGTGGGACCGAAGATCTTCTCGCAGAACAGGCCGTCCTTCTCGGGCTTGAGCGTGCGGTAGTTGATGGTCTCCGGCTTCTTGACCTCGCCGTAGGACCAGGTCCGGATGTCCTCCGCGGTCGCAAGACCGATCCGCATGAGGCCTAGTGAAGATTCGTTGGACATGAGGGTCCTTTATCTCTTTCTCTGGAAAAGTTGACGTCTCGTCGGGGTGGACCGAGCGGGATCAGACCTCTTCGACCGAGCTGGGCTCGGAGTGCGAGAGATCGATGCCCAGTTCCTCGGCCGCCCGGAAGACCTCGTCATCCGAATCGCGCATCTCGATGGTGTTGCCGTCCGCCGAGAGCACCTCGACGTTCAGGCACAGCGACTGCATCTCCTTGATGAGGACCTTGAAGGACTCGGGGACACCCGGCTCGGGGATGTTCTCGCCCTTCACGATGGCCTCGTAGACCTTCACGCGCCCGTGCACGTCGTCGGACTTGACCGTCAGCAGCTCCTGCAGCGTGTAGGCGGCGCCGTACGCCTCGAGCGCCCAGACCTCCATCTCGCCGAAGCGCTGGCCGCCGAACTGCGCCTTACCGCCCAGCGGCTGCTGGGTGATCATGGAGTACGGGCCGGTGGAGCGCGCGTGGATCTTGTCGTCCACGAGGTGGTGCAGCTTCAGGATGTACTGGTAGCCGACCGACACCGGGTCCGGGAACGGCTCGCCGGAGCGGCCGTCGAACAGCCGGGCCTTGCCGGACCGGTCGATCAGCCGCACGCCGTCGCGCGTCGGGTTGGTGTGGTCGAGGAGGTCGAAGATCTCCTCCTCGCGCGCGCCGTCGAACACCGGGGTGGCCACGTTCGTGGGGCCGGACTGCTTCGGGAAGTTCGGCAGCCGGTCGAGCCACTCGGGGTCGCCCTCGATGTTCCAGCCCTGCTTCGCGAGCCAGCCGGTGTGCACCTCGAGGACCTGCCCCAGGTTCATGCGGCCGGGCACGCCCAGCGGGTTGAGGATGATGTCCACGGGGGTCCCGTCCTCGAGGAACGGCATGTCCTCCAGGGGCAGGATCTTCGAGATGACGCCCTTGTTGCCGTGGCGGCCGGCGAGCTTGTCGCCGTCCGTGATCTTGCGCTTCTGCGCCACGTACACCCGGACCACCTGGTTGACGCCCGCGGGCAGGTCGTCGTCCTCGTCGTCGCGGTCGAAGACGCGCACGCCGATGACGGTGCCGGACTCGCCGTGGGGCACCTTCAGGGACGTGTCGCGCACCTCGCGGGACTTCTCGCCGAAGATCGCCCGCAGCAGGCGCTCCTCCGGGGTCAGCTCGGTCTCGCCCTTCGGGGTGACCTTGCCCACGAGGATGTCGCCGGCCTGGACCTCCGCGCCGATGTGGATGATGCCGCGCTCGTCGAGGGCGGACAGCACCTCCTCGGACACGTTCGGGATGTCCCGGGTGATCTCCTCGGCGCCCAGCTTCGTGTCGCGGGCGTCGATCTCGTGCTCCTCGATGTGGATCGAGGTGAGCACGTCCTCCGAGACCATGCGCTGGGAGAGGATGATCGCGTCCTCGTAGTTGAGGCCCTCCCAGGACATGTAGGCGACCAGCAGGTTCTTGCCCAGGGCCAGCTCTCCCTGGTCCGTGGAGGGGCCGTCGGCGATGACCGAGCGCTCCTCGACGCGATCGCCCTCGGAGACGATGACGCGCTGGTTGTAGGTGTTGCCCGGGTTGGAGCGCGTGAACTTGTTGATCGGGTAGACCGTGGTCGTCCCGTCGTCGTTGAGCACGCGCACGAGGTTCGCCGAGACCTCCTCGACCACGCCGGCCTTGCGGGCCAGCACGGAGTCCCCGGCGTCCAGGGCCGCGTAGCGCTCCATGCCGGTGCCCACGAGCGGGGCCTCGGACTCGAGCAGCGGCACGGCCTGGCGCTGCATGTTGGCGCCCATGAGCGCGCGGTTGGCGTCGTCGTGCTCCAGGTACGGGATGAGCGCGGTCGCCACGGACACCATCTGGCGCGGGGAGACGTCCATGAACTGCACGGCGGTCGGGTCGACCAGCACGGCCTCGCCCGAGCCGTCGGCGGCGCGCGCGAGGACGGCGTCCTCGGCGAACCGGTTGTCCGGGCCCAGCGGGGCGTTGGCCTGGGCGATCGTCACGCCGCGCTCGTCGTCGGCGGTGAGGTACTCGACCTCGTCGGTGACGAGGCCGCCGACGACCTTGCGGTACGGGGTCTCGATGAAGCCGAACGGGTTGATCCGCCCGTAGGTCGCCAGCGAGCCGATGAGGCCGATGTTGGAGCCCTCGGGGGTCTCGATCGGGCACATGCGGCCGTAGTGCGACGGGTGGACGTCACGGACCTCCATGCCGGCGCGGTCCCGGGAGAGACCGCCCGGGCCGAGCGCGGACAGGCGGCGCTTGTGAGTCAGGCCCGCGAGCGGGTTGTTCTGGTCCATGAACTGCGACAGCTGCGAGGTGCCGAAGAACTCCTTGATCGCCGCCACGACGGGACGGATGTTGATCAGGGTCTGCGGGGTGATCGCCTCGACGTCCTGGGTGGTCATGCGCTCGCGCACCACGCGCTCCATGCGGGACAGGCCCGTGCGGATCTGGTTCTCGATCAGCTCGCCCACGGCGCGGATGCGGCGGTTGCCGAAGTGGTCGATGTCGTCGACGTCCACGACGACCTCGCGGGGTTCGCCGTCGCGCACGCCCTTCATGGTGCCGCCGCCGGCGTGCAGGGTGACGAGGTAGCGGATCATCGCGACGATGTCGTCGACCGACAGCACGGAGGCGTCCTCGTCCTCGAACGCCTTGTCGAGGCCCAGCTTCCGGTTGATCTTGTACCGGCCGACCTTCGCGAGGTCGTAGCGCTTGGAGTTGAAGTACATGTTGTCGAGCAGCGCCTGCGCGGCGTCGACCGTGGGCGGCTCCCCCGGGCGCAGCTTGCGGTAGATGTCCAGCAGCGCGTCCTCGCGGGACTCGACGGTGTCCTTCTCGAGGGTCGCCCGGATGGAGTCGAACTCCCCGAACTCCTCGAGGATGCGGGACTCGCTCCAGCCGAGGGCCTTGAGCAGCACGGTGACCGACTGCTTGCGCTTGCGGTCGAGGCGCACGCCCACCTGGTCGCGCTTGTCGATCTCGAGCTCGAACCACGCGCCGCGCGAGGGGATGATCTTCGCGGAGTAGATGTCCTTGTCCGAGGTGCGGTCCTGGCCGCGCTCGAAGTATGCGCCCGGCGAGCGGACGAGCTGGGACACGACGACACGCTCGGTGCCGTTGATGACGAAGGTGCCCTTCTCGGTCATCAGCGGGAAGTCGCCCATGAACACGGTCTGCTGCTTGATCTCGCCCGTGTTGTTGTTCATGAACTCGGCCTTGACGTACAGGGGCGCCGAGTACGTGGCGTCCCGGTCCTTGCACTCGTCCATGGTGTACTTCGGGTCGTAGAACTCCGGCTCCGAGAAGGACAGGGACATGGTGCCCTGGAAGTCCTCGATCGGGGAGATCTCCTCGAAGATGTCGGACAGCCCGGAGGTGCGGGCGATGCCCTGCTCCCCGGTCTCGATGGCCTGCTGGACCCGGGCCTGCCACCGCTCGTTGCCCACGAGACGGTCGAAGCTGTCCGTCTGGAGGGCCAGCAGGTTCGGCACGTCCAGCGGTTCATGGATCTTGGCGAAGGAGATGCGGCGCGGGATGTTCCCGTCGGCCGGTCGGTTAGCGGTTACGTTCGAATCGGTGCTCGAGGCGACCAAGATGGATTCCTTCCACAGACCTGCAGTTGAATCGCGCAGTTCCCGAATCGGGGATACGGGTGGGCGAGGGCCAGCGGACTCGAGATGCTGGTTCGCTCCCCGGGGGCGCCCACCGCTATATGAAGGCACGCAGAATGAGGGACAACGCAAAGATCCAGCATAGACGCGAAGTGCGGCTCTGTCCACACGACCGGTGGACGCGGGCGTCCACCGGTCGTAGGATGGGAAATTTCGTGCTCCGGGTCTCACCGGCACCGGGGGCGCCGGGCCCGCGGGTCAGCCCGCGGCCGCGAACGCCTCGACCGGCGGGCAGCTGCAGACCAGGTTGCGGTCCCCGGCGGCGTTCTCCACCCGGCCCACGGGCGGCCAGAACTTGGCGCGGCGCAGCTCGGGCAGCGGGTAGGCGGCCCGGGACCGGGGGTAGGCACGGTCCCACTCGTCGGCCGTGAGCACCTCCGCGGTGTGCGGCGCGCGGCGCAGGACCGAGTCCTCGAGTGCGACCTCGCCGTCGGCCACGGCGGTCATCTCCGCGTGGATCGCGCGCATCGCGGCCACGAACCGGTCGAGCTCCGCGAGGTTCTCGGACTCCGTGGGCTCCACCATGAGCGTGCCCGCCACCGGGAACGCGAGGGTGGGGGCGTGGAAGCCGTAGTCGACGAGCCGCTTGCAGACGTCCTCCGCGGTCACCCCGGAGGCCTTCGTGAGCGCGCGCAGGTCGAGGATGCACTCGTGGGCCACGAACCCGCCCGGGCCGGTGTAGAGGGTCGGGAAGACGTCGGCCAGCCGGGCGGAGACGTAGTTCGCGCTGAGGATCGCGGTGCGCGACGACGCGGTGAGCCCCTCCGCGCCGGTCATGGCGATGTACATCCAGGAGATCGGCAGCACCCCGGCCGACCCGTGGCGGGCCTGGGACACGGGGAAGGAGTCCTCCCCGCCGTCCGGGGCCGCGGGGTCCCCGGGCAGGAACGGCACGAGGTGCTCCGCCACGGCCACGGGCCCCACGCCGGGCCCCCCGCCGCCGTGCGGGATGCAGAAGGTCTTGTGCAGGTTCAGGTGGGAGACGTCCCCGCCGAAGCGGCCCGGCCGGGCGAGGCCCATGAGCGCGTTGAGGTTGGCGCCGTCCACGTAGACCTGGCCCCCCGCCGCGTGCACGGCCTCGCACACGGCCGTGATCTGCTCCTCGAACACGCCGTGCGTGGAGGGGTAGGTGACCATGATGCCCGCCAGCTCCTCCCCCACGCTCCCGATCTTCGCGGCGAGGTCGTCCAGGTCCACGGAGCCGTCCCCGGCGGTGGCCACGACCACCACCTTGAGGTCCGCGAGCACCGCGGAGGCGGCGTTGGTGCCGTGGGCCGAGGACGGGATGAGGACGGTGGTGCGCTGCCGGTCGCCCCGGGAGAGGTGGTAGCGGCGGATCGCGAGGAGCCCGGCGAGCTCGCCCTGGGAGCCGGCGTTGGGCTGGACGGAGACCGCGGCGTAGCCGGTGATCTCCGTGAGCCAGGACTCGAGCTGGGCGATGAGCTCGCGCCAGCCGAGGGTCTGGTCCTCGGGGGCGAGCGGGTGGATCGAGGCGAACTCGGGCCAGCTGATGGGCTCCATCTCCGCGGCGGCGTTGAGCTTCATGGTGCAGGAGCCGAGCGGGATCATGGTCCGGTCGAGGGCCAGGTCCTTGTCCGCGAGGGAGCGCAGCCAGCGCATCATCGCGGTCTCGGAGCGGTGCAGCGTGAACACGGGGTGGGTCAGGTAGGAGTCGGTGCGCAGCAGCTCGGCGGGCAGGTCCCACGCCCCGCCCGCGTCGTCCGTAGCCGCGGCGCCGAAGGCCGCGAGCACGGCGTCGACGTCGCGCTCGTCGTGGGGCTCCCCCACCGACACGGAGACGTGGTCCGCGCCGGCCCGGCGGACGTTGATCCCACGCTCCGCGGCGGCGGCCACGACGGCGTCGGCGCGGCCGGGGACCTCGGCGAGCACGGTGTCGAAGAACCGGTCGTGGACCACGCGCACGCCCGCCGCGGCGAGCCCGGCGGCCAGGCGGGCGGCCAGCCCGTGCACGCGCTCGGCGATGGCGCGGAGCCCGTCCGCGCCGTGGTAGGCGGCGTAGGCGCCGGCCACGACGGCCAGCAGCGCCTGGGCGGTGCAGATGTTCGAGGTGGCCTTCTCGCGGCGGATGTGCTGCTCGCGGGTCTGCAGGGCCAGCCGGTAGGCGGGCCGGCCGGAGGAATCGGTGGAGACGCCCACCAGGCGACCGGGCAGGTTCCGCTCGAGGCCCTTGCGGCAGGCGAGGAACGCGGCGTGGGGCCCGCCGAAGAACAGGGGCACCCCGAAGCGCTGGGCCGAGCCCACGGCGATGTCCGCGCCCTGCTCCCCCGGGGAGCGCAGCAGGGTCAGGGCCAGCAGGTCGGTGGCCACGGCCACGAGCGCCCCCCGCGCGTGCGCCTCCTCGGCGCGCTCGGCGAGGGGGACGACCTCGCCGTCGACGCCCACCTGGGTCAGGACCACCCCGAAGAGCTCGCCCTCGGGCAGCCCCTCGGCGAGGTCGGCGACGACCAGCTCGATGCCCACGGCCCGGCAGCGCCCGCGCAGCACGGCGAGGGTCTGCGGGAGCGTCCGGGCGTCGACGACGACGCGCCGGCTCGTGGCCTTCCGGTTGGCCCGGCGCATCATGAGCACGGCCTCGGCCACCGCGGTGGCCTCGTCCAGGAGGGAGGCGTTCGCCAGGTCCAGGCCGGTGAGGTCCATGACGGCGTTCTGGAACGTGAGCAGGGCCTCGAGGCGGCCCTGCGAGATCTCGGGCTGGTAGGGGGTGTAGGAGGTGTACCAGGCGGGGTTCTCGAGGATGTTGCGGCGCAGCGCGGGCGGGGTGACGGTGTCCGCGTAGCCCTGCCCGATCATCTGGGTCATCACCCGGTTCTTCGCCGCGACCCGGCGCAGCGCCGCGAGGGCCTCGTGCTCGGACATCGGGGCGGGCAGGCCCAGCGGCTCGGAGGAGGCGATGGTCGCGGGGACGGCGCGGGCGACGAGCTCGTTGAGGTCGGCCGCGCCGACGGTCTCGAGCATGATCGCGGTCTCGGCGGCGTCCGGGCCGAGGTGGCGTGGCAGGAAGGACAAGGTGAGCTCCTCGTGGTCCGAGGCCCGGTGGGGCCCGTCCGCCCTCCCCCGCCCGGACTCTCCCGCTGCGCGTGGGCGGCCGATGTGGTCGTGCCCCCAGTCTCCCACAGACCGTCCGGGCCCGGCACGGCACGAGGCCCCGGACGCCGTGCGTCCGGGGCCTCGCAGGAGCGTCCGTGAAGGGACGCGTCCGGGGTCCTACTTGAGGGTGACGGTGGCGCCGGCGCCCTCGAGGGCCTCCTTGGCCTTGTCCGCGGCCTCCTTGGTGGCGCCCTCGAGGACGGCCTTGGGGGCCGAGTCCACGAGGTCCTTGGCCTCCTTGAGGCCGAGGGAGGTCAGCGCGCGGACCTCCTTGATGACCTGGATCTTCTTCTCGCCGGCGGCCTCGAGGACGACGTCGAACTCGGTCTGCTCCTCGGCCTCCTCGGCGGCGGCGGCCGGAGCGGCGGCACCGGCGACGGCCACGGGGGCGGCGGCGGTGACGTCGAAGGTCTCCTCGAAGGCCTTCACGAACTCGGAGAGCTCGATGAGGGAGAGCTCCTTGAACGCGTCGATCAGTTCAGCGGTGGTGAGCTTGGCCATGGTTGTGGCTCCTTTTCGATGGTGTGCCCCGGCCGGGTTCGTCGGCGCGGGACGGTCTGGTTCCGTGGTGAGAATGTGCCTCGCGGCGGGGATGCTGGTCAGGCGTCCTGCTCCTCGACCTTGGCGCGCAGCGCCTCGGCCGTGCGGACGGTCTTCGACAGCGGTGCCTGGAACAGCGCCGCGGCCTGGGACAGGGACGCCTGCGCGGCACCGGCCACCTTGGCCAGCAGCACCTCGCGGGACTCGAGGTCCGCGAGCTGCTTGATCTCCGCGTCGCTCAGGGCCTTGCCCTCGAGGTAACCGCCCTTGACGACGAGCTGCGGGTTCGCCTTGGCGAAGTCACGCAGGCTCTTGGCGGCCTCGACGGGGTCCCCCGAGATGAAGGCGATCGCGCTCGGGCCGGCGAGCTGGCCGTCGAACGCGTCGATCCCCAGCTCCTTGGCCGCGATCGCGGTCAGCGTGTTCTTCACCACGGCGTATTCGGCGTTCTCACCGAGCGAGCGGCGCAGCTCCTTGAGCTGGGCCACGGTGAGGCCGCGGTACTCAGTCAGGACAGCGGCGTCCGAGTTGGAGAACAGTTCCTTCAACTCGGCGACCGCGGCTGCCTTTTCCGGGTTCGCCATGGTACTCCTTCCGGTCTTCGATGCCGGTCGCTGCCGCAAGGGCCCGGGCACAGAAAAAGCCCCGCGCAGATGCCCGGGGCTCGGCGTCGCACCCCGTGCAGGACGGGCGGTGCTCGCTGTGCTGGTTCACCTGCGCTGGCGGTTCCTGGCGGAACTCTTACGGCTGTCCTTCCGCTTCGCGCACTCCGAAACGGGGCGCACGGGGCAGGGGGACCACGACCGGCGGTCTTTGGTGTCTCCCAGGCTACCGGAGGCCCCCGCCGCGGCCAAATCGGCTCCGGGGCGGCCCCGGACCCGGCTCAGGCGGAGGGGAAGTCGCGGGCCCACACGCCGCTGCGCCCGGCCACGCGGAAGCCCAGCCGGGCGTTGACCCGGCTCATCCGGTCGTCGCCGCTGTGGCTCCAGGAGTAGACGGTGCGCACGCTCGGGGCCAGCCGCTCGAGCTGCTGCAGGTTGGCCAGCTTCAGCCGGGTGGCGAGCCACCGGCGGCGGTGCTCGCGCAGGACCACGGTCTCGTCCTGCATCCCGATCGGCGGCTCCTCCCCCGCCAGGACGATCTCGGTCATCCCGACGAGGCGTCCGGTGGGCTCGTGCTCGGCGACGGCCACGAGCGAGAGGTTGCCCGCCTCGGCGCGCAGCTGCTCGGTGCGCCGCACGCGCTCGGCGTCCCAGGGCTCTGGCTCGGCGGCGGCCACGGGGGCCAGGAACGAGTCGGTCGCCATGCGCGAGTGCAGGGCGGCGAGCTCGTCGAGCCGGTCCTCGGGGGCCGGGCCGCTCCAGACGTGGATCCGGTACGGCTCCTGCGCCGGCGAGGCCGCGACCTCGTCCAGCAGGGCCGCGACGCGCTCGGGCGGCAGGGGGACGTCCAGCACCCCGAAGTCGCTGACCGACTCGAGCCGGTAGCCGGCGCTGAGGGCGAAGCGGGTCTGCCGGTTGGACACGGGCAGCCGGCCCGAGCCGTCGGCGGCGTCCACCCACTCGACCATCCCGGGCGTGACCAGCGGGAAGACCCCGGTGACGCTGCCGTCGCCCTGGATCTCCTCGGGCCCGGGGTGCTCGGTCTGGATCCGCAGGTGCCGGCGGGACTCGCCCACGGCGAGCTGCTCGGCGGCGGCCAGCAGTTCGCTGCCGGTGCCCTGCGAGGTGACGTCGGGGTCCACGTCGACGGTGATGTGGGCGGAGTCGGTGAGCGTGACCAGGGGCATCCGCACCTCGGCCCGTCCCGCCAGCCGGTCCCCGGCCCACGCCAGCAGGACGACCACGCGCTCGAAGGGGTCCAGCAGGTCCCGGTAGAGCTCCTGGGCGTCACCGGTGAGGTCCGAGATCCCCCACACGTGCTGCCGGGACCGGCGCACGAGCTCCGCGACGCGCCCCAGCAGCTCCTGCGCGGCGTCGTCGAACTCGTCGGGGATGCGCATCTGCTCGATGCGCACCGGGGGGTGCTCGCTCACGTGGGGGGTCTCCGTTCCGTGGGCGCCGGCGGACGCCCGCCGGCTGCTGGGTCGTGGGAGGAATGGTCCCGTCGGACGGGAAGGGGCCCGGCCGCATCGGCCGGGCCCCCACCCGTCGGAGCCCCGCGGGCTCCGGTGCACGGCGTCAGGCGCCGACGACGACCTCGGTGGCGTTCGGGTCGACCGGGATGCCCGGCCCGAACGTGGTCGAGACGGTCGCCTTCGTGATGTAGCGGCCCTTCGACGCGGAGGGCTTCAGGCGCAGGATCTCCTCGAGGGCGGCGCCGTAGTTCTCCGCCAGCTTCTCGAGCTCGAAGGACGTCTTGCCCACGATGAAGTGCAGGTTCGAGTGCTTGTCGACGCGGAAGTCGATCTTGCCGCCCTTGATGTCGTTGACGGCCTTGGTCACGTCCATGGTGACGGTGCCGGTCTTGGGGTTCGGCATCAGGTTGCGGGGGCCGAGGACCTTGCCCAGCCGGCCGACCTTGCCCATCATGTCCGGGGTGGCCACGGCGGCGTCGAAGTCGGTCCAGCCGCCCTGGATGCGGGCGATCAGGTCGTCGGAGCCGACGTAGTCCGCTCCGGCCTCCTCCGCGGCGGCGGCCTTGTCGCCGGTCGCGAAGACGACGACGCGGGCGGTCTTGCCGGTGCCGTTGGGCAGGTTCACGGTGCCGCGGACCATCTGGTCGGCCTTGCGGGGGTCGACACCGAGGCGGAGGACGACCTCCACGGTGGAGTCGGTCTTCGCGGTGTCGAGCTCCTTGGCCAGGGCCACGGCCTCGGCCGGGGCGTACAGCGTGCCCGCGTCGATCTTGGCGGCGGCCGCCTGGTATGCCTTGCTGCGCTTTGCCATCTGCTTCTTCTCCTTGTGCAGTTGTGGTCTGCGGGCCGCGCTCGGCCCTGCCACGTCAATAACGGTGGGTGGTGATCAGCCGAGGCTGGTCACTCGACCTCGATGCCCATGGAGCGGGCGGTGCCGGCGATGATCTTCGCGGCGGCGTCGATGTCGTTGGCGTTGAGGTCTTCCTTCTTGGTCTCGGCGATCTCGCGGACCTGGTCCATGCTGAGCTTGCCGACCTTCTGGGTGTGCGGGACACCCGAGCCCTTGGCGACGCCGGCGGCCTTCTTGATCAGCTGCGCGGCGGGCGGGGTCTTCGTGACGAAGGTGAACGAGCGGTCCTCGTAGACCGTGATCTCCACGGGCACGATGTTGCCGCGCTGGGACTCCGTGGCCGCGTTGTAGGCCTTGCAGAATTCCATGATGTTGACGCCGTGCTGACCGAGGGCCGGACCCACGGGAGGAGCCGGGTTGGCGGCGCCTGCCTGGATCTGCAGCTTGATCAGGCCGGAGACCTTCTTCTTCTTGGGAGCCATGTGCTGGTCCTTCTTCTGCTGGACGTACCGGCGCACAGGAGCGTACGACGGCGGGTGGCCGCCGTGGCGCGGCGGCCGGGCGGCCCGGCGGCGAAGCATGCACCGCGGGGCCGGGAACTGGGGCGGGCCGGAGCGGCCCGCGGGGCTCAGATCTTGGAGACCTGATTGAAGCCGAGGGTGACGGGGGTCTCGCGCTCGAAGATCGACACGAGGACGACCAGCTGCTGGGACTCCACCTTGATCTCGGAGATCGTGGCGGGGAGGGTCTCGAAGGGGCCCTCCTTGACGATGACGGACTCGCCGACCTCGAAGTCGACGTCGATCTGCGGCTGCGCGCTGGGCTGGGCGGAGGACTCGGCCCCCGCGCCCTGCGGCGCCTCGAAGACCGGGTTGAGCATCTCGAAGACCTCGTCGAGGCGCAGCGGCACCGGGTTGTAGGCGTCCTGGCCGACGAAGCCGGTGACGCCCGGGGTGTGGCGGACCGCGCCCCAGGAGGCGTCGGTGAGGTTCATGCGCACCAGCACGTAGCCCGGGATCCGCACCCGGCGCACGATCTTGCGCTGGGCGTTCTTGATCTCGACGACCTCCTCCATCGGCACCTCGATCTGGAAGATGTCGTCCTCCATGTTGAGGGACTGGATGCGGGTCTCGAGGTTCGTCTTCACGCGGTTCTCGTAGCCGGCGTAGGTGTGGATGACGTACCAGTCACCCTCCTGGCGGCGCAGCTTCGACTTGAACTCCTCGACGGGGTCCACGGCGGGCGCCTCGTCCTCGGCCGCGGGGGCCTCCTCGTCGGCCGGGGCCTCCGCCTCGAGCGGGGCCTCCTCGTCGGCGGGCGCGGCGGGAGCCTCGTCGGCGACCGGGGCGTGCTCCGGGTCGTGGGCGGCCGCGAAGTGGTCCTCCTGCACGGAGGTCTCGGCCTCCGGCAGCTCCGGAGCCTGCTGGTCGACCTCGGCCGGTGCCTCGGTGCCGTTTTCGAGCTCGTGCTCGGTCACTGGATCTCCCTCAAAGTTCTTTCGTGGATGTCGTGCTCTGCTGGGTCACGGTGGCCGGCCGCGCCGGTCCGTGCGCCGCCCGGATCAGCCGGCGGCGTCCCCCTGCCCGAAGATCCACAGGGCGGCCTGGCCGAACGCCAGGTCCAGGACCGAGATGAGCACCATCATGAACGCGACGAACACGAGGACGACCAGGACGTAGTTGACCAGTTCGCGCCGGGTGGGGGTGACCACCTTCCGGAGCTCGCCGACGACCTGGCGCAGGAACAGGAACAGGCGCCCGAAGACGCCGCGGGGGCTCTCCGCGCCCTGCTCCGGGGGCTGGCCCGACGCGCGGCCGGCGGTGGTCTGCGACATCGGCTCTCCCTGTGTGGACTCGTGCGGGCCGCGCAGTGCTGCCGGCCCGCCGTCGCCGCGGCGGCTCCCGGCACCCCGTGGGGGTGCCGGGGACCACCCCGGACTGGAGCAGGGCAGACAGGACTCGAACCTGCAACCTGCGGTTTTGGAGACCGCTGCGCTACCAATTGCGCCACTGCCCTACGTGCCTCGCGGCCTCGGCCGGCGTGGGGACGCCGGTCTCGATCGCTCGGACCCGGTCACCGACTCTACCATCCGGTCCCGCCGTGACGGCGCGGCCGAGCAGGCGCCGATGACACCAGTCGTCCATCCTAGGCGACCCGGGCGGCGGGGTGCAATCCGGGCGGGCGCGGCCGCCGGGGCGCCGGGCCCGCGGTGCGGACGCCCGAGTAGCATGGGGGCGTCCGCACCGCCGTCCCCGCACCCGGCGGAGACCGCCCGTTCCCCTCCAGGAGGCCCCCGGTCATGACCACGTCCCGCATCTCCCGGCGCGTCGGCGCCATCGCAGAGTCCGCGACGCTCGC
The DNA here is from genome assembly GCF_013368965.1 of Kocuria salina. Taxonomy (NCBI): domain Bacteria; kingdom Bacillati; phylum Actinomycetota; class Actinomycetes; order Micrococcales; family Micrococcaceae; genus Kocuria; species Kocuria salina. Next base: position 108,593 of record NZ_SSSF01000005.1, read on the forward strand.
CGTGGACGCGAAGGCGAAGGCCCTCAAGGCCGCCGGCCGGCCCGTGATCGGCTTCGGCGCCGGGGAGCCCGACTTCCCGACCCCCCAGTACATCGTGGACGCCGCCGCGGCCGCCCTGCAGGACCCGGCGAACTTCCGGTACACGCCGGCCGCGGGCCTGCCCGAGCTGCGCAGGGCGGTGGCCGAGCAGACCGCCCGGGACGCCGGCTACGCGGTGGAGCCCTCCCAGGTGCTCGTCACCAACGGCGGCAAGCAGGCCGTGTTCCAGGCCTTCGCGACGGTCGTGGACGAGGGCGACGACGTCCTGCTGCCCGCCCCGTACTGGACCACCTACCCCGAGGCCATCAAGCTCGCCGGGGGCAACCCGGTCGAGGTCTTCGCCGGACCGGAGCTCGGCTACAAGGTCACCCCCGAGCTGCTCGAGGCGGCGTGGACCGAGCGCACCAAGGCCCTGCTGTTCTGCTCGCCGTCGAACCCCACGGGCGCCGTGTACTCCCCCGAGGAGACCGCGGCCGTGGGCCGCTGGGCGGCGGAGAAGGGGATCTTCGTGCTGACCGACGAGATCTACCAGCACCTCACCTACGACGGCGTGCCGTTCACCTCGATCGCCGCCGCCGTGCCGGAGCTGGGCGAGAACGTGGTCGTCCTCAACGGCGTGGCCAAGACGTACGCGATGACCGGCTGGCGGGTGGGCTGGATGATCGGTGCCCCCGACGTCATCAAGGCGGCCACGAACCTGCAGTCCCACCTGACCTCCAACGTCAACAACGTGGCCCAGCGGGCCGCGCTGGCGGCCGTGTCCGGCCCGCTCGACGAGGCCCACCGGATGCGGGAGGCCTTCGACCGCCGCCGCCGGGTCATGGTCGAGGCCCTCAACGCCATCGACGGCGTGGAGTGCCCCACCCCGACCGGCGCGTTCTACGCCTACGCGGACGTGCGCGGCCTGCTCGGCCGGCGCTTCGGCGACGCGACGCCGCAGACCTCCGCCGAGCTGGCCGAGCTGATCCTGGAGCAGGCGGAGGTGGCCGTGGTGCCCGGCGAGGCGTTCGGCCCCTCCGGCTTCCTGCGCCTGTCCTACGCCCTCGGCGACGACGACCTCGCGGAGGGCCTGCGCCGGCTCCAGGAGTACCTGGGCGGCGCCGCGTGAGCGCCGCGACGGACGCCCGGGACACCGCCGTGGCCGCGGCGGAGCAGGTGCCCGCGGCGGCGCTCGTGAGCGCCGGGCTGATCGGCGGGTACGCCACCGCCCGGGCGACCGGCGTCCGCCCCCTGGGCGGGGCGGTGCTGGCCGCGGCCGGCGCGGCGGCCGCCCACACGTGGTGGCACCGCGGCGGGCCGGGCACCACGGCGGCGCTCGGCGCGCTCTACGTCCTGGGCTTCGGGCTCTCCCACCCGCTGGCCCGGCGGATCGGGGCCTGGCCGTCGGTCCTGGCCGTGACCGCCGTCAACGCCGCCGCCAACACCGTCCTGGTGGACCGCCCCGGCCGCTGAGCCGCGACCGCCGCGCACCGGCGCCGCCCGCCCCCGGAAGGGGACGGGCGGCGCCGTCGTCGTCCCGCGTCCCCGGGCCGCACCTCAGTCGCCGACGGCCTCCAGGCCGCGGCGCACGATCAGCGGGTCGGGGGGATAGACCACGTCCGGGTCCTTGTCCTCGTAGTCGAACTGGTCCAGGAAGAAGCGCATCGCGTTGAGCCGGGCGCGCTTCTTGTCGTTGGACTTCACCGTGATCCACGGGGCGTGGTCGGTGTCCGTGCGCAGGAACATCTCCTCCTTCGCCTCGGTGTAGTCCTCCCACCGGTCCAGGGACGCCAGGTCCATGGGCGAGAGCTTCCACCGGCGCACGGGGTCGATCTGGCGGATCGCGAACCGGGTGCGCTGCTCGTGCTGGGTCACGGAGAACCAGAACTTGGTGAGGTGGATGCCGGAGTCCACGAGCATCTTCTCGAAGACGGGCGCCTGGGCCATGAACTGCTCGTACTGCGGGTCCGTGCAGAAGCCCATGACGCGCTCGACGTTGGCGCGGTTGTACCAGGAGCGGTCGAACATCACGATCTCCCCCGCCGTGGGCAGGTGCTGGATGTAGCGCTGGAAGTACCACTGGCCCCGCTCCCGGTCCGAGGGCTTCGTCAGGGCCACCACCCGGGCGGCGCGCGGGTTGAGGTGCTCGGTGAACCGCTTGATCGTCCCGCCCTTGCCGGCGGCGTCCCGGCCCTCGAACACGATGACGTGCTGGAGGTCGTGGTCCTGGCCCCAGTACTGGAACTTCAGCAGCTCGATCTGCAGCTGGTACTTCTCGAGCTCGTACTCCTCGCGCGACAGCCGCTCGTCGTACGGGTAGTCCTCCCGCCAGGTCTCCACGGCCGATCCCCCGGGATCGATGAGATCCGGGTCCGGGGACTGCCCGTCCCGCACCGTGTACCCCTGGTCGACCAGCTTGTCGATGAACTCCCGCAGGTTCTCCCGGGCCGGTTCCTTGTCCGTGTTCAACGCCACCCCTCCTTCCGGGCCCGTCGGGGCCCTCTTCCCGGAAGTCTAGGCCGCGGGCGGGCGGGCGGCGCCGGGGGCCAACACGGCCGGGCCCGGCCCTGCCGTGTTGGCCCGGACTCACTAGACTGGGCCTGCCGGCGCACGTCCGGCCCGCCACGCACGCCCCGCCCACCCGGAGGAGACTGTACGAATGAAGATCGGACTGCTGACCAGCGGCGGGGACTGCCCCGGACTCAACGCGGTGATCCGCGGCGCCGTGCTGCACGGGATCAAGACCTACGGCCACGAGTTCGTGGGCTTCCGCGACGGCTGGCGCGGGGTGCTCGAGGGCGACATCATGGACCTGCCCCGCACCCGGGTCCGCGGCCTCGCCCGGGAGGGCGGGACCATCCTCGGCACCTCCCGCACGAACCCCTACTCCGGGCCCGGAGGCGGGCCGGAGAACATCGGGGTGATGCTCGAGCGCCACGCGGTGGACGCGATCGTGGCCATCGGCGGGGAGGGCACCCTGGCCGGCGCCAAGCGCCTGGCCGACGCCGGGCTGCCCGTGGTGGGGGTGCCCAAGACCATCGACAACGACCTGCAGGCCACGGACTACACCTTCGGCTTCGACACGGCCGTGTCCATCGCCACCGACGCCATGGACCGGCTGCGCACCACCGGGGAGTCCCACCACCGGTGCATGGTCGCCGAGGTCATGGGCCGCCACGTCGGGTGGATCGCGCTGCACTCGGGCATGTCCGCCGGCGCCCACGCGGTGCTGATCCCCGAGCAGAAGGTCTCGATGGACCAGGTCTGCGCTTGGGTGCAGGAGGTCTACGACCGCGGCCGCTCCCCGCTGGTGGTCGTCGCGGAGGGGTTCATCCCCGAGGACCGGGAGGACGTGCTCGCAGGGAAGGGCACCGAGGCCGACGGCCGTCCGCGCCTGGGCGGGATCGGGGAGTACGTCACGCAGGAGATCGAGCGCCTCACCGGCATCGAGACCCGCAACACCACGCTCGGGCACATCCAGCGCGGGGGCGCCCCCACGGGCTTCGACCGCGTGCTCGCCACCCGCTTCGGGATGTCCGTGGTCGACCTCGTGCACGAGAAGCAGTGGGGGCGGATGGTCGCCATCCGCGGCACCGACATGGTCCGCGTCGACTTCGCCGAGGCCCTCGAGGGGCTCAAGACCGTTCCCCAGGACCGCTGGGACGAGGCCCGCGTCCTCTTCGGCCGCTGAGGCGGGCGGCGGCCCCGGTCGGTCAGGCCTGCGGGTCCGCGCCGCCCGGGGCCCGGGGCGGACGTCGGTGACGGGAGTCCCGGGGTCCGGCGAGGTCAGGGGCGGGGCCCGCGGAGGAAGCCCGTCTGCCGGCCGACCACCTGCCCGGCGTCCGGCGGCACGACGACCTGCTGCGCCGCGGCCCACCGCTGCTCGCCGTCGGTGACGACGAGCTCGGCGGCGGGATCGACGGTGCGCTTGAGCACGGCCAGGGCGATGGGACCCTGCTCGTGGTGGAGCTGCACGGAGGTGACGCGCCCCACCGTGCGCTCCCCCGCGACCACCTCGGCCCCGGCGGCGGGCAGCGTGTGCTCCGACCCGTCGAGGTCGAGCAGCACCAGCCGGCGGGGCGGGTGCCCGAGGTTGTGCACCCGTGCGACGGTCTCCTGGCCCTTGTAGCAGCCCTTGGCCAGGTGCACGGCGGTGCGCAGGAGGTCGAGCTCGTGCGGGATCGTCCGTTCGTCCGTCTCGGCGCCCAGGCGGGGGCGCCACGCGGCGATCCGCAGCGCCTCGGCGGCCCACGCGCCGGCGAGGGGGAGGTCGAGGGTCAGGGCGTCGAGCTCGTCGCGGGGCACGAGGTGCTCCCACCAGGTGCGCTCCTCGCCGGGGTGGGGCCCGTCGAGGACGGCGTAGCTCCACCCGCCGGGGGCGACGTGGGGCCAGGGGTCCCGCCACACGACCGTGGCGGGCAGGCCGGGCACGGGGCCCGTGGCGCCGAGCACGGCCCACTGCCCGGTGCGGTCCTCGATCTCGACGCGCAGCGCGAAGCGCATGCGCTCGAGCCACGCCACCAGGGCCGCGGTCTCGTCGGCCTCGGTGATCAGCCAGGTGCTGGTGCCGTCGTCCACCACGTGGGGGGCGTGCTCGATCCGCCCCTGCACGGACAGGAAGAGGGTCTCGGTGCTGCGCCCGGGCTCGAGCCCGGTGAGCACCTGGGAGGAGAGGGTGGTGAGCCAGCTGAGCCGGTCGGGCCCGGTGACGGTCACGACGCCCTTGTGGGAGAGGTCCACCACGGTGCCGGGGGTGCGCACGAGGGAGCGCTGCTCGCGCAGTGGGTCGCCGTAGTGGGCGGCCACCCCGCGGTCCAGGCCCTCGGCCTCGACGGCGCCCGGCCGGTGGAGCAGGGGGGAACGGTGCTCGGTCACGGAACTCAGCCGATCTTCCGCAGCTGCGCGGAGGCGTGGGTGGTCAGGGGCTCGCCGAGGGCGGCCATGTCCCAGGCCCAGAACAGGTCGCCGTGGACCAGGCCGTACATGCGGGTCGAGGAGCTGTACTCCTTGGCCCCGCGGGCGCGGATCACGGCGTCCGTGGCGAGATCGATCCGCGGGCCCTTGATCTGCCCGGCGTAGAGCTCGGCGACGCCGCCGGGGTGGGTCAGGGTCACGAGGACGTCGAAGCCGCCGTCCGCGTTGCGCATCCGCTCCACGTCCTCGGCGCCCTGGAGCACGGGCACGAGGTCCGGCGGGAGCATCCCGGGGCCCACGTCACCGTCCTCGAGGGTGCGGTCGAGCTGCCAGAAGCCCTGTTCCACGGTGGCCGGGCGCATCGGCTGCCCCTCGTCGTCGAGGAGCGTGGTCTGTGCCCGGTAGTCGAGGAACGGCAGCCCGTTCTGCTCGAAGGTCACGCGCTGCCGGAACGGCCGCTGCTCGACCTCGCCGTAGCCCATGAAGCCGTCGCCCTCCCAGGTGCCCAGCAGCCAGGCGAAGGGGACGAGCTCGGGCAGCAGATCCGAAGGGATCTCGATCGGCACGGGACTAGTGCTGTCCCTTGAACAGTCCGAGGACCACCTTCAGGGAGATCCCGGCGATGAACAGGCCCGAGATGCCGAGCAGGGCGAGGTAGAAGATTTCGAGTGCAAGCATGGCCCTAAACTACCACGGTGCTCACCAGCCGGGCAGTGAACACGGCCCCCACCCCGAGGAACGCCACGGGGGTCACGCCGAGGGCCACGACGCCCCGCTTGGGCGAGCTCTTCGGGGCCGCCGCGATGACGCGCCCGCCCACGAGGGCCACCAGCGCGGCCAGGACGGCGCCGACCACCACGAGCAGGGCGGGGTCCGGGCCCGTGGCCCGGTAGTCGCCGGCCAGGGCGATCCAGCCGGAGGAGCTGACCGCCGCCAGCACGCCCGCCGTGGAGGCGATCGCGGACTCGAGCCGGTGCTCGGCGCCCTCGCCGCGCACCAGCTCCGCCGCGAACACCGTCATGAGGGCCACGCCGACGACGGCGGGCAGCCACACGAGCTGCTGGCCGGGCAGGAACTGCACGAGCAGGGCCGCGACGACGCCGGCGGCGGTCATGATCACGTTGTGGCGGTGCCTCGCCGCGATGCCGGTGGCCGCCGGCCAGCCGAAGCCGATGACCACGGACATGCCCAGCGCCAGCACCAGCGGCGCGGGCCCGGCGACCGCGACCGCCACGAGGGCCGCCACCAGCCCGGCCACGCTGCACGCGGCGATCATGGCATATCTCATGGTGATCGGGTTCCTGCACTGTCGGGGGTCGGGACCTGCGCCCGGGCGGACACGAGCAACGATAGCGGCTCGCCGCGGGGCGCGGGCGGAGCGCCGGGACCGGGTGCAGGACCGGGAACCGGGCGCGGGGTGCGGGCGGGCACGGGCCGCGGGACGCTCCGGGCCGGCTAGGTCGCGGAGCCGGTCGCCCGCCCGGACCTATACTGACAGCTCAGTCCGTACGCCAGAGTGGAGAAGCACGAGTGTTCCAGATCCTGATGCTGACCGACGCGGACGGACCTTCGGCATCGGTGCTCCCGGCCCTCGACCTGCTCAACCACAAGGTCTCGGTCGCCCCGACGCGGACCGTGTCCGGCAGCCTCGACGGCCGGTCCCCGGACGTGGTCCTGCTGGACGGGCGCACCGACCTGATCACCGCCCGCAACCTCGCGCAGCTGCTCACCGCCAAGGGCCTGGCCGCGCCGCTGCTGATGGTCCTCACCGAGGGCGGGATGGCGGCCGTGGCCGCGAACTGGATGGTCGACGACGTCGTGCTCGACACCGCCGGCCCCGCGGAGGTCGAGGCGCGGCTGCGCCTGGCCTCCTCCCGCACGGCCGAGGTCCCCGAGGACGACACCCGCATCCGTGCGGGCTCCGTGGTCATCGACGACGCCGCGTACTCCGCGCACGTCAACGGCCAGCCCCTGAACCTCACCTACAAGGAGTTCGAGCTGCTGAAGTACCTGGCCCAGCACTCGGGGCGGGTCTTCACCCGCGCCCAGCTGCTCAGCGAGGTCTGGGGCTACGACTACTACGGCGGCACCCGCACCGTGGACGTGCACGTGCGGCGCCTGCGCGCCAAGCTGGGCGCGGACCACGAGCACCTGATCACCACGGTGCGTAACGTGGGCTACAGCTTCGCCACGACGCGGGCCCGGGAGGGCTGAGCACCTCCCGACCCGGTCCGTGCGCCCCATCCCGTTCCGCAGGAGGTCCCCATGTCCCGTTCCGTGCCGTACGACCTCGACCGCCCGGACGTCCCGCCGGCCGAGGAGATCGTGGCGCTCGCGTCCCGCGCCGCCGCCGCGGACGGCGACCCGCCGTTCTCCGACCAGACCCTGGTGGACCTGCGCTCGGCGCGCGACGGCCGGGTCCGCACCGTCCTGGCGCGCTCGCGCGAGGGGGAGCTCCTCGGCGCCGCCGTGCGCGTGCCCGAGCCCGACGGCGCCCACCTCGTGGAGCTCGTGGTCGGCCCCGCCCACCGCGGCGCCGGGATCGGCGCGGCGCTGGCCGGCGCCGTGGCCGCCGGGACCACCGGCACGGTGCGCGCCTGGGCGCACGGCGGGCACCCCGCCGCCGCCGCGCTCGCCGCCCGGCACGGCCTGGCCCCCGTGCGGGACCTGCACCGGCTGCTGCGCCCGCTGCGCGGCGCGGCGGACCTGCCCCTCCCGGAGGCGATGCCCGAGGGCTTCCGCCTGCGGGCGTTCGAGCCCGGCCGCGACGAGCAGGAGTGGCTGCGGGTCAACGCGGACGCCTTCGCCGAGCACCCGGAGCAGGGCAGGATGACCCTCGACGACCTCCGGCAGCGGGAGGCCGAGCCGTGGTTCGACGCCGCCGGCTTCCTGCTCGCCGTCCGGGAGGACGAGCCCGGGACCGTGGCCGGCTTCCACTGGACCAAGGTGCACGCCGCCGACGCCGAGCGCGGTCCCCTCGGCGAGGTGTACGCCGTGGGCGTGGCCCCCGGGCACCAGGGCACGGGGCTGGGCCGGGCGCTGACCGCCGCCGGCGTCAACCACCTCGCCCGGCAGGGGCTCGACGAGGTCATGCTCTACGTGGACGGGGACAACGCCGCCGCGATGCGGCTGTACGAGGCGCTGGGGTTCCGGCCCTGGCACCTCGACGTGATGTACGCCGGCACCCTCCCCGGCTGACCCGCCACCCGATCCTCCCGCGCCCGGACCGCCGGGGCGGGCACGACGAGACAGGACCGTGATGACCACCCACCAGCAGGACAGCCCGCAGTCCGCGCCGGCCCCGGGCGCCCCCGGGGCCCCGGCCGCCGGGTCCGGCACCGCACCCCCCGGGGGCCCCGACGAGCTCCCCGACTCCGCCCGGAGCCACGGGGACCGGGACCGGATCGACGACCCCGTGCCCGCGGCCCGGCAGGTGCTGGAGGGCCGGCACGGGCCCGAGCGCTTCCTGGACCGCGAGGCCAGCTGGGTGGCGTTCAACTCCCGGGTCCTGGAGCTCGCGGAGGACCCGGACCTCTTCCTCCTGGAGCGGGTGCACTTCCTGTCCATCGTGGCCTCCAACCTGGACGAGTTCTTCATGGTCCGGGTGGCCGGGCTCAAGCGGCGCATCGCCACGGGCATCGCCCGGCCGGCCGCCTCCGGGCACTCCCCCGCGGAGCAGATGGCCACCATCGCCGCGCGCGCCCACGAGCTGCAGGAGCGGCACGCGCGGGCCTTCCACGACCTGGTGCGGCCCGAGCTGACCCGGCAGAACATCCACCTGGTCGGCTGGGAGGACCTGGACGCCGCCACCCGGGAGCGGCTCACCGGGGACTTCCACCGGCAGGTGTTCCCCATCCTCACGCCGCTGGCCGTGGACCCGGCCCACCCGTTCCCCTACATCTCCGGGCTGAGCCTCAACCTGGCCGTGATGGTCCGCAACCCGCAGTCGGGCAAGCGGCTGTTCGCCCGCGTGAAGGTCCCGGACCAGCTGCCCCGGCTGCTGTCGGTGGACGGGTCCCGGGCCTCGCGCCTGCCGAACGGCCAGGCCCGGTTCATCCCGCTCGAGGACGTCATCGCCCAGCACCTGGACGACCTGTTCCCCGGGATGGAGGTCGAGGAGCACCAGGTGTTCCGCGTGACCCGCAACGAGGACCTGGAGGTCGAGGAGGACGACGCCGAGAACCTCCTGCAGGCCCTGGAGAAGGAGCTGCTGCGCCGCCGCTTCGGTCCCGCGGTGCGCCTGGAGGTCACGGACAGCATCAGCACGGAGGTGCTCGAGCTGCTCGTCTCCGAGCTGGGCATCGACGAGTCCGAGATCTACCGGCTGCCCGCCCCGCTGGACCTGCGCGGGCTGGGGGTCATCGCCGGCATCGACCGCCCGGAGCTGCACTACGCCCGCCACGTGGCCCACACCTCCCGCTACCTCAACGCCGCGGAGACCGCCAAGGCGGCGGACGTCTTCGCCGCGACCCGGGCCCGGGACGTGCTGCTGCACCACCCCTACGACTCGTTCGCCACGAGCGTCCAGGCCTTCCTGGAGCAGGCCGCCGCGGACCCGAAGGTCCAGGCCATCAAGCAGACCCTGTACCGGACCTCTGGCGACTCCCCCATCGTGGACGCACTCATCGACGCCGCCGAGGCCGGCAAGCAGGTGCTGGCGCTGGTGGAGATCAAGGCCCGCTTCGACGAGCAGGCCAACATCTCCTGGGCCCGCAAGCTCGAGCAGGCCGGGGTGCACGTGGTCTACGGCATCGTGGGGCTGAAGACCCACTGCAAGCTCTCCCTCGTGGTCCGCCAGGAGGAGCACGGGCTGCGCCGGTACGTGCACATCGGCACCGGCAACTACCATCCCTCCACCGCGCGCTTCTACGAGGACCTGGGGCTGCTCACGTGCGACCCGGAGGTCGGGGAGGACGTCTCCCGGCTCTTCAACCAGCTCTCCGGCTACGCGCCCAAGACCACCTTCCAGCGCCTGCTCGTGGCGCCCCGCTCCGTGCGCTCCGGGCTCGTCGACCTCGTGGAGGCCGAGATCCGCCACCACCGGGCCGGCCGCCCGGCCCGGATCCAGGTCAAGTGCAACTCGATCGTGGACGAGGCCGTGATCGACGCCCTCTACCGGGCCTCGCAGGCCGGGGTGCCCGTGGACGTGGTGGTCCGCGGGATCTGCGCCCTGCGCCCCGGGGTGCCGGGGCTGAGCGAGAACATCCGGGTCCGCTCGGTGCTGGGCCGGTTCCTGGAGCACTCCCGGGTCTTCGCGTTCTGCAACGCCGGCGATCCCCTCGTCTACATCGGCTCGGCGGACATGATGCACCGCAACCTCGACCGCCGGGTGGAGACCCTGGTGCGGATCACGGACCCCCAGCAGGCGGCCGCGCTCGTGCGGCTGCTCGCCCGCTACGTCTCGGACGCCACGGCCAGCTGGCACCTGGACGCCGAGGGCGTGTGGACCCGCCACCACCGGGACGCCGAGGGGAACCCGCTCGTGGACGTCCAGGAGCACCTGCTGCGCAGCCGGGCCCTCGGCCGGCCGACGATCTAGTCGGCGGTGGAACGGGTCAGCGGTAGCATCGTGGGGGTGCCGCCCGACGGTCCGGACCGCGGGCCCCGGCACGCCCGTGCACCACGGACAGGGGACGAAAGAGGGGCCATGCCCAGGACCGCAGAGAAGACCACCGAGCAGCGCCCGGCCGAGAGCCCCGGCCGGGCGGGCGGCAGGACCGGCACGAGCGGCGCGGCCGGGAGCGGGCGGCCCGCCGACGTGCTCGCGGCCGGGTGCCTGTGCTGGCGCCGGACGGGCGGCGGGCTCGAGGTGCTGGTCATCCATCGGCCGCGCTACGACGACTGGTCCTTCCCCAAGGGCAAGCAGGACGACGGCGAGACGCTGCCCGAGACCGCCCACCGGGAGGTCAGCGAGGAGATCGGCCTGCTGCCGCGCCTGGGCGTGCCCCTGCCCACGATCCGCTACGACGTCAAGGACGGGTGCAAGGACGTGCACTACTGGGCCGCGGAGTTCGGCCCCGGCGCACGGCCCGAGCCCGATGGCAAGGAGGTGGACGCCGTCCGCTGGGTCTCGCCCGAGGACGCGCACCGGATGCTGACCAACCCCTCCGACCGGGAGCCGCTGGCGGCCCTGGTGGACCTGCACGAGCGCGGGGACCTCGCCACGCGCCCGGCGATCGTGGTGCGCCACGCCAAGGCGAAGCCGCGCTCGGCCTGGTCCCGGGCCGAGGGCGACCGGCCGCTGGCCGCGACCGGCAAGCGCCAGGCCCTCGCCGTGACCCGGCTGCTCCGGGCGTGGTCCCCCGAGCGGGTCCTCACTTCCCCCTGGCTGCGCTGCCTGTCCACCGTGGTGCCGTACGCGCGCAAGGCCGGGGTCTCCGTGCGGGAGCGCCCGCAGCTCACGGAGGCCTCGCACAAGCGCCACCCCAAGAAGGCGGCCGCCGTGGCCCAGACCATGTTCGACAAGGACACGCCGGTGGCGCTGTGCACGCACCGCCCGGTGCTGCCCACGGTCCTCAAGGTCATCGCCCGGCACGCGAGCCCAGAGCTCGCCGCGCAGCTGCCGGCCAAGGACCCGTACCTCTCCCCCGGCGAGATGATCGTGCTGCAGGTCTCCCGCCGGCACCGCCGGCGGGTGGTCTCCGTGGAGCTCGTGAAGCCCTTCGACGACTGACCCCCGGCCCGGCGCCGCAGGACCCGCGGCGCACCGTCCCGCAACCGCCGGGACCGCAGCGCACCACCCGCCACGAGCCACCCGCCACGGACCGCCCGGCCCGCCCCGACTTCCCCCGAGGAGACCCGCATGACCGCCCCCGACCCCGTGCCCGCCCCGGTGCCGACGCCCTACGAGGACCTCCTGCGCGAGGTCCTGGAGCAGGGGGTGCACAAGTCCGACCGCACGGGCACCGGGACGCGCAGCGTCTTCGGGCGCCAGATCCGCTTCGACCTGGCGGAGTCCTTCCCGCTGCTGACCACCAAGCGGGTGCACTTCCGGTCGGTGGCCCTCGAGCTGCTGTGGTTCCTGCGCGGGGACTCGAACGTGCGGTGGCTGCAGGAGCGCGGTGTGACCATCTGGGACGAGTGGGCGGACCGGGACGGGGAGCTCGGACCCGTCTACGGCGTGCAGTGGAGGTCCTGGCCCACCCCCGGCGGCGGGTCGATCGACCAGATCGCCAAGGTAGTGGAGCAGATCCGCACGAACCCCGACTCCCGGCGCCACGTGGTGACCGCGTGGAACCCCGCCGAGGTGGACGAGATGGCCCTGCCGCCGTGCCACGCCCTGTTCCAGTTCTACGTCGAGCCCCGGAAGGACGGGCCGGGGCGGCTGTCCTGCCAGCTCTACCAGCGCTCCGCGGACATGTTCCTGGGCGTGCCCTTCAACATCGCCTCCTACGCGCTGCTCACCGTCATGATCGCCCAGCAGACCGGCCTGGAGCCCGGGGAGTTCGTCTGGACCGGCGGGGACTGCCACGTCTACGACAACCACGTGGCGCAGGTCCGCGAGCAGCTCTCCCGGGACCCCTACCCCTATCCGCAGCTGCGGCTCGCCCGGCGGCCCGCCACCGTCTTCGACTACGAGCTCGAGGACTTCGAGGTCCTCGACTACCGCCACCACCCCGCGATCAAGGCCCCGGTGGCCGTATGACCGCCGGGACGACCGGGGCGATCGGGGCGATCTGGGCGCAGACCGCCGACGGCGTCATCGGCCGCGCCGGGGCGATGCCCTGGTCGCTGCCGGAGGACATGGCGTTCTTCCGGCGCACGACGACCGGCCACCCCGTGATCATGGGCCGGCGCACGTGGGAGTCCTTCCCGGAGCGCTTCCGGCCCCTGCCCGGACGGACCAACATCGTCATCACCTCCTCCCCCGGCCGGGTGGCCCGGGGCGAGGATCCCGGCGCGGTGCTGACGGCACCCTCGTACGCCGAGGCCGTGCGCCTGGCTCGGACGAGCCCCGGCGCGGAGCGCATCTGGGTGATCGGCGGCGGCGAGGTCTACCGGCAGGCCCTGGCCGACGCCGAGCACCCCGTGACGGAGGCGCTCGTGACCGTCATCGACCTCGACGCGGACGGGGACACACACGCCCCGGTGCTCGACGACGGGTGGGCCACGGAGCCGGTCCTCGGCCCGTCGGTGTCCCGCACGGGCCTGGGCTACCGGATCGAGCGGCGCACGCGCGGCCGGCGGGGACCGGGCGGAGGGACGCCCGGTTCCGGTAGCCCGGCGGCTCCGGTAGCGTGAGCTGCACCACGACCAGGAGGAACACCGTGACCGACCGGCACCCCGACCCCGCGATCCGGGACGACGAGCAGCTGCGCGTCGTGAAGAACACGGACCTCGACCGCTATGAGCTGTGGCGGGGGGAGCAGTTCATCGGCTTCGAGGGCTTCCAGGACCACGAGGACGGCACGGTCGAGCTCCAGCACACCATCATCGGCGAGCAGTTCGGCCGGCAGGGCTACGCGCGCACCCTCGTCACGCTCCTGCTGGACGGCTTCCGGGAGCAGGGCGTCGCGGTGCGCCCCACGTGCACCTACGTCCAGGACTACCTCCACCGCTTCCCGCAGTACGGGGACCTGGTGGTGCCCGGCCTCGAGCTCCCGCCGGCGCAGAAGGTGAAGGAGAAGCGCCGGCGCTGGGCCCTGCACCGCGCCCACTAGACTGGGGGCCATGACTTTTAGCTCTGGTGATTCGGTAGGGTTCGTCGGCTGGCGGGGCATGGTGGGTTCCGTGCTCATGCAGCGCATGCAGGAGGAGGGGGACTTCGGGGGCATCACCCCGGTGTTCTTCTCCACCTCCAGCGCCGGCCGGCCCGCCCCGTCCTTCGCCGGGGACGCCGGCACGCTGCAGGACGCCTACGACCTCGAGACCCTGGCGAAGCTCCCGATCGTCGTCACCGCCCAGGGCGGGGACTACACCAAGGACGTGCACGGGAGGTTGCGCGCCGCCGGCTGGGACGGTCTGTGGATCGACGCGGCGTCGACCCTGCGGATGAACGACGACGCGATCATCGTCCTGGACCCCGTCAACCGGGACGTCATCGACCGCGGTCTCGCGAGCGGCGTCAAGGACTTCGTGGGCGGCAACTGCACGGTCTCCTGCCTGCTCGTGGGTCTCGGCGGGCTGTTCCGCAACGACCTCGTGGAGTGGGCCACGTCGATGACCTACCAGGCCGCCTCCGGCGGCGGGGCCCGGCACATGCGCGAGGTGCTGGCGCAGTTCGGCGCCCTCCACGGCGTCGTCGCGGACGAGCTGGCCGATCCCGCCTCGGCGATCCTGGACATCGACCGCAAGGTGCTCGCCGCCCAGCGCGGCGACGCCCTCGACACCTCGATGTTCGGCGCGCCCCTGTCCGGCTCCCTCATCCCCTGGATCGACGCCGACCTCGGCAACGGACAGTCCCGCGAGGAGTGGAAGTCCGCGGCCGAGACCAACAAGATCCTCGGCCGCACGGACCGGTACGCCCAGGACTGGGTGCCCATGGACGGGCTGTGCGTGCGGATCGCCACGATGCGCTCGCACTCCCAGGCCCTCACGATCAAGCTGCGGGAGGACCTGCCCGTGGACGAGATCGAGCGGATCGTCGACGCCGACAACGAGTGGGCCACCGTGGTGCCCAACACCAAGGAGGACTCGATGCGGGACCTCACCCCCGTGGCGACCTCCGGCACCCTGGACATCCCCGTGGGCCGGATCCGCAAGCTCGCCATGGGGCCGGGCTACATCAGCGCCTTCACGATCGGCGACCAGCTGCTGTGGGGCGCGGCCGAGCCGCTGCGCCGCATGCTGCGCATCGCCACCGGCACCCTGTAGCCGGTGGAGGAGATCTCGATCCCGCCGGGGCTGTCGCTCGACGCGGGCGACGACCGCCCGCCCTCCGAGCAGCTCAGGCACCGCGTCCAGCAGGGCCGCGCGGACGGCACCCTGCCGGCGGGCACCCGGCTCCCACCGGTGCGCCGGCTCGCCGAGGCGCTCGGCCTCGCGGCCGGGACCGTGGCCAAGGCCTACCGCGAGCTCGAGGCCGCCGGCGTGATCGAGACCCGGGGCCGCCGGGGCAGCTTCGTGCGCGCCGCCGACCGGACCGAGGACCTGGCGGTGCAGGCCGCCCGGCGCTTCGCCGACGAGATCGCGGACCTCGGGATCCCGGCCGAGCACGCGCTGGAGCTGGTGGCCGCGCAGCTCGGCCGCTCCCGCTGACCGGGAGGGCCCGTCCGGAGGCGTCATCGCGCGCACCGGCGCGGGCCCGTGCGACCGCGGCCGCGGGGGGCTCCCCGGCAGGAGGCCGTCCCGGCTCAGGCTCCCGGGGACCGCAGGTGCCGGGGGCCCGGCACGAGGTTGCCCGTCCCGGCGAGGGCCCGGCGGTGCCGCCCCTCGGCGGTGCGCGCCAGCCACCACCGCCAGCCGCGCATCACCTGGCCCTTCGCCCACTGGTTGAGCCGGTGCGCCCAGTGGAACTCGGTGCCCCAGATGCCGAGCCCCAGGAAGATGGCGAGCCACCCCGGGCCGGGCGTCACGAGCATGATCAGGCCCGCCAGCACGAAGACGCCCCCGAGGACCGTCACGAGCGTCCGGTAGGCCACGAACAGCAGGGGGTGGCCGCGGGACCAGCGGCGCAGCCGGACGAGGGCCTGCCGCACACGGCTGTCGGAGCTCTCCCCCTGGGCGATCTCCTCCTCGAGGCTGCTCACGGCCGCCGCCTCAGACCGCCGTGCCCACGATGACGGGCTCGGCGACGAGGTCCACCCCGTAGACGGACGCGACGCCGTCGCGCACCGTCCGGGCCAGCGCCATGAGGTCCTGGGCGGAGGCGCCGCCGCGGTTGGTGAGGGCGAGCGTGTGCTTGGTGGACAGTGAGGCGCGGCCCCCGGCGACGGCGGCGCCGTCGAGGTCCAGGAGCTCGTTGCGGGTCCCGGGCAGGCCGAAGCCCTTGCCGAAGCCGGCGTGGTCGATGAGCCACGCGGCGGAGAGCTTGACCCGGTCCTCGAGCGGGCGCCCCGCGGCGTCCACCACGGGGAAGCGGGGGGCGTCGGCGGGCAGCCGCTCCCCCAGGGCGTCGGCCGGGAGGATGGGGTTCGTGAAGAAGGACCCGGTGCTGTAGGTGTCGCGGTCCTCCGGGTCGAGGACCATGCCCTTGCCCGCGCGCAGGGCCAGGACCGTCTCCCGCACCCGCTCCAGCGGGGCGCGCTCCCCCACCTGGACGCCGAGCCGGCGGGCGAGCTCGCCGTAGCGCACCGGGGCGCTCTCGGTGCCGCGCTCGAGCCGGAACCGCACGGCGAGCACCACGTGGCGCGGGGAGCCGGCCACCGTGCTGCGCTTGAGGGCCGAGTCCCGGTAGGAGAACGCCAGGTCGGCCGGGGCGAAGTCCCGCACGCGCCGCTCCCGGCGGTCCCAGACCCGCACCAGCTCGACGGTCTGGGCCACCTCCTGGCCGTAGGCCCCCACGTTCTGCACCGGGGTGGCACCCGTGGTGCCGGGGATCCCGGCCAGGGCCTCGATGCCGACCAGCCCCTCGGCCACGGCCTGCGCCACGAGCTCGTCCCACGGGTGGCCGGCCTGGACCTCGAGGAGGGCGCCGGCGGGATCCTCGGCGAGGACCTCGACGCCGCGCGAGAGCACGTGCACCACGGTGCCCGCGAACCCGGCGTCGGCCGCGATGAGGTTGGAGCCGCCGCCGACCACGAGCACGTCCCGCCCGGCGGCGTCGGCCGCCGCCACGGCGTCGACGACCGCCTGCTCGGACTCCGCCCGCACGTAGTCGCGGGCGGGCCCGCCCACGGCGGCGGTCGTGAGGTCTGCGATGCGAGGGGACGTCATGGCGACCACCCTATCGGGCGGCCCGCGGTGCCCCGGCCCGGACTCACGCCAGCCGCACCACGGCCTGGGCCTTGACCAGCACCTTCAGCGCCGCGGCGGTCGCCGGGTCGGCTCCCGCCGCGGAGAGGTCGGGGGCGGTCACGGTGAGGTCGACGCGCACGGTGCGGGCGGCGTCGTCGAGGGCGCCGATCTTCCCGGACACCGTGAGGGCCGTGGAGGCCTCGACCGCGGTCCCGAACCGGTTGGGGACGACCACCGGCTTGGTGAAGCGCGTCTGGTAGTCGACCACGGCGCCGGGGTCACCGGCCCAGTCGGTCACGAGCTGCACGGCCGCGCCCATCGTGAGCATCCCGTGGGCGATGACGTCGGGCAGGTCCACGGAGCGGGCGAACTCCTCGTTCCAGTGGATGGGGTTGAGGTCCCCGGAGGCCCCCGCGTACCGGACCAGGTCCGCGCGGGAGAGCTCGATCCGGCGCTGCCCGATCTCCTGGCCCTTCTCGAGGCTGTCGAAGGCGATGCTCACGGTCACTGGTCCTCTCCGCGCATGAGCAGGGACGAGACGGTGGTGGCGACGTGCTCGCCGTCCGCGGCGCGGATCTCGGCGCGGGACGTCACCATCGCCCCGGAGCCCATGGCCCGGACCTGGTCGACGTGCAGCTCGGCCACGAGCTCGTCCCCGGCGACGATCGGGCGGTAGTGGGTGAAGCGCTGGTCGGCGTGGACCACGCGGGAGAAGTCGATGCCGGCCTCGGGGTCGGCGATCAGGGCGGCGTCGGCGCGCTGGGCCACCACGATGGCGAAGGTGGGGGGCGCCACGAGGTCGGGGTGGCCGAGGGACCGGGCCGCCTCGACGTCGTGGTGGGCGGGGTGGGCGGCCTGGACGGCGCGGGCGAAGTCGCGGATCGCCTCCCGTCCGACGCTGTAGGGCTCGGCCGGCGGGTAGGTCCGCCCGACGAGATCGGGGTTCACGGGCATGGCAGCTCCTCGCTGGACGGGCCGCGCGCGGGCGGCGGGACCCGTCCAGTCTACGGCGGCGCGCCCCGCCCCGCCGGGCGCCGCCGTCCGGGGCATGTACACTCCTGCCCATGGATCTCCTGGACGTCGGCCGGATCGTCGCAGGACTGGCGCTGCTGGTCCTCGGCGGAGAACTCCTGGTGCGGGGGGCGTCCGCGCTCGCCCGGCGGGTGGGGATCTCCTCCCTCGTGGTCGGGCTCACCGTGGTCTCGGCCGCCACGTCGGCGCCGGAGCTCGCCGTCACCGTCGGCGCCGTGCTGCGCGACGAGCCGGGCCTGGCCGTCGGGAACGTGGTCGGCAGCAACATCGTCAACGTCCTGCTCATCCTCGGGCTCTCCGCCCTCGTCGTTCCCCTCGCGGTGAAGCAGCGGCTGGTGCGCTTCGACCTCCCCTGGATGGTCGTGCTGTCGATCGGGCTGCTGCTCGTGTCCCTCGACGGGCGGATCGGCGCGGTGGACGGAGTGGTCCTCCTCGCCGCCGTGGTGCTGCACACGGTGCTGACCGTCGTGATCGGCCGCCGCGGTGCCCCCGTCCCCGCGGCGGCGCCGTCCGGGGACCGCGGAGCCGGCGGCGGCACCGGCGGTGCCGAGGACGTCAGGACCGAGGAGGAGCCGCCCCCGGCCTCGGTCCCCCGGTCCGTGCTGCTCGTGGTGCTGGGGATCGCCCTGCTGGTCGCCGGCGCGACCCTGCTCGTCGAGGGGGCGGTGAGCATCGCCACGTCGCTGGGGGTCAGCAGCCTGGTGGTCGGGCTGACCGTGGTGGCCGTCGGGACATCGCTGCCCGAGCTGGCGACCTCCGTCATCGCGGTGCGCCGCGGTGAGCGCGACCTGGCCGTGGGCAACGTGGTGGGCAGCAACATCTTCAACATCGGGGTGGTGCTCGGCCTGCCGGCGCTGATCTCCCCCGGGGGCATCCCGGTGTCCGGTGCCGCGGTGGCCCTCGACATCCCGGTGATGCTGGCCGCCGCGGTCGCCCTGCTCCCCATCGCGTTCACCGGGTTCGCGGTGGCCCGCTGGGAGGGCGCCCTGTTCGTGGCCCTGTACGCCGCCTACACCGGCTATGTGGTGCTCGCGGCCACCGAGCACGACGCCCTGGAGGGGTTCACGTGGACCATGGCGTGGTTCGTCCTGCCGCTGGTCGCGCTGACGCTCGCCGTCTTCACCGCCTACGAGATCGGCCTGCGCCGGGGCCGCCGGGATCCGCTGCGCTCGCCGTGACCGGTCCGCCCGGACCTGCGTCGGGTCCTGGACGGGGTGCCGGATCGAGGGGCCGGTGCCGGACCGGCCCGGGGACGACAAAAGCCCGTGACCGGAGGGTCACGGGCTTTTCGCCGTAGCGGTGGACGGGCTCGATCCGTCGACCTCACGATTATGAGTCGTGCGCTCTAACCAGCTGAGCTACACCGCCAGAGGGATGGGACACCGCGGCTGACGGCCTTGACGGCCGGGCCACGGGATCTCATCACGAGAGCCCCGACCGGGAATCGATCCCGGGACCTCCATCTTACCAAGATGGCGCTCTACCACTGAGCTATCGGGGCAACGACGAAGACTCTACCAGCACGTTTCGGGAGAACCAAAATCGCCGGGCACCCCTCTCCAGCACCTCCGGAGCCGTCCTGCCGGCCCTGGATCGGACAGGGTTCTCCGGCCCATCGGTGCCGTCCCGCCCGCCCGGGCCGGGGCGCCCCGACACGGCCGGCAGGCGCCCCGGACCCGGCGCTCAGTCGTCCACGTCGTCGTCCCGGTCGTCGTCCCGGTCGTCGTCCCAGTCGTCGTCGAGCGGGGCGGGCTGCACGGGCAGCGGGACCTGGGCCGGGGGTGCGGGGGCGGCCGGCGGGGCAGGCGGGGCCGGCGGCGGCTCGACCGGAGGGACCGGCACCGCGGAGCCCCCCGCGTCCCCGCGGTCCGGTCCCGGGGCGTCTCCCCCGTCCTGCGCGGGGCCGGTGGGGGACGGCGACGACGACGGGTCCCCGGCCGGCGGCGCCGTGCCGGCCGACGGTCCCGGAGGGGGGCTGCCGCTCACGGAGACACCGCCGCGCACGACCTCCACGCGGTCCGTGCCGCTCGCCGCGTTCCACAGCAGGAGCGCCAGGCCCGCGACGACCAGGAGGGAGACTGCCGACCAGAGGATCCTCATGCCCACCAGTGTCCCGGAACCGGTTGAGGGGGGCATGAGAACATGAGAGCCCTCTCAGGAACGCAGCCCGTCGAGCAGGTCCTGCGCCACACCGCGCCACCGCGGGCGGAACGCGTAGACGCAGGCGAGCCGCAGCCGGGTCGCCTCGGCGTGCACGGCGAGACGGCCGGGGTCGGCGCCCAGCACCCGGGCCACCGCGGTCACGGCCTCCTGTCCCGCCGCCCGGAGCGCAGGCTCGAGCAGGCCCTGCGCCGCGCGCAGCTCCAGGTGCACGGAGAGGTTCGCGAGGTCGAGCTCGGGCTCGCCGAGGGCCGCGGTGTCGAAGTCCAGGAGCCCCAGCCGTGCGCCGTCGAAGAGCAGCTGCTGGTCGTGCAGGTCCCGGTGCAGCACGACCCGGCCCCGCCGGTCGGCGGGCAGGGCCGAGAGCTCCGCCCCGATCCGCCGTGCCCGTGCGGCGACCGCCCCCGGCGGGGCCTCGAGCAGACCCGGGAACGCCTCGAGCCGGCCGGCCCAGCGGGCCAGCGTGCGGGCCTCGTCCTCGGCCGTGTGCGCGGGCAGCGGCTCCGTGCCCGGCGCGGCGGTGGCCAGGGCCGGCCAGCACCGCGCCCACTCCGCCCAGGCGGCACGGTAGGCGTCGTTCCGTCCCGCGGCCCCCAGCTCGTGCAGGCTCCGGCCGGGCAGGACGGAGAACTCGACCCGGTCCTCGGCCCGGGCCAGGACGGCGGGCACGGCGAAGCCCGCCGCCGTGCCCAGCGCGTGGAGCCGGTCGGACAGCTCGGCGACCCGGGCGGCCCGGCCGCGGGCCAGGAACTTGACGAAGCGGTCCGGGGTGCCGACCACCGCCCGCCGGCGGTGCCGGTGCACGACCACCCGGCCGCCGGCCGCGGCAGCCGCGGCGAGTCCCGGGAGGCGGGGGTCCTCGCCGTGGGGCAGGACGCGGACGGCCCACGGCCGTCCCGCGCCGGGGGCCGCCTCGCCCGCGCGGACGCGTCCGTGCTCGTCCTCGAGCTCGAGCACGAGCCGGGTGCCGTCCGCCGGCCAGGCGCGGCGCACCCGCAGCGGCCGCCCGTCGGCGTCCGGCACGGTCTCCGGCACGCGCACGGGGCGGGTCCGCGGGACGTGCCCACTGCCGGAGTCCACGACGTGCACCGGATCCCCGCCGGCGGGCACGGGGCCGGCGGGCACACGGTCGGCGGGCACGGCGCCGCGCGGCACGGACGGCGGGGCGCCCGGCGCGGACGGCACGGGCTCCGGCGCGAGTGTGGGGGTCACCGGCGCCCGCTGCGCCTGATCCACCAGCCGCTGCGCGAGCTCGATCCGCCGGTCCGTGCGCTCCCGCCAGTCGGCGGCGGCCGAGCGGAAGGGCTCCATGCTCCGGGCGAGGACGTGGAACGCGGCCCAGGCCAGGATCTCGGGCCACGGCGGCAGCGCCGCCCCGGACCCGTACCCGCGCAGCAGGGCGCCCGTCAGGGACAGCTCCTCGGCTGCGGCGGGGGGCTGTTCGGCGCCCGGGCCGAGGAGCTCCACGGCGAGGAAGCTGCCGAGGTCGTCGGCCGCCGTGCCGGTGCGGATCCGGTCGAGGTCGGCGAGCCGGAGCTCCGGCGCCCCCGGGCCCCCGTCGCCGCGCACGAGCACCTGGTCCGCGGAGAAGTCCCCGTGCAGCAGCCGCTCGGGGGCCCCGGTGCGGTCCGCCAGGGCCTCGGCCACGGCCCGGCCGGTCCGGGCGCAGCGGACGCCCGACCGCCGGTCGAGGGCGGACAGGTCGGCGGCCAGCGAGCGCAGCTTCCGGCCTGCGTCCAGGGGGGCGCCGACCCGTGCGGAGCCGAGGAGCGCCGGTCCGCGCTCGTGCAGCTGCGCCAGTGCGGCGCCCGCGGCGGCGGCCTGGAGCACGGGCCCTCCGGGTCCGGTGCCGGGGCCTGGGCCGTCCGGGGCCGCGGCGCGGGCTGCGAGGTCGCCGTCCCCGAACCAGGGGTAGTGCAGCACGTGCGGTGACACGGGGAGGCCGGGGACGGGCACCGGGGCGAGCACCGGGATCCCGGCGGCGGCGAGCCGGGTCAGCAGCACCGGGTCCGCGGGGGCGGGGCCGGCGGTGAGCTTCGTGACCCGGCCGGCCCCGCCGCTGTCGGCGCCCGTGAGGACCGCGCGGCGGCGGGGGTTGTAGCGCAGCAGCCGGGCGGGGTCCCCCGGCTGCCCGAGCCGCCGGGCCCGGTCCGGCCCGAGCACGGCGAGCGCGCGCCGCAGCTCGGGGTCCGTGCCGATCGTCCCCACGGCCAGACGGTGACCGGGGCGTCCCGGCACGTCCGCGACCAGCACGGGCGCCGGCCGGCCGTCCCGCGCGGCGCGGGCCAGGACCTTCTCGAGCTTGTCCCGCCCGTCCCCGGCGGGGGCGTAGGCGGCGACCCAGTGCACCGCGCCCGTGGTCCCGGCGTCCACGCGGGCCACGACCGAGACGCCGGGCTTGTAGCGCAGGTGGCTGGTGCGCAGCGGGCCGCCGAGCTGGTGGCCGAAGAGCTCGGTGAGCCGGCCGGGGTCGAGGACCGCGGCGAGCGCGGGCAGGCTCTCCCAGGAGTCGGGCAGGTGCCGCGTCACGAGCGGACCTCCCGGCGGTCCTGCGCCCGCTGCTGCTCGACCCACGCGGCGAACACGCCGTCCGGCCGGGCGAGCAGCTCCTCGGGGGCGCCGTCGAGCAGGATGCGCCCGTCCTGGACCCACAGCACGCGGTCGGCGGCGAGCGCGAGGGCGGCGTCGTGGGTCACCGCCAGGGACGTGCGGCCGCGGACCAGGCGCCCGAGGGCGTCCAGCACGTCCCGGGCGGACCGGGGGTCGAGTCCGGTGGTGGCCTCGTCGAGCAGCACGACGGGTGCGTCGCGCAGCAGGGCGCGCGCGATGGCCAGCCGCTGGCGCTGCCCGCCCGAGACGGTCGAGCCGCGCTCCCCCACCGGGGTGTCGTAGCCCTGCGGGAACGCCGTCACGAACTCGTGGGCCTGGGCGGCGGACGCGGCGGCCTCGACCTCGGCGTCGGTGGCCCCCGGGCGGCCGAGCCGGATGTTCTCCCGCACGGTGCCGTGGAAGAGGACGGAGTCCTGCAGCAGCAGGGCGGTGCTGCCGCGCACCGTGCCGAGGCTCAGGGCGCGCAGGTCGTGGCCGTCGAGGGTCACGGACCCGGCGACCGGGTCCATCATCCGCACCAGCAGGGAGACGAGGGTCGACTTCCCGGAGCCGGACGGGCCGACGACGGCGACGTGCTGGCCCGCCGGGATCACGAGGTCGACGTCGCGCAGCACGGTGCGCCCGCCGTGCTCCGGGTCCCCGTACGCGGCGTCCACGTGGTGGAGGGCGATCTCCCCGCGCACCCCGGGCAGGACCAGGGCGCCCGGGGCCTCCCGCACGTCCACGGGCTCCGCCACGAGGTCGGCCACCCGCTCCCCGGAGGCCGCGGCGCGGGCGATGCGCCCGGTGTACTTGGCCATGTCCCGCAGGGGCTTCATGCACGTCTTGAGATAGGTCGTGAACAGGACCAGGTCGCCCAGGCTCATGGCGCCCTCGAGCACCCGCAGGCCGCCGCCGAAGATCACGGCCGCGGTGGCCACGCCCACGATCACGTCCGTGGCCCGCTCGAGCGCGGCGGCCAGACGGCGGGACTGCACGCCCTGGGTGAGAGCCTGCCGGTTGGCGCGGCCGAAGGAGCCGGCCATGTGCTCCTCCAGCCCGTAGGCCTGGACGGTGCGGATCGCGCCGAGGGACTCGTGGGCGGTGTTCGCCAGCGCGCCCTCCCCCTGCCGGGTCCGGCGCGAGGCCTCGGTGATCCGCCCGGAGGACCCTCGGCCCACCAGCAGGAAGGCCAGGATCGCCACGACCACCACGAGGGCCAGGAGCCAGTCGAGGAAGAGCATCACCGTGCACATGACCACGAGGGTGATGACGTTGGCCAGCAGCGGCAGGCCCGCGGTGACGGCCACCTCCTGGAGCTTGCCGATGTCCGAGACGAGGCGCTGGACCGTGTCCCCGGCCCGGGAGACCGAGTGGTAGCGGTCCGACAGCGCCTGGACGTGCGCGAACACCCGTTCGCGCAGGGCGGTGGAGACCCGGGAGCCGACGAGGGCGAACGCGACCGTGGCGAGGTAGTTGGCGAGCGCGCGGAACCCCACCACCGCGACCGTGGCCAGCCCGGCGGCCGCGAGCAGCTGCCACGAGGCCTCCGGGATCCACGGGTCGACGTTGTCGGCGCCGAGGGAGAGGGACACGGCGTCGACGACGATCTTCAGCGGCCACGGCTCGAGCACGCGGAAGGCCACCTCGGCCAGGAGCACCACGACGCCGCCCGCGGCGAGCAGCCGGTGCTCGCGCAGGTGCGGGGTGAGCAGCCCGAGGGTGCGCCGGAGGGCCCTGCGGTCGAGCCGCCTGCCCCCGCTCACCGCGGCGCTCCCTGCAGTGCTCCCGGTGCGGCCGGGCGCGGTGCGGCGCCGCTGCGGGGTCGCGTTCCGGTGGGATCCGGAGGGGCGAGGTCCGTGCCGGCGAGGATGCCGTCGAGCACCGCGGTCCAGGAGCGCCGGGCGACCGCGTCGCGGCGGCCGGCGCGTCCCAGGGCACGCCGCCGGCCGGGATCGGCCACCAGCGCGTCGACGGCGCCGGCCAGCGCGGTGGGGTCCGAGGGCGCCACGAGCAGCCCGGTCACCCCGTCCTCGACCGCGGCCGGCACCTGGCCCACGCGGGACGCGACGACCGGCAGGGCCGCGGCGGCGTACTCGTAGATCTTCAGCGGCGAGAAGTACTGGTCCGCGGCGTCCTCCGTGGCGGGATAGGGCGCGACGGCCACGGCGCAGTCGGCCAGCAGCCCGGGCACCGCGGCGGGGGGCACCGCGCCGGTGAACTCGGCGTCGACGCCCAGCTCGGCGGCCAGCTCCTCGAGGGACGCCCGCTGGGGGCCGTCCCCCACCACGCGCAGGCGCCAGTCGGCGGCGGCCTCCGCGCGGGCCCGGATCAGGTGCTCCACGCCGTGCCAGGGCTTGAGCGTGCCGACGAACACGACGACCGGCGACACGGGGTCCGGTCCCCGGGCGGCGGAGTCGCGGCACGGACGGATGCGCTCCACGTTCACCCCGTTGGGGGCGACCAGGACCCGGCCGGCCGGCCCGCCGGTGTCGGCCACGGTCCGCTCCACCCAGCGGGCGACCGGCTCGGAGACGCAGGCCGTGCGCTCGGCGGCGGCGACCTGCGCGGCGAGCGCGGCGCGGGCGGCCGCCCCGTCCACGAGGTCGCGGTGGGTCCGCTGCTCGTCGATCAGCGGCGAGTTCACCTCGAGGACGCCCGGGACGCCGAGCGCGCCGGTGATCCCGGCCAGGGCGGTCGAGAACAGGGAGTGCCGCTCGTGCACCGCGTCGGCGCCGTCGGCGACGACCCGCTCCGTGATCCGGCGGGCGGCGTCCGCCTGGGCCCGCTCCCGGGCCGCGACGCGCGCGGCGCGGCCGGGAGCGGCGGACGCGGGGGCCGCCGGGACCGGGACGTGGACGACCGGGACGTCGGCGAGGTCGGCGGGGACGTCGTCGCCGACCCGGGTGACGTAGAGGCGGACCTCGGCGCCGCGGGCGCGCCAGGCGCGCAGGATCTCCTGGACGTGGACGGAGGCGCCCTTGGTGCCGAACACGGGGACGCCGGGGTCGGCGCAGACGTAGGCGAGACGCATCAGCGGTCGGCTCCTTCGCGGAGGGGGACGGGTCCTGGGACGGGGTCGGCGGCTCGGGCAGGGGCCGGGGCGGGCTCTCGGGTCCGGCCCCGGGGCGGCAGCAGGCTCGGGGCCTCCGGGGGGCGTGCGGCGTGCCGGACAGGGCCCCGGACCGGGTCGGGCTCCGCCCGGTCCGGGACCGGCGGGGGCAGCAGCGCCTGCAGGGCGGCGGCCTGGCCGGTCGAGTCGTAGTCCCGGGTCACGAGGGCGCGGGCGGCCCGGGCGGCGCCCACCCGGTCGAATCCGGGGTCGGCGACCGCGGCGAGCGCGCCGAGCAGGGCGTCGTCGTCGTCGGCGGGGACGAGGACCCCGGTGCGCGGGGCCGCGTTGCGGACCACCTCGGGGATGCCGGTGACGTCGCTCGCGATCACGGGCACGCCCATGGCCATCGCCTCGAGCAGCACGGTGGGCAGGCCGTCGGCGTTGCCGTCGGCGCCCACCGTGCACGGGGCCGCGAAGACGTCCGCGGCGCGCAGCAGCCGGCCGACCTCGGCCTGGGTGCGGGGCCCGACGAGGTCGACGACGTCCCCGGCGCCGAGCTCCGCGACCAGGGCGCGCAGCGGCCGCTCCAGCTCGCCGCCGCCGGCGACGGTGACGGACAGCCGCCCGCCCTGCTCCCGGTACCGGGCGGCCGCCCGCACGAGGCGGTCGAAGCCCTTCTTCTCCACGAGCCGCCCCACGGCCACGACCCGCAGGGTCTCCCCCACGGGCGCGGGGTCCCGGTAGGGGAAGCGGGCGAGCTCCAGGCCGTTGCGCACGAGCCGCAGCCGGTGCGCGTGCGCGGGGAACGCGGAGGCCAGGTGCCGCCGGTTGTACTCGGAGATCGCCACCACGTGCTCCGCCCGCTCGAGGGTGCGGCGCAGCCGGGCGGGGTCCACGGACTCGTGGAAGATGTCCTTCGCGTGGGTCGTCACGGAGAACGGCACCCCCGTGAGCCGGGAGGCGATCTCGGCGACGTGCGCGGCGAGGGTCGCGAAGTGCGCGTGCAGGTGCGTGATGCCCTGCTCCACGACCCGGGTGGCCAGCGCCACCCCCTGGTGGACCTCGGAGGCCTCCGTGCCGGCCAGCTCCGGGAGCAGGGCGGCGAAGCGGGGGCCGAAGCCGGGGACCACCTCCGCCGCGCGGGCCAGGACGGCCCAGCCGGCGGAGGCCCGCTCGGGGCGCTCCACGTGGTGGACCGGTGCCTGGACGCGGGCCAGCTCGGGGTGGAAGCGCGGGTCGGTGCTGTGCCGGAGGGCGAAGATCGTGAGGTCCTCGCCCTGGGCCTCCCGGGCCAGGACCTCGGTGACCACGAAGGTCTCCGAGAAGCGGGGGTAGACCTTCAGCACGTAGCCGATGCGGTGGTCGCTCACCGGAGGCCTCCGGCACGGGCCGGCACGGCCTGCGCGGGCTCCGGCGGCGGGCCCGCGGGCAGGAGCCGCGCCGCGAGGACGGGCACGGCGTGCAGCCCGTCGAGCGCCAG
The DNA here is from genome assembly GCF_013368965.1 of Kocuria salina. Lineage (NCBI taxonomy): Bacteria > Bacillati > Actinomycetota > Actinomycetes > Micrococcales > Micrococcaceae > Kocuria > Kocuria salina. Next base: position 135,676 of record NZ_SSSF01000005.1, read on the forward strand.
GTGCCGGCGCAGGCGCACGGTGCCGACCACGCGGTGCAGCCAGCCGCTGAGCGCGGCGCCGGTGAGGGCGTCGGCGGTCAGCACGTCCACCGCGCCGTGGGCCTGGAGGGCGCGGGCCCGGATCAGCTGCTCCTGCCGGGGCCGGTCGCGCGGGACCAGGAGCGCGGGGGTGTTCGTGGTGAGGATCTCGGCGACCGAGTTGTAGCCGCCCATCGACACCACCGCGCTCGCGTCCACCACCTCCGCGAGCGCGTCGGGCACGGACGGCAGGACGAGGGTGCCCGGAACGGCGGCGGCGCGCACCTGCTCGGCGTGCTCCTCCGGCATCTGCGGACCCGTGATCACCACGTGCCGGTGGCCGTGGGGCACCTGGGCGCGCGCCGCCGCGAGGGTCAAGCGGTGGCCGTCGGAGCCCCCGCCGGCCATGGTGAGGACGTAGGGGCGGTCCACGCCGCTCGTGCGCCGTCCGGCGGCCCGGCCGGTGGCGAGGTAGCCGGTGTGGCGGACCAGGTCGGCGAGCTCGGCGGGGATCTCGCCGGAGGCCACCGGGTCGTGCACCGCGCGGTCGCCGTACACCCAGATCTGGTCGTAGACCTCCCGCACGGGGTCCAGGTCCCCGAGCGCGGCCCACTCGCGGGCCGCGGCCGCGGGCTCGTCGAGGACCTCGCGCAGGCCGAGGACCACCGCCGTGCCGGGGCTCCGGTCCCGGAGCCTGCGCAGCGGCTCCAGCAGCTCCCGGTCCACCCCCCAGGCGTGGCGGTCGACGACGACGAGGTGCGGGCGGAAGGCCGTGAGCGCGGCGTCCACCATCCCGGAGCGCAGGGCGGTCAGGTGGCGCATGTCCACGGAGAGGTTGCGGGGCGCGTAGCCGCCCGCGCCCTTGCGGATCCCGGGCAGCACCACCCAGTCGAAGCCGTCGGGGCGCCCGTAGGACGTGGCGGCGTCGATGCCGGTCAGCAGCATGCCCGTCACCGGGCGCCCCGTCAGCGCCGGCAGGTGCTGGGCGAGGGACCGGGCGAGGGCCAGGTTCCGGCGGGTGTGGCCCAGGCCCTGGGAGTCGTGCGAGTACAGCACCACCCGCAGCTCGTCGTCGCTCATCGTGTCCTCCTCGGGGGATCAGCGCCGGTGGGTCCGGCGCCGGTGCGGCTGCCGCCCACTGTGGCCGAGGGACATGATGAGAACATGAGCCGTCGATGAAAAGGTTCTCATCTGCGGACGCCCGGCCCGCCGGGACCGGCCCGGAGGCCCCGGCGGGCCGGTCCGCCCGCGTGGACCGGCCGCGGGCCGGCTCAGCCGCCGAAGACCGGCGCGACCGCCTTGACCAGCTGCTGGCCGCCCAGGACGGCGAAGAGCAGGGCCGTGATGCCCAGGGCGATGTTGGTGTGGAGCTTGTTGGCCCACTCCTTCGGGATCCGGCTGCCGTTGAGCAGGCCCAGCAGCGTGAGGGCGAGGAACGGCATGAACAGCGAGCCGAGGACGCCGTAGGCCAGGATCAGGCCGATCGGCTGCCCCAGGGCGAAGAGGACCATGGGCGGGAACGTCAGCCACAGCACGTAGAAGCGGAAGTACTTGCCGCCCACCCGGGTGTCGGGGTGGCCGGACTCCTTGCCGCGGATGTTGCCCCAGAAGTCCGCGAACATGAGGGAGACGCCGTTCCAGACGCCGATGATCGAGGAGAAGGACGCGGCCCAGAAGCCGATGAGGAAGCCGGTGCCGACCACGTCGCCGTACTCCGCGCGCAGCACGGCGTAGAGGTCGAGCAGGCCCTCGTCACCGGAGCTGAGCGCCACCCCGGCGGAGCGGACCACCTCGGCGCCCACCACGAGCATGGCGATGACGAAGACCCCCGTCACGACGTAGGCCATGGAGTTGTCGATCCGCATGACGCGCATCCACTTGGGCGTGTACCACCCCTTCTCGCGCAGCCAGTAGCCGTAGGCCGCCAGCGTGATGGTGCCGCCCACGCCCCCGGCGAGCGCCAGCGTGTAGAGCACGCCGCCCTCCGGGATGACGGGCACCAGGCCCGTCAGCATCTCGGGGATGTTGGGGGCGGCGATGACCGCCAGCCCCACCACGGTGACGAACATCAGGCCGACCAGGGCGGCGGTGACCTTCTCGAAGAAGGAGTACTTCCCGAACCACACCATGACGAAGCCGAGCAGCCCCATGATGATCGCCCAGGCCCACAGGGGCAGGACGGGGAACACCGCCGCGAGGGGCAGCGCCGCCGAGGACATCGCGGTGGCGCCGTAGACGAAGCCCCAGATCATGATGTACGGGCCGAAGTACCAGGTGGTCCACCGGCCCAGTGACCGCCAGCCCTCGAAGATCGTCCTGCCGGTGGCCAGGGTGAAGCGCCCGGCGCCCTCCACGAGGATGATCTTGAGGATCACGCCGAGGATCACCGCCCACAGCAGTCCGTACCCGTACCGGGACCCGGCGACCAGGGTGGCGACCATGTCGGCGGCGCCGACGCCCGTGGCGGCGACCACCAGGCCTGGGCCGACGATCTTCCACTTGGCGGGCGCCCCGCCGTCGTCGTCCGTGCGGGCGCGGTGGGCCGCGAAAGACTTCTCGTTCGCTTCGCTCATGCTGGTTCCTCGTCAGATCGGTCCGTCGGGTGGCCAGGGCCGTGCCCCGGATCACCCTACCGGGCCGGTGCCGATCAGAGCTTGGCGAGGCGGTAGCCGGCTCCGCGCACGGTGACGATGCGCTCCGCGCCGAGCTTGTTGCGCAGGTAGCGGACGTAGACGTCCACCACGTTGGACGAGCCGTCGAAGTCGTAGCCCCAGACCTTGTTCAGCAGCTGCTCGCGCGTGAGCACCTGACCGGGGCTCTCGAGGAACGCCCTGGCCATGGCGAACTCCCGGGCGGAGAGCTCGACCTGCCGGTCCTCGAGCACCGCGCACCGGGTCCCGACGTCGAGGGCGAGCCCGCCGTAGCGCAGCCCGTCGTCGGTCTGCTCGGCCACCGCGCGGTCCCGGAGCCGGGCCCGGACGCGCGCCAGCAGCTCCTGGAACCGGAACGGCTTCGCGAGGTAGTCGTCGGCCCCCTGCTCCAGCCCCGCGACGGTGTCCTCGACCGAGTCGCGGGCGGTGCACATGATCACGGGGATCGAGAAGCCCAGGGACCGCAGCACCGAGAGCACCTGGAAGCCGTCCATGCCCGGCAGACCCACGTCGAGGACGAGCAGGTCGAACTCCCCGGTGCTCGCGTAGTCGAGGGCGCTCGTGCCGTCCTCGACCACGGTGGTCGTGTAGCCCGCGGCGCGCAGGCCCTTCTGGATGAAGCGCGCGATGCGCTCCTCGTCCTCGGCGATGAGGATGCTGGCCATGGGGTGCCTCTACTTCCTGGAAGGTGCGGGGCTGAGGTCGGGACCGGGCACGGGGGCGGGAGGCACCGCTGCACCGGACCCGGCGGCACCGGACGGGGGGACCGGGGCCGCGGCGGGCGGGGACTCCGGCAGCCGGAGCGTGAACGTGGCGCCGCGGCCGGGGCTCGACCGCAGCCCCACGGTCCCGCCGTGCCCGTGGGCGATGGCGGCCACGATCGCGAGGCCGAGCCCGGAGCCCTCCACGGTGCGCCCGGTCTCGGCCCGGCCGAAGCGCTCGAAGATCCGCTGCTGGTCCTCCGGGGCCACGCCCACGCCGGTGTCCCGGACCCACACCTCGAGGCTGCGCGCGGGGGTGTCCTCGCCGGGCGCGGCGGGCCCGGTGGCCCAGGCGGCGCCGAGGGCCACGAGGTCCCCGGGGGCGGAGAACTTCACCGCGTTGGCGGCGAGCTGCACGACCGCCTGGGTGAGCCGCTGCGCGTCGGCCACGACCTGCCCCTCGGCCCGCGCCTCGAGCTCCCAGCGCCGGTCCCCCAGCGCGCGCAGCCGGTCCATCGTGTCGTCGAGCCAGGCGGGGACGTCCACGGGGCCGGGGCGGATGAAGTCGGCGCGCTGGGCCTTGGCGAGCAGCAGCAGGTCCTCCACGAGGCGGTTCATCCGCTCGATCTCGTCGAGGAGCATCGCCCGGGTCTCCTCGACGTCGGCGGGGTCGTGCTCGTCCATCAGCTCGAGGTTGCCGTGCAGGATGGTCAGGGGGGTGCGCAGCTCGTGCGCGGCGTCGTCGAGGAACTGGCGCTGCTGGACGAAGGCCGCCTCGATCCGGCTGAGCATGCCGTTGAAGTTCACGGCGAGCTGGCCCACGTCCGAGTCGTCCTGCGTGACGGGAACGCGTCGCCCCAGGTCGTCCGGGCTGATCTGCTCCGTGGCCCGGCGCAGGCGGGTGATCGGTGCGGTGACCCGGCCCACCAGGACGTAGGCCACCAGCCCCGCCACGACCGTCGTGAGGGCGGCGATGCCGAGGTAGCGCCACAGCGAGTCCAGCACGATCCGGCGCTGGGCGCTCATGTCGAAGCCGACCACGAGGTAGCCCTGGCGCGGGTCCTCGTCCAGGACCACCGAGATGACGCCGAGACGGAGCGTCCGGCCGTCCTGCTCGAGGTCGAAGACGACGGTCTGCCCGGGCCGGGCCCGCTCCACGGCCGCGGCGAGCGTGGCGGGGGCGTCGAGCTGGAACCGTGACCGGTCGGCGTGCTCGAACGCCGGCTCGCCGCCGACGAGCGCGAGGATGCTCTCGTGCTCCCCGGGCACCGTGGTGGTCATGAAGGTGTAGAAGAGCTGCGGCAGGTCCGTGAACGGCTCCTCGGCCGTGGCGTCCAGGTCCTCCGAGAGGGAGGCGTCCGGGCCGAGCGGTCCGCGCTGCGCGAGCCGCTGCAGCTCCCCCGCCTCCTGGACGATGTCCTGGCGCACGGACTCGTCGAGGTCCACCAGGCGCAGGTAGTGGGTGATCCCGCCCACGGCGAGGAGGGCGACCGCCAGGAAGGCGATGGTCGTGGCGAGCACCCGGCTGCGCACGGACCGCAGCTCCGTCCGCACCCTCTCCCACCGCGCGCCCGACATGCGCCCCAGCCTATCGACGGCACGTGAGAGGCAGATGAAGGAGGGACGGGCCGTGCGGCCCGTCCCTCCTCCCGGTCCGGGGTCCTGCCCCCGGGCTCAGTACTTCTTGCTGCGCGGCTTGCGGAACGGCTTCTCGCCGTCCCGGTCGCCCGCGGAGTACCCGGAGCGCTTGCCCTGGTAGCCGCCGCGGGAGTCGTCGCCCCGGGCGCCGCCGCCGCGGCGGGGGCGGTCCTGGTAGGAGGACGAGGTGCTGCGGGGCCGGGTCCGGCCGCCGGCGCCCGGGCCGCGGTCGGCCTCGAGCTGGATGAGCTCACCGTTGATGCGCGTGCGGGAGAGCCGGTCCAGGGTGGAGGCGGGCAGGTTCTCGGGCAGGCCCACGAGGGTGTGGGTCGAGCGGATGTCGATCGCCCCGATCTGCTCGCCGCTCAGCCCGCCCTCGTTGGTGAGGGCCCCCACCACGGAGCCCGGCGAGACGCGGTGCCGGTGGCCGACGGACATCCGGTAGGTGGCCATGCCCTTCTCGGTGCGCGGCTCGCGGCGCGGACGGTCGTCGCCGTCCCGCCCCGGACGGTCCCGGTCGCGGGTGCGCTGCACCGGCTCGGGCAGCTCCTCCACGAAGAAGGGCCGCCCGTCCTGGGCCATCACGGCGATCGCGGCGGCGATCTCCACGGCGTCGACGTCGTGCTCCGCCTGGTACTGCTCGACGAGCTCGCGGAACTGGCCGAGGTCCTCGGACTCCATGGTGTCCGTGATCTGCTGGGCGAACTTGTCCTTGCGGGTCTGGTTCACGTCCTCCGTGGAGGGCATGCGCATGAGCTCCACCGGCTGGCGGGTGGCCTTCTCGATCGCGCGCAGCAGGTACTTCTCCCGCGGGGTCATGAACAGGATCGCCTCGCCGGAGCGCCCGGCGCGGCCGGTGCGCCCGATCCGGTGCACGTAGGACTCGGTGTCGTGCGGGATGTCGTAGTTGACCACGAGCGAGATGCGCTCGACGTCGAGCCCGCGGGCCGCGACGTCCGTGGCCACGAGGACGTCGATCTTGCCCTCGCGCAGGGCCTCGACCGTGCGCTCGCGCATGTTCTGCGGGATGTCGCCGTTGATCGCGGCGGCCGCGTAGCCGCGGGCCTTGAGCCGGTCGGCGACCTCCTCGGTGGCGGCCTTGGTGCGCACGAAGACGATGACGCCGTCGTAGTCCCCGACCTCGAGGATGCGGGTCATGGCCTCCATCTTGTGGGAGCCCATGACCTGCAGGTACCGCTGGCGGGTGTTGGTGCCCGTGGTGGTCTTGCCCTTGACGGCGATCTCCTGCGGGTCCCGCAGGTACTGCTTGGCGATCTTGCGGATCGCGGGGGGCATGGTCGCGGAGAACAGGGCGACCTGCTTCTCGACGGGCGTCTGCGAGAGGATCTGCTCGACGTCCTCGGCGAAGCCCATGCGCAGCATCTCGTCGGCCTCGTCGAGGACCACGTACTGCAGGTGGGACAGGTCGAGGGACCCCTTCTTGAGGTGGTCGATCACGCGGCCGGGCGTGCCGACGACCACCTGGGCGCCGCGGCGCAGCCCGGCCAGCTGCGGACCGTAGGGGGAGCCGCCGTAGACCGGCAGGACGGTGAAGTCCTCGAGGTGGGTGGCGTAGGAGGAGAACGCCTCGCCGACCTGGAGGGCGAGCTCGCGGGTCGGGGCGAGCACCAGGACCTGGGTGTCGCGGGAGACGCCGTTGACGTCGGAGAGCTCGGCGAGCCGGGACAGCGCGGGCACGGCGAAGGCCGCGGTCTTGCCGGTGCCGGTCTGGGCCAGGCCCACCACGTCCTTGCCCTGCAGCAGCACCGGGATGGTGGCGGCCTGGATGGGCGTGGGGTTCTCGTAGCCGACCTCGTCCAGGGTGGCGAGCACCCGGGAGTCGATGCCGAGCTCGGCGAAGGTGATGGTGTGCTCCTCGGCGGTGCCGGGGGTGCTGGGGGTGTCGACGGTCATGGAGAAGTGCCTCGTTATCTGTGCGGGTGGCGGCCCGGGAGCATGCCCAGGGGCGTCGGCCACGGTCGTGGTGTCCGGACGTCCCTGCCAACCACTTGGAGCCCTGCACGGGGCGGGAGCGTCGGACTCGGCGCGGCACGGGCCGCGACCGAACACGATGCACGGACGGCATCGCGTTGCACGAGAAAGTGAGGGAGTGACCGGATTCGGTCCGTCCAGTCTAGCGCACGCGACGGCGCGGTCAGCCCCGGCGGCGCACCAGCACGAGGTGCTTCTCGTCACGCACCTCGGTGTAGCCGGCGCCGTAGCGCTGCCGGGCCCAGCCGGCCACGTCCACCGGCGGGTTCCCGCCCCACGCGGCCCCGAGCCGGTCGACCACCACGTAGTCGGGGGCGGGATCACCCTCCGACCCCAGCCAGTGCACCTGCGCGCCGGGCACTAGGTGGTGCAGGAGGGTCAGGTCCGTGGCCACGCTCGCCCCCTCGGGGACGGCCGCGACGACCGCGGCCTTGGCGCCCGCCCGGGGGTCCGGACGGTAGGCGGCGGGGTCCACGAGGTCGGCCAGCGGGCGCCCCGGGACCATCAGGAGCGCGACGACGAGCGCCAGTGCCGGCGCGGCCCGGGCGAGCCGCCGGAGGCGTCCGCCGCGCAGCCGCAGCACGGCGTCGAGCAGGGCGACGAAGACAATGGGCATGAGGACGGCGCTGTAGTGCCAGCCCGTGCCCCAGTAGCCGTGGTTCGGCGAGAGCATCCGCCAGAGCAACGTGGGCAGCGCCACGAGCGCCAGCGGCGAGCGCACGGCGACCACCACGCCCACCGCCAGCACGGCCAGCCAGGTGAGCGCCTTCTGGCCCGGCAGCGCCAGGGAGACCAGGGCCCCGGCGGGGTCGGCCGCCACCGCCGCGAGGTCCAGCCGGTCCGCGTACGCGAACCGGCCGTCCGGGCTCAGGGCGGGCAGCACCACGGTCACCGCGAGCGCCGACCAGGCCGCGCCCCACGCGGCGAGGGCGAGCCCCAGCGCCACCGGGCGCCGGTCCCCGTCCGCCTCGCGGTGCGCCCGCCAGGCGAGCACCAGGCCGAGCACCGCGACCGTGACGCCCAGGTCCTCCTTGACGAACGCGACGGGGGCGGCCCACAGCGCGGCCGCCGTCCACCGCCGCTCCACCAGGCAGCCGAGGGCGAGGACCAGCAGCGGCAGGGCGAAGGCCACCTCGTGGAACTGCACCGCGACGGCGGCCTGCAGCCCGAAGCTGATCCCGTAGGCGAGCCCCAGGGCCGCGCCCGGGCCCGGGCCCAGCGCCCGGACCGCGAAGCCCGTCAGTGCCCCCGCGGAGACGGCCACGAGGACGTCCTGGACCACGAGGAGGGTCAGCGCGGACGGGAACAGCGCGTAGACCGGCCCCAGCAGCACCAGGATCGGGTGGAAGTGGTCGCCCAGCAGGTTCGCGCCGTGGCCCTTGATGTGCACGACCGGGCCGTCCCCGGCGGCGTAGGACTTGGCGAGCTGGGTGAAGATCCCCAGGTCCCAGGACGGGACCTCCCAGCGGTGCCACTGGAGCAGGGACCACCACACGTACAGGACGAGCACGAGGAGCCCCACGCCCAGCGGCACCAGCCGCGCCCGCCCGGTCAGCGGCGCGGGACGGGCCGGCGGGGCGGCGCGGCGGAGCGCGGTGGCGGGCATGGCCTCCTCGGTGGCGGGGGGCGCCGTCGGACAGGACTGCCATCATGGTCTCATGGCCGTCACCGCTCCCCCGCCCGCCCGCCGGCTCCCGGTGGCCCCGGACGCCGAGCTCGTGTGGGACCCCGAGGGCGCGCTGCACCTGGGCCAGACGCTCGGCGTGCTGGGCCGCGGCAGCGCCGATCCCCTGGTCCGGGTCGCGGCGCCCGACGCCGTGTGGGTCACCGCCCGGACGCCGGCGGGCCCGGTCACGGCGCTGTTCTCCCGCACCGGCGCCGGCCGGCCCCTGCAGCGGCCCGTGCGCGTGCGCGCGTGGGGACCGGGCGCCGAGCAGTTCCTGCTGGAGGCCCCGCGCTGGGCGGGCGCGGAGGACGCGTGGGAGCGGTTCGAGGCCTCGGACGCCTTCGGCGCGCTCCCCCACCGGCTGCGCGTCGCCCGGCACCACCACCCGGGGCTGCGGCTGCCCTCGACCGGCCGGGTGCTGGACCGCGCCGTGCTCTCGGTGCTCGAGCAGCGCGTCACCGTCCGCGAGGCCGTGGCGGCCCACCGGCAGCTCGTCCGGCGCCACGGCGAACCCGCCCCCGGTCCGGCGCCGGAGGGGATGCGGATCGCCCCGACCGCCGAGGCGTGGTGCCGGGTGCCCGTGTGGGAGTGGCACCGGGCGGGGGTCGACGGCGCCCGGGCCGCCACCGTCCGCCGCGTGGCCGGACGGGCCGCCGCCCTGGAGCGCCTGGGCCGGGCCCCGCTGGACGCCGAGCTGCACCGGGGGCTGCGCTCGATCCCCGGCCTGGGGCCCTGGACGGTCGCGGAGATCGTCCAGTGCACGCACGGGGACCCGGACTCGGTCAGCGTCTTCGACTTCCACCTCGCGGACACCGTGTGCTGGTTCTTCGACCGGCGTCCCGGCGACGACCGCCGGATGCTGGAGCTGCTGGAGCCGTGGCGGGGCGACCGGCAGCGGGTCGTGCGCCTGCTGCGGGCCTCCGGCTTCCGCAAGCCCTCGTTCGCTCCGCGGCTGCACCCGGAGGACCACCGGCGCCGGTGAGCGCCGGTGGCCCTCCGACGCGTGCCGGTGAGGACATCCTGTCCTTGCTGGCACGGCTGCACCGGCGGGCGTTCAATGGAGCCATGACCACCGAACACGTGATCCAGGAGCCCCACGGCGTGGGCTACACCGAGCGGATGAACAAGCTGCGGGCCGGGGTGCTGGGCGCCAACGACGGCATCGTCTCGGTCGCCGCGACGGTCGTCGGCGTCGCGGGCGCCACCGCCAGCTCGAGCGCGATCCTCACCGCGGGCGCCGCCGCGCTCGTGGGCGGGGCCCTGTCCATGGCCCTGGGCGAGTACGTCTCCGTCTCCAGCCAGTCGGACTCGCACCGGGCCCTGATCGAGAAGGAGGAGCGGGAGCTCGCCGAGATGCCCGAGGCGGAGCTGCAGGAGCTCGCCGAGATCTACCAGGCCAAGGGACTCTCCGAGGACACCGCACGGCGGGTCGCGGAGGAGCTGACCGAGCACGACGCCCTGGCCGCGCACCTCGACGCCGAGCTCAACATCGACGCGGAGGACATCGTCAGCCCCTGGAACGCGGCGGTCGCCTCCGCGCTGTCCTTCCTGCTCGGCGCCCTGCTGCCGCTCCTGGCGATCCTGCTGCCGCCGGAGGAGTGGCGGCTCCCCGTGACGTTCGTCGCCGTGCTCGCGGCGCTCGCCCTGACCGGCTGGCTCGGGGCCCGTCTCGGGGGCACGCCGCAGACAGGTCGCGCGGCCCTGCGCGTCGTCGTCGGCGGCGCCCTCGCCCTCGTCGCCACGTTCGCCGTGGGCTCCCTGCTCGGCGTCACGGGCCTCGTCTGAGCTGCCCCGGCACCCCCGGTGCCCCCGCGCCCGGGGGCACCGGGCGGTCCGGGCACGACGACGCCGGGCCCCGCCTCACGGAGAGGCGGGGCCCGGCGCGGTGGTGCGGGAGGGGTCAGGCGTTGGGCGCGTCCTGGGACTGCTTGGCGACCTCGGCGCGGACCTCTTCCATGTCGAGGCCCTTGACGGCGTCGATGACCTGGTCGAGGGCGGAGGCGGGCAGGGCGCCCGGCTGGGAGAAGACCAGGATGCCCTCGCGGAAGGCCATGAGCGTGGGGATCGACGAGATCTGGGCCGACGCGGCGAGCATCTGCTGCTCCTCGGTGTCGACCTTCCCGAAGACGATGTCCTCGTGCTTCTCCGAGGCGGCCTCGTAGGTCGGTGCGAACTGCTTGCAGGGTCCGCACCACTCGGCCCACCAGTCGAGCAGGACGATGTCGTTCTCGGCGATGGTCTGGCCCAGGGTGTCCTGGGTGATGTCAACAGTAGCCATGCCCTCCAGCGTAGAGGCAGAGCCGTCCGGGGGCACAGGATTTCACTGCCGGCTCAAGACCGGACCGCGGGCGCGCACTAGACTGGGCGTCCGGGCCGGGCCTCCGGCGCGGGCTCCGGGACCGGGACGCCGGTCCGGGGACAGACCCCGTGCACGCCGAGGTGCGCCATGAACTTCGAGATCGGCATCTTCTCGCTGGGCGAGGTGGTCCCGGACCCCGTCACGGGCACCCGGCCCGACAGCCGCCAGCGCCTGCGGGACATCATCGAGCAGGCCGAGGCCGCGGAGCGTGCCGGGCTCACCGTGATCGGCGTCGGGGAGAACCACGGGACGGACGTGGTGGCGGCCTCCCCCGTGGTGCTGCTCTCCGCCATCGCCGGCCGCACCCACCTCCTGCGGCTCACCACGGCCGTCTCCGTGCTCACGGCCGGGGACCCGGTGCGGCTCTACGAGCAGATCGCCATGCTGGACAACATCTCCGGCGGCCGGGCCGAGATGATCGTGGGCCGCGGCGCCTCGCAGCGCGTGCTGCGCGCCCTCGGGCTGGAGCAGCAGGACCACGACGCACTGTTCGAGGAGAAGCTGCGCCGGCTCCTCACGCTGCGGGAGACCAGTCCCCCGACCTTCGCCGGTCCGCTCGCCCGGGACGGCGTCGAGCTCGAGCTCGAGCCGCGCCCGCTGCAGCCGTGCCTGCCGATCTGGCTGGGCAGCTCCGGCACGCCGGCCTCCGTGGCCCGCGCCGGCGCCCTCGGGCTGCCCCTCGCCCTGCTGCGCACGCACGGCCCCTTCACCGGGGCGGTGCCCGTCGTCGAGGCCTACCGGCGGGCCCTCGAGGCGTCCGGCCGGGACGTCGGCACCCCGGTGGGCCTGAACGTGCCGGGCTTCGTCGCGCGCACCCCGGCGCAGGCCCGGGAGCTCAGCCACCCCTACTTCGCGGCGGGGGCCCGCAGCCACGGGCCTGTCGGGCCGGCGGATCCCCGCTGGTCCCGGGAGGAGTACGACCGGGAGTGCGGCCCGGACGGGACCCTCGTGGTGGGGGACGTGGACGAGGTGGTCGCCAAGATCGTGGCGCAGCAGCGCGCGCTCGGCCACCAGCGCCTCCTGCTCCGGATGGACGCGGGAGGCGTCCCGCACCACCTGGTGCTCGAGTCGATCACGCTGCTGGGCGCCGAGGTGGTGCCGCGGGTCCGCGCCGCCCTGGGCTGACGCCCGGTGCCGGGACCCGGAGCTCGGGGCCGGGGACTCCGGCTCAGGCCGGCGCGGGGGACGCCGTGAGCACCACGTTCTTCCCCCAGAGGTCCTCGGTGTAGCAGCTGACGATGACCAGCCGGTCCGGGACGATGCGCCAGATGTCGCTGTCCTTCAGGGTGTTCTTGTCGTGGGTGACCACCGAGTCCACCACGTACTCCAGCGTCCCGGACCCGGTCTCCAGCTCGATCTCGCTGCCCACGAGCCCGGGATCGCTCAGCCGGTTGAACGGGGCGTCCCGGTCCTCCCAGCTGTGGCCGGTGATGTAGGTGGTGTTCTCCGAGCCCTCGCCCGGCATGCCGTACGGGGTGAGCCAGTAGCCGTCCAGGGTGTCCGGGGGGACCAGCAGCTCCGTGGCCAGCTCCTGCTCGCTCGGCGTCAGCGGCAGGACGGTCACCTCGAACCGGGCGTCCTCGACGGTCAGCCGCACGGGCGCCGCCGCGGGCGGCCGGTCGGCGGCGGGCGCGGCCGAGGGGGTGCCCGTGGGCGCCGGGGTGGCGGGGGCCGCCGAGACGGCCTCCGCCGGGGCGGTCGCCGTCGCGGCCGGGGAGCCGGCGTCCTCCGCGCCCCAGGGGCCCGTCAGCAGGACCGCGGACAGGGCGGCCACGGCGCCGAGACCGCCGACGGCGGCCCAGCGCGTGCCCGCACGAGGTCGCGGCGCGGTCTGCTGCTCGGGTGCGTCCATGCTGGCGTCCTCCGGGGATCGGCTGGGGAAATGGCTGCGCCCTGGTGCCGCGCGAGCGCGGCACCAGGGCGGTCAGCGGTTCGGGATCAGGCGCGGGCGCGGCGCACCCGGAGCGCCACGGCCCCGGACACGGCCGCACCGGCGGCCAGCAGGCCGGCCAGCAGGCCGGTGCTGAGCCCGCCCTCCTCGGCGGTCTGCATGTTGATGCCCTGGTTCACGCCGGAGTCGGTGCCGGTGCCGGCCCAGTCGTCCGAGTCGCTCCAGTCGTCGGAGCCGCCCCCGATGCCCAGGACGTCGCAGTTGCCCTGGAAGAGCGCCACGAGATCCGCGCCGTCCTCCATGAAGACCTCGCCCTGGGCGCGGGCCTCGACGGCGGCGGACTGGAAGTTCGCCGCGGCGGCGGAGGTGGCCGCGTAGGCCTCGGCCACGGCGGGATCGCTGCTCGAGGCCGCGTAGGACTCCTGCAGGCGCAGGATCTCGTTCCAGGCGGCCTGCGCCCGGTCGACGGTGTCGTCGTTCACGATGGCGTCCTCCAGCACGGCCTGCTGGGTCTGGAGCTGGCCCAGGACCGCCTGGTCGGTGACGAGGGAGTTGAAGTGCGTGCCCGCGTCGTAGAGGTGGTCGGCGGCGGTGACCAGGTTGGTCACCGCGGTGCTGGCGGCGGGGGCCACACAGGTGTCGGCGTGGGCGGCGGGGGCGCCCAGGAACAGGCCTCCGGCCAGGACGGCAGCCGACGAACCCGCGGCCACCCACTTCTTCACAGCAGTCATATCGGTCTGTCTCCTCAATCGTTCAGAACCCCGGGCCTGCCCCTGGGGTACCAGCGCGCGGCACAGTCCTTCCCAGCGTCCTCGGCGTGGCACGCCGGCGGGAGCGCTGCGGGGTCGGTCGTGCTGCTGGTCATCCGGAGTAGGGAGTCCCGACGTGCCGGCTCGGGGAGTGCTGGCACGTGGCCGGATGATGCTGTCATCTCAAGCTACAAGGATATTCATGTTCTTAGCAATTGTTAAGGCTGGAACGGCGCGGCGGCCTCTCCGGCGTGTCCCCGGACCAGGGGACTCGGGCGCGGAATTCCGCGCGAGCCGGAGGTCCTCCGGCCGCCACCCGGGGACCACCCCGGCGGCCTGCGGCCGACCGGGGCGACGGGCGCGTCCCGGCGGCGGGGGACGAGCTGTTCCCGCCGTGACGTGGGACGACGAAGGCCCCGGTCCGCGGACCGGGGCCTTCGTGGTGGAACTCGTGGCAGATGAGGGATTCGAACCCCCGTAGGCATTGCCAGCTGATTTACAGTCAGCCCCCTTTGGCCGCTCGGGTAATCTGCCGGGGTGCTGCCGCCGGCCCTTCCGGACCGGTGGTGTCCGCCCCCGCGTGCGGGAGCAGTTCAACAGTACAGAAGATCCGGCGCGATGCGAAATTGCCGGGGACGGCTCAGGCGGCGAGCCGCTCGCACACCTGCTGGAGGAACCTCTCCGCCTGCTCCGCGGTGATCTCCCCGTGGGTCACGGCCTCCGCGAGGTCCTCGGCGACCCCGATCAGCCGCTGCGCCGCCTGGGGGTCGAGCCGTTCGGTGGCCGAGGCCCCCGTGCCCGGTCGGGCCGGCGGCGCCGTCCCGTCGGCGGTCGCGGCCGCCGGTCCCAGCCCGATGCCCATCAGCAGGACCGCCGCCAGCGCGGTGGCCGCCACGGCGCTTCCGCGCCGGGTCCGCCCCGGGCCGGGCGTCACGTCGTCGTGACCCTCGGATGTGCTCATGCCGCCATCCTTGGAGACCGACCTGGACGGATCCTTGGGCGCAGGTCACGAAACGGTGACGGGGCCCTCCCCGGTAGGCTGGGGCACAGTCCTGCGGGCCGCACGCCGCCCGTCCACCGTCCCAGCCCAGGAGGCAGCATGGCCAGCGATTCCTCGTTCGACGTCGTCAGCAAGGTCGACAAGCAGGAGGTGTCCAACGCCCTGAACCAGGCCCAGAAGGAGATCGCGCAGCGCTACGACTTCAAGGGCGTGGGCGCCGAGATCGACTTCTCCGGCGAGAAGATCCTCATGAAGGCGAACTCCGAGGAGCGCGTCAACGCCGTCCTCGACGTCTTCCAGTCGAAGCTGGTCAAGCGCGGCATCTCCCTGAAGTCCCTCGACGCCGGGGAGCCCTTCGCCTCCGGCAAGGAGTACCGGATCGAGGCCTCCGTGAAGGAGGGCATCGCCCAGGACCAGGCGAAGAAGATCACCAAGCTCATCCGCGACGAGGGCCCCAAGGGCGTGAAGGCCACCATCCAGGGCGACGAGCTGCGGGTGTCGTCGAAGTCCCGCGACGACCTCCAGGACGTCATCACGCTGCTCAAGGGCTCGGATCTCGAGGTGGACCTGCAGTTCATCAACTACCGCTGAGGTGGCGCATAGCCCCTAGTCAAGCCCCGTTCAGCCCTCCGCGGTCCGCCCAGAGTCCGCAGGAGGGCTGAACACTTGGCCCATCAGCCCGGCGGCGGCCCGCCTTGTGGTGTCCTCCGCGGTCGGCCAGAGGTGCGAGTAGACCGAGAGCGTGATCGATGCATTCGAGTGACCGAGCGCCCGCTGCACAGTCACCACGTCGCAGCCGGCCGCGATCAGCCCGGAGGCATAGAAGTGTCTGAGGTCGTGCAGGTGGAAATCGACGTCCGCCGCCTTGGTCGCCTTCCGCCACCAGTAGCCCACCGCAGCGCGGTCCGGCGGGTTGCCATGTGGGCCTCGGAACAGCCACTCCGCGTCGCCGATGACCCCGCGCTCGATGTGGCCACTGAGTGTCTGCAGCAGGGCGTCCGGCAGATAGACGTCTCGCTCGGACCCGTACTTGGGCGCACGGATTTCGACAGCCCCAGCTCCGGCGCGCTGGACTTGTCGCTCGATGTGAAGCATCCGCCGGAGGAAGTTGATGTCGGCGAGTTGCACACCGGCAGCCTCCCCCAGACGTAGACCACCGAAGGCACAGAGGGCGAAGAGGGTGGCGTAGTGCTCGTCTGCGGCCTTGAGGACGTCCCGCACCTGCTCGGGGGTGGGGATCACCATGGCGTGCTCGCGCTTCCGAGAGGCAGGTAGCCGGACGCCGGCGGTCACGTCCTCGGCGAGACGCCGGTCGGCAACGGCGGCTCGGATCACGATCTTCACGTAGTTGAACCGAGTCCGCACCGTCGAGGGCGCCAGATGCTCCGACATGCCCTTGACCCACGCCTCGACATGGGAGCGACGGAGCTTCCCAAACGGGACATCGGAGAACGAGCAAGATCCGACAGCGGTGTCCGCGGCCGCCCTTGTGCCAGCCGTCCATACCTGTCGAACCCGGAACGTCGGGTAGTACTCCCCCAGCGTCTCCCGACCGTGAGCAGGATCCACGTACCGGCCCGTCTTCACCGCGGTCGTGACCTCGTCCAACCAATTCTGGGCGTCAATCTTCCGTGGGAAGTGCCGAGCATGCTCCTTGCCCGCGCCATCTCGGTAGCGGGCCCGCCAGACGCCGTCCGGGCGCTTCTTGATGGATGCCATCAGAGCATCCGCGGCTTTCGGCGCCCGGTGTACGGGAGGAGGATGCCATCGGCCTGTGTGTCCGACATATCCGTCTCGACGCGATTCTTCTCCTCCTCGACCACGGACACCGGGTCTTGCCCGAGCAGCGATCGGTGCGCGTCCCCAGCCAAGTCGGACGCGTCGATTGAGAGGACTTCTCCGAAGCGGATGAGGTTATGGCGACCGGCCACCATCACGCGTGTCGCCTCCTGGAGATCACGGGTGGCCCAGTGGATCGCCGAGGAGGCGACGTCGTAGGCCTGTTCCGCAAGTGCCGCCTGCTCTTCGCCCACGAGCGACCGAATGTCAGTCCCGAGCACTTCCGCCAGCGCTGCGCCTTCCGTCAGCTTGAGGGACCGCTCCCCCTTCTCCACAGAAGACACCGTGCCCTGGGTCCACTTGAAGCCTTGCCTGGTCATCTTGGCCGCAAGGTTCTGCTGCGAAGTCTGGCCCCGTAGCGCCGCCACGATCGCCCCAATGTCTTTGTCTGTCTTTGGCATGATGCCAGCGTAGCGGAAAATCCAGTTGTCAGTCATAGCGAATGCCTGTACAGTGGATTTTACGATGAACAATCATCGGAAATGACTGTAGGAGGAGACATGGCGGACAAGTTGCTCACCGTCGAAGAAGTCGCCGAGATGCTGCGGAAGACCCCCACGGCTCTGCGGTACCAGATCCACAAGGGCACCGCCCCGCGGTCCGCGAAGATCGGCGGCCGGCGCATGTTCCGCGAGTCCGACGTCATCGCGTACATCGACGCGGCGTTCGACATGGCCGCTGCGGCCTGATCACCCCACACCTCAGTTAGACCACCCCCAAGGTTCCCCCCGAGCTCCTACTCCCCCCGAAAGGACACCCCCATGTCCACGCTCACCCCCACCCGTCCCGCTCCCACGTCGACCCGATACCACCGTGACCAGAACGGCTTCGAGATCGACTATCTCCAGGAGTACGACGAGGGCAAGGCATACCTCCACTACATCGAGGAGTGGTCCCCGTCTCAAGACGAAGCGATCCTCACAGGCGCCGCAATCACCTCCCTCTGCGGCAAGAGCTGGGTCCCCGCGGCAACGGACTACATCGGGCCCCACAGCAACGAGAACAGCCGGCTGGTCTGCCCGAAGTGCTACCAGCAGACGCTCCTCCGCCGCTAGATCAACCGCCTAACCGAATACTCCCCCACACCGAAGGGCCGTCCGGTCCCCCCACGGGCGGCCCTTCGCATACCTGCAACACCCAGCTGACCGCTGGAGAGAAGAGGACCGACGCGTGAGCCAGGCAAGGCGCAGCACCCCCGCCCCCCGCGGCTTCCGGCTCGCCGTCGCCCAGGTGCTCGTGCTCGTCGTCCAGACCAGCGCAGACCAGTACCGGCGCCGCGTGTTCCTGTCCCTCGCCGCAGCCCAACGAGCCGCAGACAGGGCCGAAGCCAAGGGCCACGACGCCCACGTCATCCTCTGCCGCCTTGTGCCCGTGACCGGGCCTGATCACGCCGGCGGTGATGCTGCGTGACCAAGCAGGCCAAGACGCCCGGAGACAAGGGCTTCAAGTTCTGGTGGCACAAGATGGCCACCCGCGACGCTGAGCTGACCCCTGCCCAGTACCGGGTGCTCATGGCGGTGTGGGACTACACCGACGAGCTTGGCCGCAATGCCTTCCCCGGCCGTGACGGGATCGCCCGCGGATCCGCCTGCGGCCCCCGCACTGTGGACCGTGCACTACCTGTCCTCACCGCTGGCGGCTACCTGACAGTCATGGATGAGGGCGGCAGAGGGAAGGGCGGACGTGGCCTCGCCACCGTCTACGCGCTCGGGATCGCGGCCCACTGGCGAGAGGAAACCCCCGCCAACGTGACGGGTGTTTCTGAGGTGGCTCCTGTGGATAACGAGGCAGGAAACCCCCGCCAACCTGACGGGGGTATTGGTGAGGAAACCCCCGCCAACGAGTCAGAAACCCCCGCCATCCTGACCGAAACCCCCGCCAACGAGTCACTAAACCCCCGTCACGATGGCGGACCCATCAGATCCTCATCAATTCCTTCCTTCAAATCAGAAAAACAAATCCGGCCGACGTCTCCCAGCCCATCGTCACCTGCGCCTGTGGACAACTCTTGCTTGCTCGAAGGATCGGACGAATCGGGAGAACCGGACACGGCCGAGGCCTACGACGAGCTCGACCGGCTGCAGGCCAACGAGTCCACACCGGAGACCCCGGACTACCTCGCCGGCCTTGATGCCTTCGCACCCCTCGAGCCCACCGACGAAGAGGAGTGGGACGACGGGGAAGAGCCCATCGACGGCTCAGAGCCCGACCAGTCAGACAACGTCGGCCGGATCAATGAATTCCAAGGGGAGAACAACCAGGAGCACCAGGAGGCGCCGGTAGTGGCGCTGGCCCGCTTCCGTAACCGAGGGCACCCTGCCCGGGCCCAGGAGCTCGCGTCCGCCATCGCTGACGGCTGGAGGGTCCCCGAGTGACCGACCACGACGAGCGACGCGTGGAGCAGATGCTCCGCACCGCCAAGACCAAAGCGGACCTCGAGGACCTCGTCCGCATGCTCGACCGCCGCAACGTCCAGCTGCAGCGCGTCCGCGACCGACTCGCCCACCTCCTCCACCAGGCACGACAGGAGCAACCGTGAACAACATCCCCGCGCCCCCTCCCCCGCTCCCTCGCGACCAGGAAACCGCGCACACGAGGCTCATGGTCGAGATCGAACAGCACAAGGAAGACGGCCTACGCATCCCCTGCCACGGCCGCGACTCAGCCCTGTGGATCTCACCCAAAGCCCCAGAGCAACGCAACGCCGCAGAAGCCTGCAACGACTGCCCAGCACTCCGCACCTGCCGCACCTACGCCATCGCCCACAACGAACCCACCGGCGTCTGGGGCGGCATGAACACCACAGCACGCGAACAGCACCGCAAGAACCAGACCCTTAGGAGCGCAGCATGAGGCCCACCCCCCAACCCACCCACCGTGTCAAAGCCCGCGATCGCCGCGCAGCAAAGCGCAGGTCCATCAAGCGAGCCCGCGCCACGCGCCGGCACCTCATGGAACCCCAGGAGTTGATCTGACCCCATGGAAACCACCACCCTGCCCCCGGATGACCGGCGGTGCACGAAGAAGTCCAAGCAGTCCGGGAACCGGTGCCGCCGGTGGGCCGCCCCCGGACAGGATTGCTGCGTGATGCACGGCGCGAACAGCCCCGGCGCCCGAGCCAAGGCTGAGCGGCGAATCCTCACCGAGCAGGCCCTCGCCGAAGCCGAGGCAGTCCTCGCCCACGAGGGCATCGCACCGATCGGCAACCCGCTCGAGGAAATGGGGAAAGTCGCCGCGGAGGTGATCGCACTCAAGGACGCTCTTGCCCGCCGAGTGAACGCTCTGCAGTACGGGCTCGGCACCATGAACAGCCTCGGCACCGAACAGCTGCGCGTGGAAGTGGAGCTGTACGAGCGGGCCCTCGACCGATCCGGGCGCTTCCTCGACCTGCTGGTGAAGAACGGGTTCGAGGCCAAGCGCATCCGGCTCGCCGAGGAACAGGCGCAACTACTCGCAGGCGTGGTGCAAAGAGTCCTCGCCGCGGCCCGTCTTACCCCCGAACAGTGGGAGCTCGCACGGGCAGCTGCCGCTGAGGAGTTTCGAGCGCTCGCCGCCATCGAGGGGAAAGCCGCATGACCGCCTACCAGCCGCCCCGGCGGACACCCTTCCACGCCGTGGTTACCGGGCTCCCTGCTGGCGTGATCCTCCGTCACCTGAACCACGGGGAGATCAACGCTGTCCGCCGCACCTGGCAGCTGCAAGGACTGGACTCCTACGTCCGGGTACTCGATGACGCCCTCGACCAGCTCAAAGCCTCCAACGAGGACTACAACAGTCGGGTCAACGTCGGCATGAACCCTGAGCCGGCGCAACGCCCTCGGGAGAAGGAGCCCATCACAGACCCCATCAACACGGAACAGGCCGCGGCGCTGCTCGGCCGCTCTGCCGAGTGGGTGAGGCGCCTCATCAGAGAGGAACACCTGATCGCCGAGCGGTTCGGCAAGGGCTGGATCCTCTCCCGGGCCAGCGTCCTCGCCTACCGCGACGCCCGGACGGGAGAGGCAGAAGCCGCGTAGTTCCGGGCGCGGAAGCCCGGAAGTTCCGCCAGTGGGCCGGTAGCGAGCATGAACCTACCGGCCCACACTGCTGCTTAAGAGCGGAGAACCCATGACCAAGACACTCATCCCCAACATCGACGAGCAAGGCAACTTCACCAGCCCCCAAGTGCTCCAACAGCTCGACGCGAGGTACGCCAGCGCAGGGACCACGACCACCACCGTGGACTCCGTGGTAGCTGCGCAAGGCGCCCACTACATCTACGGAACAACCGAACCCGCTGAGACCACCTACACGACCGCCGAGGGCGCCACATACCCCGTGGTGTGGGTGGCCCCAGGCGCGGGCACAGCCCCCTCGACGGTGCCACTGGTGTCCCCACTCGACACGGACAGCGACCTCATGGCCCGGTGGGAGATCGCCCGCCACAACGGCACCGCCGGCACCCCCGTCACCAGCCTGAACCGCACCGCCGGAACATGGGCCGCCGCAGCGCTGACCGGCGCCAACGGCCCGACGTTCACCACCGGGGCCATCAACGGACGACCCGCCCTTAGGTTCGACGGTATCGACGACCACCTCGACCTTGACCACGCCGACCTCACCGGCCCAACCACGTTCATCGCGGTGGCCAAGCTCAACACCTACGGCACCGGCCGCCTGGTGTCCTCCATCAGCGGCACCAGCTACCGCATGATCCGCACCTCATCCAGCGCCGACCAGCTCGGTATCCTCACCAACGGCACGAACACCAGCCTCTACGCCCCGTGGAACCTCAGCACCGGGTGGATGATCGTCGTGGCCGTCGTCGACACCACCAGCCGCCTCTACCTGAACACGCGCACCCCGCTGACCGGGGCAGGACCGGCCCTGACCACCCAGGCCGACCTCCGCCTCGGCCGCGGGTCCGGGACCTCCACCCAGTACACGGACATGGAACTGGCGGACCTGGCCATCCTCAACCGCGGCATCAGCGACTACGACGCCCAGCGCTTCATCGACGAGCTCACCGCCAAGTACAAGATCAGCATGGGGGCGTAATGGCCTGGCCCGACGAAACGACCGCCGACCAGCTCACGACCGCCAACGGCACTCCCTTTAGGCGAGCCCGTCTCTACCCCAATGGGGTCCCCGACCGGGCCACGATCCACGCCCCGACCGCCATCGCCGAGGGTGGCCCCGCAAGACTGGTGATCGCCTTCCATGGCACTGATGGTTTCGACTCCACCATGGACGGCAGCTTCCAAGTGCCCACCCGGGACGCGTTGCTAGACGCCGGCTACGTGATCGTGTCCGGCCAGCTCGGCACGAACACCTGGGGCAACGCCACCGGCATCGAACGGCTGGTCAACCTCTACGCCTGGTGCCAATCGGTGTGGGAAGTGACCGACACCCTGTTCTACGGGCAGTCACAGGGCGGCGGCGTGGCCATGGCCGCAACCAGGCTAGGCGTCGTGCCCACGCTCCGCGCCGTTGCCCTGCTTGCCCCGGCCGTGAACTTCCAATGGGTCGCCACCCAAGGCGGGTCCTCCACCGCGATCCTCGACGCCTACGGCGCGACCGTCGACAACTTCGCGCAGCTCTCCGCCGACCGAGCACCACTGGCAGGCACAACCGCGGACTACGCCGGTCTGCGCGTGCAAGCGTGGGCGTCCTACGCCGACACGACCACGCCGAAGAGCGAGCACATCGACCAGTTCCCGGCCCTCGGGCTCACCGCGAGCATGGCGTCCTTCTCCTCGGTCACGGTGGCCGGCGGGCACCTGTCCACGGATCACTACCGCCCCCAGGACGTCGTCAGCTTCTACAGCGGGGCGCTGAACTCGCAGCCCCAGTCAACGCCGGCCACCCTTAGGCGCTGGACCGGCGACCAGTGGGCACCCACCACGCTGCAGATCTGGGCAGGAAACGCATGGGGTTAGGCCGCCCCAAGGTGGCTTAGTTCCGAGAGCGGAACCACGGAAGTTCCGGTGGCGGCCGTACGAGGACAGTGGGACATGTGACCGGTTGGGCCCCGCCCTCCTGGAGCCGGTCAAACGGGGCGGTGGCGTGGTGGCCACCGCCCCGCCCCATACCTGGAAACACCAGTAGGAGACCGACATGAACGCCACAGACGCCCGCATCCTCGCAGCGCTGAGGGGTGAACCCGCCCTCAAGACCATCACCCCCGCTCCCAGCCCCGCCTCCAACATCCTCACGTCCCTCCCCGGCCTCGTCGCCGAGTGCCTCGAGACCTCGGCCCGGACCCACGTGACCGAGATGCAGCTCAAGGACGGCGCCGACCCCGCCGACGCCCGGGCCACCACCGACATCGAGATCCGCATCGCCTACGAGGCCGCGGTCAAGGCCGGCCACAACGACCTCGACGCCCTGCAGCACGTCACCCGGCACCTCGACAAGCGCAACGCCTACTACAAGGGCCGCACCACCCTCAGCAGCACCCGGGTGTTCGCCGAAGCCCAGGCCAACGCCTACACCCCCCGCATCCTCCGACAGATCCAGGAGTCCTGACCATGGCCGCCACCCCCGTCCAGAAGGCCGAGAAGGCCCTCGAGACCGCACGCACCACCGTCCGCCAGTGGCAGGACAAGGCCGCCGGCGCCCGCGCCGAAGCCGCAGAGCTCGACGCCAACAGTGGGGCCCTGATCCTCGCCGACCCGGCCGTCGCCGAGGAGATCTCCATCAAGGTGGACGCCTGCCACCGCCGTGCCCGGGCGTTCGAGGGAGCCGCGCAGGCGGCCCGGGAGCAGGTCCAAGAGGCCCGCACGGCGCTCCTCGAGGCGTGGGCCGCCCAGTACGACAAGGACGCCGCCACGGCCAAGCAGGCGCACGACGAGCACAAGGTGAAGATCAACGAGCTCCTCGCCCAACTCAAGGACCTCGACGGCTGGGAGTACAAGCCCGCCGATGCCCCCACGGAGCCGGGGTCCTCCTACACCATCGGCCGCTCCGCGCACCTCCACCAGGTGTGGCGCAGGGCGCTCAACCGTGCGGCCTACTGCCGGTTCGCCCTCGCCGAAGGGATGCACCCCGCGGGAGCGTCGAGTCTGCGGCAGTACGGCGGTGACGTCGCCTGGTCCGAGGACATGGGTAGCGTGGTGGGTCCGACCCCGGAGGCGGCCCTGCAGTACCTCGCCGAACTCGACCGGGAACGTACCGGCCAGTCCATCCCCGGCTCGGAGCCTGCTGACGGGCCTGACGACGAGTTCGACCCGGTGGAGGACGCCGACCTCATCTCGGCCATGGGCGGCAACCGGTGAGCGCCGAGATCGAGCGGATCAAGGCTCTCAGCGGGCCCGAGCGCACCGCAGCGATCATCCGCGCCAGCCTCACCCCCGAGCAGCAGCCCCACGCCGAGGCCATCATCGAGGCATACGAGGACGCCCTGCACCAGCTCAGCCTCACCGCCGAGGAGCGCATCGGGACGTCCCTCACGGACGCCCACAGGGCCGGTCGGGACCCCGGGGAGGTGGCCCGCCGGTGGCTGTGAACGACGACGCCCTAGCCCACGTCCGGGACGCGTCCGCCCTCACGAAGCGGATCCAGGACGAGTACGTGCGGGACATTGTCGCCGCATGGGTCGGCGCTTGGAACGACCTCCGCCCCCAGTTCGAGGATGCCCTGTCCGACGTGATGCTCGGCGCCGAAGACGGGTACGTCACCCACGCGCAGATGTCCAAGGCCACCCGCCTCGCGAAGGCTCTCAAGGCGGCTCACACGCAGCTCACGTTCCTGTCGGAGGAGAACGAGCGGCTCATCGTCCGTGACCTCGATGACGCCATCAGTGCCGTCGTGGACGCCAACGCCGCCGCCATCGCATCCCAGCTCCCCGCCGGCCAAGCCGGGCTCGTCGTGACTTGGGACCGCATGAGCGACGACGCGTTGGCCGCGATCGTCACCCGCACCACGCAACAGGTGCAGTCCGCCCGGTGGCACCTCGCGGACGACGCCGTGGCCGCGATGAAGAAGAACCTGATCCGCGGTATCGCCGTCGGGGACAACCCGCGCAAGGTCCGCGGGAAGATGGTCAAGGACACCGAGACGGCCTTCAACGGCGGCCTCTCCCGGACGCTCAACCTCGCGAGGACCGAGATGATGGACGCCCACCGGTTCGCGTCCCAGGCCTCCGACGAGGCCAACAAGGACATCGTGAAGGGCTGGACCTGGATCACCGAGCTCTCATCCCGCACCTGCATCGCCTGCGCGGTCATGCACGGCACCGAGCACCCGATGACCGAGATGGGACCGAAGGGCCACCAGTCGTGCCGCTGCACCCGGGCACCCATCACGAAGTCCTGGGCTGAGCTCGGCATCCCCGGGATCGAGGACGACAAGCCGACCCTGCAGGACCCGGAAGCCTGGTTCAACAACCTCACCGCCGACAGCCAGCTCGACGTCATGGGCAAGTCCCAGAAACGCCTCGACGCCTACTTGAACGGCGACGTCACCTGGTCCGAGCTCGCCTCCACCAAGAAGACACCCGCCTGGCGGGACTCCATCGTCCCCATCCCCGTCAGGGACCTCCCTACTCCCTCCAAGGCTAGGAGAGTCGCAGCATGACTGAGATCGCCCCCACCTGCCACATCAACGACCTGCCCAGGAAGCCGGCCGCACTGAAAGGGTGCCCTGAGTGCCCATGGTCGGAAAGCAACCGCGGCCGCGAATACATCACCGACCTGTTCACCGACGAGGGCTACTCCCAGATCTGGAGGTCCGTGGCCAAGGACGGCGAATTCTTCGGCTGCCACATGTTCGACGGTGACCTGGTCCACGTACCGCCGGAGGGCGAAGCCATGGGCATCAAGAAGTCCGTCGACATCGGCGGCCGCAAGGAATGCGCCGGCGCCGTGGCCACGATCCACCAAGAGCTGCAGATCCTCATGGGTTACAACGACTACGAGTCCTACATCAAGGACCGCCCCGTGGGCTTCTCGAAGAAAGCCCTCTCTATCCTGCAGGCCCGGGCTAACGGGGAGCTGGAGCCCGAGCTCCGGTTCAACACGAGCGACAGCGCGGAGACGGTGTCGGACCCCATGGAACGGGTCGTCCGGCCCTCGTGGGAGTGGCAGCTGGGCCGGCACGGCCAAACCAACGTCATGATCACCGCGGAGGCGCTCGGGGCGCCCTGCACTTGCAAGTTCTGCGCCGAGCACGCCAACCTTCACCCGGCCAAGACGCTCACCACGGTGACCGGTGAGCAGGTGCAGGTGGACGAGGAGTTGCACGGGCTGCTGAGCGCCATGAACGCCACGGGGATCCGCACCACCGGCAGTTGCATCAACTTCTCGGACGGCCTCGATCAGTTCGAACCGCATCGGATACCGATCTTCATGAAGGCACCCGAGGGAGCCCTCAACTACCGGGACGTCCTCATGGACAAGGCCGCCTACATCCGCATGAACAACCAAGACGTTCCGACGCAGGCGTTCCTGCAGTTCGCGGCCAAACTCCCCGGAGTTAAGGTCACCGAGTACCACATCATGAGTCAGGTCGTGTTTCCACAGGAGAGGATCCTCCAGCTCACTGTCCTGGCCCGCAACGTCAAGAGGGCCGCAGATAAGACCAGGGCCAAGAGGGCAGCGTGAGCACTGACCTCCGGGTGCGCGTGGCCACCGCCGCGGACGACGTGGCGGTGGCCACGCTCCTCACCGACGCCTACCAGGGCACCGGAGTGCCGTTGCTGGAGCGGGCCGAGGACGTCGCTGCACGGCGCCAGCAGGGGCTCGTGATTGTCGTCGAGCGGCTCGGCTGGCTGGTCGCCACCTGTACACTCGCACCACGCCAGGCCACCCCTGGGGCCATGCTTCTGTCCCGCTTCGCCGTGCACCCCACCGCGCAACGCCAGGGAATCGGAAACGACGTCCTCAAGGAGTTGGTGGCCTTGCTCGTCGCCCGCGGTGTCACCACGGTGGCAGGCTTTTCCCTCCACCAGATGCAGACCGCTCACCGGCTCTACCAGCGCCTCGGCGCCCACCCCACCCACTACGCCCACGGCACCCACTACGAGCTGAACCTCATCGCACGGCCATAGGCCTCGTGCGTAGAAAGACGAGGGCCCGGACACCTGGTGGTGTCCGGGCCCTTCTGGCCATCAGACGAACGTCACGCCGCCATCCTCGTAGGCACTCTTCGGTTCCACCGGCGGAAGGTTGGCGGCAACCGCGGCATAGGCCCTACAGAGCTTCTCGAGGTGCTCCGGACGTTCCCCAGGCATCCACTGCTGGAGGCCAGAGATCTCTGCCTTGATCTCTGCGAACAATGCGTCGGCGGTCTCCTGCTGCTTGGACATGGTGCTCTCCCTCTCCTATGCGGTGCGGGATGGGGGCCCGCTCGTTTCAGCCTACTGGTGGCCGAAGACGCCGCTGGGGATCAGACGTCGCCCCACTCCATGAGCTTGGTTTCGAGGTCCTCCATGGCGCTGGCGAGCCGTCGCCCGTCGACCTGGCACGCGGCGAGTTCCGTGGTGCAGTCGAGTTCTTGCCATCCTTCCGCCAGGGTGTGCGCCTCGTCCGCCTTCTCGATCGTCGTCTCGGTCAGCCATTCCCCCTCGTCGGGGACATCGCCGATGTAGGCCGGCACCCCGGGCTTGCTTGCGCCCTCGAAGCTGGCGCTTACCGTCTGGCTGATGAAGTTGGCCGTCGTGATGTTGGCCATGCAGAACGGGCTCTGGCCGACCTGTGAGAAGCAGTTGTTCTCGTCCCAGTCAGCTCGCCATTCGGTGACCGAGCGCTCCTGCTCAGAGGCGATCTCGCCGTAGTCCCGGATGTCTCCCTCGTACTGGCCATCCTTCGTGGCCGTAGCCGCGGTGGGAGACGGACTTGCCGTCTCAAGCTCACTCGCGGCCGTGGACGTGTCCTCCGCGCAGCCGGCCAGGAAGAGGGGCAACACGAGCAGAGGGACAAGGTGAGGGCGACGCATGGGTACTCCTGAGCACTGGGGGTGTTCACTATCGTAACGACGCCTGTCGATCCGCCGCCCTCTGATCCCCATCGTTACGCATCGAGCCAGCCACAATGGAGAGACATCCACGAGGAGGACGCGATGACAGAGACCCCTGAGACCCCGGAAGACCATCCCGGAGTCGACAAGCCGACGAGAGACGATGTCCGCAGACGTCTCCGTGAGAAGTTCCCAGGATGGGAGGGCTCCGAGGACCGACCTATGTCCTTGGAGCGATTTGAGGAGCTTGCTTCCCTCTCCAACGAGGAGCGCGCTGAGCTGCTTGCGCCAGAGGAACTCGCGGAGTTTGATGAGCTGAAGGAGATCACGGGAAGAGCGGGCGCGAGATTAGCGTCTCTTTATGGAAAGTCGGTTCTACCAAGCTTCGACAACTCTGCGATTGCCCGCGCAATCGGACAAAGTTCCATGTTCAAAGGCCTCAACGCCGGATCCGGCATGGCGAGCCTCATCAACCAGGGTTCAGCCAGCAAGTTCCTCGGCGCTGCGTCCGTCACGGATGGCCTTCTCACCAGTTTTCTGCCGAAGATGGATTTCGCGTCCGCCGGCGGAGCGCTAAACGTCCGCTACCCGGCCATCACCGGCCCAGCCATAGAAGGTCTCACTCGGTCCATCCTGGCCAATTCTGGATGGTCTGATGTCTCCAAGCTGATCAGCACTTCGGCGGTGGCCAGCTTCCAGTCCCCCGAGCTCAAGCGACTCATCTCACCCACCTCGACACTCGCAGTCTCACGGCTGCTTGTGTCGACGCCAGCGATCGGCAGATTGCTCAGCGACGTCGCGTGGCGACTTGAGGCAGATGCAGTCCGGGAGGAGTCCGACGAGGACACGCGGGCCCTCCAGGTGGAAGAGCTCATGCGCGATGAGCAGCTCTTGGACGACGCCTGGCAAGACATCGAACGCGTGCTGTTCTCGGACAAGCACCTACGACGGCGAATCAAGGCCGACGCCAAACGACTCGCTCCGCAAGCGAAGACGAGCCGCAAGACGATCCGGAAACTTCTCGTGGTCATTATCTGGCTCTGTGTCGTCGTTGCTCCATGGACGGATGGAGAACGGTCAATTGAGGACATCTCGGCGCCTATGGAAGAGGTGGCAAACACCCTTCTCGCCTACCTTGCAGCACATCCGGACGGTCGAAAGAACTCACAGCACAAGAACCCTCTGCGGAAGAACGGGCCTCGCCGCAGGCGCCACCGGAGGAAGAGGAAGAAGTAGCAACCGGGGAGTCACCCCTGTCACCGGGCCCAGGGAGAGTACTCGTTCCGCTTCTTCCATTCCTCGATGGCCGAGGCGGGGATGAGGTACTTAGCGGCCTTGTTGGTGCCCGGGCGGACCGTGCGCAGCCCGCCGAGGGCAGGCCCTTTCCGGCATAGCTGCCGGATCGTGTCGGCGTGGTACGGGATCAGGCCGAGCTCGGCGACCTGGGCGACGGTGTACAGCTTCTCGAGCTCAGGAGATTTAGCCATAACGGAAGAATACGAATGAACCGCCGTTAGTGCCAATTAAGGAAATGGCAATTGATACCGCTTTCACCTTTCACTGTGAATTATCCGCGGCAGGGACGATAAGAAGCAACGCCCCGGTCACTATCCGGCGACCGGGGCTGTGCTTCGCCAAGCTGGGATTACTATCAGCGAAGAAGCCGTGTCACTTGAACTTCCAAGACCCACGGCAAACGGGCACTTACTATTCGGTCGGCTCCGGCCACCGCTCCTCGTACGAGGCAGGCGTGAGTGCCTTCCGGAGCGCTGAGAGTGCAGCCTGCAGCTCGTCGAACGCCGGCTCGGTGGCCCCCGGCGTAACCGGCAGGTGGAAAGCGCCGCCATTGGAGAGCTCCGCCTCCACTTCAACCATGTACGGGGCGGAGTTGAACGCACCGTCGTAGCTCCCCTGCACCTGAGTGACGGCGAGGCTGCGGAGGGCGAGCGGGTAGGCGGTTGTGGTCAGATCACGCTCGGTAGCCACTGCCCGGTAGAACACCGTTTCCGAGAAGGCAATCACCACGCCGCCGAGATAGCCGTTGTTGAGCTGCTCCTGAGCGTCATCACCCTTCCGCGGGTGGGTCATCGTGGCGCCGATGTACAGGATCGGCTCGTCGTGGTCGTGAATGGCCGCGATTTGGAAGATGGCGTTGCCCAGCCACGTGCCGCTGGCGTTGCTGCGGAAGTTCCGGGGAAGCTCGTCGTTGCTGTTCAGGGCTCGTCGAACGAGCTTGATGGAGAAGTCCTTGTAGTCGGGCATCGGGGGTCCTTTCCTGGGGGAATTTCCATCGTCCCTCGTTCCAGGCAGGCGCGGGTGGACCGCGCACCGTGTCGCGATAGAGCGCCAGGTCTACACCGTGATGGCCTTTCCACGGGTCGTGGTCTCGGGCCCTGTAGTCCGCAAGAAGTCCGCAGAAAGCCCGCAAGCGGTCGAACAGGAACCATCAGGCGCTACGAGATGTCCCCGGAAATACGCGGGAGTTAGCTGCCTGCAACCACTGGCAAAGACCCCGGCTCAGTTCATCAACTACCGCTGAGCTCGTCCCGCGGCGCGGCTCGCGCCGCTCCCCCCGTGCGACGACGGAGCCGCCCACCTCGCGAGGTGGGCGGCTCCGTCGTCGTCGGCGGGCGGGCTCAGCGGCGGCCGATCCCCGCCATGCCCTCGAGCCGGGCCACGCGGTCCGCGGTCGGCGGATGGGTCCGGAACAGGCTGGAGGCGCCGCCGCCGCGGAACGGGTTGGCGATCATCAGGTGCGAGGTGTTGACGAGCTTCTGGTCGGCGGGGTTCAGCGGCCGGGCGTTCGTGCCCATCTCGATCTTGCGCAGGGCGGAGGCCAGCGCGAGCGGATCGCCCGTGAGCTGCGCGCCGTCCTCGTCGGCGTCGTACTCGCGGGTGCGGGAGACCGCGAGCTGGATGACGGTCGCGGCGAGCGGCGCCAGGAAGGCCAGGAGCAGCCCCACGAGAGGGTTGCCGCGGTCACCGCCCCGCCCCCCGCCGAAGATGGCCGAGAACTGGAGGAACTGCGCGGCCGAGGTGATGATGCCGGCCACGGCCGCGGCGATCGAGGACGTGAGGATGTCCCGGTTGTAGACGTGCATCAGCTCGTGGCCCAGCACGCCCCGCAGCTCGCGCTCGTCGAGCAGCTGGAGGATGCCCTCGGTCACGCACACCGCCGAGTTCTCCGGGTTCCGTCCGGTGGCGAAGGCGTTGGGGCTCATCGTCGGGGCGATGAACAGACGGGGCATCGGCTGGTTCGCCCGCTGCGACAGCTCCCGCACGATCCGGTAGTAGCCCGGCGCCTGCTGCTCGGTGATCGGGATGGCGCGCATGGAGCGCAGGGCGAGCTTGTCGCTGTTCCAGTAGCTGTACGCCGTGGACGCCAGGCCGATCAGCGCGAAGACCCAGATGAAGACGCTGCTGCCCGTCCCGCTCGCCACGACCCACCCGATGGCCAGCAGCACCGCCCACAGGCCGCCGAGCAGCAGGACGGTCTTGAGCCCGTTGTTGTGGCTGTGCATCGCGGGTGCGGCTCCTTCATCGGGAACGGGGGTCTTCCGTTGGGCACAACGGCGCCGGCGGCGCCGGTCTTCCCGGGCCGGGCGACGCCCAGGGTTCTCCCAGCCGGCGCCGGGCGTGCTCGTCGCCCGGTGCCGGAGGGATCGCCGCGGTCACCCGCCGGGGGTGGGAGGAGTGGCACCGCCGGCACCGGGCTCCGAGGACGGGGTCCCCGGCCCGGTTGCTCCGGTCGACGGGAGCTCCTCGGCCGGAGGCACCGTTGCCGCGGGCGCCGTTGCCGCGGGCTCTGACGCCGGGGCCTCGGGGGCCTCCGGAGCCGGGGACTCTGCCGGGGGCTGTTCCGCGCCCGGGGTCTCCGGGGCCGGGACCTCCTCCGCGGGTGGCTCGGTGCCCGGGCTCTCGGTCACCGGCGTCCTGGGCTCGGTCGGCCCGGCGGCCGGGGGTTGCTCGACAGGGGCCTCCCCGGCCGGGCTGCCGTCGTCGTCGGCCGCGGGCAGCGGCGCAGGAGTGCCGCCGCCGGCCGCCGAGGAGCCGCCGGGGGTGCCGCTGTCCGAGGGCCGTCCACCCGCCGCCGCGGGCCGGGGCGCTCGGCCGTCGTCCTGGACGCTCCCCCGGGTGGAGGGGGCCGCCTCGGTGCGACGCCCGGTCGACGCGCCGGCATCGGTGGCGGCCTCCCGTGAGCCGGCGGCCGGTCCGTCCGTCGTGGCCGCGGTGGTGATCGTTCCGCCGCCC
The DNA here is from genome assembly GCF_013368965.1 of Kocuria salina. Taxonomy (NCBI): domain Bacteria; kingdom Bacillati; phylum Actinomycetota; class Actinomycetes; order Micrococcales; family Micrococcaceae; genus Kocuria; species Kocuria salina. Next base: position 167,366 of record NZ_SSSF01000005.1, read on the forward strand.
GCCCCGGCGGTCCGTGCCTCGGCCGCGGCCTCGGTCAGGGGGCCGGGGGACGGCTCGGAGGTCGGCAGCGACAGCACCCCGCCGGCACCACCGGGCACCGCTGCACCGGCGCCGCGGGCCATGGTGGCCGCGCCGTCGTCCCCGGCGGAGGCCGCGGGTGCGGAGGCCTCCGGCGCGGAGGGGCCCGTCGCGCCGGAGCCGCCGAGGCGCCCCGTGGCCTGTGTCGTCCCGTCGCCGGGACCGCCGGAGCCGGTCACGACGATCCCGGCCAGCGCCGCCGCGGCCGCCAGGGCCCCGGCGCCGAGCAGCACCTTCCGGCCCCGCCGGGTGACGTGGACGGCGGCGAGGGCCCCGCCGGCCACGTCGGTGCCCGGGGCCGCGCCGAGTCGCCCGGCGCTCATCCGTCCCGCGGCCCGGACCAGCTCCACGAGCTCGTCGGTCCGGACGTCCCACAGCGGCACCCCGGCGAGCACGGGCAGCAGCCAGCCGCGCAGGCCTGCTTCGGTGTCCTGCAGGTACAGGTGGTCGGCGGTGCAGCGCGGGCACTCGTCGAGGTGGTCCTGCACGGCCTGCGTCCGCTCGGCGGACAGGCCGCCGTCGGCGAAGGCGCCGAGGTCGGCCGCGCAGTCCGCGCACCCGGCGAGGGTCGGCAGGTCCTGCCTGGCCCGGCGGTAGGCGGCCCGCAGCCCGGCGCGCGCCTCGAGGTGCAGCGCGGTGGTGGCGGCGGGGCTCAGCCCGAGCACCGCGGCCGTCCGCTCGAGCCCGAGGGCCTCGACCTCCAGGTGCCACAGCACGGCCTGCCACGACGCGGGGAGACCGAGATAGATGCCGGTGACCGTCCCGGCCGCGCTCGCCCGCTCCACGCCGGCCCGGCCCACGACGGCGACCAGCCGTGCCCGCAGGAAGACCCCCGGCCCGTCCTCGTCCTGCGTCTCCTCGCCGAGCTCCGCGAGGACCTGGTCGAAGGCCGTGCCCGCCAGCTGCTCCGCGTCCTGGCGGCTCGGCGTGTGGAGCCTGGCCACGACCACGGCGGTGTGCCAGTGCCGGTCCCGCAGGTCCGGGAAGGCGTCGGGCTGCTGCGCCCGCACCGCGGCGAGCAGCTCCTCGTCGGTGCGCGGGGTGCGCCCCTGGGCGAGCGGCTCGGTCGTGCGCATCATGGGGTCTCCGTCGGTCTCGGGAACGCTCGGTCACCTTGCGGTGCGGGCGACCCGGGAGCGGTGCCGCAGGGCCGTGCCCCCGGCGAAGACGATGACGGCGCACGCCGACGGCGCGCGGTTCCAGCACTGTGGACCCCCCGGTCCCCCGAGCCCATGGTAGAGCGCCCCGGTGGAGGGCGGCACGCCGCTCCTGTCACGAGCCGTTCCCGTTCGTAACACAGTGCCGCCGGGAGCCGCGGGGTCGCCGGGTGACGCCAGGCCTCCGGGAGGGGCGGGCGGGGCTGGGCGCTCAGCGGTGGGGGCGGCCCTCCCTCTGGTCGGCGTGGCCGCCGGAGCGGCCGGGCGCCCCGTCCGACCCCCGCTGGTGCTCGCGGCCGTGGCGCCCCGAGTGCTTCCGCTCGCGGGACCCGTCCTCGTCCCAGCTCGTCCCGCGGTGCCGGGGCCCGCGCTCGGCGTACCGCACCCCGGGGGCGCCGGCCCCCTGCTGCCCGTGCCGGCGTCCGGGAGCGGCGTCCGAGCCCGTGCGGTCGCTCGGCGGTCCGGCCGTCCGGGCCGGGGGCGCCGGCGCCTTGAACGGCGCGGGGCTCGCGTCCACGACCGGCTGCGGGGTCAGCACCGACGGGACGGGCGAGGGGGTGCCCGCCTCCCGTGCCGGTGTGGGAGCGGTCGCGGGGTCGTCGGCCCTGCGGGCCGGCGGCGCGCTCGTCGGCGCGTCCCCGGACGACGCGTCCCGGGCAGCTCCGGCTCCATCGCCCGACGCCGCGCCGGGCGTCCCGGTCTCCGGGGCACGGTCCCCGCCCGGCACGGACGCCGGCCGCTCCGCACCGGACCGCGGCGGGGTGGCACCCCCGTCCCCGGACGGTCCCGGCACGCCGCCGGCGGCCGCCGCAGCGCCCGCGTCGTCACCGCTGCGGCCGGCACCGGCCACAGCGTCACCGGCCAGGTCGTCATCGCTGCGGTCGGCGTCGGCCACGAGGGCCGCGGCCTCCGGCCCAGCACCGTCCTGGGTCGCGCCGGCCGGGGCGTCGCCCGGCGCCTGCCCGGCCGCGGTCTCGTCCGACCCGGACGGGCTCCCGTCGCGCTCCGGCGCGGAGACCCCGGCACCGGACTCGTCGTCGTCCTGCTCCGCTCCGGCCGCAGGACCGTCCGCGCGAGGCTTCTCCAGGTCCTCGGCGGTGCGCGGCGCCCGCTCGGCGGCGAGGCTGTCGGCGGCCGGGACCGGGTCGCCCCCGCCGGACACGCCCACCGCGGCGACCGCCACGGCGGTCGCCAGGGCCCCTGCGCCCAGGAGGACCTTCGTCCTGCGGCTCGACCACGGCGAGGTTCCCGGCGCGTCCTCCGGACGGGCACGGGAGGCCCCCGCGCCGACGGCGGCGACCCCTGCGGGGGCACCGGCCGCGGCGGCGCCCGTTGCGGCCCCTGCTCCGGCGGCCGCGCCGGTCCCCGCGCCCGCGGCGGCGATGAGGTTGGTGAGCTCGAGGGACTCGGTGCCCCACAGCGGCAGACCGGCCAGCACGGGCAGCGTCCACGTGCGCAGGCCCGTCCCGATGTCCTGTCGGCTCAGGTACTCGGCGGTGCAGCGGGCGCACCCGTCGAGGTGCGCCTTGACGTCCCGCCGGCTCCGCTGCCCGCGGGTGCCCCGGACGAAGTGGGGCAGCTCGGCGGAGAACTCCGCGCAGTCCGGTCCCGCCGCCCGGTCCGCCGCGGCCTGGCCGTAGAGCCCGCGGAGACCCCGGACCATGTCACGGTGCAGACCGGCGGCCGCGACCGCGCCGAGCCCCAGCGCCGCCGAGGCCCGGCGGGCGCTCTGGCCCAGCACCTCGGTGCGCCAGAGGAAGCCCTGCCACTCGGCGGGCAGGCCGCTGAAGACCCGGACCAGGGACGCGGGGTCGGCGGGATCGTCCGGCAGCGCGACCGGCCGCGTGCCGCCGTCGGCCTCCCGCCCGACCATCCACACGACGAAAGCGCCGAGGAAGGCGCGGGGGCCGCCGCCCTCGCCGACGATCTGCTCGATCCGTCCGAGAGCCGCCGCGGCGACGCCCTCCGCCTCCTCCGTGCTGCCGGTCCGCGACCGCGCCACGGCGAGGGCCGTGCCGTGGTACCGCTCCCGCAGCACCCCGAAGGCGTCGGCGTCCCCGGAGTGGGCGGCGCCGAGGAGGACGTCGTCACGGAGCGCCTCCGGATCGCCGGCGTGGCCGTTCGGACGGGCGTGGGCAGGACGCGTCATGTCTGTCTCCGTGGTGGTCGCGGTCGTTCGGGAAGAAAGAGCTCCGGGAACGTCCCGTCCGACCCGCGGGCGCGCACGCCACGACGACGTTGCCGGACCCCCATCCCCCGCGCACATCGTAAGCGCAGGTCAGAGGCGGGTGAAAGCCCGTGCCCGCCGGTGCGACCAGAACTGTCACGAGGGATCGACCATGGCGCACACGGGCGGAGCGGATGCGTCCCGCTATTGTGAGTCCATCGTGATAACGCTACGGTAGAAGGATGCAGACAACGGAACGCCCCGCACCGGACACCGCCCGGGCCGCCGCGTGGTCGGACCTGTTGCGCTCCCACGGCCGCCGGGTCACCAAGCAGCGGCTGGCCGTCCTCGACGCGGTGGACCGCCGCCCGCACTCCACCGCCGACGAGGTCCTCGCGGACGTCCGCACGGTGCTGCCGGCGATCACCCTGCAGTCCGTCTACGTGGTCCTCTCCGACCTCACGGCCGTCGGCATGCTCCGCAAGTTCGAGCCGCCCGCGTCCCCGGCCCGGTACGAGACCCGCACCGGTGACAACCACCACCACGCGTACTGCGTGCGCTGCGGAACGGTGGCCGACGTCGACTGCGCCGTCGGCCACGCCCCGTGCCTCACGCCCTCCGAGCACCACGGCATGCAGCTGCTCACCGCCGACGTCGTCTACCAGGGCATCTGCGCCGACTGCCTCGCGGCCGGGGCCTCCCCCGAGCAGGCCGCCCCGGAGCAGCCCTCCGCAGAGCAGCCCCTCCCCGCCGCGGGCTGACCCGCCCGCCGGGACTCAGCTCCGCCCGGTGCCGTCCCCGGCCGGACCCGGCCCGGCCTCGGCGCCCCCAGCCTGCCCCGGCTCCTTCTCCACGAGGGCCAGGAGCTCCCGGAGCTGGTCGGCGGTCAGCGTGGCCACCGGGGGGTGCGCGTTGATGCTGACCTTCCGCGCCCCGGCGTCGAGGGCGAAGCGCAGCGCCTGGCGGGCCGGCGCGGAGCGGACCTCCAGGGTGGTGTCCAGCACGGCGACCTCGGGCGCGGATGTGAACAGCAGGAGGGTGTCCGGCGCGGCGCCCTCCTCCTGCGGCTTCGCGTAGACCGGCACGGCGCGCCCGTCCTGCACGCGCGCACCGAGCAGCAGCACTGCGTCCGGGGCCAGGAGCCCTGCGAGCAGCTGCGACATGTTGTTCTCGAGCATCGCGGCCTTCACGGCGTCGTTGCGCGGCGCCCGCATCGCCCACTCCACCTGGGGGCGGCTGATCCGGCAGCCGCGGTGGGCCGGGTCGATGACCAGGTGGTCGTGCTGCGGGTCGTCGGCGAGCATCTTCAGGACCTTCACGGCGGACTCGCGCAGCAGCACGGGCTTGCCGCCGTCCGGGTGGTGGCGGTCGAACATGGCCTGGGCCTCCGCCGCCGATGTGTAGGCGGCGAGGGACCGCGTGCCGTCCGGCTCCCCCAGGGTCTGGACGCGCAGGGTGGACTCCGGGCCCACGGCCTCCCCGCCCGGGCCCGCCACGAGGTCGCTGGCCGTGACGTCCAGCAGCAGGGAGCCCGCCATGCACTGCCGGACGACCTCGATCATCGCCTTGTTGTCGGGGGCGCCCACGAACCGGTCGACGGCCGCCCGCACGAGGGGGTTGACGACCCCCTCGGGGTCGGCCTGCTGCTCGGCGCCCGGGGCGAGGACCGGCAGCTCGACGCCGTCCCGCCGGGCGAGCTCGAGGGCCCACGCGGGGATCCGGGCGCGGGTGCGAGGGAAGCGCTCGAGGTGCGCCAGGACGTCCTGGGCCGTGAACGGCCCCTCCGTCCCCCACTGGCGGGGCTCGCCGTCGAGGTCGTAGGTCCCTCCGATCCGGTGGGTCGGCTCGGGCCAGCCCTCGGCGAGGATCACGACCGTGGCCGTGAACCACGTCCCGCGCCCCGGGACGTGGACGTTCTCCCGCAGCTGCTCGACGGCGGGGATGACGGCGCTGTCCTCCTTGATGGGCCCGGCGGTGCCGGGCACCACCTCGTCGCCCCGCTGCTCGCGCACGCGCAGGTGCACGCGCCCGCCCTGGACCTTGAGGTCCACGACCATCCGGTCCCATCCCGGCTCCGTGCGCAGCACGGAGAGCACCCACGAGCCGATCGTGTTCAGCAGCTCCTGCCGGGCCGGTCCGGGGGTCGGAGTGGCGGGGGTCTCGCTCATGCGGTGGCTCGTTCCCGGCCCGCGAGGGGGCCTGCTCTGATCGTGTGGTCACGGGACGGGCGCGGGGCCGGGCGCGGCACCCGCGGGGCCCCGAGGGTCTCGCCCCACCCTACCCAAGCGGTCCCCGGCCGCCGCGGGCGGAGCGGCCGTCCGGCGCCCCCGCCGACGCACCGGGCGGCGCCCGCCGTGACGCTCCCGCACCCGCGAGGGTTGCTAGCCTGGACGCATGACGAAAACGCTGCAGGAACTGATCGACGAGTCGATCTTCATCTCCACCGAGTACCAGGCCAGGCTGGCCGAGCTGACCCAGGGCGCCGGGTGGGACGTCGACTTCTCCGCGCCGGCGTTCACCCTGCAGACCGAGCCCCCCGTGACCCTGACGCCCTATCTGCTGGGCACCGAGTCCGCCTCCCGCGGCTCCTGGATCTGGTCCTGGCAGGAGCTGGGCCACTTCCCGGCCGCGGTGGTCTCCGCCGCGGTCCAGGCCCGCGAGGCCGGGGAACGGCTGGGCGTGGACGAGCTGTCCACCGACGAGCTGCCCGTGGCGGAGGGCCTCGCCCGCCGGCTGACGCTGGCGGCCAAGGCCGTGACGGGCGTGTACGCGCACTACCCCGCGGGAGCGGGCGGCGGCGTCACCGCGTGGCTGCTGCTGGACGGACCCGAGTTCGAGCTCCCCGAGCTCACCGTGGAGCGGATGATGCGGGTCATCGCCGAGGCGCTGACCACGGACACCGCGGTGGACCACAACCTCGCCGTGGACTCCTACGCCAAGCTGCGCGGCGCCCACATCGAGTGGGACACCGAGGCCACGTGCGTGGTGACCGTGCGGGACGGCGCGCAGCGGTTCTGGTTCGACGACCACCAGATCTCCGGTGTCGAGCCCGCCGAGCCGTCCGTGGGCCCCGAGATCCTGGTGGACCTGGCCGCCGACGCCCGGGAGCGCGCTGCCATCCTGCGCGAGGACCGTGCCGCCGCCGAGGCCACGGCCGCCCGGCAGGAGGCCGAGCCGCACCGCGCCGCGGCCCCGGTGGCTCCCGCGGAGACCCCGGTGCCCGAGGAGGCCCCCCGGGAGCAGCCCGAGCCGATCGAGGTGCCCGACTTCGTCGAGACGGAGCACGTCCGGCCCGAACCGGCCGAGGAGTCCCGGCCGGCCGAGGAGCCGGCCGCCGCGCACGCCGGTGCCGCCGAGACCGACCTCCCGTTCGACCAGGAGCCCTCGGACCGGGAGGTGCGCCCGGGCCGCGTGAGCACCACGGTGGTGCCCGGCCCCGAGCCCGTCCGCCCGGCCCGCGAGGAGGTGCCCGAGCCCGCCGCCGCGCAGCACCGGGAGCCCGTCGCGGAGCCGCAGGTGGAGCGCGAGGTCGAGCGCGAGGTCGTGGCCGGCCCCGGCGTCCCGGGCAGCGCCGGGACGGAGCCCGTGGTGGAGGGCGAGGAGACCGCCGAGGAGGAGCAGGGCGATCGGAAGAAGGGCTTCTTCAGCCGATTCTTCGGCCTCTGACCCCCGGCGGTACCCTCGAGCGTGACCGCCTACAACACCGCACCCGGCCCGGATCCCGACGAACAGTCGAGGACCCGGGCCGGAGTGCTCTCCGGATTCGCCGCCTACGGGATCTGGGGCCTGCTCCCGCTGTACTTCGTGGCCCTGGAGCCGGCCACGCCGGTGGAGATCGTGGCGATGCGCGTGCTCTTCTCCCTGGTCTTCTGCCTGGCGCTGCTGGCGCTCACCGGGCAGCTGCACCCCCTGGGCCGGGCGCTGCGCGCTCCGCGCACTCTCGGGACCCTGGCCGTGGCCGGCCTGCTGATCGGGGTCAACTGGTGGCTCTACACGGTCGCCACGACCACGGGGAACACCCTGGAGGCCTCCCTCGGCTACTTCATCAACCCCCTCGTGGCCATCCTGCTCGGCGTGCTGGTGCTGCGGGAGCGGATGCGGGCCCTGCAGTGGACGGCCGTGGGGATCGGGTTCGTGGCGGTCGTGGTCATGGCCGTCTTCTACGGGCGGGTGCCGTGGCTCTCGCTGGGCCTGGCCTTCTCCTTCGGCTTCTACGGCCTCGTGAAGAACCGGATGGGCGGGTCCTACCCGGCGATCGTGACGCTGACCGTGGAGACGATGGCGCTGACCCCGGTGGCCGCGATCGTCGTGGCGCTGCTCGGGGCGGACGGCAGGCTGACCCTGGGCAGCGAGGGCACCGGCCACCTCCTGCTGATGCTGTCCTCGGGCGTGATCACGGCCGTGCCGCTGATCCTGTTCGGGGTCGCCGCGACCCGCCTGCCGCTGAGCACCGTGGGCATGATCCAGTACGTGGCGCCCATCGGGCAGTTCCTGCTGGCCGTGCTCGTGTTCGGCGAGCAGATGCCCCTGGAGCGCTGGGTCAGCTTCTGCTTCGTGTGGCTCGCGGTGCTGCTCCTCGTGCTGGACGCGGTGCGCGCCCCGCGGGCGCGCCGCGCCTGAGCACCACGCGCAGGAGGGCTCCCGGCGCCGCGCGGCGCCGGGAGCCCTCCTGCTGGTCCCGGGGGTGCGGGACGGGGTCAGGTGGTGCGGACGTAGTCGTCGCCGCCGAAGCCCTGGTCGTTGTCCGGGACCTCGGGGGTGCGCCGCAGGTGGAGCACGGCGGCGATGAAGCCGCCCCACACCGTGCACACGGCCACGATGAGCATGATGATGGCGGGAGTGGTCATCGGGGGTCCTCCTGGGATCCGGTGGTGCTGGACGTGGTGCCGGAGCTCCAGGGCGCCGTGCCGGTCGCCGCGGCGGGGGCCTCCGCGTGCCGGCCCGTGGACCCGGCCGTGCCCTCGGCGAGGGCGCGGTAGGAGAAGTCCTGGTCGAGGGCCGGGGTGCGCAGGGCGGTGTCCGACCAGTGGGAGAGGTGCCGGTCCCCCTCCATCCGGTTCCGGTCCGTGAAGGCGTCCAGGATCGCGGGGGACGGGCTGAGCTCGTTCGCCCGGGAGGCTCCTGGCCACGGGAGCTTCGAGAGCACGTAGGCGATCACGATGAGCCCGATCGCCATGCCCCAGCCGAACGTGTTGACGAACCAGGTGGGCATCTCGCCGTAGCCCTCCGCCACGGTGGTGGTGAGCGTGTCGATGAGGATGTAGCCCAGCACGATCGGGGTGAGCCCGCCGGCCACGACCATCCAGGTGCGCCCCAGCTTGAAGGAGGACACCGAGTTGAGGTGGTCCCGCAGGGTCGGCAGCGCGGAGAAGCCGGCCGTCAGGAGCATCACGGACACGAGTGCCGCGGCCACGATGCCGAACTGGTTGACGAAGTTGTCCGTGACGTCGAGCAGGTTCAGCCCCGTGGTGGTCGTGAACAGGGCCAGGGAGATCAGCGCCATGGGCACCACGACAGCCACCACGGCGGTGCGCCGGCGCAGGCCGAGCTTGTCCTGGACCGCCGCGACGACGACCTCGACGATGGACACGAGCGAGGTGAACCCGGCGAAGGTCAGCGACGCGAAGAACAGCACCCCGATGAGGGTGCCGAGGGGCGCCTGGGAGATGATCGTCGGGAACGCGATGAACGCGAGGCCGATGCCCGAGGTGGCGACCTCGTCGACGCCCACCCCGGCGACCCCGGCCATGAAGCCCAGTGCCGCGAAGACGCCGATGCCGGCGAGGATCTCGAAGCTGGAGTTGCCGAAGCCCACCACGAGACCGGAGCTGGTGAGGTCCGTCTTGGGCTTGAGGTAGGACGAGTAGGTGATCATGATGCCGAAGCCGACCGAGAGCGAGAAGAAGATCTGGCCGTAGGCGGCGACCCACACGGCGCTGTTGCCCAGTGCGGCCCAGTCCGGGGTGAACAGCGCGTTCAGGCCGTCCGTTGCACCGGGCAGCGTCAGGGCGATGACGACGATCACGAGGAACATCAGCACCAGCAGCGGGATGAGCACGAGGTTGACCCGGCCGATGCCCTTCTGCACGCCCAGCAGCAGGACCACCAGCAGCGCCACCCAGGCCACGGCGGTGGTGCCCAGGACGCTGGGGACGAAGTCGAACGCGACGGTCACCTCGTCGGAGGTCTGCAGGACGTCCGCGAGGAAGAACGTGCCGGGGTCCTCGCCCCAGGCCTTGCTGAACGAGAAGAACGTGTAGAGCATCGCCCAGCCGAGGATGACGGCGTAGTACACGGCGATCACGAAGCTGATGCCCATCTGCCACCAGCCGATCCACTCGGTCTTGGGGTGCAGGCGGCGGTAGGCCAGCGGCGCGGAGGCGCGGAAGCGGTGGCCGATGCCGTACTCGAGCATCAGCAGCGGCAGACCGGCCGTGAGCAGCGCGACGAGGTACGGGATCAGGAACGCCCCGCCGCCGTTCTCGTAGGCGATGTAGGGGAAGCGCCAGATGTTGCCGAGGCCGACGGCGGAGCCGATCGCGGCCAGGATGAAGACGGTGCGGCTGGAGAACGCCTCGCGTGGCGCGGCGGCACGGCCGGGTGGGGACTGAGGGGTCATGGTCGTCCTCGGGTGCGGGAAGTGGTCTGCGGACGGCTACAGGCTAGCCCGTGGGACCGCGGGAACCACACCCGGCGCCACGGCCCGGGACGCACGGTGCAGAGCTTGCTCAGGCCTCGCGGTGGACGACGGCGTGCGCGAACGCCACGAGCGCGCGCTTGGCCACCGTGTCCGGCAGCGGCTCCAGCGACGCGATGGCCTCGTCGGCCCACTGCCGGGCGATCCGCCACGCCTCCTCGGTGGCCCGGTGCCCCGAGACGGCGGTCACCGCCCGGGCCAGGGCCTCGTCCGAGGTGAGGTCGGAGTCGAGGTGCTCGAGGGCGCGCACCGCCTCGGCGTCGCCCTCTCCCGCCATCCGGCGCAGGATGAGCACCGGCAGGGTGGGCACCCCCTCGCGCAGGTCGGTGCCGGGGGACTTCCCGGAGACCTCGTCCTCGCCGGTCACGTCGATCACGTCGTCGGCGAGCTGGAAGGCGATGCCGACCTTCTCCCCGTACTCGACCATGACGTCCACGACGTCCTGGTCGGCCCCGGCCAGGACCGCGCCGAAGTGCCCGCACGCCGCGATGAGGGAGCCGGTCTTGCCCGAGAGGACGTCGAGGTAGTGCTCCAGCGGGTCCTGCCCCTCGCGGGGGCCGACCGTCTCGTGCAGCTGGCCGAGCACGAGCCGCTCGAACGTGTCCGCCTGGATCTTGAGGGCCCGCTGGCCGAGCTCGGAGACCATCGAGGAGGCGCGGGCGAAGATGAGGTCGCCGGTGAGGATGGCCACCGAGTTGCCCCACACGGTCTGCGCGGTCGCGACGCCGCGGCGCAGCGGCGCGGAGTCCATGACGTCGTCGTGGTAGAGGGTCGCCAGGTGCGTGAGCTCCACGACGGCCGCGGACTCGAGGACGGCGTCGTTGATGCCGCCGCCGATCTCCCCGGCCAGCACGGTCAGCAGGGGCCGCACGCGCTTGCCCCCGGCCTGGAGCAGGTGGCGGGAGGTGACGTCGGCCAGGTGGTCGGCGCTGCGCACCGCCTCGTCGAGCCGCTCCTCGATCCGGGCCAGGGACCCGAGCACGACCGGGCCCAGCCGGTCGTCGGACGCGATGAGGTCGAAGCCGGCGGGCAGCCTCACCTGATCGGTGCCGAGACCTGCGGCGGGGCCGTCGGCGCTCGGGGAGGAGGATTCAGTCACGGTCCACCACTCTAGCGAGTTTTCGGGGGGCGGGTGTTGCCGGTCGCGGGCGTCAGGGCGTCCAGGAGGGAGACCACCCGGTCCTCCCACGTGGCGGCGGGGCGGTCGGAGAGCTCCGTCATGACCCGGACCACGAAGCGCATCAGCGCGGGCACGGCCATGCCGGTGCGCACGGCCGCCTTCATCACGGCGGGGCTGCCGATGAGCTGGGCCAGGACCCGGCCCTGGGTGAAGTGCGCGCCCCACTCCTGCCGGACCCGGTCGGGGTAGCCGGCGAGCACGAGCTCGCGCTGGGCGGGGCCGTTGGCGGCCGCGGCCGCCACGACGTGCTCGGCGGCGTAGCGGGCGGACTCCATCGCGTTGGAGATGCCCTCCCCGTTGAACGGGGAGACGAGGCCCGCGGCGTCGCCCAGCAGCAGCATCCCCGGGACGTGGTGCGGCGTGCGGTTGAAGGCCATCGGCAGGGCCGCGCCGAGCACGCGGCCGCGGCGGTGCTCCTCGTCGAACGTCCACTCGGCGGGCATGGACGCGGTCCAGTCCGCGAGCACCTTCCGGTAGTCCAGGGCCCCGAACGCCGGGGAGGTGTCCAGGATCCCGAGTCCCACGTTGGCGGTGCCGTCCCCGACGCCGAAGACCCAGCCGTAGCCCGGCAGCAGCGCCCGCTGCGGGTCGGTGCCGTCGGTGAGCTCGAGCCAGCCCTCCATCCAGTCCAGGTCCGAGCGCGGGGACTCGAAGTAGGCGCGCACCGCCACCCCCATCGGGCGGTCGTCCCGCTTGTGCAGCCCGGCGGACACCGCGGTGCGGGAGGAGTTGCCGTCGGCGGCGAGCACGACGTCCGCCCGGTGCTCCTCGGTCTCGCCGGTGCGCCGCCCGGCGGCGTCGAGGACGTTGGCGCGGGCGCCGACGACCCGGCCGGAGCCGTCGCGGAGCACCCCGGTCACGGCCCGGCGCTCGAGCACCCGGGCCCCGGCGGCGCGGGCGTGCCCGGCCAGGTGCTCGTCGAAGCCCAGCCGGGTGCGCACGAGCCCGTAGGGCGGGAAGTCGCTCAGCTCGGGCCACGGCACGTCGACGCTGCGCTCGCGGGCCACGAGCCGCAGCCCCCGGTTGCGGGCGTAGCCGAGCTCGGGACCGTGCGGGAGGCCCATGAGTCGCATCTCGCGCACGGCGCGCGGGGTCAGCCCGTCGCCGCAGACCTTCTCCCGCGGGAACGCGGTCTTCTCCAGGACGGTGACCTCGATCCCGTGCGCCGCGAGCCAGTACCCGGCCGTGGCGCCGGCGGGGCCGCCGCCGAGGACGAGGGCCCTCATCGGGCGGGGGCGTCCGCGGCGGGCTTGACGGCCCGGTGCACGGCCACGATGCCGCCGGTGAGGTTGCGGTACTGCACGCCCGTCCAGCCGGCCGCGAGGATCTCGGCGGCGAGGTCCTCCTGGTCGGGCCACGCCGCGATGGACTCGGCGAGGTACCGGTAGGCCTCCGGGTTGGACGCCGCGCGCGCGGCGATGCCGGGTAGCGCCTTCATGAGGTACTCCGTGTAGACGGTGCGCAGCGGGGCTGCCGTGGGGGTCGAGAACTCGCAGATCACGAGCCGGCCGCCCGGCCGGGCGACCCGCAGCATCTCGGCGAGCGCGCGGCGGTAGTCCTGGATGTTGCGCAGCCCGAAGGAGATGGTCACGGCGTCGAAGGACGCGTCCGCGAACGGCAGCCGGGTGGCGTCGGCCTGGACGAACTCGATGTCGGGGCGGCGGGCGCGGCCCACCTCGAGCATCCCGAGCGAGAGGTCCGCGGCCACGACGTCGACGCCCGCGTCCGCGTACGGCTCGGACGAGGTCCCGGTCCCGGCGGCGAGGTCGAGGACCTTCTCCCCCGGGGCGGCGCCGACGGCCTCCGCGACGACCCTGCGCCAGCCGCGGGTCCGCCCCAGCGAGAGGATGTCGTTGACGAGGTCGTAGCGGGGCGCCACGTCGTCGAACATGGCGGAGACTTCGTGCGGCTGCTTGGACAGGTCTGCTCGGTTCACCCGGTCATTGTCGCACCTCGCTCCGACGCCCCCGCCCGGGCCCCTCCCCCGGCGTCCGCCCCGGACGCCCGCCCCGGACGCCCTCCCGGCGGCCCCGCCCGCGGGAGCGGGGCCAGGGGCTGTCCGGCGGTCGGCCTAGACTGGGGGGCGATGTCTCCCACCGCCCCCGCCGCCGACCCCGCACCCGTCCCGCCGGTCCCCGTGCTGCATGCCCTGACGGTGCCGCTGTCCGCGCTGGGCGCGGACCCCGCGCCCGCCCCGGACCTGCGGGACCTGCTCGCCGGACCGGAGCTGCTCACCTGGACGGTGGACGGGCGCGGACTCGTGGCCTGGGGCCGGGCCGCCGAGCACACGGTGCGCGGCGCGGACCGGTTCACGGCGGCCCGCGTGTGGTGGGACGACCTGGTCGGCGCGGCCGTGGTCGAGGACCGCGTGGGTGCGCCCGGGACCGGGCTGGCCGCCTTCGGCGCGTTCACGTTCGCGACCGCCTCCGCCGTGGACTCCGGGCTCGTGGTCCCGGAGCTGCTCGTGGGCCGCCGGGGCGACGTCGCGTGGGCGACCCTCGTGGTGGCCGTGGCCCCCGGGACCCCCTTCGCGCTGGGCGCCGACGACGTCGCGGCCGCCTGGCTGCGCCGGATCGGCTCCGCCCCGGGGCGCCCGCCCGCCCCGGGGCGCCCGCCCGCCGCGGGCGGGCCGCCCGGGGCGGCGGCCGTGGTCCGGCTGTCCTCCGGGACCCTGGGCGAGCACGAGTGGACGGAGGCGGTGCGCGAGGGCGTCGAGCGCATCCGCTCCGGCCGGATGGAGAAGCTGGTCCTGGCCCGGGACGTCGTGGCGCGCACGGACGCCCCGCTGGACGCCGTGGCCGTGGTGCGGGACCTCGCCCGGCGCTACGAGCAGTGCTGGACGTACTGCGTGGGCCTCGGCGGGGACCCTGCGGGCGCGGGCCGGCTCATGGGGGCCACCCCCGAGATGCTGGTGCGGGTCCTCGACGGCGTGGCCCACGCCCGGGTCCTCGCCGGCACCCTGGACCGGGACGCCGCGCCCCCGGACGAGGACCCGCACGAGTACGCCGCGCGGGTGCTCGGCGAGTCGGAGAAGCAGCAGCACGAGCACGGGTTCGCGATCGACTCCCTCGAGGCGTCGCTGGCCCCCTACACCGACGCCGTCACGACCTCCCCGGATCCGTTCATCCTCGAGCTGCCCAACGTGTGGCACCTCGCCTCGGACGTCACCGCCGCGCTGCGCCCGGGCCCGGCCGGGGACCCGCCGTCCTCCCTCGAGCTCGCCGAGGCCCTGCACCCCACCGCCGCGGTGTGCGGGACGCCCACGGCGGTGGCCGCCGCCGCGATCCCGGAGCTGGAGCAGATGGACCGGGGACTCTACGCGGGCCCGGTCGGCTGGCTCGACGCGGCCGGCAACGGGGACTGGGGCATCGCCCTGCGCGGCGCGGTGCAGGAGGACGAGCGCACGGTGCGGCTCTACGCCGGGTGCGGCATCGTGGCCGCCTCCGACCCCGAGTCCGAGCTGGCCGAGACCTGGGCGAAGCTGCGGCCGATGCTCCAGGCCCTGGGGCAGCGGGCCGGCGGGGCCCCGGAGCGCCTCGTGCCCGCCCCGGGCCTGTCCGCCGGCTGAGCCGGAGCCGGGCTCGCACCGTATCCTGGTGCCCGAACACGCGCGGGGCCACCGCCCCGCAGGGCCGGCCCCGCGCCCGGCCCGTCCGCGCCGACGACCACTGCTCCCACCGGAGGAACCCCGCATGCCCCGTCCGACGACCCGCCCGTCCCGCGCGCACGCGCTGGCGGCGCTGTCCGCGATCGCCGCCCTCGCCCTGACCGCCTGCACGTCCGAGAGCCCCTCCGGGGAGGCCGCGGACGGCGGCGGGGAGACCGCGGGGGCCACCGCGTCCTCGGCCGTGGCCCTGGTGGAGCCCGGGTTCCTCACCGTGTGCTCGGAGTCCAACTACCCGCCGTTCGAGATGGAGGAGGGCGGCGAGATGGTCGGCCTCGACATGGACCTCGGCCGGGAGATCGCCGAGGACCTCGGCGTGGAGATGAAGAACGTCACGCTCGCCTTCGAGTCGATCCAGTCCGGCGCGGCCCTCGAGACCGACCAGTGCGACGTCGCGATCTCCGCCCTGTCCATCACCGAGGAGCGGCGGACGGTGATGGACTTCTCCGACCCCTACTACGACAACGAGGTCGGCCTCGTGACCGACGGGGAGGACGGGGTCGACTCCATCGACGCCGCCCGCGAGGAGCAGGTGCGGGTCGGGGTCATGCAGGGCACGGTCGGCGAGACCCAGGCCCGGGAGCTCGGCCTCAACGCCGTCCAGTTCGAGGACGCCACCACGCTGTTCACCGGGCTCAGCACCGGGAGCGTGGACGCGGTGCTCGACGACGTCACGGCGATCGCCCAGCACGCCCAGGACGACCCGGACTTCGTGGTGCAGGAGACCGCCGACCTCGACGACCAGCTCGGCGTGGCCGTGGCGAAGGGCGACGAGGCGATGCTCGGCGCGGTCGACGCCACCCTGGACCGCATCGAGGAGGACGGCACGCTCGAGAAGATCGTCGAGACGTGGATCCCCGTCCAGGAGAACTGACCCGGGGCCGGCGACCCGCACCCGGGACGCCGGCCCCGTCACCGTCCCACCCGTACCACCCAGAACGGACCAACCCATGGCCATGACCATGCACCAGAGAGCACGGCTCTCCCGCGGCGTCCAGTACGCCGTCCTGATCCTCGTCGTCCTCGCCCTCATCGCGGTCGCCGACTGGCCGCTGCTGGTCGAGAAGGTGTTCAACCCGGCCATCGCGGCCCAGCAGTTCCCCGGCATCATCGTGGTCGCGCTGAAGAACACGCTCATCTACACGCTCCTCGGCTTCGCGGTCGGCCTCACCGGCGGTGTGGTGCTCGCGCTCATGAAGCTCTCGTCCGTGGCGCCCTACCGGTGGCTGGCCACGATCTACATCGAGTTCTTCCGCGGCGTGCCCGCCCTGCTGGTCTTCCTCGCCTTCGGCTACGGCATCCCGCTGGCCTTCGGCTTCCGCTTCAACCACTACGTCACGGTGATGATCGCCCTGGGCCTCGTGGCCGCCGCCTACATCGCGGAGTCCCTGCGGGCGGGTCTGCAGGCCGTGCCGAAGGGCCAGTACGAGGCCGCGCGCTCCCTGGGCATGTCCCACGCCCGGGCCATGGTCACGATCGTCATCCCGCAGGCGCTGCGGATCGTGCTGCCCCCGCTGACCAACGAGGTGATCCTGCTGACCAAGGACTCGTCGCTGGTCTACCTGCTGGGCATGGGCGTGGGCCAGTACGAGCTCACCAAGTACGGCCGCGAGGCCATCTCCGGTGCCGGGGCGGGGCTCACGCCGCTGGTGGTGGCGGGTGTCTGCTACCTCATCATCACGGTGCCCCTGGGCATCCTGACCCGCCGCTTCGAGTCCAAGACCGACCGCATGAAGAAGTCCTAGGAGCCTGACTGTGAGCACTGCATCCTCCCCCACTCCCCGGTCCGGGCCCGGCGGCGCCGACGGCCTCGCGGACGCGGCCTCCGTCGTCGTCGAGGGCCTGCACAAGTCCTACGGCTCCCTCGAGGTCCTCAAGGGCATCTCCCTCAGCGTCGGCGCCGGCCAGGTGGTCTGCCTCATCGGCCCCTCCGGCTCCGGCAAGTCCACGCTGCTGCGCTGCGTCAACCTGCTCGAGACCCCCCAGCAGGGGCGGATCACGATCGGCGACTTCGAGGTCACCGACCCCGAGGCCGACGTCGACCGGATGCGCCGGCACGTGGGCATGGTCTTCCAGCAGTTCAACCTGTTCCCGCACCTGAACGTGCTCGAGAACTGCACCGTGGCCCAGCTCAAGGTGCTCAAGCGGGACCGGGCCGAGGCCGAGCGGATCGCCCGCGGCAACCTGGAGCGCGTGGGCCTGGCCGAGAAGGCGGACAACTACCCCGACCAGCTCTCCGGCGGGCAGCAGCAGCGCGTGGCCATCGCCCGGGCCCTGTCGATGGACCCGTCCCTCATGCTCTTCGACGAGCCGACCTCCGCCCTCGACCCCGAGACGGTGGGCGACGTCCTGGCCATCATGCGCAACCTCGCCGCCGAGGGCATGACCATGCTCGTGGTCACCCACGAGATGGAGTTCGCCCGCGACGTCGCCGACAAGGTGGTGTTCATGGACGGCGGGGTGGTCGTCGAGGAGGGCCCCGCCGCCGAGGTGATCCGCCACCCCCGCGAGCCCCGCACCCAGGCGTTCCTCTCCCGCGTGCTCAACCCCACGCAGGTGCAGGCCCCGGAGCAGTGACCCGGCGCGGTCCGGGCCCGCCGTCTGCGGACGACGGGCCCGGACTCATATCCACGACAGACCCGGTCGAGGACATCAATACCTCAGGCATGTGAATCACCCCCTGGTGGATCCCTGGGTCTTTGCCTCATATGACCCGGATCACAGCTCTGCCAGGCTGGACGCAGCCAGGGGACGCACTGCCGGTCTCCCCCGCTTCCTGCCTTGTCCACGCGCTGCCCAGAGAGGTCCCGGGGAACATGAACCGACCACACACCATCATCGCGGAGAACCCGCTGCTCGAGCAGAGGACCGCCCGCTTCGTGGCGTTCATCATCTGCCTCGCCCTGCTCTTCGACGGCTACGACCTCGTCATCTACGGCGTGGTCCTGCCGGGCCTGCTCGCCGACCCCACCCAGATCGGGACCCTGGAGCCGGCCGTCGCCGGCCTGGTGGGCTCCTACGCCCTCATCGGCGTGCTCATCGGCTCGCTCGTCTGCGGGGCCATCGGCGACTTCTTCGGCCGCCGCCGGCTGCTGATCACCGGTGTCGCCTGGTTCTCCGTGGGCATGTTCGTCACCGCGCTCACCACCAGCGTGCTGGCCTTCGGCGCGATGCGCTTCCTCACCGGCATCGGCCTCGGCCTCGTGATCGCCACCGCCGGCGCCACCATGGCCGAGTTCGCCCCCGCCGGCCGCCGCCAGTTCTACAACGGCATCGTCTACTCCGGCATCCCCGCCGGCGGCGTCTTCGCCGCCCTCGTGGGCATCGCCTTCCTCGCCGACCTGAGCTGGCGCGGGCTCTTCATGATCGGGGCCCTCCCCCTCCTCCTGCTCGTCCCGCTCATGCTGTGGAAGCTCCCCGAGTCCCCGCGCTGGCTGCTCACCCGCGGCGAGACCGAGCGGGCCGAGGCCGTCGCCCTCCGGACCGGCGTCCCGCTGATCGAGGAGCAGGTCATCCAGACGGTGGGGGCCGCACCGCGCAGGACCGGCTACGCGGCCGTGTTCTCCAGGCAGTTCGCCCTGGCCTCGATCCTGCTGGGCTTCATGTCCTTCTGCGGCCTGCTGCTCACCTACGGGCTGAACACCTGGCTCGCCGTCATCATGAACGGCTACGGCCACAGCATCAGCCCGCTGTACTTCGTCCTCGTGCTCAACGGCTCCGCCCTGGTCGGCGGTCTGCTGGCCTCCCGCCTCGCGGACCGCACCGGGCCGCAGCGGATGATCGCCACGACCTTCGCGCTGGCCGCGATCGCCCTGGTCCTGATGACCTTCAGCTTCCCGCTGCCGCTGCTGTTCCTCTTCATCGCCGTGGCCGGCGTGGGCACCATCGGCACCCAGGTCCTGGTCTACGGGTTCCAGTCGAACTACTACACCACCAACGCCCGGGCCGCCGGCGTGGCGTTCTGCGCGAGCATGGGCCGGTTCGGCGGCATCTTCGGCCCGATCATCGGCGGCTGGCTCGCCGCGGCCGGCTTCGGCGGCCCCCAGGCGTTCTACGTCTTCGCCGGCGTGGCCCTGCTCGGTGCGCTGGTCACCCTCGTGGTGCCCCACCAGCGCGGGCTGGAGGAGGCCGAGCACCGGGTGGAGGAGCTCGCCGGGCACCCGCAGGCGCCCGCCGAGCAGGAGGCGCCCACCGTGCGCGGCTGACCCCGCGGCACCGCCTCCGGGCCCCGTCCCCCTCGCCGGGGGGCGGGGCCCGTCCGCGTCCCCGGCCCCGGGGCGCCGGCCGGCGCAGGGCACCCGGCGCACCTCGAGACCCCTCAGCGGCCGGTGCGGCCTCCCGCACGGTTGTCCGGAGCCGTGTCCTGCGCGGTGTCCTGAGCCGTGTCCTGCGCGGCGGCCTCCGCGGCGGCCCGGGCGACGGCGGCCCGGATCCGCGCGTGGAGGTCCCGCAGCCCGCGCCGGTCCACCACGACCTCCAGGACCGAGCGCCCCCGCACGGGCGCGGCGAGCGCCTGCTCGAGCTCGGCGACGCCGGCCGCACGCCGGTGGGCCACGCCGTAGCCGGCGCACAGCGCGTCGAGCCGGGCCTCGTGCGGGGTGCCGAAGAACCGCTCCACGACCGCCCGGTACTCCTCCTGCTCCCCCAGCGCGCCGTGCTCCAGGGTCGTGAAGATCCCCCCGCCGCCGTCGTTGAGGACCACGAGCTGGAGGTCGGGCTCGCGCTCGCCCGGGCCCAGCAGCAGGGACGAGACGTCGTGCAGGAACGTCAGGTCGCCCAGGAGGGCACGGACCGGCCGGCCGCCGCCGAGCGCCGCGCCGGCGGCCGTGGCCACCGTCCCGTCGATCCCGGCGAGCCCCCGGTTGGCGAGCACGAGCGGGGAGTCGGGGCCGGGCCGTGCGGCCAGGTCGAGGTCGCGCACGGGGTTGGAGGAGCCCGCCAGCAGCACGGCCCCGTCCCGCCGGCAGGCCTCCCACACCGCGGCGGCCACGGCCGGGCCCGTGGCCCGCCCCGGCGGCTCGGCGGCGAGCAGCCCGGCGACGGCGCCGTCCGCGGCGGCGCCCGCCTCCCGCCAGGCCTGCGCCCAGCCGGGGGCGCCGCGGCCGGTGAAGGCGGCCGCCTCGGCCCAGCTCGTGAGCACCCGCTCACGGCGCCGCCCGGGCTCGTACCAGGCCACGGGTGCCGGCCGCACGGCCGCGGTGGCGACGTCCTCCCGGGCGAGCAGGGCCCCGACCGGGCGGGAGAGCGTGGGCCGGCCCACGAGCAGGACCCGCTCGATCCGCCGGCCCAGCGGGGAGTCCAGCAGCAGCCGGTAGGCCCCCACGGCGTGCGGGCCGCTGCGCGCGTTCGAGGAGGGCTCCGCGAGCAGCGGCAGTCCGCACGCCTCGGCGAAGCGTGCCGCGTCCGGTCCGGCGCCGTCCCCGGCGACGACGACGGAGCGCGCCGTCCCGGCGTCCGGCGGCGGGACCGCGACGGGTCCGGCCGCCACCGCGGCCGGCCCCGGGTCCGGCCGTGCTCCCGTCCGGGCGGCCAGCAGCCGGGCCCGGGCCGCGAGCACCGGGCCGTCCTCCGGCGCGGGGTGCAGCGGCTCGCGCAGGGCCACGTTGAGCTGGACCGGTCCCGCCGGCCGGGGCCCCTGCGGTCCACGGCCGGCCAGGGCGGCGAGGACCTCCTCGAGCCGGGCGGGCACGTCGTCGTCCGGGAGGAGGTCCACGGCGGCGCGCACGTGGTCGCCGAAGATCCCCGGCTGGCGGGTGGTCTGGTTGGCGCCGGTGCCCCGCAGCTCCGGCGGGCGGTCGGCGGAGAGCACCACGAGGGGCACCTCGGCGTGGTCGGCCTCCAGCACCGCGGGGAGCAGGTTGCCCACGGCCGTGCCCGAGGTGGTGAGCACCCCGGCCGGCCGGCCGGTGGCCCGTGCGATGCCGAGGGCGGTGAACGCCGCGCTCCGCTCGTCCACCCGCACGTGGACCTCGAGGGCCCCGGCGGCCTGGGCGGCCGCCGCGGCGTAGGCCAGCGGCGCGGACCGGGAGCCGGGGGCCACGACGAGGTGCCGCATCCCGGCGGCGACGAGCTCCTCCAGGACGGTGCGGGCGGTGTCGAGAGAGGGTGTGGTCACAGGAGACCAGGGTAGTCCGGGAACGCAGCGGTCCCCGGCACGCCGCGGGGCGGGCCGGGGACCGGTGGGCTCCGGACGCCTCCGGAGGCGGGGCTCAGTAGGA
This sequence comes from Kocuria salina, assembly GCF_013368965.1. Taxonomy (NCBI): domain Bacteria; kingdom Bacillati; phylum Actinomycetota; class Actinomycetes; order Micrococcales; family Micrococcaceae; genus Kocuria; species Kocuria salina. The sequence continues at coordinate 188,527 of NZ_SSSF01000005.1, forward strand.
GCGGGACGCGGTCCTCGCGGCCGCCTTCGTCTCCGCGGTGGCCTTGCCCTTGTAGCCGCGGTAGCGGGGCCCGCGCTCGCCGTTCTTGCGCCGCTTGTGCTGGTTGCGGCCGTGGCCCGGCCGGTCGTGGATCGCGCCGGGGAACTCGGGCTCCCCGGCCCGGTCCACGGCGAAGACCTGGGCCACGGACGGCCGCGGCAGGGACCACTCGCCCTCGCCCTGGCGGGTCTCCACCACGTAGTCCGGGAAGTAGGAGCGGGGCTCCTCGAAGGAGCCGTCCTCGCCCGGGTGCTGCACGGCCACGTAGACCATGCGCTCGCGGTCGCGGATCACGGGCCCGCAGGTCTCGGCGTCCTGCGGCACGGCGAGGAACTGCTCGACGTTGCCGCGCTCGCGCCCGGACAGCCCCACCTTGAACAGTCCGTCGTTGTAGCCGATGGTCCCCGGGGCGCCGTCCGTGGAGATCCACAGGTTGCCCTCCGAGTCGAAGGCCAGGTTGTCCGGGCAGGAGATCGGGGAGACCTTCTCCACCGGGTAGCCGGAGAAGTAGGTGGAGGCGTTCTTCGCCGGGTCCCCGGCGACGAGGAGGATGTTCCAGCCGAACTCGGTGGCGTCGGCACGGTGGTGGCGCTCCGTGATCTCGATGACGTGCCCGTCGCGGTTCTGGGTGCGCGGGTTGGCCTCGTCCGGGCCGGCCTTGCCCGGGGTGCCGCGGTCGGTGTTGTTGGTCAGCGCCACGTAGACCTTGCCGGTGTGCGGGGAGGGCTCGACGTCCTCGGGGCGGTCCATCTTGGTGGCGCCGACCTGGTCCGCGGCCAGGCGGGTGAAGACGAGGACCTCCTCCACGGACATGCCGGCCACGGCCGACTCCCCGTCCACCACCAGGGGCAACCACTCGCCGGAGCCGTCGAACGCGCCGTCGGAGGGCAGCCGGCCGGAGCCGTCGATCTCGGCCGCGGTGTCCCCGGTGAACTTCGCGACGTACAGGTTGCCCTCGGAGAGCAGCGTCATGTTGTGGGCGCGGTCGCCCTCGACGTACTTCTGGGCGGAGACGAACTTGTAGAGGTAGTCGAAGCGCTCGTCGTCGCCGGAGTAGGCCACCACGGTGCCGTCCTCGGCCACGCGCACGTTGGCGCCCTCGTGCTTGAAGCGGCCCAGTGCGGTGTGCTTGACCGGGGTGGAGGCGGGATCCTGGGGGTCGAGCTCCACGATCCAGCCGAACCGGTTCGGCTCGTTCCCGTAGCCCGGCAGGGTCGAGTCGAAGCGGGGGTCCACCTCGTGCCAGCGCCGGCTCGGGGCCTCGGCGGCGATCCCGTAGCGCTTCTGCTCGGCGGAGCCGTTGCCCTTGAAGTACTGGTTGAAGTTCTCCTCGCCGGACAGGACGGTGCCCCACGGGGTGGTGCCGCCGGCGCAGTTGTTCTGCGTGCCGAGGACCACGGTGCCGGTCGGGTCGTCCTGCGTCCTCAGCAGCGCGGAGCCGGCGGCCGGGCCGTCCACGGTGAAGGGCGTGCTCAGGGTGATGCGCCGGTTGCGGGCGCCGCCGCGGACGTAGGACCAGGGCCGGCCGGGGCCGGTGCGGGCGATCTCCACGACGGACATGCCGTGGGCGGCCATGGCCACCCGGGCCACACGCTGGAGGTCGTCCTGCTGCTCGGCGGGGAACATGAGGTTCTCGTTGGTGTACTCGTGGTTGTTCACAAGCACTCCGCTGCGTTCGCCGCGGTCCTGGAGGATGTCCAGGTAGTCGCTGTTGTAGCCGAACTGGCCCGCCTGGGACTCCGGGGTCTGCTGGAGGGGGTCGAACTCCGGGGAGTCCGCGAACAAGGGGTCGCCCCAGCGGATGATCGGAGACCAGTCGAAGCCCTCGGGGACCGTGAGGTCGTCCACGGTGTTCGGGACGGGGGCGATGGGCGCGAAGGACAGCCCGGAGCGTCCGCGGCCGTGGGCCTGGGCGGCCTCCGGGGTGGCGCCGACGACGCCGACGGTCACGGCCGCCGCGGCGCCCAGGCCCAGGGCGGAGCGGCGGGACAGCGCCGCGCTCGCGATGTCGCGGAAGTAGCCGTTGCCGGAGGTGTTGCACTCCGGTCCGGCGCAGGCGCTGCCGCACTTGAGCTGGCACGTGACGGGGCTGCGCTTGCCGCGCGTGTGGCCGAGCAGGGGCAGGACGGTGCGCTTGGCGGTGTCGGTCATGGCTCTCCCAGGGGACGGGGCCCGCGGCGGACCGCGGTCGGGGAACGGGTGCTCCGCCACTGCACCACCGCCCGGTGAGGCCCCGGGGGCGGCCGTGCGAACCGCAGGTGAACGGGCAGTGACCGGCCGGGGACCCATCCGCCTCTGATCAGCGGGTCCGTCCCGGGTCGAGTTCACTCAAAGAAACAATGCGCCGGCGGATTCCGCGGCCGTCCCGGTTCTGGGATGCTCGAGGCGTCAGACCGTCCCATCCGTCCAGCGCCCCGGACCGTGACCGGGAACGTCCGGAAGACCCCCCTCCTTCTGCTCGATCCGCCCACGGGCCGTGCCGCCGCGGCGGCGGAGCCGGCCGGGACACCGGCGGAGGAGGCGCGCGATGCACACCGAACCAGAGGGGGGACTGCTGTCCCCGCGGGAGCACGGGGGGAACGTTCCGCACGAGCACGGCGCGCACGGGTACCGGCGTGCGGCCGTGGACTGCCTGAGCATCCACCGCGCGTGGGACCTCCACCCGGGGGACTGCCTGCACGGACGGATCATCGCCTCCGTCCGCGGGGTGGTGGGGCTCGCCTGCAGCCCCGTGGCGGTCTTCTCCTTCACGGGCGACGACCCCGAGCACACGGCCCAGACCCGGATCGGCGCCGCCCACCCCGACATGGAGCTCGGCTGCGACGACGTGTGGCGCGCCGCCCGGGCCTGGGTCCGGGGCCACGGGCTGCACGAGGGCGAGCCGGTGGACCTGGACCGGCTCCGGGCCGAGGTCCTGGGGGTCGCGGCTCAGGGGTGAGGCGCGACCCCGGCCAGGGCGTGCACGCGGCGCAGCCGCTCCAGCCACCACCGGCGCCGGTCGGCGGGCACGGCGTGGCGCGCCAGCAGCTCGGGGTCCGGGACCGCGTCCCGCAGCTCGAGCATCCCGCCCACCGGCCGCAGCGGCTCCCGCAGGACGTCCGCCCGCATGAGGGACACCGTCCCGAGCCCGCAGGCGTACGGGAGCTCGGGCAGGGCGGCGGCGAGCGCGAGACCCGCCCGGATGCCCACGGAGGTGTCCAGGGCGGAGCTGACCACCGCCGGCAGGCCGGCCTGGGCGACCACGTCCAGGGCGCGGCGCACCCCGCCCAGCGGGGCCGCCTTGACCACGAGCAGGTCGGCGGCGCCCGCCCGGGCCACCGCCAGGGGGTCGTCCTCCTTGCGCACGGACTCGTCCGCGGCCACCAGCACCGCCACGCCCCGGTCGGCGAGGCCCTCCCGGACGGCGGCGAGGCCCTCGATCGTGGGCACGGGCTGCTCCGCGTACGCGAGCCCGTGCCGCCCGAGCCGCTCCAGGGCCGCGAGGGCCGTGGGCACGTCCCACCCGCCGTTGGCGTCCACCCGCAGCTCGGCCTCCGGCAGCAGGGCCCGCACGGCCGCGACCCGGGCGTCGTCGTCCCCCGGCCCCTGGCCGCGCTCGGCGACCTTGATCTTCACGGCACGCACCCCGCCCCCGAACCCGGCGAGGACCTCCCGGACCCGGGCCGCCGGCACGGCGGGCACGGTCGCGTTCACGGGGATGCGCGTGCGCCGGGGCGCCGGGAAGCCGTGCCACGCGGCGTCGACCGCGGCGCGGAGCCAGGCGCCCGCCTCGGCGTCCCCGTACTCGGGGAACGGGCCGAACTCCCCCCACCCCGCCGGGCCGCGCAGGAGCACCGACTCGCGCACGTCGACGCCCCGGAAGCGCACCCGCATCGGCAGGGCGACGACGTGCGCGTGCGCGAGCAGGTCGTCGAGCGGGGGCAGGACCACGGCGGGGAGCATGCTCCCCAGCCTAGGCGGCGCCTCTCAGCCCGCTCCGATCCGTGCGTGGAATGATGAGGGCTCCGCGGGTGCCCGCACGGCCGCGGTCGTGCCCGCGCCCCGACGATCCGCACCACCGCCCAGGAGCTCGATGACCACGACCGCCCGCCGCCCCGCCCCCACCGTCCTGCAGGTCCTGGGCCACCTGCTCGGCGCCGCCGCCCTGTGGGCGTCGGCCGCGCTGGTCGGGGTCGTGGCCCTCACCACCGCGACCGGGCAGTGGCTCGACGAACTGGCCCTGCGCCAGGCGAGCGGCGCCTTCCCCGACCTCTCCGACCGCGCCGCCCAGCTGCTCGACTCGGTCCCGTGGGTGGTGGGCGCCGTCTCCGCCCTGTGCCTCGCGGTCCTGGCCGTGCGCTCCCGGCGCCTCGCCCCGGCGGTGGTCGGGGCGGCGGTGGTCGTGCTCTCCAACCTCACGGTCCAGCTGCTCAAGCGGGTGCTGCTGGAGAAGCCGGACCTGGGGATCCAGGAGGCCGCCGTCAACTCCTTCCCGTCCGGGCACACGGCCGCCGCGGCCGCCGCCGTGGCGGTGGTGCTGCTCGCGGCCCCCGCCTCCTCCCGGCCGGTGGTCGGGCTGCTGGGGGCGGCCGCCACGACCGCGACCGGGGTGGCCACGCTGCTGAACGGCTGGCACCGGCCTTCAGACGTCGTGGCGTCCCTGCTGGTCGTGGCGGGCTGGGCCGCCCTGGGCGGGCTCGTGCTGCGCCTGACCGGGCCCGTGGAACGCCCCGTGCCCGGCGGGGGCCTGACCGCCCTGCTGGCCGTCTCCGGCGCGGGGGCTCTGCTGGTCGGCCTGCTGCCGCTGTGGGCGGCCCTGCGCGTGCCGGGCGGGGGCTGGGCTGCGGTCGCGGCGTGCGCGGCGATCCTCGGGGTCAGTCTCCTGGCGGCAGCGGCGCTGACAGCGCTGCAAGCTCCTCGGTCGCGGCGTCCTCGGCCCTGATCCGCTCGAGCCGGTCCAGGAGGATCCGCGCCGCCCCCGGGTTGTAGGGCAGGCGGAACATCGAGGCCGTCACGGGCCGCATGCCGTCCGGCTGCGCCGCGGCGGCCTCGCTCGCGTCCACCCGCTCGATCGCGGTGCGCATGAGCCGGGCCTGCTGGAGCACGAAGCCGCGCTCCACCGGGTTGCCGTGGCCGGGGACGAAGACCTGGTACCGGTCGAGGGCGGCCAGGCTCTCGAGGGCCGTGGCCCAGCCCCGCGGGTAGGAGTCGTCGAAGCTGGGGTCGGCGCCCTGCTCCACGAGGTCCCCGGTGAACACGACGTCGTCGACGCCCACGCAGAGGTCGTTGTCGGTGTGGCCCGGGCCGAAGGAGAAGAGCACCGCCGCCCGCTCCCCCAGGTCCACCCGGGTCAGGGCGGGGCGCCGGCCCGTGCCCGGCAGGTGCCGGTTGGGCACGACGAGACGGGTGTCCGGCCCCTCGGCGGCGGCCATCTCGGGCTCGTGGGTGCCCACGAAGGAGCGCTGGAAGTCGCCGTGCGCCTGGATCGCCGCCGCGCAGCCGCGGTGCGCCCAGAAGTCCTCGGCCCCGGCGCGCTGGAACACGGCGTTGCCCAGGAAGTGGTCGTAGTGGGCGTGGGTGTTCACCACCGTCAGCGGCAGGCCCGTGAGCGACCGGACGGCCTCGAGGATCTCGCGGGCCTGGCGCGGGCCCGCGCCCGTGTCGATCACGAGGGCGCGACGGGACCCGAGCACGACCCCGGAGTTCAGCCTCCAGTTGTCCGTGCTCACGGCGAAGACGCCGTCGCGGATTTCGTTGATGCGCGCCACCCGACCAGGGTACCGACCGCCGCTGGCTATCCTGGCAACCATGACCGCTCCGTCCTCGGGCCGTGCGGCCGGAGGCGCCGGCCGCTATGCTCCGTCCCCCTCGGGGGACCTCCACCTCGGCAACCTCCGCACGGCGCTGCTCGCGTGGGCCCTCGCGCGCTCCACGGGCCGGGGCTTCGTCCTGCGCGTCGAGGACATCGACCGGGTGCGGCCGGGGGCGGCCGAGCGGCAGCTCGCGGACCTCGCCCGGCTGGGCCTCGACTGGGACGGCCCGCCCCTGCTGCAGTCCTCGCGGGAGGCCGAGCACCGGGCCGTGGTGGAGCGTCTCACCGCGGCGGGGCGCACCTACGAGTGCTACTGCACGCGCCGGGAGGTGCAGGCGGCCGCGAGCGCGCCGCACGGGGCCCCGGGCGCCTATCCGGGCACGTGCCGGGACCTCGGCGACGCCGAGCGGGCGCGGCGCCGCCGGGAGCGGCCCCCGGCGGTGCGGCTGCGCGCGGACGTGCGCTCCCGCACGGTCGTGGACCGCTGGGCCGGGGCGTTCACGGGGCTCGTCGACGACTTCGTGCTGCTGCGCAACGACGGCCGCCCCGCCTACAACCTCGCGGTGGTCCTCGACGACGCCCACCAGGGCGTGGACCAGGTGGTCCGGGGCGACGACCTGCTGCCCTCGACCCCCCGGCAGGCGTACCTGGCCTCGGTGCTCGGTCTGGACGAGCCGGAGTGGGTGCACGTGCCGCTCGTGCTCAACGCGCACGCGCAGCGCCTCGCCAAGCGGGACGGCGCCGTGACCCTCGCCGAGCTCGCCGCGGCGGGGCACGGCGCCGAGGAGGTGCTGGGCTGGATGGCCGCGTCGCTGGGCCTCCCCGGCCCGGTCCGGTCGGCGCAGGACGTCCTCGCCGTGTTCGACGAGGACGTCCTGCCCCGGGCGCCCTGGGTAGTGGACCCCGCCCGGTGGGCCGCTCAGGCGCGCGAGGACGCGGAGGTGCCGGCCTCCTCCGGGGCGTGCGGGTCCTCGGGCTCGGCCAGGAACCGCTCGTAGGCGGGGGTGGTCAGGAACGCGGGGTAGTCGTCGCCCAGGGCCACCTCCTCGAAGATGGCGCGGGCGTCGTCGAAGCGGTCGCCGTCGGCGCGCTCGATCCTCGCGAACTCCTCCTCCAGCAGCTCCTGCACCCAGTCCCGGGTGATCTCCTCGCCCTCGTCCGTGATGGCGCGGGTGTTCACCCACTGCCAGATCTGGGAGCGGGAGATCTCCGCGGTCGCGGCGTCCTCCATCAGGTTGTGGATGCCCACGGCGCCGTTGCCGCGCAGCCACGCCTCGATGTAGCGGATCCCCACCTCCACGTTGTTGCGGATCCCCACCTCGGTGATCCTCCCCTCGGCCGAGGCGATGTCGATGAGCGCCTTGTCGTCGGGCACCACGTCCTCGCGGAGCCGGTCCAGCTGGTTCGGGCGGTCGCCGAGCACCGCGTCGAAGACCTCGCGGCACACGGGGACCAGGTCGGGGTGGGCCACCCAGGACCCGTCGAACCCGTCCTCGGCCTCGCGGGTCTTGTCCGCCTGCACCTTCTCGATCGCGGTGCGGTTGACCTCCTCGTCCCGGCGGGAGGGGATGAACGCGGCCATCCCGCCGATGGCCATCGCCCCGCGGCGGTGGCAGGCCCGCACGAGCTGCTCGGTGTAGGCCCGCATGAACGGCTGCGTCATGGTCACCGCGTTGCGGTCCGGGAGGATGAAGCGGGGCCCGCGGGTCCGGAAGTTCTTGATGATGGAGAAGATGTAGTCCCAGCGGCCGGCGTTGAGCCCCGCGGCGTGCTCCCCGAGCTCGTGGAGGATCTCCTCCATCTCGAAGGCCGCGGTGATCGTCTCGATCAGCACGGTGGCGCGGATGGTGCCGCGGTCCGTCCCCAGCATGGACTCCGCCCGGCTGAAGATGTCGTGCCACAGCCGCGCCTCCTGGTGGGACTCGGTCTTGGGCAGGTAGAAGTAGGGGCCCAGGCCGAGCTTCTTGAGCCGGCGCGCGTTGTGGAAGAAGTACAGGCCGAAGTCCACGATGGCGCCCGCGATGGGCTCGTCCCGCACGGACAGGTGCCTCTCCTCGAAGTGCCACCCGCGGGGCCGCACCACGATGGTCGGGTTGGCCCGGGCGTCCCTGTTCTTCAGCGCGTACTTCTTGCCGTCCGGGTTGGTGAACTCGATGGTCCCCTCGAGCGCGTCGATGAGGTTGAGCTGGTTGGTGACCACGTTCGTCCAGTGCGGGGTGTTGGCGTCCTCCATGTCCGCGAGCCACACCTTCGCCCCGGAGTTGAGGGCGTTGATGGTCATCTTCCGCTCGGTGGGACCGGTGATCTCCACGCGGCGGTCCTCGAGCCCGGGCGGGGGCGGGGGCACGCGCCAGGAGTCGTCCTCGCGGATCCTCCGCGTCTCGGGCAGGAACGTGGGGTCGGTGCCGCGGGCGATCGCCTTGCGCCGCTCCTCGCGGGCGGCCAGCAGCTCGCGCCGGCGGGGCTCGAACTCGCGGTGCAGCGCCGCGAGGAAGCCGAGCGCGTCGGGGGTGAGCACACTGTTCTGCCGGGGCACGTGGTGACCGGTGAGGGTCACGCCGTTGATCGTCACGGGGTTGCTGGTCATGGTCATCATGGCTGGGTCCTCGCCTGAAGAGTGTCCTGGGGAGTTCGGGTGGGGCGGCCCCGAAGGGCGCCGGAGCGGGTCGTCGTCGGATGCGGCGCGGCCGGGGACCCTGTCGGGCCCCCGGCCGGTCACGGCCGTTCGGCTCAGGGCCGTTCGGCTCAGAACTGGGCGGTCTCGGTGGACCCGGCCAGCGCCGTGGTGGAGGACTGCGGGTTGAGGACGGTGGAGACCAGGTCGAAGTAGCCGGTGCCGACCTCGCGCTGGTGGCGGGTGGCGGTGTAGCCGCGCTCCTCGGCCGCGAACTCCCGCTCCTGCAGCTCCACGTAGGCCGTCATCTGGTTGCGGGCGTAGCCGTGGGCGAGGTCGAACATCGAGTAGTTCAGGGCGTGGAAGCCGGCCAGGGTGATGAACTGGAACTTGAAGCCCATCGCGCCCAGCTCGCGCTGGAACTTGGCGATCGTGGCGTCGTCCAGGTGCTTCTTCCAGTTGAAGGACGGCGAGCAGTTGTAGGCGAGCATCTGGTCGGGGTGCTCCGCGTGGATGCCGTCGGCGAACTTCTTGGCCAACTCGAGGTCCGGGGTGCCCGTCTCCATCCACAGCAGGTCGGCGTACGGGGCGTACGCGTTGCCGCGGGCGATGCAGGCCTCGAGGCCGTTGCGGACCTTGTAGTAGCCCTCCGCGGTGCGCTCGCCGGTGACGAACGGCTTGTCGCGGTCGTCCACGTCCGAGGTGATCAGGGTGGCCGCCTCCGCGTCGGTGCGGGCGATGATCAGCGAGGGGACGTCGGCGACGTCGGCCGCGAGCCGAGCCGCGCTCAGGGTGCGGACGTGCTGCTGGGTGGGGATGAGCACCTTGCCGCCCAGGTGGCCGCACTTCTTCTCGGAGGCCAGCTGGTCCTCCCAGTGCACGCCGGCCGCGCCGGCCGCGATCATGGACTTCATGAGCTCGTAGGCGTTGAGCGGGCCGCCGAAGCCGGCCTCGGCGTCGGCCACGATCGGGACCAGCCAGTCCTCGACCGTGCTCGTGCCCTCGGAGTGCTCGATCTGGTCGGCGCGCATCAGCGCGTTGTTGATCCGCCGCACGACCGCCGGGACGGAGTTGGCGGGGTAGATCGACTGGTCGGGGTAGGTCTGGCCCGCGAGGTTCGCGTCGCCGGCGACCTGCCAGCCGGAGAGGTAGATGGCCTTGAGACCGGCCTTGACCTGCTGGACCGCCTGGTTGCCGGTCAGGGCGCCCAGGGAGTTGACGAAGTCCTCGGTGTGCAGCTTCTCCCACAGCTGCTCCGCGCCGCGGCGGGCCAGGGTCATCTCCTCCTGCACCGTGCCGCGCAGGCGGACGACCTCCTCCGCCGTGTAGTCGCGGGTGATCTGCGCCCAGCGGGGATCGGCGTCCCACTCCTGGCGGATCTCGTCGGCGGTCTTGGGGGCGTAGGGGTAGGACATGTCGGCTCCTCGTTGAGTGGTCCGAGAACGGGTGCTTCGGCTTCGGGGTCACCGGGAAGTTCGCTCTTCCGTGGTGACACATCCCACTTTGCCCCAGTTCAAGGCGGATCAACCCCACATTTCTCGTCGAACTTTCGCCATTTTTCGTCTATCGTGAAGAAATGACGACCAGCGCTTGGGGCACCGAGGAACCGACGACGGCGGAGCCGGCCGGCAGCACCGACCTGATCGGTCTCGGCCGGCGCATCCGCTCGCTGCGCAAGGACCGCGGCATGACGCTCGCGGAGCTCGCGGACCGGGCGGGCACCGCCACCTCGCAGCTGTCCGTGATCGAGAACGGGCGCCGCGAGCCCCGGCTCAGCCTGCTGCGGCGCCTCGCCGAGGTCCTGGGCACGAGCGTGGACGCCCTGCTCGGGGCCGAGCCCGGCACCCGGCGGGAGGCGCTCGAGATCCAGCTCGAGCGCGCCCAGCGCTCCCCGTTCTACGAGCAGCTGGGGCTGCCGACCGTCCGGGTCAGCTCCGCGCTGTCCACCGAGGTGCTCGAGGCGCTCGTGGCCCTGCAGGAGCGGCTGGCCGAGGCCCTCGAGAAGAACTCGGCCACCCCGGAGGAGGCTCGCCGGGCCAACGTGCAGCTGCGCCGGCTCATGCGGGCGCAGGACAACTACTTCCCGGACCTGGAGCAGGCCGCCAAGGAGCTGCTGACCCTGGGCGGCTACTCCTCGGGCCCCGTGTCCAACTCCGTGATCTCCGAGATGGTGGGCAGGCTCGGCTACAGCATCCACCACGTCACCGACCTCCCGCACTCGACCCGCTCGGTGACCGACCTGCTCAACCGGCGGATCTACCTGGTGCAGAGCCCCCGGGCGGACCACGACCCCCGCGCGGTGCTGCTCCAGGCCGTGGGGCACCAGGTGCTGGGCCACGAGCCGCCCAAGGACTACGCCGAGTTCCTCGCCCAGCGCGTGCAGACCAACTACTTCGCCGCCGCGGTGATGCTCCCGGAGGACAAGACCGTCCCGTTCCTGCTCGAGGCGAAGAAGGACCGGGACCTCTTCCTGGAGGACCTCAAGGACCGCTTCGCCGTCTCCCACGAGACGGCGGGCCACCGCTTCACGAACCTGGCCACCCGGCACCTGGGGATCCGCACCCACTTCCACAAGGTGCACTCGTCCGGGGTGATCCACAAGGCCTACGAGAACAACGGGCTGGCGTTCCCGACGGACCACACCGGGGCGATCGAGGGCCAGATCTCCTGCCGCAAGTGGTCCGGGCGCACCGTCTTCGACCAGCCCAACCAGTTCACGGCGTTCGCCCAGTACACGGACACCCCCTCCGGCACGTACTGGTGCTCCACGCGCACGGAGCTCTCGAGCCAGGGCGCGTTCTCCATCGGCGTGGGCGTCGCGTTCACCGACGCCCGCTGGTTCCGCGGCCGCGACACCCCGCACCGCACGGTGTCGACCTGCCCGGACCCCTCGTGCTGCCGGCGCCCGCCCGAGGAGCTCAGCCGGGTGTGGGCGGGCCACGCCTGGCCCAACACCCGGGCCCACTCGCACGTGCTCGCCGCCCTCCCGGAGGGGGCCTTCCCCGGCGTCGACGAGCGGGAGGTCTACGAGTTCCTGCAGGCGCACGACGACGCCTGAGCCGGCCCCGCGGGCCGCCGGCGCGGTCTCCCCGCACCCCCGGGACCGCCTCCCTATACCCGTAGTGGCTGGCCACTGCCTGGGAGCGGGCGTAAAGTTCTGTGGGACCTCTGCTCCACCCACCCCCCTGGACGTTGCGCTCCACCGGGCCGGCTCCGGGCGGAAAGGACACCATGCCCCAAGAGATAGCCCAGACGATCGCGATCGTCATCTACTTCGCCGCCATGATCGGGATCGGCCTCTACGCCAACAGCAGGACGAAGAACCTCGACGACTACATGCTCGGCGGGCGCAACCTCAAGCCCGGGACCGCCGCCCTCAGCGCCGGTGCCTCCGACATGTCCGGCTGGCTGCTGCTCGGCCTGCCCGGCGCGGTGTTCCTCTCCGGTCTGGTCGAGGCGTGGATCGCCGTCGGCCTGATCGTCGGCGCGTGGGTCAACTGGAAGTTCATCGCGCCCCGGCTGCGCTCCTACACCGAGGTCTCGCACAACTCGATCACGATCCCGTCCTTCCTGGACAACCGGCTCAAGGGCGGCAGCCGGCTGCTGCGCATCGTCTCCGGGCTCATCATCCTGGTGTTCTTCACGTTCTACGTCTCCTCCGGCATGGTGGCCGGCGGGCTGTTCTTCCAGTCGTCCTTCGGCTCGACGTACCACGCCGGGCTGCTCCTCGTCGTCGGCGTCACCATCGCCTACACGCTCTTCGGCGGCTTCCTCGGTGCGACCTACACGGACGTGGCCCAGGGCCTCCTGATGTTCGCGGCCCTGCTCCTCGTCCCCGTCGTGGGCGTGATCAACGTGGGCGGCTTCGGCCAGATGGCGGAGAACATCCGCGCCGTCCAGCCCGACGCCCTCTCCATGGTGTCCGGGGCCACGGCCATCGGCGTCATCTCGGCCCTGGCGTGGGGCCTCGGCTACTTCGGCCAGCCGCACATCATCGTCCGCTTCATGGCCATGCGCTCCCCCGCCGACGCCAAGACCGGCCGCCGGATCGGCCTGACCTGGATGGTGCTCAGCGTCATCGGGGCGATCGCCACCGCCCTGGTCGGCGTCGCCTACTACGGCAACCGCCCGGACGAGAGCCCGACCGACCCGGAGTCCGTGTTCCTGGACCTCGCGCAGGTCTTCTTCCACCCCGTGATCGCCGGCTTCGTGCTGGCGGCCGTGCTCGCGGCGATCATGTCCACGGTCTCCTCCCAGCTCATCGTCTCCTCCTCCGCCCTGGTGGAGGACCTGTACAAGCTGACGGTCAAGGAGTCCCCCTCCGAGCGCAAGCAGGTGTGGATGGGCCGCGCGGGCGTGGCCCTCGTCGCCCTCGTCGCCACGTTCCTGGCCTGGGAGCAGAACAACACGATCCTCGGCCTCGTGGCGTTCGCGTGGGCCGGCTTCGGCGCCTCGTTCGGCCCGATCGTCATCCTGTCCCTGTTCTGGCGCAAGCTCACGAACCTGGGCGCGATCACCGGAATGCTCCTGGGCGCGGTCACCGTGTTCGCGTGGACCGTGACCCCGTGGGCCGACCTCTACGAGATCATCCCCGGCTTCCTCGTGAGCCTCGTCTCCGCCGTGCTGGTCTCGAAGGCCACCTATCGGCGCGACGAGGAGATCGAGCGCGAGTTCGACGACGCCGTGCGCCTCGCCCACGCGGCGGAGGACGAGATGGCCGCCCGCTGACCTCTCGCACCGCTCCGCCGGGGCCCGTTCCGCACGCCGGAACGGGCCCCGGCGCCGTCCGGGGTCAGTACCCGATCGAGGCCAGGGTGGCCCGGATCGCCTCGGCGGAGCGGTGCAGCATGGCCAGCTCCTGCTCGTCCATGGGCACGGCCAGCCGCTCGACGACGCCCCGCCGCGCGACGATCGACGGCACGGACAGGGCGACCCCGCTGATCCCCCGGTAGTCGTCGAGGACCGTGGAGACGGGCAGCACGGCGTGCTCGTCCCGCAGCACGGCCTCCGCCACGCGCGCCCCGGCCAGGCCGATCGCGTAGTTGGTGGCGCCCTTGCCCTGGATCACCGTGTACGCCGCGTTGATCGTCCGGTGCGTGATCTCGTCCAGCCGCTCGTCGGTGAAGGGCCGCCGCCCCTCGACGGTCCAGTCCCGCAGCGGGATCTGCCCGATGTTCGCGTTCGACCACAGGGGGAACTCGGTGTCCCCGTGCTCGCCGACGATCGTGGCGTGCACGCTCGTGGTGGACACCCCGCCCTCCTCGGCCAGCAGCCACCGCAGCCGGGACGTGTCCAGCACGGTCCCGGAGGACATCACCCGCTCCGTGGGCAGGCCGGTGAGCTTCTGCGCGATGACCGTGAGCACGTCGCACGGATTGGTCACCAGCACGTACACGGCCTCGGGCGCCTGCTCCACCAGCCGCGGCATCAGCTGCTCGAGGATCGCGGCGTTGGCGCCCGCCAGCTCCATCCGGGTCTGGCCGGGCCGCTGCTTGGCCCCGGCGGTCACGAAGACGACGTCCGAGCCCGCCAGCACGGCGACGTCGTCGGAGCCGGTCACCCGGGAGCTGGGGGTGAACATGGCCCCGTGGGCGAGGTCCAGGCCCTCGGCGCGGACCCGGTCCCCGGCGAGGTCGTAGAGGGCCACCTCCTGGGCGACGCCCTTGATGAGGACCGCGTAGGCCAGGGACGAGCCGACGGAGCCGGCGCCGACCACGCCGATCTTGGTTCTCGCGGGAGTGGTGGGCACGGTCTCGGGCACGGGGAACTCCTCGGTGGTCCGGTGGTCCGCGGCTGCGGACGGTGTGCTCCCATCCTGGGCCAGCGGCGCGGGCCGCGGAAGGGCCCGGGCCACCGTGTCGCGGCTCAGCCGGCGGTGGACGCGGAGGCCGCGGCCAGGAAGTCCCGCATGATGGGTCCGCCGGTGACCGAGCCCAGGCCGCCGTCCTCCACGAAGACCGCCACGGCGAGGTCCTCGTGCTCGGCGATCACCCACGAGTGGGTCCGGGGCGGGTCCTCGTCGCCGAACTCGGCCGTGCCGGTCTTGCCGATCGCGGTGTCCGGCTCGAGCCCCTGCAGCACGCCCAGGTGCCCGGACGAGACGACGGCCCGCATCATGGTGCGCAGCTGCTCCGCCTCCTCAGCGGTCAGGGGCTCCTCCGGTCCGGGCCGAGTCGCGGCGTCCTCGTCGAGCAGTCCCTCGGTGCTGACCAGCCGGGGGGTGACGAGCTCTCCGGCGGCGACCGAGGCGGTGAGCCCGGCCATGCTCAGCGGGGACACGAGCGTGCGGCCCTGCCCGAACATCGCGGCGGCGTGCTGGGCCGGCGGCTCCTCCCGCGGGACCTCACCCCAGAACGCGGGCACGGACAGCTCCGCGGGCACCCCGATCCCGAGCGCGGCCGCGGCCTCGGCCAGCTCTACCTGGTCGATACGGTCGTGCTGGTCCACGAAGGTGGTGTTGCAGGAGTGGGCGAGCGCCTCGGTGAGGGTGATCGAGCCGGTGAACTCGGCCGGATAGGACTCGACGTTGTCGACCCGCACGCCCGCGGCGGTCGTGGACGGCGGGCACTGCACGACCGTCCCGGGGGTGTCGCCCTGCCGGAGCATCCCGAGGGCCGTGACCACCTTGAAGGTGGAGCCGGGCGCGTACCGGCCCAGCAGCGCGGTGGAGTAGCCCTCGGAGCCCGGCCCGTTGGCCGAGGCGACGAGCTCGCCCGTGGAGGGCCGGACGGCCACGACCGCCGAGGGGGACTCGATCCCGGCCAGCAGCTCACCGGCGGTGGCCTGGAGCCCGCGGTCCAGGGTCACCGCGACCGGCTCGCCGGCCTGCGCCGGGACCTCGAACAGCGGCTCGCCGGCCGCGGACTCGTCCCCGACCTCCTCGACGACGACGCCGGGCGTGCCGCGCAACCGGTCGTCGAAGCGCTCCTGCACTCCCCCGCGGCCGATCGCCGTCCCGGGGGCGAGCTCCCCGCCGGAGTCCGCCACGTCCTCGGCCGTCGCCTCGGCCACCCCGCCCAGCAGGTCGGCGGCGAAGCCGCGGGAGGGCGCCAGCGGCAGCTCGTCCTCGACCACGAGCAGGCCCGGGACCGCCTCCATCTCCGCCGCGTCCAGCTCCCGGAAGTCCTCCAGCCGCAGCGGGACGGCCTCGACGAACGCCTCGGGCCCGGCCTGTCCGACGGCCTCGGCGTAGGCGTCGGCGTCGATGTCCACGGCCTCGGCGAGCCGGCGGGCCGCCTCCTCGGGGTCCGCCCCCTCGAGCTGCGACCGGTCGATGCCCACCCGCCGGATCGGGCGCTCCGTCACCAGCGTCTCGCCGTCCGCCCCGAGGATGTCCCCGCGGTCCGCGGCCACCGTCCGGGCGCGCAGGGCCTCCCCCTCCGCCAGGCCCGGGTGCACCACGGCCGGGGACCACTCGGCGGACCAGTCCCCGGACCCGGTCCGGACCAGCGGGAGGACCGAGTCGTACGCCCAGTCCTGCGCCACGCCCGGGAGGTCCCACGACCAGGACAGGGTGGCCTCGCGGCGGTCCTCCTGCCCGGTGTCCTCGACCGCGGAGACCTCGACGGCCGGGGCGGCCTCCCCGAGCGGCGCGGTGATCCGCTCGTACTGCTCCTGGGCGGAGGGACCCTCGACGTCGCCGAAGGACAGCTCCTGGACGCTGCCCGCGCCCAGGGCCGCGGCGACCCGGTCGGCGGTCTCCCGCCCGCCGTCGGGGGCGAGCGCCGAGCAGCCGGTGACGAGGAGGGCCGCGGAGAGGGCGACCGGGAGGGCCGCCCTCGGCCGCCGGGGGCGGGGCCGGGACGCCGGGGGCTGCGGGGCGGGGCGGGGAGTCTGCACGGTGTCGAATCTAGTCCGTCCCGCCCCGGACGGGACAGGCCGGGGCGGAGGGATCCGGACACGGAAGAACCGGTGGGCGCCGTGTCTGCACGGCACCCACCGGTCCGTCGGACGCGCGGGGAGGGGGTGCGCTCCCGCGCGGGGGCGGGGCCGGGTGCCGGCCCCTCACCACCGGATCAGCAGTGGTACGTGTCGGTCGGCGCCTCGAAGTGGACGTCGTAGCCCTCGGGGATGCTCAGGCCGAAGGCGCCGGCCAGGCCCAGGATCTTCTTGGCGCGGGCGAGGCGCGGCAGGTCGGAGCCGTTGCGGATCTCCCCGCCGTCGGCGTCGAACTCCTGGAGGAACTCGGTGGCCCAGGACAGCTCGGACAGGGACGGGCTCAGGCCCTCGTTGACCGTGGCGGTCTGCTCAGGCATCAGGCACAGCTTGCCCGTCATGCCGAACTCCAGGGTCACGGACGTGGCCTCGGCCAGCTTCGGCCCGAGCGCGCCGACGGCGGGCCCGTCGATGGGGCCGGGCAGGTTGGCCGCCCGGGAGGCGATCGTGAACTGCGAGCGCGTGTAGGCCAGCGTCATGGGGTTCTCCCCGAAGCCCGTGTCGCGCCGGAAGTCGCCCAGGCCGAAGCCGAGGCGGTACGTGGAGCGGGCGCCGGCGATGGCCTGCAGGTGCTGCACGCCGCGGGCCGTCTCGACGAGCGCCACGATCCGCGTGTCCTTGAGCAGCTCCGCGGTGCGGGTGACGTGCTCCGGGGACTCGACCATGGCCAGCATGACGCCGTCCAGGCTGCGGACGCCGGCGAGGGCCCGGAGGTCCTCCTCCCACCACTGGGTGCCGAAGCCGTTGACCCGCACCCACGCGTGGTGCTGCTCGCCGTGCTCGTCCCGGGCGTCCAGCCAGCTGATGACGTTGCGGCGGGCGCGCTCCTTGTCCTTGGGCGCCACGGAGTCCTCGATGTCCAGGACGACGACGTCGGCCGCGCTCGCCCGGGCCGCCGCGAACCGCTCGGCCTGGGCGCCGTTGACGAGCAGCCAGGAGCGGGCGAGCTCCGGGCCGACCGCGGGAGCGGCGACCTGGGGAACCAGCGGCAGGGACGAGGTGGTCGGGGTCGTCGGCGTGGTCTCGATCGAGGTGGCAGTCATGAGGGCGTACCCGTTCTCCGTGAGGTGCAGCGAGCTGCGGTGTGACAGATGTGCCGGGGCACCCGTGCTGGGAGGGCAGGTGCTGCCCGGCGGAACCGTGACCGGTGCCGGGCCCGCGGGAACGATCGCGTCGCGGGGGTCCGGCCGGTGCGTGCCCCGGACCGGGGATCGCGAGGTGGGCGAGCCGGTCCGTGCGCGCTGGATCAACGCGCTCGGCAGGTGCGGTGACTCCACCGTAACCCAGATCACACCGGGACGCCACCCGCCGTGCCCGGGCACGGGTCCGGGCTCAGGAGCGGCGCGCGGTGCGGGCGGTCGCGGGCGCGGTCCAGGGGTCCTCGGGCCAGGGGTGCCGGGGGTAGCGGCCGCGCATCTCGGCGCGCACCTGGGCGTAGGGGCCGGACCAGAAGGAGGCGAGGTCGTCGGTCACGGCCAGCGGCCGCCCCGCCGGGGAGAGCAGGTGGAAGAGGACCGGGACCCGGCCGCCGGCCACGGCCGGGGACGCCGCCCACCCGAAGCACTCCTGGAGCTTGACGCTGACCACGGGCCGGCCGGCGGGGTCGTCGGCGGCCGGGTAGTCGATCCGGGCCCGGGAGCCGCTGGCCACGGTCAGCCGCTCGGGCGCGAGCTCGTCGAGGCGGGCGGCCTCCGGCCACGGGAGCAGCCGCCGCAGGGGCGCGGCGAGGTCGACCCGGCGGCCGGCGGCGAGGGCGTCGAGCTCGGGGGCGAGCCACTCGTCGAGCCGGTCGAGCAGGGCGGCGTCGGACACGTCGGGCCACGGGTCCCCGAGCCGGTGGTGGAGCAGCGCGAGCCGGCGCCTCAGCCGGTCGGCGCCGTCCGACCAGCCGAGCAGGCCGAGGCCCTGCTCGGCCAGGGCGGCGCGCACCGCCTCGCGGGCCGCCGCCGGGGTGGGCCGCACCGGGGTCGAGGACAGCTCGATCGCCCCGAGCGCGCGGACGCGGCGGGCGCTCGCCCGCCCGTCCTCGAAGCGGGTGCGGACCTCGTCGGTGAGCAGGTGCTCGGCGCAGCGCTCGGCGAGGGGCCGGTCGAGCGCCGCCGCGGCGCGCACGACCGCCCCGGTCCCGGCGGCGGCCTGGCCGGACGCCCGGGTGACGTCCGCGACGGCGAGCCACTCGTGGCCCGCCAGGCCGCTCCCCGGGGCCAGTCCCGCACGGGTCCCGGAGGCGAGCAGGTAGGTGTCCCCCACCTTCCGGGCGACCCGCTCCGGCAGGGCCAGCGCCACGACGGCACCGGTCACGGAATCGACCGGGACGTCCCCGGCCGCCGGCGGCGCGGGCGCTGCGGAGAACGCGGGGTCCGTGGCGATCCGCTCCAGCCGGCGGGCCTCGTCGGTCCAGCGGCGGGCCTCCGGGGCCCGCCCGGCGCGCAGCTCGGCGAGCAGGCGGGTCAGGTCCCCGCCGGGCGGACGGTGGTCGTCCGAGACCATCGCGACGACCTCGGCCGCCGGCCGGGCGCCCACCGCGCGGGCGCCGTCCAGCAGGCCGCGGGCCAGACGCGGGTCCACGGGCACCGCCGCGAGCAGCCGGCCGGTGGCGGTGGCCCGGCCGTCCTCGTCGAGCGCGCCGAGCCCGTGCAGCACGGCGACGGCGTCGGCCAGGGCCGGCGCGGGCAGGGGGTCCGGCAGGGGCAGGCCCCGTCCGCCGGGGGCGCCCCAGCAGGCGAGCAGCAGCGCGGCGCCCGTGAGGTCGGCGGCCGCGAGCTCGGGGGTGAGGTGGCGGGGCATCGCGGCCCAGGTCCGCTCGTCGTAGCAGCGCACGACCTCCCCGGGCCCGAGCCGGGCGGCACGGCCCGCCCGCTGCTCGGCCGAGGCCCGGGAGGCCGCCACCGTGACCAGGCCCGTCATGCCGCGGCCGGCGTCCCGCCGGGGCTCGCGGGAGAGCCCGGAGTCGACCACGAGGCGCACGCCCGGCACCGTCAGGGAGGACTCGGCCAGGGACGTGGAGACGACCACGCGGGGCGGGTCCCCGGGCCGGCGTCCCGAGGTCGCCCGGTCCTGCTCGGCGGCCCCGACCCGGCCGTGCAGCTCCAGCACCTCGGTCCCGCGGCAGGTCTCCCGCAGCCGCCGGGCGACCTGGGCGACCTCCCACGCCCCGGGGACGAACACGAGCGCGTCCGCGGCGCCGTCCCGGGCCAGGGCCCGCGCGTGGGCGTCGGCCGCGGTCCGGGCGACGTGGTCGAGGAACGGGCGGGTGACCCCGCGCTCGTCGGTGCGCCGGCCGGGGGCCGGGGCCCACCGGACCGTGAGGGAGTGGAGGGCGGCCGGGCAGTCGACCACGGGGGCCGGGACGCCCTCGCCCAGCAGCCCGGCGAAGCGCGGGGCGTCGAGGGTCGCGGACATCGCGACGAGCACCAGGTCCTCGCGCAGCTGCCGGACCTCGGCCAGCATGCCGACGAGCAGGTCGGACTCGAGACCGCGCTCGTGGACCTCGTCGAGGACCACGGCGCCCACCCCGGGCAGCCCGGGGTCCTGCAGCAGCCGGCGCAGGAGCACGCCGGGCGTGACGAACTCGACGAGGGTGCCGGCCCCGGTGCGCCGGTCGCCGCGCACCGTGTGGCCCACGAGCGCGCCCACCCGGGTCCCGGCCAGGTGCGCCAGCCGCCGGGCCGCCGCGCGGGCGGCGACCCGGCGGGGCTGGGTGACGACCACCCGGCCGGGCCCGGGACCCGTGGCGCGCTCGTGCAGCAGGTCGGCGACCAGCGGGGGCACCAGGGTGGTCTTGCCGGTGCCGGGCGGGGCCTGCACCACGGCGACGCCGCCGGCGAGGGCCGCGCGGAGCTCGCCGAGCACCCCGGCGACCGGCAGGCCGGCGCCGATCCGGGCGAGGTCGAAGGGGACGGGGCTCATCGCCCCAGTCTCCCACCGCCGCGGGGGCCGGCCGCGGCGGACGGCGGCCGCCGCACCCGGCGCGCACCGTCCGGGGCGGCCGCGCCCCGGGCGGGGAGGGCGGTCAGGGCCCGGTGCGGGCCAGGAACCCGCGCAGCACCGCGGCGAACTTCTCCGGCTCCTGCGAGTGGACCCAGTGGCCGGCCTCGCGGATCGTCACCCGGTGCGCCCGGGGGAACAGCCGGCGCATGACCGGCGCGTGCTCGTCGCGGACGTAGTCCGAGCGCCCGCCGGCGACCCAGAGCACCGGCCCCTCGTACACGGCGTCCCCGGTGTCCGGGAAGCCGCCGATGGTGTCCAGGCTCGACCGCAGCAGCTCGAGGTTCGGCTCCCAGGAGAGGCCCTCCGGGCCCCTGCGCAGGTTCTGCAGCAGGAAGCTCCGGGTGGTGTCCCACGGGATGGGCCCCCGGAGGGCCTCGTCCGCGTCCGAGCGGCGCTCGACGGCCGTGAGGTCCACGGCCGCGAGGCTGTCCAGCAGGTGGGCGAACTCGCCCTCGCCGCCCCCGGCCCGGGCGGGGGCGATGTCCACCACGACGAGCCGGGAGACGAGCTCCGGGTGCCGCAGCGCCAGCACCATCGCCACCTTGCCGCCGAGGGAGTGCCCGACGACGGCGACCGGCCCCGCCGCGGCGAAGTCGTCGTGCAGGGTCTCGGCCACGGAGTCCGCCATCTGCTCGTAGTCCACCCGGTCCGTCCACGCGGACCCGCCGTGGTTGGGCAGGTCCACGAGCAGGCTCCGGAAGTCCGGCTGGAGGTCCTTGGCGATCCGGGTGAAGTTCTTGCCCCGGCCGAACAGACCGTGCAGGAAGACGACGCGGTCGCCGTCGTCCCCGACAGCGGTGGTGTGCAGGGTGCTCGTCCGGATCTCAGCCATCCTCCGAGCTTAGGGTCTCGGCCGCCGGGGGACGGCGCTCTCGTCGCGCGCCGAGGACTCAATGCCCCACAGTCGTCCGGAACTGTTGTCACGACCACCGGCGGAGTGGTCGGATGGGGCACATGAAGAAGCTCATCAACGACCCGGCCGACGTCGTCCGGGAGGCCCTGCTCGGCATGCAGGCGGCGCACGGGGACCGCCTGCGCGTCGACCACTCCAACCGCGTCGTCTTCCGCGCCGACGCGCCCCGGCGCGGCAAGGTGGGCCTGGTGTCCGGCGGCGGCTCCGGACACGAGCCGATGCACGGCGGGTTCGTGGGCCCGGGGATGCTGGACGCGGCCTGCGCCGGCGAGGTGTTCACCTCCCCGGTGCCGGACCAGATGCTCGCCGCGACCCTCGGCGTCGACGGCGGCGCCGGCGTCCTGCACATCGTGAAGAACTACACCGGCGACGTCATGAACTTCGAGATGGCCGCCGAGCTCGCCGCCGAGAACGGTGTCGAGGTGGTCTCGGTCGTCACCGACGACGACGTCGCCGTGCAGGACAGCCTGTACACCGCCGGACGTCGCGGCGTGGGGGTCACCGTGCTGCTGGAGAAGATCGCCGGTGCGGCCGCCGAGGAGGGCCGTCCGCTCGCCGAGGTCGCCGACATCGCGCGGCGGGTCGACGAGCAGGGGCGCAGCATGGGCATGGCGCTCACCTCGTGCACGGTCCCGGCCGCGGGCAGGCCGACGTTCGAGCTCGGCGAGAACGAGATCGAGGTCGGCATCGGCATCCACGGCGAGCCCGGACGCGAACGGCGGCCGATCGCTCCCGCGCGGGAGGTCGCGGCCATGCTCGTCGAGCCGGTCCTGGCCGACCTGCCCGCGGCCGACGGCGCCCCGGTGATCGCGTTCCTCAACGGCATGGGCGGCACGCCGCTGATCGAGCTGTACATCATGTACTCCGAGGTGCAGCAGCTGCTGCAGAAGGCCGGCATCCCGGTCGCCCGCAGCCTGGTCGGCAACTACATCACCTCGCTGGACATGGCCGGCTGCTCCGTGACCCTGCTGCGCGCGGACGACGAGGTCGTCCGCCTGTGGGACGCGCCGGTCAACACCCCCGGCCTGCGCTGGGGCACGTGATGCCGGAGGTCACCGCCGAGGGTCTCGACCGCTGGCTGCGGAGGTTCGCGGAGGTCGTCCACGACCACGCCGCCGAGCTCACGGAGCTCGACTCCGCCATCGGCGACGCCGACCACGGGAGCAACATGGACCGTGGCATGCGGGCGGTCGTCGGCGCGCTGGACGCGGGCGGTGCCGGGGACGCCGGCGCGATGCTGAAGAAGGCCGGCATGACCCTGGTCAGCACCGTCGGCGGGGCCAGCGGCCCGCTGTACGGCACGTTCTTCCTGCGGGTCGGCGGCGGGCTGGCCGATGGGCGGGCCGTCGACGCCGCCGCGCTGGGCGGGGCGCTGCGGGCCGGGCTGGAGGGCGTGGTCGCCCGGGGCAAGGCCCAGCAGGGCGACAAGACGATGGTGGACGCCCTGGTCCCGGCGATCGACGCGTACGACGCGGCGGTGGCCCGGGGCGCCGGCATCGGCGACGCGCTGTCCGCCGCGGCCGACGCGGCGGAGGCGGGCTGCGCCGCGACGATCCCGCTCGTGGCCCGCAAGGGCCGGGCCAGCTACCTGGGCCAGCGCAGCGCCGGGCACCAGGACCCGGGCGCCACCAGCACGGCGCTGCTGCTGCGGTCCGCCGCCGACAGCCTGCCGTGATCGGCATCGTCGTCGTCTCGCACAGCCGCGCGCTGGCCGAGGCGGCCGTCGAGCTGGCCTGCGAGATGGTCGCGGAGCGCCCGCCGATCGCCGTGGCGGCGGGTGCCGGCGCCGGGTTCGGCACGGACGCCGTCGCGGTCGCCGATGCCATCACCGCCGTCGACTCACCGGACGGCGTGCTGGTGCTCCTCGACCTCGGCAGCGCCGTGCTCAGCGCGGAGATGGCGCGGGAACTCGTGCCGCCCGACGTCGCCGAGCGGGTGCGCCTGTCGCCCGCTCCGCTCGTCGAGGGGCTGGTCGCCGCCGTGGTGACGGCCGCGACCGGCGCGCCGCTGGACGCGGTGCTCGAGGAGGCCGGCCGCGGACTGGCCGCCAAGCTGGATCACCTGGGGGAGGCGGTGGACCCGCCGGCGACGGGCACGACGGCGCAGCCCGCGGCACCCGAGGTCGTCGCCGAGCTGCCCGTGGACACCCCGCACGGCCTGCACGCGCGCCCGGCCGCCCGGCTGGTCGGCCTCGTACGGGCCGCCGACGCGGCCGCCGTGGTCACGAACCTGCGCACGGGCCGCGGTCCGGTCGACGCCCGCAGCCTCTCCGGGCTCGTGACGCTCGCCGTCCGGCAGGGCGACCGGCTGCGCTTCGAGGCGTCCGGACCCGGCGCCGAGTCGTTGACCGAGGCGGTGCGGGCGCTGGCCGCGGACTCCTGGGGCGACCGGCCCTCCGATCAGGCGCCCCCGGCGGCCCCCGGGTCGGCCGGTCCGACGGTCGTGCCCGTGCCGCCCGCCGCCGGACCGGGCGGCGACGTCGCCCTCGGCCCGGCGGTGGTGCGGGGCGGCGCGATCGACCTCTCCGGCTACCGGCCGGGCGGGCCTGCCGAGGAGCAGCGGCGCTCGGACGCGGCCGTCGCCCGCGCACTCGCCGAGCTGGCCGCACTGCGCCGTTCCGCCACCGGGGGCCCCGGCCCGGTGGGCGCCGTCCTCGAGGCCCACGAGGCCCTGCTCGTCGACCCCGGCCTGATCGAGGCGGTCTCCGCCGGCATCGCCGCCGGCGCGCCCGCGCCCACGGCGTGGGAGGACCGGCTCTCCGCGCTGGGCGGAGAGCTCGAGGCGATGGACGACCCCTACCTGCGGGCCCGCGCCGAGGACGTCCGCAGCGTGCGGCAGCGGGTGCTCGCCGCACTGGCCGGAGCCGGCGCGCCCGAGGACGCCGTCCCGGCCGAGGGTCCGCCCGCGGTCCTCGTCGTGCGGGAGCTCGACGCCGCGACGGCGGCGACGCTGGACCCGCACCGGGTCGCGGGCGTGGTCACGCTGGCGGGCGGGGACACCGGCCACGGCGTCCTCGTCGCCCGCTCGCGCGGCATCCCGGTGTACCACGACGCCGGGCCGGCCGCGGCCGCTGTGGCACCCGGCACCGTCGTCGGCTTCGACGCGCGGGCCCGGCGGTTCGTCGTCGACCCCGACGAGAGCACCCGGCGCTCCCTCCGCGAGCTGTCGGCCGCCCGGGCCGTCGAGGCCGAGCGCGTCCTGGCCACCGCCCGCGAACCGGGCGCGACGGCGGACGGCCACCCGGTGCCGGTGCTCGCCAACGTCACGACGCCCGCCGACGCCGGCCGGGCCGTCGCGTTCGGCGCGCAGGGGTGCGGGCTGCTGCGCACCGAGGTCCTGTTCGGCCACCTGGACGACGCCCCGTCGGTCGAGGCGCAGGCGGCCGCGTTCGCCGGGATCGCCGAGGCGTTCGCCGGGCGGCCGGTGACCGTCCGCACCTGGGACGTCGGCGGCGACAAGCCGCTGTCCTTCCTGCCGGCGCCCGACGAGGCGAACCCGTTCCTCGGCGAGCGCGGGCTCCGGCTCATGCGGCGGGCACCGGAGGTGCTCCGCGACCAGCTGACCGCGATCTGTCTGGTGGCCCGGGACCACCCGGTGCACGTCATGTTCCCCATGGTCAGCACCGCCGAGGAGGTGGCGTGGGCGCTGGAGCGGCTCGACGAGGCCTCCTCGGCGATCGGCGGCCGCCCGGCGGGCATGAGGGTCGGTGTCATGATCGAGGTCCCGGCCGCGGCCCTGGCCGTCCGCCGCGTGGCGCAGGGGCTCGACTTCGTGAGCATCGGCACCAACGACCTCGCGCAGTACACGATGGCCGCCGAGCGGGGCAACACCGCGGTCTCGGCGCTGGCGGACGCCCGGCAGCCCGCCGTGCTCGACCTGGTGTCCCGGGTGTGCGCCGAGGTGCCCGAGGGCACGCACGTCGCGGTGTGCGGCGACCTCGCCGGTGACCCGGCCGCGGCGGTGGTGCTCGCCGGGCTGGGCGTCGAGGAGCTCAGCGTGGTGCCCACCCGGGTGGCCCTCGTCAAGGCGCGGCTGCGGGACGTGACGCTGGCCGGTGCGCAGGACCTCGCGCGGCGGGCCCTGGCGTGCGGGTCCGCCGCGGAGGTGCGGGCGCTGCTGGCGGGCGCCGCTGGCGCGATCCCGGGCTGACAGGCGGTGGCTGTCGTGGGGCGTTCTCCTCCCGCCCTCCACCGCACCGTTGCTGACGGTCCGGGGGGCGGTCTCGAGGCCGGCGGAGAAGTCCCCGTAGACTCGGACCCGTGACCGACGCGACCCCGACCCCCGCCAGCAACCACCTCCCCGAGCAGGTCTCGGAGCTCTTCGACCCCGTGCAGTGGCGGACGGTCGAGGGCTTCCAGGACCTGCAGGACCTCACCTACCACCGCAGTGTGGAGCGGGACGCGGACGGCGCGGTGCTCCGGGACCTGCCGTGGGTGCGGATCGCCTTCGACCGCCCGGAGGTGCGCAACGCCTTCCGGCCGGGCACCGTCGACGAGCTCTACCGCGCGCTCGACCACGCGCGGATGAGCTCGGACGTGGGCGCCGTGGTCCTCACCGGCAACGGGCCCTCCGCCAAGGACGGCGGCTGGGCGTTCTGCTCCGGCGGGGACCAGCGCATCCGCGGCCGCGACGGCTACCGCTATGCCGGGGGCGAGACCGCCGAGAGCATCGACCCGGCCCGCGCCGGGCGGCTGCACATCCTCGAGGTGCAGCGCCTGATCCGCACCATGCCCAAGGTGGTCATCGCCGCCGTCCCCGGGTGGGCCGCGGGCGGCGGGCACTCCCTGCACGTGGTCTGCGACCTCACGATCGCGTCCCGGGAGCACGGGCGGTTCAAGCAGACGGACGCCACCGTCGGCTCCTTCGACGCCGGCTACGGCTCCGCGCTGCTCGCCCGGCAGGTGGGGCAGAAGGCGGCCCGCGAGATCTTCTTCCTCGCCCGGGAGTACGACGCGCAGCGGATGCTCGAGATGGGCGCGGTCAACGAGGTCGTCCCGCACGCGGAGCTGGAGGACGCGGCGATCGCCGCCGCCCGGGACGTGGCGGCCCAGTCCCCGCAGGCGATCCGGATGCTGAAGTTCGCCTTCAACCTGCCCGACGACGGGATGGTCGGCCAGCAGGTCTTCGCCGGCGAGGCGACCCGCATGGCGTACATGACCGACGAGGCCGTCGAGGGCCGGGACGCGTTCCTGGGCAAGCGCGACCCGGACTGGTCCGGCTTCCCCTACTACTTCTAGGCCGGCTGCCGCCGGTGCACGACCCGTCCCCGGGTCGGGAGCCGACCGGCGGCGCGAGGAGGAGACCCGCGATGGCCGAACTGATCGTCCCCGGCGACGCCGTGGTCCTCGACGGGCCCGTGCCCGGCGACCCCCTGCGGCTGCTGTCCCCTCTGACCCGCGCGCTGGGCCGGGAGGGCCCCGCCGTCGTCGTGCGGACCTCCGGCTCCACGGGCCGGGCCAAGCGCACGGTCCTCACCCGGGACGCGCTCGCGGCGTCCTCGATGGCCACCGCGGTGCGCACCGGCGGGGTGGGCCAGTGGCTGCTCGCGCTGCCCGTCCACTACGTGGCCGGGCTCCAGGTGCTCGTGCGCTCCCTCTACGCCGGGACGGACCCCGTGGTCCTCGACCCCGCGGCCCGCTTCACCCCCGAGGCCTTCGCGGCGGCGGCCGAGGAGCTGGAGGACCCCGTGCGCTTCACCTCGCTCGTGCCCACCCAGCTGCAGCGGATCCTGGAACCGGCCTCCGGGGTGCGCAACGGGGACGCGGTCTCCGCGCTGAAGAGCTTCTCCGCGGTCCTGCTCGGCGGCTCGGCCGCTCCCCCGCGGCTGCTGGCGGCCGCCCTGGCCGCCGACGTCCGGGTGGTCGTCACCTACGGGATGTCGGAGACGTGCGGGGGCTGCGTCTACGACGGCGTGCCCCTGGACGGCGTCTCCGTGCACGTGGGGACGGAGGGGGCCGAGGACGACGCCCCGCGACCCGGGGTCACCGGCGGGTCCGGGCCGGGCCGGATCTGGCTCGGCGGGGACGTCGTCGCCGCCGGCTACGCCGGGGACCCGGAGCAGACCGCACGGCACTTCCGGGAGGCCGCCGGGACCCGCTGGTACCGCACGGACGACCTCGGCGAGATCTCCGCCGACGGCGTGCTCACGGTGCACGGGCGGGTCGACGACGTGGTGAACACCGGCGGGGTCAAGGTCGCCGCGGGGCTCGTGAGCGCCGCGCTCACGGAGCACCCGGGGGTGCGCCAGGCCCTGGTGCTCGGCGTGCCCGACCCCGAGTGGGGGCAGGCGGTCGGGGCGGCGGTCGTCGCGGCCCCCGGCGCGGACCGCCGGCGGCTGCGCGCCGAGCTCGAGGAGTCGGTGCGCGCCCGGCACGGCGCCGCCGCGGTGCCCCGGCGCTGGGCCTGGCCGGACGAGCTGCCCCTGCTGCCCACCGGGAAGCCGGACCGCGCCGCCGTGGGCCGTCTGCTGGGCTGAGCCCCCGCCCGAGCCGGGTCCGGGGCCGGGCCGTGACACAATGGTTCGCGGCCACGGACCCCCACCGCGGCTCGCATCCCGCACCCCGCACCCGCGCGGGTCGTTCCCGACGGAGGTAGCCCGTGGCCACGCCAGCACAGTGGATCGAGGGGGCCCGGCTCCGGACGCTGCCGATGGCCCTCGCCCCCGTGGTGGCCGGCTCCGCCGCGGCCCAGGCCCTGCACTCGTTCGACCCCGTCCGCGCGCTGCTCGCGCTGCTGGTCGCCCTCCTCCTGCAGATCGGCGTGAACTACGCCAACGACTACTCCGACGGCATCCGGGGCACCGACGACGACCGTGTGGGCCCCCTGCGCCTCACGGGTTCCGGGGCCGCCGCGCCGGGGCAGGTGCGGGCGGCGGCGCTGCTGTGCTTCGGCCTCGCCGCGCTCGCCGGCGCGGCCCTGGTGGTGCTGAGCCGTCAGTGGTGGTTCATCCCCGTGGGCCTCTCTGCCGTGCTCGCCGCGTGGGGGTACACCGGCGGGCGCAGCCCGTACGGGTACCGCGGGCTCGGGGACGTGTTCGTGTTCGTGTACTTCGGGCTCGTGGCCGTGCTCGGCACCACGCTCACCCAGGCGGGCACCCTCAACCTCGAGGCCTTCGTCGCGGCCCTGTCCACCGGTCTGATCGCCACCGCCCTGCTGATGGCCAACAACATCCGGGACCTGCCCGGGGACCGGGAGGTCGGCAAGCGGACCCTGGCCGTGCGGCTGGGCGACCCGCTGGCGCGGGTGGTGTTCACCGCGGAGATCGCCGTGGCGTTCGCGCTCGTGCTGTTCCTGGTGCCCGACAACCCGTGGATGCTGCTCGTGCTGCTGCTCCTGCCCCTGGCGTGGGCGCCCGTGGCCACGGTGCTGCGGGTGCAGGACCGGCGCCAGCTCATCCCCGTGCTCCGGCAGTGCGGGGTGCTCAACGTGGGCTGGGCCGTGCTCTTCCTGCTGGCGGTGCTGCTGCGGCAGTGGTGGTGAGCACCCGGTGAGGAGGCGACGGCAGGCGGCTCAGACCTCGCGGCCGTCCTCGCGCAGCCGCCGGTCCACGTAGGCGTCCTCGACCTCCTGGTCCTCGAGCGCCACCCGGTTGCGGGGCTTCGGCGCCCGCGCGAACCACCGGTGGAATTCCTCCCCCGCGGCGCTGTGCAGGCGCGGGAAGAACAGGTAGGAGACCGCGAAGGAGATGACCACCGCGGCGACCCCGGACAGGACCAGCCCCACGCCCAGCCACATGCTGAGCAGGAAGGCCAGCACGAGCAGCGCGAACCGGAGCAGGGAGTACTTCAGGAAATTCACGCGCCCAGTCTAGCCGGAGCTCCTGACAGGTTCCCCGGGCCGGCGGAGCGGCCGACAGGGCTTCCGGAGCGCTGAGCTGGCGTCCAGGCAACTCCCCTACGATTGTCGGCATGGGCAGAGCCATCCTCATCATCGGCGCGGCCGCTTTGGCGGTGGGCGTGATCGTCTACTCCCTCATCGAGTGCGCCCGGACCGACAGCACCGACATGCGCGGTCTCCGCAAGGGAGGCTGGATCGCGGTGATCCTCCTCCTCCCCCTCCTCGGCGCCCTCCTGTGGCTGTTCCTCGGGCGGCCCAAGGGCACCGCGGAGTCCTCGCGTCCCGCGCGCGGCAGGGGGCCCGACGACGACCCCCAGTTCCTGCGCAACCTCGAGGAGCGCCGCCGGCAGCAGGAGAAGGCCGAGAAGCTCCGGCAGTGGGAGGAGGAGCTGCGACGCAACGGCGGACCGGGAGCGTCCGGCGGCACCGGGCCGGACGGGGCTCCCGGCGAGCGCCCCGACGACGGGCCCTCCGGCGGCTCGTCCGCCGGCCGCAGCGACGGACCGACGGACGGCTCCCCCGGCAGCCGGCCCCCGCGCGGCTGATCCGCCCGGCAGGACTGCCCGGCAGGACCGCACGGCGGGACCACCCGGCAGGGCCCCACGGCAGGACCGCTCAGAGCGGGACCACGCGCCGGAGCCGCCCCGCCGCGGACCCGACCGGGCCGGACGCCCCGGCCACGACCGCTTCGACCACGACGAACGGCCCGCACCTGCCGGTGCGGGCCGTTCCGGTGTCGTCGCCCGGCGGGGCGGCCGGGTCAGACCCCGGAGTAGGAGTGCAGGCCGGGGAAGACGGTGTTGACCACGGTGAAGTTGAAGATCACGCAGAGGTAGCCGACGATCGACAGCCAGGCCGACCGGTTGCCGGTCCAGCCCCGGGTGGCTCGGGCGTGCATGTAGGCGGCGTAGACCACCCAGATCACGAAGGTCCAGACCTCCTTGGTGTCCCAGCCCCAGTAGCGGCCCCAGGCCTGCTCCGCCCAGATGGCGCCGGCGGCGAGGGTGAAGGTCCAGAACGCGAACCCGACCGCGTTGAGCCGGAAGGACAGGTTCTCGAGCGCCTGGGAGGACGGGACCATCGCCAGGAACCCCACGCCGGGCCGCTCGCCGGACAGGATGATCTGCTCCCGCCGGGCCTGCAGCAGCTGCAGGACGGCCATGGCGAACGTGATGGTGAAGATCCCGGAGGCGGCCACGGCGATGGACACGTGGATCACCAGCCACCAGGACTGCAGGGCGGGCTGCAGCGGTCCCACCGGGGTGGGGAAGCCGATGGTGGCCGCGCAGAGCATGATCACCACGAGCCCGGAGACCAGGGAGCCCACGAAGCGCAGGTCCCGGGCCAGCAGGGCCAGCAGGAACACGCCCGCGACGACCAGGGCGCCCGTGGTGCAGAACTCGTACATGTTGCCCCACGGCACCCGCCCGGCCGCGAAGGCCCGGCTGAGCACGGCGGCGGCGTGCACGGCGAAGCCCAGGACCATGACGGCCACGGCCACGCGGGCGGCGGGCCGGCGCTCGCCGGTGTAGCGCATCTCCTCGTCCGCCACGTGGCCGGACAGGGCGGAGCGCGCGCTCGTGCGGTAGCCGCGCCCGCGGTGGCCCGCGCCGTGGCCGGCCCGGGAGTCCGCGGGCTCGGCGGCGTCCCCCGAGGTCGCCGCGGAGGCTCCCGCGGCGGCGCCCACGAGCTCGCGCTCGCCGCTGCCCTCGGCCCCGCGCAGGGTCTTGGAGTGGGACGCCACGTCCCACGCGAAGGCCACGAAGGCGACCAGGTAGGTCATGGCCGCCAGGAGCATGAAGAGCTCGCTCCAGGCGCCCAGTGTCTCGTTGACGGTCATGCCGCCCATCCTCTCACTCGTGGTCCGGCCGGGCGTCCGGCACGGAGTCCGTCCGGCCGTCCGGCCGGCCGGCGGCGTGCCCGGTGCTCCCGGCCGTCGCCGCGGTCGCTGTTGCTGTCGCTGGTGCCGGCGTCGGCGTGGTCGCCGTCCCGGACGTGGTCGTGGTGTCGTTGTCCCGCACGCCGGCGTCCTGCCACTGCTCGGTCCAGAGCCGGTCCAGCCGCTCGGCCTCCGCGGCGAGCCGGGGGTCCTCGCCGCGGGCCAGCAGCCCGTACTCCAGCACCGTGCAGGGCCGTCCGTCCGCGTCGACGCCCTCCGCCGCGCGCACCCAGACGCGGCGGCGGGCGATGAACAGGGACATGAGCAGGCCGGCGAAGGCCGCGACGAAGGAGACGAAGGCACCCGTCTTGCCGGGGTCGTAGTGGACGTCCAGACCCACGTAGCGCTTGACGTCCAGGAACTCCACGGTGCCCTTGCCGTCGGGCAGCTCGTGCACGGGGTTCGCGGCGTCGAGCGTGATGGCGCCGTTCTCGTTGGTCATGGCGTTGAGCTCGGTGAGCGGCTCGACGTCGAGCACGTACACGTTCTGCGGTTCGCCGCTGTCCAGGCCGAGGTCCCCGTGGTACGCGGAGAGGATCAGCCGGGGGTTGGCGAGGCCGGGGTCCACGGAGCGGGGCATCTCGCCCTCGCCGCCCACGGCGGTGGGCAGCAGCAGCCCCACGAGGCCGAGCTGGTCGGGACGGGCGTCCGGGATCTTGAGCACGAGCGAGGACGTGTAGACGCCGTCGGAGGGGATGGTCACGACCGGCCCCTCGAAGGCGACGTCCCCGTTGCCGTCGGTCACCCGCACCACCGGGGCGTAGCCGTTGCCCACGAGGTAGCTCTTCACGCCGTTCACGTTGAGCGGCTGGTTCACCTTCAGGACCTCCTGCCGCGGCTCGGCGCCGGGCTCGTCCTGCACGGTGACCTCCGCGGTGAAGTCGAGCGGCGCCCCGTAGCTGCGCGGGTTCGTGGTGTCCCGGTTGAACACGGCCTCGAAGCGGTCCAGCCGCACCGAGAAGGGGTCGAGCCAGTCGGCATCGTGGTTGGGGCCGGGGGTGAAGGAGTCGTAGCCGATGAGGGTGTTGACGAAGGACTCGCCCTCCACGACCACCCGCTGGCCCTTGTAGCCGAAGAGGGAGCCGACGGCCACGGACACCAGCACGCCCAGCAGGGCCAGGTGGAAGACGATGTTGCCGACCTCCTTCCACATGCCGCGCTCGGCGGCCACCGACGGGGCGGCCGTGCCGGCGTCCCGGACCGCCACCCGGTAGCCGCGCTTCTTCAGCAGCCGGGCGGCGTCGGCCACGACGTCGTCCGGGGCCGGCGCCCCGGCCCCGTCACGGCCGCCCAGGGCCAGGGAGCGGTGCTCCGGCAGCCGCTCGAGCCGGCGCGGGGTGCGCGGGGGCTCGGCCCGCCACGCCCGCCAGTGCTTGGCCGCGCGCGGCAGGACGCACCCCACGAGGGAGACGAACAGCAGGATGTAGATCGCGGAGAACCACGCCGACGAGAAGACGTCGAACAGCTGCACCCGGTCCAGCCACTCCCCCAGGACGGGGTTGTTGTCGATGTAGTCCTGGACCGCCGCCGGGTCCTGGATCCGCTGCGGGAAGATCGATCCCGGCACCGCGGCGACCGCCAGGAGCAGCAGCAGGAACAGGGCGGTGTTCATCTTGGTCAGCTGCGTCCAGGCCCACCGGGCCATGCCGAGGGGCCCCAGGGCGGGGAGCTCGACGTCCGGGGTGCGCTGTCCGGACGGGTCCGGGGACGCGGGGCCCGACGACGACGGGGGCGCTGCGGTGCTCATGGCGGCCTTTCTGCTGTCGGTGCGGGCTCGCGGGTCGGAGGTGCTCAGATCGGCATCACCCAGTCGGTGACGAGCTCGGCCTGCACCCAGGAGACGAACGCGGTCCACGCGCCCGTCATCATGAGCAGGCCGACGAGCACGAGCAGGCCGCCGCCGGCGCGCTGGATGCCGAGGCGGTGCCGGCGGAAGAAGCCCATGGCGCCCATGCCCCGGCGCAGGGCGAGGGCGAGCAGCAGGAACGGCACGCCCAGGCCCAGGCAGTAGGCGACCGTGAGGACGGCCGCCTTGCCGGTCGAGGCGCCGTCCACGTAGACGAGCGCCTGCACGGCCGCGAAGGTGGGGCCGATGCAGGGGGCCCAGCCGAGGCCGAAGGTCACGCCGAGCAGCGGGGCGCCCCAGAGCCCGGGCGGTGGGCGGTGCTCGATCTTGCGGTCCCGCTGGAAGAAGGACACCCCGCCGAGGAACACGACGCCCATGAGCACCACGAGCCCGCCGAGGACCACGGTGATCCAGTTCTGGCCCAGGAACCAGGCGTAGGCGCCCAGCTGGGCCAGCAGCACGGACATCAGCAGGAACACGGCGGAGAAGCCGAGGACGAACAGCGTGATCCCCGCGAGCACGCGGCCGCGCCGCTGCTCCTGCAGGTCCGCGCCGGTCAGGCCGGTGACGTAGCCGAGGTAGCCGGGCACGAGGGGCAGCACGCACGGGGAGGCGAAGGAGACGAGGCCGGCGAGCAGCGCCACGGGCAGCGCGACGAGGAGGGAGCCGTCGAGGACGATCTCGGCGAAGGGGTTGCCAGCCGTCATGCCGCTTCGGCCACCGTGTCCTCGAGGAGGGTCTCGAGCACGGAGCGGTCCGCGATGCCGAGGATGCGGGCGGCCACCCGCCCCTGGGCGTCGAGCACGAGCGTGGTCGGCACGGCCTGCGGCGGCACGTACGCGCTCAGCGCCATGAGCACGCCCCCGTCCTTGTCCGCGACGGAGGGGTACGGGATCTCGAAGGTGCGCTCGAACGCCTCGGCGGTGGCCCGCTCGTCGCGCAGGTTCACACCGTAGAAGGCGGCCTGCCCCTCGAACCGCTCGGCGAGCTCGCGGAGGTCGGGGGCCTCCACGCGGCACGGGGCGCAGCCCGCGTACCAGAAGTTCAGCAGCGCGGGCCGCCCGCGCAGGTCCTCGGCGGCGAGGGGCGTGCCGTCGAACAGCGTGCCGGCGAACTGCACCGGCTCCCCGCGCTCGGCGGCCGGGTACTCGGAGACCGTGCCGTCCCCGGCGATGTAGCCCTTCTGGTCCCCCGAGTTCGCCTGCTGGGCGAGGGAGTCCTCCTCCGTGCACCCGGCGAGGGCGAGTCCGAGGACGCCGAGGCCCGCGAGCGAGAGCACGCGGCGGCGGGACGGACGGGGGGCGGGCGAGGGGCGGGAGGTCACGGACGGATCACCTGGTGCTCTGGACGGGACGGGGAGGGCGGCGGCGCCCGGCCATTATGAACCGGGAAGCTGGTTGACCCCTGGGTAGAGGTCGGCGGCGGGCTCGCTGTAGACGACCCGGGGCGGGCGCCCGGAGTCGAGGTCGTCGAAGACCAGCGAGGTGATGGAGGCGAGGTTGCACTGCCGCCGCCGCGGGTCGTGCGGCAGGGGGCGCCCCTCGGCGGAGAGCCGGGTGAGCCAGATCGGCAGCTGGTGGGACACGAGCACGGCCTCGGCGCCGTCCCCGCCGCGCTCCACGGCGGCGCGCCCGGCGTCCAGCACCGCCTCCGCCATGCGCGCGACCTGGTGCCGGTAGGGCTCGCCCCAGGAGGGCCGCAGCGGGTTGCGCAGGTGCGGCCAGTGCCGGGGCCTCAGCAGCTCGGGGAGGTCCACGTGCAGGCCCTCGAAGTGGTTGTGCGCCTCGATGATCCGCTCGTCCGGGTGCACCGGCAGGTGCAGCTCCCGGGCCACGGGCGCGGCCGTCTCCCGGGCGCGCTGCAGCGGCGAGGAGACGAGGTGGACGATGCGCGAGCCGGTGTTCACGCGGCGGGCGAGCTCCGCGGCGGCGGCCTCCGCCATCCGCGCACCGAGCTCGGTGAGGCCGTAGCTGGGCATCCTCCCGTAGACGATGCGGTCCGGGTTGAGGACCTGGCCGTGGCGCAGCAGGTGGACGGTCGAGGAGGGCATGCCCCCATGGTCCCAGACCGGGCGCACCGGCCCCAAAACGGGGGGCGGTTCAGCCGGCCAGGCGCTCGCGCAGCAGCCGGGCGAGGCGGCGCTCGTCGATCTGCCAGAAGTCGCGCGGGACGCCGTCCACGAGGACCACGGGGATCTCCTCGGCGTGCCGGCGGGCCAGCTCGGGGTCGGTGTCGACGTCGACGTCCTCCCACTCCAGCCCCAGCGCGGAGGCGACCCGGTCCACGGACTCCCGGGCGGCCTCGCAGAGGTGGCACCCCGGGCGGGTGAGGAGGGTCACGGCGGGCGGCGGAGGAGGAGTCATGGAGCCCATGCTACGGGCCCGCCGCGCGGTGCGGACGGGCCCGGGAACGCACCGGGGGCCGCCGTCCTGGATCGGACGGCGGCCCCCGGTGGCGCTCAGCGCAGGGTCACTTCTTGTTGCGGCGCTGGTGACGGGTCTTGCGGAGCAGCTTGCGGTGCTTCTTCTTGGACATCCGCTTGCGGCGCTTCTTGATCACTGAACCCATAGGATCCCTCGCATCTTCATGTCTCGGTGGTGTGCCCCCGGGGACTCCGCGCGACAGGCGGGAACCAGGGGTGCCGGCCTGCGGACGGTGACGGCCGGGCAAACGTTCACTGACACCCTACCGTCTTGTGGGGAGATTGCTGTACTCGGTCCGGCCGCGGCCGGCTCAGGCGCTGCGGGACACCGGTGCGGGCCCGTCCCCGGGCTCCTCCTCGAAGGCGTCCGCGAGCTCGTGCGCGCCGGTGTCCGGCTGCGCCGCGGCGCCGGGCGGGTTGAGCTCGGCGGGCGCGTCCGGGGCCGGACCGGGGGTGCGCTGCTCCTGGTCCGGGTCCACGCCGGCCTCGCGGTACTGGTACTCGATGTGCTCCGCCACCAGCCGGGACGCCAGCCGGCGGTCACCGGCCGCCACGGCGGAGTAGATGGCGTGGTGCTCCGCGCGCAGCCGGTCCGCGGTGGTGCTCCACAGGGGCACGTGGCCCACCAGGGCCATCGTGTACTCGTAGATCGAGTCCCGCAGGGAGGACATCAGGGCGGAGACCACCGAGTTGCCGGCGGTCTTGCACAGGGCGATGTGGAAGCTCACCTCGAGGTGGTGGAACTCCTTGAGCGACAGGTCGTCCCGGGCCATCTGCTCGAGCAGCGCCCGCAGCTCGGCCATCGCCGGGTGCTCCGGGTCCGAGCGCTCCAGGGCCCACGTCTCGAGCAGCACCCGGGTCTGGACGATGTCCCGCAGGGGGTAGTCCGAGGTGGCCATGTGCAGCTGCAGCGCGGGCCCCGCGGACGCGGCGGGCTCCCGCACCAGCATGGGCAGGATCGACTTGCGCGGCCCGTCGAACAGCCGCACGATGCCCTGGGCCTCCAGGGTCTTGAGCGCCTCCCGCATGGTGTTGCGGGACACGCGGTGGATGGCCGCGAGGTCGCGGTCCGAGGGCAGTTGTTGGCCCAGCACGAGGTGGCCGTCGAACAGCTCGTTCTCCAGCCACTGCAGGACCTGCCGATGCGTTGCCATAGTCTCCAGGGTAGGACCACCGCGGCCCTCCGTGGGACGAACGCGGGTCCGGACGTGTCGGAAGTGCGGACGGGGAACCCCTGCCGGGCCCGGCGGACCGGACCCGGCACGGGTCAGATGAGGCCCTGCGCCATCATGGCGCCGGCGACCTTCATGAACCCGGCGATGTTCGCGCCGGCCACGTAGTTGCCGGGCATGCCGTAGTCCTCGGCGGTCTCGGCGCAGGTGTCGTGGATCGACTTCATGATCTGGCCGAGCCGCTCCTCCGTGTACTCGAAGGTCCACGAGTCGCGGGAGGCGTTCTGCTGCATCTCGAGCGCGGACGTGGCCACGCCCCCGGCGTTGGCCGCCTTGCCCGGGCCGAAGAGCACGTCCGCCTCCTGGAACAGGCGGGTGGCCTCGCCCGTGGTGGGCATGTTCGCGCCCTCCGCCACGGCGAGCACGCCGTGGCCGAGCAGCTTCTTGGCGTGGGAGCCGTCCAGCTCGTTCTGGGTGGCGCACGGCAGGGCCACGGTGCCGGGGACGTCCCAGACGGAGCCCTTGGCGATGAACCGGGCGCGTCCGCCGCGGCGCTCGGCGTACTCGGAGATCCGGCCGCGCTCCACCTCCTTGACCTCGCGGAGCAGGTCCAGCTCGATGCCGTCCGGGTCCACCACGTAGCCGCTGGAGTCCGAGGCGGTGACCACGGTGGCCCCGAGCTGCTGCGCCCGGTGGATCGCGAAGGTCGCCACGTTGCCCGAGCCGGAGACCAGCACGGTCTGACCGTCGAAGGACTGCCCGCGGGTCTGCAGCATCTCCTCGGCGAACATCACGGTGCCGAAGCCGGTGGCCTCGGTGCGCACCAGGGAACCGCCCCAGCTGAGGCCCTTGCCGGTGAGCACGCTGGACTCGTAGCGGTTGGTGATCCGCTTGTACTGGCCGAACAGGTAGCCGATCTCGCGTCCGCCCACCCCGATGTCACCGGCGGGGACGTCCGTGTACTCGCCGATGTGGCGGTAGAGCTCGGTCATGAAGGACTGGCAGAAGCGCATGATCTCGCCGTCGGAGCGCCCGCTCGGGTCGAAGTCCGACCCGCCCTTGCCCCCGCCGATCGGCATGCCCGTGAGGGCGTTCTTGAAGATCTGCTCGAAGCCCAGGAACTTCACGATGCCCAGGTACACGGAGGGGTGGAAGCGCAGCCCGCCCTTGTAGGGCCCGAGCGCGGAGTTGAACTCCACGCGGAAGCCGCGGTTGATGTGCACGCGGCCCTCGTCGTCGGTCCACGGCACGCGGAAGATGATCTGCCGCTCCGGCTCGCAGATCCGCTCGAGCACGGCGGCGTCGAGCAGCTCGGGGTGGCGTGCGACCACGGGGCCCAGGGAGTCGAAGACCTCGTCCACGGCCTGGTGGAACTCCACCTCTCCGGGATTGCGGGCGAGTACGGCCTGGCGGATCGGGTACAGGTCCTCGTGCATGGTGCTCCTCGTTCGGATCGATTGGGCCCGGCCGGTCACCGCCGCGGATTCCTGGTGCGGCGGCGCAGGCCGGAGAGGCTGGACAGGATGTCCACCGCACGAGCCCCCGCGCCCCTGCCCGGGCGCGCGGGGATGCCGCCGACCGCCGGCGCCGGGCCGGTCTCGACCGCCGGCTCAGGGCTGGGGACGACGGCCGGCTCCGGAACGGTCACCGCCGCGGCGTCCAGCACGTCCGTCCCGGGCGTCGCCTCCAGAGCCGTCCCGGCCCCATCGGCCCCCGCGGTCACGACCACGTCAGGTCCGGCGACGCCGGCCCCGGCAGCGCCGCTGTCCGCGGCGTCCCCCGGGGCGGTCGGCTGGTGCGCCGCACCGCCCACGACCTCGTGGACCCAAGCGGTGACCTCGGCCAGCGGCTCCGGCTGCACGGCGTAGAGACGTCGTTGCCCCTGTGCCTCCATGGACACCATACCGGCCTCGCGCAGGATCTTCAGATGCTTCGAGACGGTCGGCTGGGAGACCCCCAGCTCTGCCACGAGGTCGCCCACGGGTCGTTCGCCGTCCTTGAGCGCGGCGAGGATCCCCCGCCGGGTCTTGTCGGCGATCACCGCGAACACGTCGTTGTTGCCCATCCGATCACTGTAAACGGGTTGCCGCGCGGCTCCCGGCACCGGCACGTCCGTGCCGCCCCCGTGGCTGCCCCCGCCGCTGCCGGAGCCCGCGGGCGGCGGGCTCAGTCGAACCACGGGTCCAGCCCCCACTGGGGGAAGACCTCCTTGCGGGTGGCCATGATCGTGCGGTCCGTCTCGTCGTTGGGGTCGAAGCCCACCTCCCAGGAGCGCCACCACAGGTCCACCTCGTCGCCCATGACCCGCGGCGCGTCGGCGCCGTAGCGCTCTTGCACGTAGTCGCGCCACGGCTGCGGCACCGCGGTGCCCACGTCGATCGGGTGGCCGGCGGCGACTCCCACCAGGTGCGTCCAGGAGCGGGGCACCACGTCGTAGCAGTTGTACCCGCCCCCGCCCGTGGCGATCCACCGGCCCTCGCACAGCTCGTGGGCCAGCCCTGCCAGGGCCACGGCGGTCTGCCGCTGCGCGTCGACGCTGACGCGCAGGTGGGTGAGCTCGTCGGCGAAGTGCGAGTCGCAGCCGTGCTGGCTCACGATCACCTCGGGCCGGAACTGGCGCAGCAGGGGCGGGACCACGGCGTCGAACGCGCGCAGCCACATGGAGTCGTCGGAGGCCGTGGGCATCGCCACGTTCACGGAGTGCCCCTCGGCCTCCCCGCGGCCGGTCTCGTTGGCGAAGCCCGTGCCCGGGAACAGCGTCAGGCCCGTCTCGTGCAACGAGACGGTGAGCACGCGGGGGTCGTCGTAGAAGATCGACTGGGTGCCGTCGCCGTGGTGGCCGTCGACGTCCACGTAGGCCACGCGCCGGACACCCTGGTCCAGCAGGTGCTGGACCGCCACGGCGCAGTCGTTGTAGATGCAGAATCCGCTGGCCTTCTCCGCGTGGGCGTGGTGCATCCCGCCCCCGAAGTTCACGGCGTGCACCGCGTCCCCCGCGAGAACGGCCACGGCGCCCTGGTAGGTGCCGCCCACGAGCCGGGCGCTCGCCTCGTGCACCCCCGGGTACCCGGGGGTGTCCTCGGTGCCGAGACCGCACTCGGGGACCTCCACGGTGGGGTCGGCGCTGACGGCCCGGACCGAGTCCACGTAGTGCTGCGGGTGGACGAGGTTGAGCACCTCGTCCGGGGCCACCTCGGGCGCCTCCACCGTGACGTTGTCCCGGCGGTCCAGGCCGAACTCCTGGACCAGCCGGTAGGTGGCCTCGAGCCGGGACGGGTGCATGGGGTGGTGGTCCCCGAAGTTGTACTCGAGCAGGGCGGGGTCCCAGAACAGTCGCGTGGGGTATGGGGCGCCGGGCCCGGACGTAGCAGGGGTCACACCGCCATTAGACCACTCGGGGCCGGGGCCCGCCGTCGCGGGCGTGGCGCCGGCGCCCTTTGTGTCACCCCGGCGCGGCTCAGTCGAGGTCGCTGAAGGCCTCGACCGCACGGGTGGGTCCCGTCACGAGGATCTGGTCGTTCTCGTAGAGGACCGGGCCGGGCTCGGTGGCCTCCCACCCCTGGCCCAGGCGGCGGACCGCGACGATCGAGACCCCGTGGGTGCGCCGGATGCTGAGGGTGTCCAGCGGCCGCTGCTGGACGGCCTCCGGGGCCGGGCAGCGGATGAGGGCGAACCCCTCGTCGATCGTCACGAAGTCGAGGACCCGGCCCTGGATCAGGTGGGCGGAGCGCACGCCCATGTCGTGCTCGGGGCTGATGACGTGGTGGACCCCGAGCTGCTCGAGGATCTCGGCGTGGGGCGTGGTGATGGCCTTCGCCCAGATCTCGGGGTGGGCGAACTTCAGCAGCCGGGAGGCGACCAGGATGCTGGCCTGGACGTCGGAGCCGATGCCGACCACCACCTTGTCGAACTCGTCGACGCCGAGCTGGCGCAGCACCTGTTCCTGGGTGGCGTCGGCGCGCACCACGGTGGTCAGCTGCCCGTTGAGCTCCTGGACGACGTCCTCGTCGACGTCGATGCCCAGCACCTCGGCGCCGTTGCGCATCAGCTCGAGGGCCAGGGCGGCGCCGAAGCGGCCGAGGCCGATCACGGCCACCGTGCCCGGTGGCCGGCGGCGGCCGGAGTGGTGGTGCGAGTCGGTGCCGGGGCGGGAGGGGAACATGTGGGGACCTCCAGGAGGTGTCGGGGTGGGCCGCGGGGCCCCGTGGGGTGGTGTGCCGGGCGGGCGCGGTGGACTCAGCCGATCAGCGGGCGTTCCTTGGGCAGTTCGTACAGGGCCTTCCGGGGACGGGCCGCCATGGCGGTGGCCACGGTGATGGGCCCCAGCCGGCCCAGGAACATCAGGGCGATGAGCACCCCCTGGGCCGCCGGCGAGAGATCCGCGGTGATGCCCGTGGACAGGCCCACGGTGGCGAACGCGGAGATCGTCTCGAACAGGATCCGGTCCAGGCCGATGTCCTCGTGCAGCAGCATCAGCACCATCGTGGCGGTGGTCACCGCGCCCAGCGCCAGGACGACCACCGTGATCGCCTGGCGCTGCACCGACCGGGAGAGGCGCCTGCCGAGGACGTGCACGGCCGTTCCCCCGGTGATCTCGGTCCAGGCGATGAAGCCGAGGACGGCGACGGTGGTGACCTTCAGCCCGCCGGCCGTCCCGGCGGGGCCGCCGCCGATGAGCATCAGGAGGTCCAGCCCCAGCCAGGACACCGGGTGCATCGCCGAGATGGCGATGCTGTTGAACCCGGCCGTGCGGGCGATGGTGGACTGGAAGAACCCGGCCAGCAGCTTCTCGTCGGCCCGCATCGGCCCGAGGGTGGCGGGGTTGGACCACTCCACCGCGCACAGGAACACCGTGCCGGCGCCGAGCAGGACCGCGGTGGCGAACAGCACGATCCGGGTGTTCATGCTCCACCGCCGGGGCCGGCGCCACTCCCGGCGCAGCTGGTAGAGCACCGGGAAGCCCAGCCCGCCCAGGACCACGGCGACGACGATCGGCAGGTTGACCCAGGGGTCGGCGGCGAAGTCCATCATCGACAGGGTGTACAGGGCGAAGCCGGCGTTGTTGAACGCCGAGACCGCGTGGAACACGCCGTGCCACACCGCCTGCCCCGGTCCGTACCCGTAGCCGGCGAAGAAGCGCAGGGCGAGCGCCGCGGCCACGATCGTCTCGATCACCAGCGTGGTGGCGAGGATGCGCAGCAGCACCCGGCGCATGTCCCCGTAGCCGGGGTTCTTCGTCTCGGTCGAGCTCATGATCCGGGCCGTCAGGCCCAGCCGGCGGGCCAGGAGGATCCCCAGCACGGTGGCGAAGGACATCACCCCGAACCCGCCGATCTGGATCAACGCCAGGATCACCGCCTGCCCGAACGGCGTCCAGTAGGTCGGCGTGTCCACCACGATCAGCCCGGTCACGCAGATCGCCGAGGTCGCGGTGAAGAACGCCTCCAT
This sequence comes from Kocuria salina, assembly GCF_013368965.1. NCBI lineage: Bacteria > Bacillati > Actinomycetota > Actinomycetes > Micrococcales > Micrococcaceae > Kocuria > Kocuria salina. The sequence continues at coordinate 230,472 of NZ_SSSF01000005.1, forward strand.
GAACGACGCCCCGCCGGGGCCCGACCTCGCGATCGGGAGCATCAGCAGGACGGTGCCGACGGCCAGGGCGGTCGCGAACGCGCCGATGATCAGCTGCGCCGTGCGCGCCGCGGTCACCTCCCGCGGATCGGTGCTCCGCCGTTGTCCCGGCCGGCGGCCGTGGGGGGAGCGGATCCCGTGCCGTCGGGTCAGTCGACGGACCCGGGCGCGCAGCAGGGCCTCTTCCAGGGCATGGGCGACAACCTACACCCGCGGCTGCCCGCCGCGGACGGGCTCGGGTGGAATACTGTCTCGGGTCGAGGCGAACGCCGCGGCCGCCGCCCCGTCCGGGCGGTCAGGACACCAGGAGGAGAGCCCGTGAGCCACCTGCAGCGCGCGCCCTGGGCCCGTCCGGAGGAGCGCGGCCGGTTCTGGCTGCTGACCTCGCTGCGCGACCTCGTGGACCGGATCGCGGCGGGCTCCCCCGCCCGGCTCGCCGTCATCTCCTTCGCCGCGGTCGTGTCCGTGTTCTCCTTCCTGCTGTGGCTGCCCGTGGCCTCGGCCCCCGGCGTCGTGACACCGGTCGAGGACGCCGTGTTCACGGCCACCTCCGCGGTCACCGTGACGGGCCTGACCACGGTGTCGACGGCGGCCAACTGGTCGTTCTTCGGCCAGTTCGTGATCCTGGTCGCGATGCAGATCGGCGGTCTGGGCACCCTCACCATGACCTCGATCCTGGCCCTGGCCATCGGTCGCAAGCTCGGCCTGAAGTCCCGGCTGATCACCCAGGAGGCCCTGAACATCGGGCGCCTGGGCGAGGTGGGCTCGCTCCTGCAGATCATCGTGCTGATGTCCGTGACGATCGAGGCGATCCTGGCCACGGTGCTGACGATCGGCTTCCTGGTGGTCGGGGAGCCGTTCCTCACCGCGCTCTGGCACGGGGTGTTCTACGCGGTCTCCGCGTTCAACAACGGGGGGTTCACCCCGCACTCGGACGGCCTCGTCCCGTACACGGACGCGGTGCTGATCCTCCTGCCGATCGCCCTGGGGGTCCTCCTGGGCTCCCTCGGCTTCCCCGTGGTCCTCGTGCTGCGGCAGACCGGGCTGCGCTTCTCGCGGTGGAACCTCAACACGAAGCTGGTGATCGTGACCACCACGATCCTGCTGTTCGTGGGGTGGGCCCTGTTCCTGGCCTTCGAGTGGACCAATCCGGACACCCTGCGGGACCGGCCCGTGCACGAGAAGATCTTCGAGGGCTTCTTCCACTCCGTCATGGTCCGCTCCGGGGGCTTCAACCTCGTGGACATGAACAGCCTGGAGCCGGTGACCCTGCTGATGACCGACGCGCTGATGTTCGCGGGCGGCGGCCCGGCCTCCGTGGCCGGCGGCATCAAGGTCACCACCCTCGCCGTGGTCTTCCTGGCGATCCTGGCCGAGGCCCGGGGCGACCGGTCCGTGATCGCGTTCTACCGGACCATCCCCGAGGACGCCCTCCGCATCGCGATCTCGGTGATCATGATGGGGGCGACCGTCGTCCTGGTGGGCTGCGGGATCCTCGTCGAGATCTCCGAGGAGCCGCTGGACCGGGTCCTGTTCGAGGTGATCTCCGCGTACGCGACGTGCGGTCTCAGCGTGGGGCTCTCCGGCGAGCTGCCCCCCGCCGGCAAGTACGTCCTGGCCCTGATCATGCTCATCGGGCGCATCGGCACGACCACCGTGGCCGCCGCCCTGGCGCTGCGCTCACGCCGGCGCCTCTACCGGTACCCCGAGGAAAGGCCCATCATTGGCTGACCGTTCGTCCCACAGCGTCCCCGTCCTGGTGATCGGCCTCGGCCGCTTCGGCACCGCCACCGCGCTCCAGCTCGCCCGGCAGGGCCGGGAGGTCCTGGGCGTGGAGCGGGACGCCCAGCTGGTCCAGAAGCTCTCCGGGCAGCTCACCCACGTGGTCGAGGCGGAGGCCACGGACATCGACGCCCTGCGCCAGCTGGGGGCGGCCGAGTTCGACTCCGCCGTGGTGGGCGTCGGCACGTCCATCGAGTCGAGCGTGCTCATCACGGCGAACCTCGTGGACCTCGGCGTGAGCCGGATCTGGGCGAAGGCCATCACGCCCTCGCACGGCAAGATCCTCTCCCGCATCGGGGCGCACCACGTGATCTTCCCCGAGGCGGACGCCGGGCGGCGCACCGCGCACCTGGTCTCGGGCCGGCTGCTGGACTACATCGAGTTCGACGACGACTTCGCGATCGTCAAGATGTATCCGCCGCGGGAGGTGCAGGGCTTCACGCTGGGCGACTCCAACGTCCGCTCCAAGTACGGCGTGACCGTGGTGGGCGTGAAGTCCCCGGGCGAGGACTTCACGTACGCCCGCCCCGACACCAAGGTCACCTCCCGCGACCTGCTGATCGTCTCGGGGCACGTGGACCTGCTCGAGCGCTTCGCGGCCCGCCCCTGACCCGGGGACCTCCCGGTCCGCGGCTCAGTCGCCGCTGAACTCGCGCGTGAGCTCCGCGGAGCGGTCCGCCGAGGCGCGGGCCGCGGAGGCCACGAGGTCCTCGAAGCCGTTCTCCTGGAAGGTCGTGATCGCCCGGTCCGTGGTGCCCTTGGGGCTGGTGACCGCCTTGCGCAGCGCCGCGGGGTCGGCCTCCGCCGGGCGCAGCAGCTCACCGGCGCCGGAGACGGTCTCCTTGGCCAGCACCCGGGCGACGTCGGCCGGCAGCCCCATCCGCTCCCCCGCCTGCTGCATGGCCTCGGCCAGCAGGAACACGTAGGCGGGCCCGGAGCCCGAGACGCCTGTCACGGCGTCCACCTGCTCCTCGGGGACCTCGACCACGGTGCCCACGGCCTCGAGCACCTGGCGCACGGCCTCCGTCTGCTCGGGGCCGGTGGCGGCCCCCGGGGTCACCGAGACCACCCCGCGGCCCACGCTGGAGGGTGTGTTCGGCATCGTGCGCACGACCGGCTGGCCGGCGGGGAGGGCGCGCTCGAGGGCGCCGACGGAGATCCCCGCCGCCACCGAGGCCACGACCGTGCCGGGGCGCAGGGCGGGGGCGATCTCGCGGGCGAGGTCGAGGATGCCGACGGGCTTGACGCCGAGCAGCACGACGTCCGCCTCGCGGGCGGCCCGCCGGTTGGCCTCGGGATCGTCCCCGGTGACGTAGGGCCGCACGCCCGTCTCGTCCTCGAGCCGGCGGGCGCTCTCCGCGGAGCGGACGGTGGCCCGGACCTGCTCGACGGGCACGCCGGAGGCCAGCACCCCCCGCAGGATGGATCCGTTCATGGAGCCGCAGCCCAGGAAGGCGAGCACAGGGGTCATGGTCGGTGAGGTCCTCTCATCGGTGGGATCGGAAAGGTGGAATCGGAACGGTGGGAACAGGACGGTGGGAACGGCGCCGGCGGGCCGGGTGCGCCCGGGCCTCAGCCCCGGCTGCCGTCCGCGCCCTCCGTGCCGTCGGAGCCGCCGGCGCTCGGGGCGCCGTCGGAGCGGCTCGTGTGCCGGCGGGCGAACTCGAGGGACTCCGCGAGCCACTGGGTGCGCTCGTCGGCGTTCTTCGAGCGGCGGGTCGAGACCTCGACCCCGATGATGCCCTGCCACCGGGTGGAGGCGAGGAACTCGAGGGACTCGGCCACCGGCTGCACCCCGTGGCCGGGCAGCAGGTGCTCGTCCGCCGTGGTCTCCCCCGACCCGTCGGTCAGGTGGACGTGGCCCAGCCGGGGGCCCAGTTCCCGGATGGCGGCCAGGGAGTCCATCCGGGCGGTGGCGGCGTGCGAGAAGTCCCACGTCACCCAGTCGTAGTCCAGGCCCAGCGGGCTGTAGTGCGGGGCGTAGACCACGGTGTCGCGGCCGCGGACCCGCCAGGGGTACATGTTCTCCACGGAGATCTTCACGCCGGTGGCCTGGGAGACCACCCGCACCCCCTCCACGAAGTTCGCGGCGTACCGGCGCTGCCACCGGAAGGGCGGGTGGACCACGACGACCTCCGCGCCCACCTGTTCGGTGAGCGCGGCCGCCATCTGGATCTTGGTCCACGACTTGCCCCACACCTGCTGGGTCAGCAGCAGGGTCGGGGCGTGGATGGTCGAGATGGGGAGCTGGTGGCGCTGCACGAGGTCCTGCAGCTGGTGGGTGAGCTGGCTCATCCGCTCGTGCGTGACGAGCACCTCCACGCTGTCGTAGCCCAGCTCCACGGCCGCCTCGAAGGTCTCCGGCACCCCGAGCGGATAGAGGGAGCTGGTGGACAGCGCCACGTGCGGACGGTACGGCTCCGGGGCGGCGCCCTGCTGCTCGCTCATGCCGCACCCACCAGGTGCCGGGGGTCCACGGTGCGGACGTCGGAGTGGCTGCTCAGCTGGTCCAGGCGGCGCAGGATCAGTCCCTCGCGGAGCGCCCACGGGCAGATCCGGATCGACTCGACGCCGTAGGCGTCCATCGCCGACTCCGCCACCACGGCGCCGGCGAGGATCTGCCGGGCCCGTGCGGCGGAGACCCCCGGCAGCTCGGCGCGCTCCTCCGGGGACATGGCCTCCATCCGGCGGGTCCACAGCCGCAGGTCCTCGAGGTGGAGGGTGCGGGGCACGTACGGGCCCATCTCGTACGGCGCCGCCCCGCAGATCCGGGCCAGGGAGCGGAACGTCTTGGAGGTGCCGGCCACGCAGGTGGGCGCCCCGGCCGCGCGGACCCGGTCGACCGCGGGCCGGAGCTCCTGGCGCACGTGCTTGCGCAGGGCCTTCATCTCCTTCGGGGTCGCGACGTCCCCGGCGACGAAGGTGCGGGTGAGCCGCCCCGCGCCGAGCGGCACCGAGGTCGCCACGGTGGGCAGCGCGTTGTCCCCCAGGGCCATCTCGAAGGACCCGCCGCCGATGTCGAGGTCGAGAACGGTCCCCGCGCCCCAGCCGAACCAGCGGCGCACCGCGAAGAACGTCACGGCCGCCTCCTGGTCCCCGGCCAGCTCCGTGAGGGTCACGCCGGAGCGGGACTGCACGTGGTCCAGCACCTGCGCCCCGTTGCCGGCCTCGCGGATCGCGGAGGTCGCGAAGGCGAGGAAGTCCTCGGCCCGGTTGTCCACGGCGAAGTCCCGGGCCTCGACCACGAACGCGGTGAGGGCGTCCCGGCCGGCGTCGGAGATGTTGCCGTCGGCGTCGAGGTACTGCACCAGCCGCAGGGCGAGCTTGTGGGACGCGTACGGCTCGGGCCGGGAGCCCGGGTAGACGTCCAGCAGGAGGAGGTGGACGGTGTTCGACCCCACGTCGAGGACTCCGAGACGCATGCCGTGGTGCTCCTTCGAGTTCCGTGTCCGTCCCGCGCGTGCGGAGCGGATCAGCCCTTGGACCCGGCGCGGGCGGGCTTGGCCGCCGCGGGCTTCTTGGCCGTGCTCTTCTTCGCCGTGCTGCTCCTGGCCGTCGTCCCCTTGGTCGTCGTCCCCTTGGCCGTGGACCGGGCCGTCTTCTTCGGGGCGGGGCCCTGGGCGCGCTTCTCCGCGAGCAGCTGGCTGGCGCGCGCCGGCGTGATCTGCTCCACGGTCTCGCCGCGCGGGACCGTCACGTTGGTCTCGCCGTCGGTGATGTAGGGGCCGAAGCGCCCGTCCTTGATGACCATGGGCCGTTCCGTGATCTGGTCGGTGCCGAGGTCCGCGAGCGGAGGCTTGGCGGCGCCGCGGCCGCGCTGCTTGGGCTGGGCGTAGATCGCCAGGGCCTCCTCGAGGGTGACCGTGAACAGCTGCTCCTCGGACTGCAGGGAGCGCGAGTCGCCGCCCTTCTTCAGGTAGGGGCCGAAGCGGCCGTTCTGCACCGTGATCTCGTTGCCCTCGGCGTCCGTGCCCAGCGTGCGCGGCAGGGACAGGATCTTGAGCGCGTCCTCGAGGGTCACGTCCTGCAGGGTCATCGTGGAGAGCAGGGAGCCCGTGCGGGGCTTCTCCTTGACCGGCTTCTTCGGAGGCTTGGGCTTGCCGTTCTTGTAGTACTCGACGGGCTGGGCCGCGAGCTCCTCGGCGGTGGGCTCGGGGATCACCTCGGTGACGTAGGGCCCGTAGCGGCCGTCCTTGGCCACGATGGCGCGCCCGGTCACGGGGTCGCGGCCGAGCTCCCGGCCGTCGGCCTTGCCCGTCTCGATGAGCTCGCGCGCCTTGTCCGGCGTGAGCTCGTCGGGGGCGAGGTCCTCCGGCACGTTGGCCCGGATCGGGTCGGTGATCTCCCCGGTCTCCGGGTCGACGGCGCCGGCCACCTCCAGGTAGGGGCCGAACTTGCCGACCCGCAGGGTGATGTCCTCGGTCACGGGGATGGAGTTCACCGCGCGGGCGTCGATCTCGCCGAGGTCGTCGACGATGGGCTTGAGCCCGTTCTCGTGGCCCTGGGAGCCGAAGTAGAAGTCCTGCAGCCAGTCGGTGCTGTCCTCCTCGCCGCGGGCGATCCGGTCGAGGCCCTCCTCCATCTCCGCCGTGAAGTCGTAGTCCACGTAGTCGGAGAAGTGCTCCTCGAGCAGGCGCACCACGGAGAACGCGGTCCACGAGGGGATGAGCGCGGAGCCCCGCACGCGGACGTAGCCGCGGTCCATGATCGTGGAGATGGTCGCCGCGTAGGTCGAGGGCCGGCCGATGCCGAGCTCGTCGAGGACCTTCACGAGGGACGCCTCGGTGTAGCGCGGCGGCGGCGAGGTGCGGTGCCCGTCCGCCTCGACCTCGGTGGCGTCCAGGAGGTCGCCCTCGGCCATCCGCGGGAGCCGCTTGTCGCCGTCCTTGCCGTCCTTGGCGCCGTCCTTGTCCGTGGCGGGGTCCTCGTCCCGGCCCTCCTCGTAGGCGGCCAGGAAGCCGCGGAACGTGATGACGGTGCCGGACGCGGAGAACTCGGCGTCCCGGCCGGCGGAGGACGTCGCCCCGAGCCGGACGGTCGCCGTCGACCCCTTGGCGTCGGCCATCTGGGAGGCCACGGTGCGCTTCCAGATCAGCTCGTAGAGCCGGAACGCGTCCGCTGAGAGCTCGCCGCGGACCTGGTTCGGGGTGCGGAAGGAGTCCCCCGCGGGGCGCACGGCCTCGTGCGCCTCCTGCGCGTTCTTCGACTTGGAGCTGTAGAGCCGCGGGGAGCCGGGCACGAAGTCGGCGCCGTAGAGCTCCGTGGCCTGGCGCCGGGCGGCCGTGACCGCCTGGTCGGACAGCGCCACGGAGTCGGTGCGCATGTAGGTGATGTAGCCGTTCTCGTACAGCTTCTGCGCCACCTGCATGGTGGTGCGGGAGGTGAAGCGCAGCTTGCGCGCCGCCTCCTGCTGCAGCGTGGAGGTGGTGAACGGGGCGGCCGGGCGGCGTGTGTAGGGCTTGGTCTCCAGGGACCGGACCGTGAACGCCGCGTCCTCGAGACCGGCGGCCAGTTCGCGGGCGGCCTGCTCGTCCAGGTGCGCGAGCTTGTCCGCGGCGCCCTTGAGCACGCCGTCGTCGCCGAAGTCGCGGCCGCCCGCCACCCGCTTGCCGTCCACGGAGGAGAGCCGGGCGCTGAAGGCGGTGCCGGCGTCCTCGCCGTCGGTGCGCGCGAACGTCCCGCTGAGGTCCCAGTAGTCGGCGGGCACGAACGCCATGCGCTTGCGCTCCCGCTCCACGACCAGGCGGGTGGCCACGGACTGCACGCGCCCGGCGGACAGGCCCGAGGCGATCTTGCGCCACAGCACCGGGGAGATCTCGTAGCCGTAGAGCCGGTCGAGGATGCGCCGGGTCTCCTGCGCGTCGACCAGGTCCTGGTCGAGCTCGCGCAGCTCCCCGAAGGCCCGCTCGATGGCCTCGCGGGTGATCTCGGAGAAGGTCAGCCGGTAGACGGGGATCTTGGGCTTGAGCACCTCCAGGAGGTGCCACGCGATGGCCTCCCCCTCGCGGTCGCCGTCGGTGGCGAGGTAGAGGGCGTCCGCGTCCTTGAGCTTGCGCCGGAGCTCGGTGACCTTCTTCTTCTTGTCCGGGTTCACCACGTAGTACGGCTCGAAGCCGTGCTCCACGTCCACCGCGAACTTGCCGTAGGGACCCTTCTTGAGCTCCGCCGGCAGCTCCGAGGGCTGCGGGAGGTCGCGGATGTGCCCCATCGAGGACTCGACCTCGTAGGCGTCGCCGAGGTACCCGGCGATGGTCTTGACCTTGGAGGGGGACTCCACGATGAGCAGGCTCTTGCCCGTTCCCGGGCTCTGGGTGGCCTTCGTTGGCACGGTACTCCTTGCTGCGGTCCGCGGTGCCGCGGGCCGCGGCGCTGCTGGACGTCGGGTCGAACGGGCGGGCGTCGGCCCGCCGTTGCGCTCCACCATAACGCCTCACCGCCGTCAACCCCCGCGCGGCGGGGACCCGGAGGACATCGGCGTCCCCGGGCGGGTCGCGCGGGCCGCCCGGCCCGGGCGGCCCGGACCGGTCTCAGGAGGGGTAGCGCCCGGGCTCGTCGCCGATCGTGAACTCGCGGCCCGTGGCGTGCTCCACGTCGATGACCACGAAGTTGTACTTCAGCGTGGGCGCCCACGGCCTGAGCGGCAGCTCCTCCGCGGCGTCGATCTCGGCGCGCGTCTCGAGCCGGCGGGCCCGGCCGTGGACCACCACGGAGCGCACGACGTGCTCCTCCGAGACCTCGTCGATCTCGAACGCCACCTGGTCGTTGACGATGAGGCTCGAGAGCTTGGAGCCCTGGGCCGTGCGGAAGTACAGCTTGCGCTGGTGGACCACGTAGTTCACCGGGAAGATGTCCACGAGACCGGCGGCCTCGACGGCCAGCCGGCCGAAGGGGTGCTGCTCGAGGAGCTGCCAGACGGTGTCCTTGTCGAGGGTCTTGATGGGGTTCAGGTTGTCTCCGATGCTCATGCTCCCATCCTCCCACCCCCACCGTCGCGGCGCCGCCTGCTCATCCGCCCACAACGTCGCTCAGGCGGCGGGCGGCACCGGCTCCTGCGGCACGAGGAAGCCGTCGAGCACGAGGTGCCGGACCTCCTCGGTCAGCCGCTGCCGCTCCTCGCCCGCCCAGTCCAGCAGGGCGGCGAGCGCCCCGAGGATCTGCCGGGCGCTCAGCTCGCCGTCGCAGGCCCCGGCGAAGCCCGCGGCCTCGCTCGAGAGCACCGCGGTCCGGCGCAGCCCGGCCCCCTGCCGGAGCAGGATCACGCCGGGGTGCTCCGCGCCGGGGCGCTGGTGGCGCTCCTCGGTGACGTCCTCGGCGGCCACGAGGTGGGCGTCCAGCCAGTCCTGCGGGTGCGCGGCGAGCCAGTCGGCCCGTTCCCACGTGGCGGCGAGCGCGGGCGCGAGCGGCTGCTGGACCGGGTGGGGGACGTGCTCGAAGCGGCGGAGCGCGCCCCCGGGCCGGGCCCGGGACGGGCGGCGGAGGCGGATCATCCCGAAGCCCACGGCCTCGACGCCGCGGGCGGCGAAGTCGTCGAGATAGGCGCGGTAGGCGCGTTCGTAGTGCTCGAGGTCGCGGGACTCCGCCGCGTCCCGCAGCCACGTCTCGGCGTACTCCTCCGGGCCGGCCAGCTCCCGCTGGACGAACCAGGCGTCGACGCCCTCGGGCACCCACTGCTCGGGCCGCTGCGCCCAGCGCTCGGCGGCCGGCCGCGCGTCCCCGGGCGGCGGGGCGACGACCTCCCAGTTGCCGAGCAGGTGGGCAGTGGCCCCGGGGGCCATGACCCCGGGCAGCCCCCGCACCAGGTCGGCCACGATCCGGTCCCCCGGCAGACCGCCGTCCCGGTAGGTGTAGCGGTCGAGAGGGGTCTCCCCGGCGGGGCGCGGGGTGATGACGAACGGCGGGTTGGACACCACGAGGTCGAACCGCTCACCGCGCACGGGCTCCAGGAGGGATCCCGCCCGCAGGCTCACGCGGTCCTCGAGCCGGTCGGGGTCGATCCCGAGCGCCTGCGCGTTGAGCAGCAGGTTGAACCGGGTGAAGCCCAGGGCCCGGTCCGAGACGTCGGTGGCGGTCACGTGCCCCGCGTGCGCGAGCAGGTGGAACGTCTGGATGCCGCACCCGGTCCCCAGGTCCAGCGCCCGGTCCACCCGGCGGCGGTCGGTCGTCTGGGCCAGCGTCAGGGAGGCCTGGCCGATGCCCAGCACGTGGTCGCGGCGCAGCACGCCGGGGCGCTGGGACTCCCCCAGGTCGCTCGCCACGTACAGCTCCGTCCCGTCGTCGGAGGCGTGGGGGCGCAGGTCCACGGTGGAGCGCAGCCCGCCCTCCGTCTCCTCGGCGAGGCCCAGGCCCACGAGCTGCTCCGGGCGCACCGGGGCGGGCGCGAGCGTCTCCGCGGGGACGGTGCGGCCGAGCAGGAAGAGCGAGACGACCCCGGCGAGGCACCGGTCCGGGTGCCCGGGCGTGCGGAGGGCCGGCTCGAGGACCCGCAGGGCGGGCACCGCCTGGTCCCGTGCGAGCGCGTCCATGGCGGCCTCCCCCAGCAGCTCCGCCACGCGGTCGTGGGTGAAGCCCGTCCGGCGGAGGGCGTCGTGCAGCTCGGCCGGCGCCCGCGGGTCGTCGGAGGCGGGGGTCCCCGGGACCCGGGAGAAGGCCGGCGCCGCGGAGGGGCCGGGGGCGGCGGGGCTCATGCGGCGCCCGTCGGCACGGGCACGGGCACGGGGGCGGGGGCGGGTGCGACGGCGACCGGGGCGCCGTCGCCGGCCCCCGGTGCCGTGGCGGTGCCGCACCCGGCCGGGCAGGTGAGCCGCGGCCGCTCCTCGAGGCAGGCCGGGCACGCGAGCACGAGGGCGCGGCAGGTGCCGTCCGCGCAGTTGACGAAGCGGTTCGCGGGGCCGGCGCACCGGTCGCAGCGCCCGATCGTGACCGCGGCCGGGGTGAACCGCACGTGCATGCGCCGGTCGAAGACGTACAGGGACCCCTCCCACAGCCCACGGTCCCCGCGCTCGCGGCCGTACTCGGCGATGCCGCCGTCGAGCTGGTAGACCTCCTGGAAGCCGCGGTTGCGCATCAGTGCGGAGAGCACCTCGCACCGGATCCCGCCGGTGCAGTAGGTGACCACGGGCCGGGTCTTGAGGTGGTCGTACTTCCCGGAGTCCAGCTCGGCCACGAAGTCGCGGGTGTGCGCCACGTCCGGGACCACGGCCCCGCGGAAGCGCCCGATCCGGGCCTCGTGGGCGTTGCGCCCGTCGAAGAACACGACGTCCTCGCCGCGGCGGGCCACGAGCTCGTCCACGGCGTCGGGCGCCAGGCGGGTGCCGCCGCCGACCACTCCGTGCTCGTCGACCGCGAGCTCGCCGGGCGCGCCGAAGGACACGAGCTCGTCCCGGACCTTGACCGACAGCCGCGGGAAGTCCTCGGCCGAGCCGTCCGACCACTTGAACACCGTGTCCCGGAGACCGGGGTGGGAGCGGGTGGTGCGGGCGTACTGCTTGAGCGCCCCGACCTCACCGCCCACGGTGGCGTTGAGCCCGTGCGGGGAGACGATGATCCGCCCGCGCAGGCCCAGCCCCTCGCACAGGGCGCGCTGCCAGAGCATCACGGCCGTGGGGTCGGGGAGCGGGGTGAAGACGTAGTGCAGGACGATCCGGTGCTGTGCCACGGGTCCAGGCTACAAGCGCGGCGGGGCGTCCGGCGCCGAGCGGTCCGGGCGCCGGGTCAGTGGCCCAGGTGGAACACGCGGCCGGTGACCTTCGTGGGGGCCACCTCCACGTACTCGAGCTTGGTGGTCCCGACCCACGGCCGCAGCGGCAGCTCGTCCACCCGGTCGGTCTCCTCCGGGTCGGTCAGCTGGCGGGCCGTGCCGCGCACGATCACGGACCAGGCCTCCCCGCCCTGTGCCTGGTCGACCTGCACGGCGACGTGCTCGTTGAGCACCAGGTGCAGCAGCTTGGTGCCCTTGGCGGTGCGGAAGTAGATCTTCCCGTCGTCGGCCACGAGGTTGATGGGGGTGATCTCGATCTCGTCGCCGTCCATGGTGGCGATCCGGCCGAAGCGTGCGCTGTAGAGGTGCTCCCAGCACTGCTCCGGGGTCAGCTCCGTGACCGGCGGCCGGTGCGCCCGGGCCTCCTTGTCGGGATTGTGCCCGGAGATGTTCATGGGGTTGCTCATGCGGTCATTCTGGCACGGGGCCTCCGCGGGCGTGACCCGTGTCATGTTCGTGACCGGGGCCCGGTCCGGGACGGGCGGACGCCCCGGCCGGGGTGACCGGCCGGGGCGTCCGCCATCGTCAGCGCTTCCGGAGCGTTCAGCGGCCGGAGGCGGTGCCCGCCCCCTGCAGCCGCTCCAGATCGGCCGCCTCGGTGCGGGTGGTGTGCAGGTCGTCGATCTGGCCCAGGGTCCTGTCCTTGGTCTCCTTGGCCGTCAGGGCGGCGGCCACGGCGACCAGGCAGGCGCCGGTGACGAACCCCGCCACGCCCAGCCAGTTGTTCCCCTCGGCCCCGGCCAGGGAGCTGGCCAGGACGGGGGCGAAGCCGCCGGAGATCGCGAAGCCGATCTGGGTGCCCAGGGCCAGCCCCGTCACGCGCACCCGGGTGGGGAACATCTCCGCGTAGAAGGAGGGCCAGATGCCGTTGGCCATGGAGTAGAAGAAGCCGGACATGACGGCGCCGAGGAGGAAGATCAGCGTCCAGTTCCCGGCGTGGACGGCGGCCAGGTAGGGATACATCATCGCGGCCGCGCCGGCCGCCCCGGTGATGAACACCGGCTTGCGCCCGACCCGGTCGGCGACCGTGGCCGCCACGGGGATCACGAGCAGGGCCACGGCGTTGGCGATGACGGAGACCCAGAGCATGGTCGAGCGGTCCAGGCCCACCACGGAGGTGGCGAAGGACAGCGACCACACCAGGAAGACCACGTTGACGGTGTTGATCATCGCGGCCGCGGCCACGCGCAGCACCGCGGTCTTGTGGTGCTTGAACATCAGGGCGAGGGGGGTGGCCGGCTTCTCGCCGGGCAGCACGGCCCGGGCCTGCTCGAAGGCGGGCGGCTCCTCCAGGTGGCGGCGGATCAGATAGGCCACGACCACCACGACGGCGGAGAGCCAGAACGGGACCCGCCAGCCCCAGCTGAACAGCTGCTCCTCGGTGAGCACGAGCGTGAAGGGGATGAAGACGGCGGTGGCGAGGAGGGTGCCGAACTGGGTGCCCTGCAGCGTCCAGCTCGTGGTGAAGGCCCGCCGGTGCTCCTCGGAGTGCTCCAGCGAGACCGAGATCGCGCTGGCCTGCTCGCCGGAGGCCGACAGCCCCTGGATGACACGGCAGGTCACGAGCAGGGCCGGGGCCAGCAGCCCGGCCTGGTCGTAGGTCGGCAGGCAGCCGACGGCGAAGGTGCCGGCGCCCATCATGAACAGGGTCAGCATCAGCACGAACTTGCGCCCGAACCGGTCGCCGAGGGGGCCCATGATGAGGGCCCCCAGGGGCCGGACGACATAGGCGACGCCCACGGTGCCCATCGACAGCAGGATCGCCACCCCGGGGGACGTGTCGGCCGGGAAGAACAGGTGGTTGAGCACCAGGGCGGCGGCCGTCCCGTAGACGGCGAAGTCGTAGTACTCCAGGGCGGAGCCGATCCAGCTGGCCAGGGCCGCCTTCTTCGGGGTCTTGCCGTGGGTCGCGGCCGCGGCCGGTGGAGGAGCGTTGTGCATGGGAGGTCCTTCGCTGAGGGCACCCCGGACGGCGGGGGCAGGGACGTGAGCGGAGCTGGAGAGAGGTGCACCGGCGGGTGGACGGGTTCGCGAGGAGCCCGGCCGGCCGGACCGTTGCCATATGTTGGCAACTGTGTTTATATCTTGAACACAAGGATGATCCAGATCACACTGCACGTCAAGAGTGCGCCCTGCGATGACGCCGGCCCCGGGCCCAGTGGGCCCGGGGCCGAGGAGCAGTGGCGCGGTGCCACCGACGTCGTCCTGCGGAGGATCCGCGCCTCACCGCACCCGGCCGGCACCCTCCCCCGGCACGACGACGAAGACGTCCGGCGCCCGGTGACCCCGGTCCGCGAAGGCCTCGGCGACCGCGTTCCCGACCTGCTCCGCCCGCGCCGCGGGCACGAGGGCGATCGCGGAGCCGCCGAAGCCCCCGCCGGTCATCCGTGCGCCGGCGGCCCCGGCGGCCAGGGCCGCGTCGACGGCGAGGTCGAGCTCGGGGCAGGAGATCTCGTAGTCGTCCCGCATCGAGGCGTGGGAGGCGACCAGCAGCTCCCCGATGCCCCGGACGTCCCCGGCCCGCAGCCGCCGGACCGTCTCCAGGACCCGGCGGTTCTCGCTGAGCACGTGCCGGACCCGGCGGGCGGTCTCCTCGTCCAGTCCGCTCAGGTCGGTCCCGTCCGGGACGTCGCGCAGGGAGGCCGCTCCGAGGGCGGCGGCCCCGCGCTCGCAGGAGGCGCGCCGGGCGGCGTAGCCGCCGTCGGCGTGGGAGTGGGCGACCTTCGTGTCGACCACCAGGACGGCGAGCCCGTGCCGGGCCACCGGCAGCGGCACGAGCTCGGCCTCCTGGGTGCGGCAGTCCAGGAACAGCGCCGCGCCGGCCCGGCCGCGCAGGGAGGCCGACTGGTCCATGATCCCGGTCGGGGCGCCGACGAACTCGTTCTCCGCCCGCTGCGTCAGCCGCGCCATCGCCGGCCGGTCCAGATCCAGTCCGAGCAGGTCGTTCAGGGCCACGATCGTGGCGACCTCCACGGCGTGCGAGGAGGACAGGCCCGCACCCACGGGGACGGTCGAGTCCAACAGCAGCTCGAACCCGGGCACCTCCACCCCGTCGAGGCCGGCGAGCACGTGCACCACGCCGGCCGGGTACGCCCCCCAGCCGCCGACTGCCCCGGGGGCGAGCCCGGGGATCCGGAACCGGGCCCGGGACAGCCCCCCGCCGTCGGGGGCGTACGTGGAGGCCAGGTCGACGACGTCGTGCCGGGTCGCGTCCTCGCCCTGCCCGGTCCGCCGCCCCTGCTCCGCGTCCCGGCGCAGCCGGACGGCGACCATCGCCGAGCGGTCGATGGCGAAGGGCAGCACGAAGCCGTCGTTGTAGTCGGTGTGCTCCCCGATGAGGTTCACCCGCCCCGGGGCACGCCACACCCCGTCCGGGGCGTGCCCGTAGACCTCGGCGAAGCGGCGGGAGAGCTCCTCCGCCCGGGCGGCGTCGTCCTGGCCTGCCTGCCGAGCGGCCGGCTGGGGGGTGTGCTGTCCGGTCATCGTGCGGCCTCCCTCAGGCGTGCGGCGGTCTGCTCGGCGGTGACGTCGTTGATGAACGCCCCCATGGCGGCCTCGGAGCCGGCCAGGAACTTCAGCTTGTCCTCGGCCCGGCGCGGGCTGGTGAGCTGCAGGTGCAGCCGGCCGGCCTCCCGGTCCGCGGTCGTGACGGGGGTCTGGTGCCAGGCGGCGATGTAGGGGGTCGGCGTGTCGTAGAGCCGGTCCACCCGCTGCACCAGATCGCGGTAGAGGACCGCCAGCTCGTCCCGCTCGGCCCCGGTCAGCGCCGCCAGGTCGGGGACCTGCCGGTGCGGCACCAGGTGGACCTCCAGCGGCCACCGCCCGGCGTAGGGCACGTAGGCGGAGAAGTGCTCGCCCGCCAGCACCATCCGGTCCCCGGCGGCGGTCTCGTCGGCCAGGACCTCGCCCATCAGGGCCCGCCCCGTGGCAGCCAGGTGGGCCCGGGAGCGGGCGGCCAGTCGGGCGGCGTGCGGGGCGGGGTAGGGGTAGGCGTAGATCTGCCCGTGCGGGTGGTGCAGGGTCACCCCGATCTGCTCGCCCCGGTTCTCGAAGGGGAAGACGTGCCGGATCCCGGGCATGGCCGAGAGCGCCTCGGTGCGCTGGGCCCAGGCCTCCACCACGGTGCGCGCCCGCTCGAACGGAAGGGACGCGAAGGACCCTTGGTGCTCGGGCGTGAACACGACCACCTCGCACCGCCCGTAGGCGGGGGCGGGTGTGCCCCACAGCTCCCGTTCCTCCGTGGGCCCGGGTGCCGGGAGCTCGCCGAGCTCCGGGCCCAGGGAGGGGAAGCGGTTCTCGAAGACGACGACGTCGAAGTCCTCGACGGGGATCTCGGACTCCCGCCCGCCCGTGCTCGGGCACAGCGGGCACTGGTCGGCCGGAGGCAGATAGGTACGCGCCTGCCGGTGGGCGGCCACCGCCACCCACTCCCCCGTCAGCCGGTCGAAGCGGAGCTCTCCGCCACCGGAGCGGGCGTCCAGGGGCCGGCGGTCCACCACGTGCTCCACCGGCGGGGTGCCGCGGTCGGAGAAGAACACGGCCTCCCGCCCGTCGGCGAGGTGGTGGGTCCGGTGGGCGATCAGTAGTGCGGCGGCGCGCTCGGCGGGGGCGGGAGAGATCATCGGACGGGCTCCAGTCGCAGGTCGGGGACGTGCTGGCTCAGGGTCTCGCGGTCAGCGGCGGCCAGGCCGTCGTCGGTCACGACGGTGTCGACCTCCTCGAGACCGGCGATGCGGTACAGGCCGGACAGGCCCCACTTCGTGGAGTCGGCCAGCACCACGCTGCGGTCGCAGCGCTGGAGGAAGAGCCGGTTGATCTCGGCCTCCATCATGTTCGGGGTGGTCAGACCCTCGCGCTCGGACAGACCGTGCACGCCCAGGAAGCACAGGTCCACGTGCAGGGTGCGCAGCGCCGCGGTGGCCAGCGGACCCACCAGGGCGTCCGAGGGCGTCCGCACCCCGCCCAACAGGACCACCGTCTGGCCCGTGGCAGGCGCGTCCTGGAGCACGTCGGCGATCCGCGGGGAGTTCGTCACCACCGTGATGTCGCTGACGCGGCGCAGGGCGCGAGCCAGCGCAAAGGTCGTGGTCCCGGAGTTCAGGGAGACGGACATGCCCGGGGCCACCATGGCCTCGGCGGCGGCGGCGATCGCCGCCTTCTCCGGCAGCTGCAGCTCGGACTTGTGCGTGAATCCCGGCTCGGTCGCGGAGGATCCCGCCGGCAGCTTCGCCCCGCCGTGGACCTTCTGCAGCTCCCCGTCCCGGGCCAGCCGGTTCAGGTCCCGGCGCACGGTCATGTCGGACACGCCCAGCTCGGCAACCAGGTCGGCCACCCGCACCGCACCGGCCGCGCGCACGCGGTCGAGGATCTCCCGCCGCCGGCGATCGGGAAGCATCTCGGACATCGATTCTCCTGGCTCGGTGAAAGGTTCTGTCGTCACTGAAGAGTGACTAGGACCACAATACAAACATGTCACTGTTTTTTTCAACAGGCTTGATGTTCGGTTCTGTCGCTTCTAGTATGACGTGGAACACATCGATCGATCGCGTCGATCGAGTGCCCGGATCCACCACTCCCCGATGACCACCCAGGAGCCGACGTGACTGCTGTGACCCTCGAGCCGACCACCACCCTTGACCCGACCGGACCGTGCCGTGTCCACCTCATGAGTGGAGGCGTCTCGGTCCTGGTCGACCTCTCCGAGGCGCTGCTGCCCTCGGTGGTGCACTGGGGGGCGGAGCTGCCCGGGCTTGGCGCCGCCGAAGCCGCTGTGCTCGTGGAGGCCACGGTGGCCCACCGCACGGCCAATGACCAGGACGTCCCGATGCGCACCGATGTGCTGGGCAGTCTGCACACCGGCTGGTCCGGGCGGCCGGGCCTGGTGGGCGACCGTGACGGCACCGCGTGGACGCCGTTCTTCCGGGTGTCAGAGGCCCGGCTGGAGCCGGCGGGCTCGCAGGAGGTCGTCACCGACGGTGCCCTGGTGAGCGCCGGCGCGGCCCGCCTGCTCGTGGCGGCGGAAGACACCACGGCGGGTCTGCGCGTGGCGATCGAGCTGGAGCTGACGCCCTCGGGGCTGCTCCGGGGCCGGGCTACGCTGACGAACACCGCCGCGGGCTCCTACCGTGTCCAGGAACTGGGTCTGATCTTCCCGCTGCCCACCCACGCGCGAGAGATCCTGGACTTCGCCGGGCACTGGAGCAAGGAGCGGGTGCCTCAGCGCGGGGAGCTCACTGTCGGCACGCACCTGCGCGAGGGCCGCAAGGGACGCACCGGCGCCGACGCCGCCTACGTCCTGTCCGTGGGCGAACCGGGCTTCGGCTTCGCCGACGGCGAGGTCTGGGGCCTGCACACCGGGTTCTCCGGCAACCACCGCACGTGGGCGGAGCGGCTGTTCAACGGCCACCAGGTGCTGGGCGGCTCCGAGCTGCTGCTGCCGGGCGAGGTCTCACTCGGACAGGGCGAGAGCTACTCCACCCCGTGGCTGTACGGGGTGTACGGGCGGGGGCTGGACGAGCAGGCCGGGCGCTTCCACGACTGGCTCCGGGCCCGCCCCCAGCACCCGTCCCGGCCCCGTCCGGTGACGCTGAACGTGTGGGAGGCCGTCTACTTCGACCACCGCCTCGAGAAGCTGACCGAGCTGGCCGACCGGGCGGCCGCCGCCGGGGTGGAGCGCTACGTGCTCGACGACGGGTGGTTCGGCGCCCGCCGCGACGACAGCGCCGGACTGGGCGACTGGGTGGTCTCCCCCGAGGTGTGGCCGCAGGGCCTGTCCCCACTGATCGACCACGTCACCGGCCTCGGCATGGAGTTCGGCCTGTGGTTCGAGCCCGAGATGGTCAACCCCGACTCCGACGTGGCCCGCGCCCACCCCGAGTGGATTATGGGCCCGGGCGGCCGTCTGCCCACCGAGACCCGCCGGCAGCAGGTGCTCAACCTCGGCATCCCGGAGGCCTACGCGCACGTGCGCGACCAGATGGTGGCCCTGCTGGAGGAGTACCCGATCGCCTACATCAAGTGGGACCACAACCGCGACCTGCTCGAGGCCGGCAGCCACCCCGACGGCCGCCCCGGGGTGCACGCCCAGACCCTGGCGACCTACCGGCTGATGGCCGAGCTCAAGGAGCGGTTCCCGGAGCTGGAGATCGAGTCCTGCTCCTCCGGCGGCGCCCGGATCGACCTGGGGGTCCTGGAGCACACCGACCGGGTGTGGACCTCCGACGACATCGACCCCTTCGAGCGCCAGCAGATGCACCGGTGGACCCAGCAGCTCATCCCGGCCGAACTCATGGGATCGCACATCGCCTCCGGCGCCTCGCACACCACCGGGCGCGTGCACACCCTGCACTTCCGCGCCGGCACCGCCGTGTGGGGCCACCTCGGTATCGAGTGGGACCTCACCCAGGCCACCGAGCAGGAATCGGCCGAGCTCGCCCAGTGGGTCGCCTTCCACAAGGATCACCGCGCGCTGTTGCACTCCGGCCGGATGATCCGGCTGGACGCCTTCGACCCGGCCCTGCAGATCCACGGCGTCGCCGCCGCCGACGGCTCGGAGGCTCTGTTCGCCGTCGTCGCCACCGCCCTGCCCGACGTCGAGCCGGTGGGCCGGTTCCGGCTCCGTGGCCTCGACCCGGACCGGCACTACCGCGTGCGCGACGTCACTCCCGGGGCCGAGCTGCGCGTGCGGGAGGACACCCCTGGGACCGACCCGCACGGCTTCCGCCGCCCGCCGTGGTGGCCCGGGGAGGAGGGCATCGTGCTCTCCGGCCGGTCCCTGCAGACGGCCGGTGTCCACGCCCCCGGTCTGTGGCCGGAGACCCTGCGCATCCTCCACCTGGAGGCCCAGCCCACCGTCGAGACCTCTTCCCAGAAGTGAGGTAGACCATGTCCACCAGCACCCTCACCCGCCGGCGCAGCCCGAGCGAGCCCGGAGGATCCCGTCGGCGCGGCAGGCAGGACACCCGGATCGCCCTGTTGTTCATCGCCCCGGCGGCCCTGGGCTTCCTCGTCTTCCTCGCCTGGCCCACCGTGCGCGGGATCTGGCTGAGCTTCACCAGCTTCAACCTGCTGACCCCCTCGGAGTTCGTGGGCCTGGCCAACTACCGTCGCCTCGTGCAGGACCCCATCTTCTGGGACTCGCTGCTGGTCACGGTGGAGTACGTCTTGCTGAACATCGGGATCCAGACCACGTTCGCCCTGCTCATCGCGCTGATGATGCACCACCTCACCCAGTCCACCTTCCTGCGCGGGGTGGTGCTCGCCCCCTACCTGGTCTCCAACGTGGTCGCGGCCATCGTGTGGCTGTGGATCCTCGACACCCAGTTCGGTGTGGCCAACCAGGTCATCTCGTGGGTGGGGCTGGACCGGATCGGGTTCCTCTCCGACGAGACCTGGGCGATCCCCACGATCGCGCTGATCAACGTGTGGCGGCACATGGGCTACACCGCCCTGCTGATCTTCGCGGGTCTGCAGACCCTGCCCCAGACCGTCTACGAGGCGGCGCGCATCGACGGGGCCGGGGAGGTCCGGACGTTCTTCACCATCACCCTGCCCCTGCTGCGTCCGATCCTGGCGCTGGTGCTGATCATGACGGTGATCGGGTCCTTCCAGGTGTTCGACACCGTCGCCGTGACCACGGCCGGTGGGCCGGCCAACGCCACCAACGTGCTCCAACTCTACATCTACGACATGGCCTTCGGCCGCTTCCAGTTCGGCTACGCCTCGGCGATGTCCGTGGCCCTGCTCGTGGTCCTGGCCGTCATCACCTTCCTCCAGTTCCGTCTGACCCGCGCCGGGTCCACGGACCTGGCCTGATCCCGAGGAGCTCCGATGAACCCGACCCCAGCCCCCGCGCAGCCCGGAAGCGCCGCGCCCAGCCCCTCCGGCGCGGCAGCCCCGGTGGCCGCGGACCCCACGGACACCGGCCCCGCCCGCCCGGGCGCATCGCGCCGGCGGATCGCCCCCGGCAAGGTGCTCGCCTGGGCCTTCCTGATCGCCGTCGTCCTGGTGACACTGTTCCCGTTCTACTGGATGCTGCGCACCGCGCTGTCCACGAACCCGGGGCTCCAGGCCGACCCGTCCTCCTGGTTGCCGCCGGAGTTCACCTTCGGTGCCTTCGAACGCGTGCTGGGGATGCAGTCCACCGAGGAGGCCCTGGCCGAGGGCGGCTCCGGCACGTCGCTGAACTTCTGGCGCTACCTGCTGAACTCCGTGGTGGTGGCCACGCTCATCACCGCGGGCCAGCTGTTGTTCTCGGCCATGGCCGCCTACGCCTTCTCCCGGCTGAAGTGGCCCGGGCGGGACAAGGTGTTCGGCCTGTTCCTGGCCGGGCTGATGGTGCCGGCCATCTTCACCCTGCTGCCCAACTTCGTGCTCATCAAGGAGCTGGGACTGGTGGACTCCATGCTCGGCATCGCGCTGCCCACGATGTTCATGACCCCGTTCGCGGTGTTCTTCCTGCGGCAGTTCTTCATGAACGTCCCCGCCGAGATCGAGGAGGCCGCCCTGCTGGACGGGGTGTCGAAGGTCGGGGTGTTCTTCCGGGTGGTCCTGCCGATGTCGGCGGCGCCGATGGCGACCCTGGGCATCCTCACGTACATGACGGCCTGGAACGACTACTTCTGGCCGCTGATGGTCTCCTACACGGACGCCTCCCGCGTGCTCACCGTGGCCCTGGGCGTCTTCCGGGCACAGTCCCCGCAGACCGGCACCGACTGGGCGGGCCTGATGGCCGCCACCCTCATCGCCGCGCTGCCGATGATCCTGCTCTTCGCGGTCTTCGCCAAGCGCGTCGTCAACTCCATCGGCTTCAGCGGCATCAAGTAGGAGCTCACCATGACACGCAACCCCGCACTCTCCCACCACCCCCGGCGCACGCCACGCACCCGCACGCGCCTGGCCCTGGCCGCGTCCGCCGTCCCGCTGCTCGCCCTCACCGGGTGCGGGGCGGGCGCCGACGCCGAGGCCACGGCCACCGGCGTCATCGACTACTGGATGTGGGACACCAACCAGCTGCCCGCCTACCAGAAGTGCGCCGAGATGTTCGAGGCCGAGCACCCCGACCAGGACGTGCGCATCACCCAGACCGGGTGGGGCGACTACTGGACCAAGCTCACCGCCGGGTTCATCGCCGACACCGGCCCGGACGTGTTCACCAACCACGTGTCCAAGTACCCGCAGTTCGCCGAGCTCGAGGTCCTGGCCCCGCTGGAGGAGCACCCGGCCACCGCGGCGCTGGACCCCGAGGACTACCAGGACGGCCTCGTGGACCTGTGGACCGGACCGGACGGCCACCAGTACGGCGTGCCCAAGGACTGGGACACCGTCGCGGCCTTCTACAACGAGGAGCTGCTCGCCGAGGCGGGCCTGACCCCCGCGGACCTCGAGGGCTGGAGCTGGAACCCCGAGGACGGCGGCAGCTTCGAGGACCTCGTGGCGCACCTGACCGTGGACGAGAACGGCGTCCGCGGCGACGAGCCGGGCTTCGACAAGGATCACGTCGCCGTCTACGGCCTGGGCATCTCCGAGGCCGGCGGGAGCACCGCCGGCCAGGGACAGTGGTCGGCCTTCGCCGCCTCCAACGGCTGGCGGGTCACCGACGAGCCGCTGTGGGGAGACCACTACAACCTGGACGATCCCGCCCTGCACGAGACCCTCGACTGGTACTTCGGACTGGCCGACAAGGGATACATGCCCGACTACGGGCAGTTCAACGCCGCCGAGGGCGTCAACGCCCAGCTGGCCTCGGGATCGGCGGCCATGGTGCTGGACGGGGCCTGGATGATCAGCACCTACGCCGGCATCGACGACTTCCCCGTGGGGACCGCCCGCACCCCGGTGGGACCCGACGGCACCGCCACGACCATGCTGAACGGTCTGGCCGACTCGATCGTCAAGGACACCGACAACCCCGAGGGGGCGGCCCAGTGGGCGGCGTTCATGGGCTCGGCCCAGTGCCAGCAGGAGGTCGCCCGCGCCGGCGTGGTCTTCCCCTCCCGCCAGGACGCCACGCCCCTCGCCGCGGAGGCCTACCGGCAGATGGGCATCGACCCCGAGCCGTTCATCGCCCCGGTCGAAGAAGGCAACACCGTCTACTTCCCCGTCACCAAGTTCGGCGCGGACGTGTCGGCCCTGATGAACCCGGCCCTGGAGGACATCTACGCCAACCGGGTACCGGCCTCGACGCTCACCGAGATCAATGACGCCGTCAATGTCCTCTTCGAGACCGACGAAACCAACGACTCCTGACCCGCTCGGGCGCCGGGACCAGGCGTCCCGGCGCCCTGCCTCCTCCGGCACCACCCGGTGCCGCCCCACCCTCGCCGGCAGCAGTCCCTGCGGGCACTCCGAAAGGAACCACCCACCATGTCCTCTGTGCGCTACGCCAACGTGACCTGTCAGTACCCCGGGGCCGAGCGCCCCTCGGTCACCGACCTGAACCTGGACATCGCCGACGGGGAGTTCCTCGTCCTGGTCGGCCCCTCCGGGTGCGGCAAATCCACCACCCTGCGGATGCTCGCCGGCCTCGAGGAGGTCACCGGCGGCAACATCTACATCGGCGACCGCGACGTCACCGACGTCCCCTCCCGGGACCGCGACATCGCCATGGTCTTCCAGAACTACGCCCTCTACCCCCACATGACCGTGGCCGAGAACATGGGCTTCGCCCTGAAGATCGCCAAGATCAGTGCTGAGGAGAGAAGGCGCCGGGTCGAAGATGCCGCCAAGATACTGGACCTCACCGACTACCTGGACCGCAAGCCCAAGGCCCTGTCCGGCGGGCAGCGCCAGCGCGTGGCCATGGGCCGGGCCATCGTGCGGTCCCCGCAGGTGTTCCTGATGGACGAGCCGCTGTCGAACCTCGACGCGAAGCTCCGCGTGCAGACCCGCACCCAGATCGCCTCCCTCACCCGCCGGCTCGGCGTCACCACGGTCTACGTGACCCACGACCAGGTCGAGGCGATGACCATGGGCGACCGGGTCGCGGTGCTCAAGGACGGGCACCTGATGCAGGTCGACACCCCGCGCAAGCTTTACGACCGGCCGGCCACCGAGTTCGTGGCCGGGTTCATCGGGTCCCCGGCGATGAACCTCTTCCGGGTGCCCGTCACCGAGGCCGGGGCCCAGCTGGGCACGGTGCGGGTCCCGTTGAGCCCCGCCCAGCGTTCCGCCCTGAGGGGGTCCCAGGTCACGGTCGGGATCCGCCCCGAGGACCTCGCCCCGGCCGCCGAGGGCACCGGTCTGCCGATCGTCGCCGATGTCGTTGAAGAGCTTGGCGCCGACGCGTTCGTCTACGGTCACCTCGCCCCGGTGACCGCCGCCAACGCGATCGTGCCCGTGGACCCCACCACCGGGACGGCCGATGACCCCACCACGCACGAGTTCATCGTCCGGGCCGAGGGCCGCACCCCGCCCAGGGCTGGAGCCACGATCTGGGTCGCCCCGAACCTGGACCACGTCCACCTCTTCGACACCACCACCGGCACCCGCCTCCCCGACTGACCGCGGGTCGGACCGACCGCGGGTCCCGCCGATCCGCGCCATCCCGCACACGACATCGTCCGCGTCCGATCCGATCCGGAGCACCGAGGCCCATGCATTCCTGCACCACCGGCAGCACCACCGGCAGCACCGCCGATGCCCGCGTGGACCCGTGGTGGTTCACCCACCCCGACGGATCCCGCGGGTCCCTTCCCCCGCGGGCGCACCTCACCTCCGACCGGCCGGAGCTCTCCCTGGCGGGCGCGTGGGACTTCCGCTGGTTCCCCTCGGCGTCCGACGCCGTCTCGGCCTGCCCCGACCCGACAGCACCGGACACCGCCTGGCCGGACCGGATCCCCGTCCCCGGCCACTGGGTGCTCGAGCACCTCGACGGGGACCGGCGGTTCGGCACCCCCTGGTACACCAACGTCGTCTACCCCTTCCCCGTGGACCCGCCGCACGTCCCGGACGCCAACCCGACGGGCGACCACCGCACGCGCTTCGTGCTCGCCGATCTCACCGGCGGCGCGAGGACGGACCTGCGTGCCGTGCTGCTGCGCTTCGAGGGCGTCGAGTCCGCCTTCCGGGTGTGGGTGAACGGACGGTGGGCCGGCCAGGCGATGGGCTCCCGGCTCACCCACGAGTTCGACGTCACCGACCTCGTTTGGGACGGGGAGAACACCGTGGTGGTGCGGGTCCACCAGTTCAGCGCGGGGTCCTACCTCGAGGACCAGGACCAGTGGTGGCTCCCTGGGATCTTCCGCGACGTTCGCGTGCTCGGCGAGGTGCACGGCGGGATCGACGACGTCCACCTCACCGCGGACCGGGACCCGGCCACCGGTGAGGGCGTCCTGGGCTGCCGGATCACGGCCCCCGCGGACGCGTTCCCGGTGCACGTGGAGATCCCGGAGCTCGGCCTTTCCACCACCGTGGACGGCCCCGACCGGGTGGAGCTGCCCGTCGGGGTCGTGCGCGCCTGGACCGCCGAGGACCCGCACCTCCACGGCGTCGTCCTGCGCGCCCGGGGGCAGACGGTCACCCACCGCGCCGGATTCCGCCGCGTCGCCATCTCCACCGACGGCGTGCTGGAGATCGACGGCGCCCCGGTGCGCTTCCGCGGCGTCAACCGGCACGAGTTCCACCCGCGCCGGGGCCGCGCCGTGGATGCCGACTTCACCCGGCGCGAGTACGGGCTCATGCAGGACCATCACGTCAACGCGGTGCGCACCAGCCACTATCCACCGGCGCACCACGCCCTCGACCTGGCCGACGAGATGGGGCTGTGGGTCGTCCTCGAGGGCGACCTCGAAACCCACGGATTCGTCCACCAGGGCTGGGCGCGCAACCCCTCGGACGACCCCGCGTGGCGGGAGGCCTACCTGGACCGCACGGCCCGGATGTGGCACCGGGACAAGAACCATGCGAGCGTCGTGATGCTGTCCCTGGGCAACGAATCAGGCACCGGGGCGAACCTGGCCGCGGCCGCGGAGTGGCTGCGCCGGCACGACGACCGCCCCGTGCACTACGAGGGCGACCACGACGCGGCCTACACCGACGTCTACTCCCGCATGTACCCGACGCCGCGCGAGACCCGCAGCATCGCCGCCGGCGAGCCCGTGCCCTCCACGGATGCCGCCGGGTCAAACCGGATCGCCCGGATGCCCTTCGTGCTGTGCGAGTACGCCCATGCCATGGGCACCGGCCCCGGTGGCCTGGCCGACTACGAGGAGATCTTCCGGACCCACCCCCGCGCGTGCGGCGGTTTCGTCTGGGAGTGGAAGGACCACGGCATCACCACCGTCACACCCGACGGCGTCCCGTTCCTCGCCTACGGCGGCGACTTCGGGGAGCCCCTGCACGACGGCAGCTTCGTGCTCGACGGACTGTGCACCGCCGACGGCCTCCCCGGCCCGGGACTGCTCGAGTACGCGGCGGTGATCGACCCGCTGCGCCTCGAGCTCGGCCCCGGGCACGCGGTGGTCGGCAACGGGTACGACCACACCGTGCTCACAGGCCTGCGGCTGCACTGGACGCTGCGCGGCACCGCTGTGGAGACGCTCAGGACGGGCACGGTGGAGGCGGGCAACCTGCCGCCCCGCCGCAGCAGCCGTGTGCCCCTGCCCCTGGTCCCTGGGCCCGGTGAGCACCTCGAGGTGACCGTGGAGGCCCGCAGTCCTGTGGCCGGGTCACGACGGCGTGACGCCCAGCTCACCGGCCCGCCGGCCGTCGCCTCCGGGACACCAGGGCCGGCCGCGACGGCACCGTCCGGGGTCCGCGGTCCCGTGCTCTGCGTGTTCCGCGCGCCCACGGACAACGACGCCGGCACCATCGAGCCGACCCGCGAACTGTGGCGGCCGTCCCCGGACGGGGACGACACGGACTGGCACGGCTACACCGGGACCGACCCCCGCGACGCCACGGCGACGCCGGGCATCGTGGTCTCCACGGCCCGGCGCTGGCTGGACCACGGTCTGCACCGTCTCCAGCCACGCACTCTGCCTCACGATCCCGGCGCGCCGGCGGGCACGGTCCGCACCCTGTGGGCCGCACCGGGCGCCGATCTGCGCACCGCGCCGTTCGGGCTCACCCACCGCTGGAGCGCCACGGACCGCCCCGGCGCCCGGCGCCTGGAACTGTCCTGGCAGCTCCCCGAACTGGACGTCCCCCTCGCGCGGGTGGGCTGTGTCCTGTCCCTGCCCGTGGATCCCGACGGGGAGGTGAAGTTCGACGGCGACGGCCCGCACCAGTCCTATCCCGATGCCTGCGCCGCCGCGCGGTACGGCACGCACCGCCTTCCGGCCCGGGGCCTGGCCGATCCCGGCGCCCGCCCGCAGGCCTCGGGCAACCGCGCCCGCGCGCACCGGCTCAGCATTCCACTGGCCGACGGCACCCGCCTGCGGCTGCAGACCCTGAGCACCGAACTGGACGGAGCGCCCGCTCCCCGGGGGTTGCAGTGGACGCTCACTCCATACCGGGATGAGGAGCTCATGGCTGCGGCCCACCCGCACGAGCTGCCGGACACCGCCGGACGCGACTGGTTCCTGCACCTCGACGTCGGCCACCACGGTCTCGGCAGCCGCTCCTGCGGCGTCGACATCGCACGCTCGGCGCGGCTGCACGCCCGCAGCGCCCGGCTCGACCTGGTCCTCGAGCCCGAGGCACCCGACACCGTGCGGAGACGGCCTGCCCGGTGAGCACGCTGCGGGGCCTCGCGACAGTCCTCGGGCGCGCCGGGGACGGCGGACCTCGGCCGCCACCTGAGCCTCAGCGGCCGGCGAGCTCCAGGTCCAGGGCGTGGCGCTCCACGTGGTCCAGGGCCAGACGGACTGCCCCCACGGAGACCACCGATTCCCCGAGCACCGAGACCGCCACCCGCGGGGGCGTGGCGGTGAAGCGGGGCAGCAGGTCCTCGATCCGTCCCAGCAGCGCGCCCGCGGACTCGGCCACGGCACCGGCGATGACCACCAGTTCCGGGTCGAAGAGCGTGCCCAGCAGGCCGATGACCCGCGCGAGCCGCTCGGCGAGGCGATCGAGGATCTGCTGCGCGACCTCGTCGCCGCCCGCGGCGGCACGGAACACCGCCTCCGCCTCGACGGCCCCGGACGGCCCGGCCAGCTCCCGGAGCGCGGTCTCCGGCGCCCCGGGCCGCACCGCCTCGGCACCCCACGCCCGACACAGCGCGGCGATGCCGTCCGGGCTGCCGACCCCTTCGACCAGGGTCAGGCTGCCGAGCTCGCCCGCCGCGCCGGAGCGGCCGTGCAGGAGACGGCCGGCCTCCATCACCCCGGTGCCGATCCGCTCCCCCGCCAGCATCACCACGAGGTCGTCCACCCCGGCAGCAGCCCCGCGCCAGCGCTCGGCCATCGCCGCGAGGTTGGCGTCGTTGGCCAGCAGGGCGGGCCACCCGCGGCGCTCTTCCAGCCGGGTCTCGAGCCCGAGGTCGAAGGCCGCCCAGAACGGCTGGCCGTGGGAGATCCTGCCGCCGCGGTCAACGGGCGCGGCGATCCCCACCGCGGCGGCCAGCACCGACCCCGGGACGACGGACGCGTCCGCGAGCGCGCCGTCGACGGCGTCGTCCACGGTGGCCAGGCGCCGTGCCGGGGCGGGGTCGGCGAAGGCACGGGTCGTGCGCCCCAGGACGCGGCCCCGCAGGTCCGCCACCACGGCGGTGGTCTTGGCCTCGCCGACGTCCACGCCCACCACGAAGCCCGCCCGGTCCCGGAACCGGAAGCGGCGGGCGGGCCGGCCGACCTGGGCGTCGGAGGCCCCCTCGAGCTCCTCGATCCAGCCCATCCGCAGCAGGTCGTCGCACACGGCGATGACGGTGGTGCGCACCAGGCCGGTGGCGGCGATGAGCTCCGTGACGGTGACGACGCCCGCCTCGCGCATCACCTCCAGGACCGCGACCGTGTTGGTCCGGCGCAGCAGCTGCGGCGATGTTCCCGTACGACCCACCTGAACCCCTTGACTCTCCCGAACTGTGATCCACATAATAGTCCAGATAATAAATCTAAGCCGTGTATTTATAGAACGCGCAGTGCAGGACCGCCTGTCGCCCGTCGTCGCCCCGCCCGAGGAGAACCATGAGCGAGAACCCCGCCCCGCCGCCCCCGCCCGCCCGCCCGGCACCGGTGCGGCCGTGATCGCGCCACGGCGCCGCTCCGCGCGGAGATGGACCGCGACGGCCGTGTGCGCCCTGCTGCTGACCGGCTGCGCCGCGGACGCCGACGCCCCCACCACGATCACCTTCTTCCAGTTCAAGCCCGAGGCCGTCGCCTACTTCGAGGACCTCGCCCGGCAGTTCGAGGCCGAGAACCCGGACGTGCGCGTGGTCGTGGACAACGTCCCGGACCCCGAGACGGCCCTGCGCACCCGCCTGGTCAAGGAGGACGTGCCCGACGTCCTGACCCTCAACGCCAACTCGACCTTCGGCGAGCTCGCCTCCGCCGGGATCTTTGCCGACTTCGCCGGCACCCCCGCGCTCGAGGACGTCAACCCGGCGTACGTGGACGTCGTCCGGGACCTGGGCGCGAGCACGCCGGATGCCGTCAACGGGGTGCCCTTCGCCGCCAACGCCTCCGGGGTGCTCTACAACGAGGAGCTCTTCGCCGAGCACGGCGTGGAGGTGCCCCGCACGTGGGACGAGCTGATCGCCGCCGCGGAGACCTTCGAGGCCGCCGGGGTCACCCCCTTCTACGGGATGCTCGCCGACGCCTGGACCGCCCAGGCGCCGCTCGCGCCGCTCGTCCCGCAGACCGTCCCGGAGGACTTCTGGGAGCAGCGCTTCGCGGGCGGGAGCTCCTTCCGGGAGGAGTGGCCGGAGGCCGCGCAGAAGCTGGCGACCCTCTTCGACCACACCCAGCCCGACCCGGTGGCCACCGGCTACGAGGACGGCACCGCCGCCTTCGCCCGGGGCGAGTCGGCGATGCTGCTGCTGGGCAACTACGCCGTACCCCAGATCCGCTCGTTCGAGCCCGAGTTCACCATCGGCAGCTTCGCGCTGCCCGCCACGAACGACCCCGCCGAGACCGTCCTGGTCTCGGGGGTGGACGTGGTCGTCACCGCCGGCGCGGACACCGAGCACCCCGAAGAGGTCCGGCGCTTCGTCGACTTCCTCATGCAGCCGGAGGTCGTCCAGGCCTACGCCGAGGAGCAGACGGCCATCCCGACCCTCGAGGGCATGTCCAACGACGACCCCGCGCTCGCCGGGGTCCAGCCCTACATCGACCAGGAGCGCATCGTGGGTTTCTTCGACCACCAGTTCATCCCCGCCGTCCCCCTGGGGTCGCTGCTGCAGCAGTACCTCATCGACCGCGACCAGGAGGCCTTCCTGGGGAACCTCGACGAGAGCTGGGACAGGGTCGCCGACCGGCGCACCTGGGGCCTCGGGGCGGTGGAGTCACGATGACCACGGCACCCGCCCGCGCGCAGGGCGCACCGTCCACGGGCACGTCCGCCGCCGCGCCCGCCCGGCGCCGGAAGGGACCCGGCCGCGCCTTCTACTGGATGGTGCTGCCCGCCCTCGTGCTCTTCCTCCTCTTCCACACCGTGCCCGTGCTGCAGGGTGTCTTCTACAGCTTCACGGACTCCCCGGGCTACGGCGAGTGGGACTTCGTGGGCCTGTCCAACTACACGGCGCTGTTCACCGACGAGCGGGTCCGCTCCGCGTACCTGTTCACCTTCCAATTCGCGCTCGTGGCGACCGTGCTGGTGAACGTCATCGCCCTGGCCCTGGCCGTGGGCCTGACGGGGCGGATCAAGTTCAAGAACACCCTGCGCGGGATCTACTTCGTGCCCAACATCCTGGCCGTCCTGGTGATCGGCTACGTGTTCAACTACCTGCTCACCAACTCCCTGCCGAGCATCGGGGCGGCCCTGGGGATCGACCGGCTGTCGACGTCGATCCTGGCCGACCCCGAGCTGGCCTGGGTCGGCATCGTGGTGCTCGCCGTGTGGCAGGCCGTCGCGTTCAACATCATCATCTACATCGCCGGGCTGCAGACCATCCCGGCCGAGCTCTACGAGGCCGCCGCCATCGACGGCGCCGGGCCGTGGCGGCGGTTCTGGTCCATCACGTTCCCCATGATCGGGGCGTTCTTCACGCTCAACATGGTGCTCTCGCTCAAGAACTTCCTGCAGGTCTTCGACCACATCATCGCCATGACCAACGGCGGGCCGGGAACGGCGACCGAGTCCGTCTCCGTCCTCATCTACCGGGGCGGGTTCCAGGGCGGCGAGTACGGCTACCAGATCGCCAACGCGGTCGTGTTCATGATCGTGCTGGTGGTCTTCGCCGTCGTCCAGCTCCGAGTCCTCCAGCGCGAAGAGGTGTCCGCCTGATGTCCTCCACCAACGTCTCCGCCCCGCCCAGCGGCACCGCCGCAACCACCCTCCCGGCCCGGTCCCGGCGGTCCGGCCGCCGGCGGCCCGAAGGAGGCCGGGTGAACTGGTGGCTGACCGCGCTGCTGGTCGTCCTGGCCCTGACCGTCTTCGTGCCGCTGTACTTCACGGTGATCACCGCCCTGAAGACCCCCGACCAGCTCGGCGGCAGCGGCTTCGCCCTCCCCACGGAGGTGCGGTGGGCGAACTTCGCCGACGCGTGGACGCTGACGGACTTCCCGCGGGCCGCACTCAACAGCGCCCTGATCACCGTCTCCGCGGTGGTGCTCACGCTCCTGACGAACTCGATGGTGGCGTACGCGATCGCCCGCAACATGCACCGGCGCTTCTTCAAGGGCCTGTTCTTCTACTTCATCTCCGCGCTGTTCGTGCCCTTCCCGATCCTCATGCTGCCCGTGGCGAAGCAGACCGCCGCCCTGGGCCTCGACAATCCCGCCGGCCTGGTCCTGCTCTACGTGGTCTACGGCCTGTCCTTCAACATCTTCATCTTCACCGCCTACATCCGCTCCATCCCCGTCGAGCTCGAGGAGGCGGCGAGGATGGACGGTGCGGGCACGTGGGGAGTCTTCTGGCGGGTCGTCTTCCCGCTGCTCACGCCCATGAACGCCACGGTCGGCATCCTGACCTGCCTGTGGGCGTGGAACGACTTCCTGCTCCCCCTCATCATCGTCTCCGACCCGCAGCAGGCGACCCTGCCGCTCGTCCAGTACGTCTTCCAGTCCCAGTTCCAGACCAACTACACCGTCGCGTTCGCGTCCTACCTGATGGCGATGGCACCGCTGCTCGTGGTCTACGTCTTCGCCCAGCGGTGGGTCATCTCCGGCGTCACCCGAGGAGCAGTCAAATGAGCACCCGCACCCAGCAGCAGGACATCACCGCCCAACGGCCCGGCACCGGCAGCGGCCCCGGGGGCACCCCCGCGTGGTGGAACGACGCGGTCGTCTACCAGATCTACCCCCGCTCCTTCGCGGACTCCGACGGCGACGGGATCGGCGACCTCGGGGGCATCATCGCCCACCTCGACCACCTGCAGGACCTGGGCGTGGACGTCGTCTGGCTGTCCCCGATCTACTCCTCCCCGCAGGACGACAACGGCTACGACATCAGCGACTACCAGGACATCGACCCGGTCTTCGGCACCCTCGAGCAGTTCGACGAGCTGCTCGGGGCGGTGCACGCCCGCGGCATGAAACTGGTGATGGACCTCGTGGTCAACCACACCTCCGACGAGCACCCGTGGTTCGTCGAGTCCCGCTCCTCGCCGGACTCGCCCAAACGGGACTGGTACTGGTGGCGCGCTCCCCGCCGGGGGATGGAGGCCGGCGCGCCGGGCGCGGAGCCGACGAACTGGCAGAGCTTCTTCTCGGGTTCCACCTGGGAGCTGGACGAGGCCTCCGGGGAGTACTACCTGCACCTGTTCTCCCGCAAGCAGCCGGACCTGAACTGGGAGAACCCCGAGGTGCGGCAGGCCGTCCACGCCATGATGCGCTGGTGGCTGGACCGCGGCGTGGACGGCTTCCGCATGGACGTCATCAACATGATCAGCAAGGACGTCGCCGAGGACGGCCACCTGCACGACGGGCCCCCGGTGGACGGGACGCCCTGGGGCGACGGCTCCGCGTCCTACCTGTGCGGTCCCCGGATCCACGAGTTCCTCCAGGAGATGCACCGCGAGGTCTTCGCCGGTCGGGACGCCGAGCTCATCACGGTGGGCGAGATGCCCGGCGTCACCGTGGAGCAGGCCCAGCTCTTCACCGATCCGGCCCGCGCCGAGGTGGACATGGTCTTCCAGTTCGAGCACGTGGGCCTCGACCACGGGCCCGGCGGGAAGTTCGACCCCGAGCCGCTGCGCCTGACGGACCTGAAGGCCTCGCTGGGCCGCTGGCAGGAGGGCCTGGAGGAGGTCGGCTGGAACTCCCTGTACTGGAACAACCACGACCAGCCCCGCGCGGTCTCCCGCTTCGGCGACGACAGCCCCGAGCACCGGGTGGCCTCCGCGACCTGCCTGGCCACCCTGCTGCACCTGCACCGCGGCACGCCCTACGTGTACCAGGGCGAGGAGCTGGGCATGACCAACGCACCGTTCGAGACGATCGAGGACTTCCGCGACATCGAGTCGGTCAACCACTACCGCCACGCCGTGGCCGCCGGCGCGGACCCCGCCGGGGTGCTGCGCGGACTGCGCTGGTCGAGCCGGGACAACGCCCGCACCCCGGTCCAGTGGACCGCGGGCGCGAACGCCGGGTTCACCACCGGCACCCCGTGGATCGCGGTCAACCCGAACCACGACGAGGTCAACGCCGAGGCCGCCCGGGCCGAGCCGCACTCGGTGTTCCACCACTACCGGCGACTCATCGAGCTGCGGCACACCGAGCCCGTGGTCGCCCTGGGCGACTTCACCATGCTGGCCCCCCACCACGAGCAGCTCTACGCCTTCACCCGGCGGCTCGGGGACGTCGAGCTGCTGGTGCTCGCCAACGTCTCGGGCGAGGAGGTCCGCACCGAACTGCCCGAGGGCTGGGCCGGCGCCGAGCTGCTGATCGGCAACCGCCCCGACGGCGTGGTCCCCGGCGACGAGGGGCTGCTGCGGCCGTGGGAGGCCCGCGTGCACCGGCGGACCCGGGGCGCGGCGACGCAGGGCTGAGACGCGCCGCAGCGGCAGGGCGCCACCGCGCAGCGGCGCCGCACGGAGCCGCCGGGGCAGCACCGCGCGCCTTTGCCCTGGCGGCTCCCGGCGGCCGCCCCGCCGGTGGGGCCGCCGGGGCGGCGGTGGCACAATGAACCGGTGCCGTCCTCCGACCACGTCTCCCTGATCCCACTGCTCGGCCGCGGCGACGCGCCGGAGCAGGTGCGGCACGTCCGGGAGATCCCCGACCGGGACGCCGTGACGGCGCCGTGGCCCGAGCACCTGCACCCGGACGTGGTCGCGGCCTGGGAACGGCTCGGCGTGCACGCGCCGTACCTGCACCAGGTCCAGGCGGTGCTGGCCCCCCGGCACGTGGTGGTCGCCACGGGGACCGCGTCCGGGAAGTCCCTCGCCTACCAGGCGCCCGTGGCCGACGCCGTGCACCGCGGCCGGCTCGCGGCGCTGGCGAACCCGGGCATGATCCACCACCCGGACGAGGCCACGGCCCTGTACCTGTCCCCCACCAAGGCCCTGGCCGCCGACCAGCTCAAGGGCCTGGACGCCCTCGGCCTGCCGACCCTGCGTGCCGCGACCTACGACGGCGACACCGACCCCGCGGAGCGCCGGTGGGTCCGGGACCACGCCGACGTGGTGCTGTGCAACCCGGACATGCTGCACTACGGGGTGCTGCCCAACCACGCGCGCTGGTCCCGGTTCTTCCGCCGCCTGAAGTACGTCGTGGTGGACGAGGCCCACTCCTACCGGGGTGTCTTCGGCTCGCACGTGGCCAACCTCATGCGGCGGCTGCGCCGGATCTGCCGTCTCTACGGCGCGGACCCCGTCTTCATCGGGGCGTCCGCGACCTCCTTCGAGCCGCACGCCTCCTTCGCCCGCCTCGTCGGCGTCCCCGAGGCCGAGGTGACGCCGGTGACCACGGACTTCTCCCCGCACGGACCGGTCACCGTGGTGCTCTGGGAGCCGGAGCAGACGGACGGCGGCGGCGAGAACGACGCCCCGGTGCGCCGCACCGCCCTGGCCGAGACCGCCGACATGCTCACCGACCTGGTGCTCCGCCAGGTCCGCACCATCGCGTTCATCAAGTCCCGCCGCGGCGCGGAGACGATCGCCCAGATCGCCCACCGGCAGCTGGAGGAGGTCGACCCCTCGCTGGCCCACCGGGTGGCGGCCTACCGCTCCGGGTTCCTCCCCGAGGAGCGCCGGGAGCTCGAGGAGGCGCTGCGGGACGGGCGGCTGCTCGGGATCGCGAGCACGTCCGCGCTCGAGCTCGGCATCGACGTGGCCGGGCTGGACGCCGTGGTCGTGGCCGGGTGGCCCGGCACCCGGGCGTCGTTCTTCCAGCAGATCGGCCGGGCGGGCCGGGCCGGGCAGGAGGCCCTGGCCGCCTTCGTGGCCGGGGACGACCCCCTCGACACGTACCTCGTGAACCATCCGGAGGCGATCTTCGACGTCGACGTCGAGGCCACGGTGTTCGACCCCTCCAACCCCTACGTGCTGGCCCCGCACCTGTGCGCGGCCGCGGCCGAGCAGCCGCTGCGCGCGGAGGAGATCGACAGCTTCGGACCCACCGCGCCGGAGGTGCTCGGCTCGCTCGTGGCCAGCGGGCACCTGCGCCGCCGGCCGAACGGCTGGTTCTGGACGCACCCCCAGTCCGCGGCCGGGATGGTGTCGCTGCGCTCGGACGGCGGCGGGCCGATCCGGATCATCGAGACGGACACCGGCGCGGTG
Organism: Kocuria salina; assembly: GCF_013368965.1. Classification (NCBI taxonomy): domain Bacteria; kingdom Bacillati; phylum Actinomycetota; class Actinomycetes; order Micrococcales; family Micrococcaceae; genus Kocuria; species Kocuria salina. The sequence continues at coordinate 265,802 of NZ_SSSF01000005.1, forward strand.
CTCGGCACGATGGACTCCCCCCAGTCCCACTACCAGGCCCACCCGGGGGCCGTGTACGTGCACCAGGGCCGGACCTACATCGTGGACGAGCTCGACGAGGCGGGCTCGGTGGCCGCCGTGACGCGGGCGAACCCCGACTTCTACACCACCGCGCGGGACATCACGCAGGTGGGCGTGGTCGCCGAGGAGCGCTCGGAGCGCTGGGGGCCGGTGACCGTCCACTTCGGCCAGGTGCAGGTCACCACGAAGGTGGTCTCGTTCCAGCGCAAGGCCGTGATCTCCAACGAGGTGCTGGGCGAGGAGCCCCTGGACCTCGCGGCCCGCGACCTGTTCACGAAGTCCGTGTGGTTCACCGTGCCGGGCCCCGTGCTGACCGGCGCGGGGATCGAGGAGCCCGACGTCCCCGGGGCGCTGCACGCGGCCGAGCACGCCGCGATCGGCCTGCTGCCGCTCGTGGCCTCGTGCGACCGCTGGGACGTGGGCGGGCTCTCGACCGCGCTGCACGCCGACACGGAGCTGCCCACGGTGTTCGTCTACGACGGCCATCCGGGCGGGGCGGGGTTCGCGGAGCGCGGCTACGCCACGGCCGTCGCGTGGCTGGGCGCCACCCGGGAGGCGATCTCCTCGTGCGAGTGCGAGCACGGGTGCCCGTCCTGCGTGCAGTCGCCGAAGTGCGGCAACCGCAACAACCCGCTGGACAAGGCCGGCGCCGTGCGGCTGATCGACGCGGTGCTGCACGACGCCCCCCGCGCCTGAGTCCTCACGGCGCACGGGCGGCCTCCGGGGGCCCGGCCCGGGACACGCCGCGGGCGGCCCCGAAGCGGGCGAGCGGCCCGTCCAGGGCCACGGCGGTGCGCACGTCCACGACGACCCGCTCCGGCTCCACGAGCGCGCACCGCTCGAGCCGCGCCCCGTTGTCCCGGGCCACGCGCTCGGCGGCGCCGCACGGGTCGCCGGCCACGAGGCCCCGGGCGGTGTCGGCGGCGGCGAGCGCCGCGAGGTCGGCGGCCTTGCCGGCACGGTGGGTCGCGATCCCCGCCTGGGCCAGCAGCAGCACGGCCACCAGCAGCACGCCGAGCACCAGGGTGAGCGTCAGCGCGTGCACGGTGCCGCTCCCCCGGTCGCCGTCGCGGTCCGGACAGCGGTCGGGCCGCCCCGAGAGGCCTCGAGCCGCGGGCTCAGCCACCGTGCCCATCGGCCGCTCCGGCCCCCTCCGTCTCGGCGGAGGCGTCCGCGCGCAGCTCCCAGCCGCCCCAGGTCCCGAGGATGCCGGGGGCGGGGCCGGTGACGGTGACCGTGGCCGTCCCCGCGTTCCCGCCCAGGCGGATCGCGGCGTCCTCCCCGGCCACGCGCAGCGCCGTGGAGCGGACCACGGCGGCGCTCTCGCCGCGGGCGGCGGCCCGGGCCGAGGCCCGCGCGGCCTCCTCGTAGCGGATCAGGGTCATCCCGGCCGCGGCGGCCGCGAGGAGCACGGCCAGGAGCAGCACGAGGGCGGGCAGCAGCACGGCCGTCTCGGCGGTGACGGCGCCGCGGTCCGGCGGCACCGGCCGCGGCGCGGACCGGGACCTGGGGCCGCGCGGCGACCACGGACGGAGGCGGGAACCGACACGCCACCGGGAAGCACGGGAACGGGGTCGGGACGGCGGACGAGACCGACCACGGGATGAGCATCGGGGGCGGTGGGCGGGCATGGTGGACTCCTCACGGGCAGGGCGCACGGCGGCTCGGGTTGCTGGGACCGGCGGCCAGGACGGACGGGGAGGACGCTCCCGCGGGGTCCGCGGCGCCGGGGACGGCACCACGGACCCCGCGGGAGCAGCCGCTCAGACGCCGAGCGCCTTCTCGATGATCGCGGTCAGGAGCTCGCGCACCTGGCCGGAGGAGAGGACCGCGGCCATGACCCCGCCGAAGGCCGCCGCGGCGAGCACGACCATGGCGTACTCCACGGTGGTCGCACCGAGGTCCGGGTCCCCGGCCCGGACGAGCGGGCGGGGCGGGGCGCCGGTGGCCCGGCGGGCGGACGGTGCGACCGGGCGGCCCCCGGCGGCGACCTCCAGGCCGGGCCCGGAGGGGCTGCGGCGCTTCCGGGCGGGACGGGAGGCGGTGATCTGGTGCTGGGACATGATGGTTCCTTTCGGTGCGGAGCGAACTGGTGCGGGGTGAGCAGGTGCCGGACGGCCGGCACTGGCCGGGCAGCACGGGCCGGGCAGCACTGGGCGAGCAGCACTCGCCGAGCCGGTGCCGGACGGGCGGCAGGGCCCGCCGGAGGACGGCGGACGGCGCAGCGCAGCGGCGCCGGGCCGGTCCTCGAGGGCGCAGGGGCGGACGGGGAACGCCCCGGCGGCCGGGGGCCCGCGGCTCCGGGCGCGGCGGGTCATCCGAACACCTCGGGCACGAGCCCCATCACGACCGGCAGGACGCCCCAGCAGACGAAGGCCGGCAGGGAGCACAGGCCCAGGGGCAGCACGAGCTGGACGGACAGCGACTCCGCGGCGCGCTCGGCCCGCCGGTAGGCGGCACGCCGGACCTGGGCGGCCTGCGAGCGCAGGCTCCGGGCCGACGGCGCCCCGGACGTCGCGGTGAACGTGAGCGCCTCGCGGTAGTCGGCCAGGTGCGTGGGCAGCTCGCCCGCCGAGGTCCACGCCGTGTGCCAGGGCAGCCCGAGCCGCAGCCGGGAGCCCACGCCTTCGAGGGCGGCGCCGGTGGCGTCCGTCCGGCACCCGCCCAGCACCGCCACGGCCTCCGCGAGCGGCAGACCGGCGTCCAGCATGGCGGCGGTGAGCTCCACGAGGACGCCGGCGGAGACGTGCGGTCCCGGCGGGCAGCGGCGGGCCGCGGCCGGACGGGGCGTTCCCGGCAGCCGGGCCCGGGACGGGAGCGCCGCCAGCGCCAGGGCGGCCACCAGGAGCAGCCCGGCGGCGGGCGCTGCGAGGGCGGTCATCGCGCACCCACCGCCTCGGCGCGGCTGATCAGGGTGCGCGTCCACACCCGGCCGAGGCCCGTGAGCGCAGCGCCGGCCACGAGGGCGGCCAGCCCCCACGGGGTGGTGAGCAGCGTGCGCAGCGGGTCGACGCCCATGAGCATGCCCAGTCCGATGCCGAGCACCGGGAGCCAGGTCAGGATCCGGACGGTGGAGCGGGGGCCGGCCAGGGCGGTGCCGCGTGCGGCCTCGGCGTCGAGCTCCGCCTCGAGGGCGTCGGCGAGACCGCCGAGCAGGGCGGCGAGGGGCGCGCCGGTGCGCTCGGAGACCTCCCAGCACAGGGAGAGCTCGGCGGTGGTGGCGACGGCCCGCCGCTCCAGCGCGCGGTGGCCCAGCTCCGGGGCCGGCACCCCCGCCAGGGCGGTCGAGACGCTCAGCCCCAGGCGGGCGGCGGCCGCCACGGACGTGCACAGCAGTTCGAGGTGCCGGCCGGTGCCCGTGCGGGCGGCGCGGCCCCCGGGCCCCGCTCCCTCGAACGCGGCCGCCGGGGACCGGCCCGCCTCCAGCAGCGCCGCGAGCCGGCGCAGCAGCGCGATCCACTCGGCGGCCTCCGTCTCGGCGTCCCGGGCGAACCGGGCCCACCACCGGACCGGGACGACGGTGCCGGCGCCCGCCCTCGCGGCCGACCGGACGCGGTGGCCCGGACCCGCGACCAGCACCGCGGCGCCCCCGGCGAGGCACAGGCAGAGGGCGAGGCAGAGGACGAGGACCGTGCTCACGGCCGGCCTCCCGCGAGGTCCCCGCCGGGGTGGGGCGAACGGTCGGGCGAGCGGTCGGACGCGTCGCCGGGCGTTCGGTCGGGCCGGTGGTCGAGCAGGGCGCACAGCCCGTCCCAGCCCGGGCCGCGGCGCACGCCGTCGTGGGACCGGACCGCCGCGGGCACGGAGACGAGGGCGCCGGCCCGGTCCTCGAGCAGGGACACCGCCCGGATCTCTCGGCGCCCGCCCGCCCGGGCCACGTGGACGACCAGGTCCAGGGCGCTCGCGGCCTGCAGCGTCACGGCCTCCCGGCTCATCCCGGCCAGGGCGCCCAGGGCCGAGAGCCGGGCGGGGACCGCCTCGGCGGAGTTGGCGTGCACGGTGCCCGCCCCCGCGTGGCCGGTGTTCAGGGCCGTGAGGAGCTCGCGCACCTCGGCGCCGCGGCACTCGCCCACCACGAGCCGGTCGGGCCGCATCCGCAGGGCCTGCCGGACGAGCTCCGCCAGGTCGATGCTGCCCGCGCCCTCGGTGTTGGCGTGCCGCGCCTGGAGACCGACCACGTGGGGGTGCTCGGGCCGAAGCTCGGCGGCGTCCTCGATGAGCACGATCCGCTCGTGCGCCGGGGAGCAGGAGAGCAGGGCGTTGAGGACGGTCGTCTTCCCCGCCCCGGTGGCGCCGCTGACCAGGAAGTTGGCGCCCGAGCGCACGGCGCCCACGAGGAGCTCGGCGGTGCCGGGATGGACGGTCCCCGCCGCCACGAGGTCCTGCAGGGACAGGGTCCTCGTGCTGCGGAAGCGGACGGAGAGCAGGGTCCCGCCCGTGGAGATCGGCGGGAGGACGGCGTGCACCCGGTAGCCGGCGGCCGTCTGGACGTCCACGCACGGGTGGGCGGCGTCGAGGCGGCGTCCTGCGGCGGTGACCAGGCGCACGGCCAGGGCGCGCACCTCGGCGTCGGTGCGGAAGGGGGACGGGACGCGGCGCACCCCGGCCTCGGTCTCGAGCCAGACCTGGTCCGGCCCGTTGACGTAGACGTCGGTGAGACCCCGGTGCGGCAGCAGCGGCTCGAGCGGACCGAGACCGGTCAGCTCGGCGCGCACGGCCTGCACCGCCCGCAGGGTGCCGGCGGCCCCGAGCACCCGGCCGCTCGCGCGCACGGCCGCGGCGATGTCGGTGTCCGTGACCGGCCCGGGGGCGGCCAGCAGCCGGTCCCGCACGTCGTCGAGCAGGGCGGCCGGCAGCGCGGCGCTCACGGGGCGGCCCCCACGGCCTCGAGCAGGCCCGCCACGTCCCGGGCGAGCCGCCGGGAGCGGCCCGCCTCGAGCAGCCGGCCCGTCTCGGCGGCCTCCGGCACCGCGCCGGAGAAGCGCAGGGAGCCGGCGACGGGCAGACCGGTCGTGGCGGCGGCGAGGGCGTCGTCCACGTCGGCCACGTTGAGCCCGGCCGGCACCAGGCGGGCACTGGCGCCCGCCAGGGAACCGGCGGCCCACCGCGCGGCCAGCACGCCGCGCACCGTCCGGGGCGTGAGCACGAGGACCTCGTCGCACAGGGCCGCGGTGTCCGCCGTGCCCGCCCCCGCCCGGCCCAGGTCCACGACGACGAGGGCGGCCGCCCGGCGCAGCGCCTCGAGCACGCCGGCGTACGGCGCGGCGGCTCCGTCCGGCTGGGAGCGGTCCCAGGAGAGCCAGCGCAGCTGTCCGGTCCGGGCCATGGCCGGCCACAGCTGCTCGGCGTGCACCGTCCCGGCGATCCGGAGCAGGTCCGGCCAGCGCAGACCGTCCTGGTCCTCGAGGCCCAGCAGGACGTCGATGCCGCAGCCGGCGCGGTCCGCGTCCACGAGGACGGCCGGCCGGTCCTCGTGCGCGGCGCGGTCGGCGAGCCAGCACGCCAGCGTGGACGTGCCGGCCCCGCCCACGGCGCCCAGCACGCCCAGCACCCGGCCCGTGCCGCCGGGACCGGCGGGGCCGCCGGGCCGGGCGGTGAGCAGGTCGGCGAGCCATCCGGCGGCGTCGGGCAGCACGGCCACGGCGCAGCCGCCGAGGTCGGCCGCCCGGTCCCAGATCCCGGGGTCCTCGGGCCGGCCCACGAGCACCGTGCCCGGACGGACCCGCCCCCGCACGGCGTGGCGCACGTCCACGAGCTCGGTGTCCGCGAGCGTGCCCGGCGCGGTGGCCGCCGCCGCGCCGGGCGGATCGGCCAGCAGGTCGGCGCCGGCGGCCGCGCAGACGCGCTCGACCGTGGCGCGCAGCCCGGCGTCCTCGCTGACGAGGCGCACGGTGCGCGCGCGGACCGCGGTGCCCGGATGCGGCGGGGCCGGGGCGGAGAGGTGGGCGGCGGTGCTCATGGCCCCACTGTCCGGGCGGGCGGCACCGGGCCGGCCCGGCGGGGGCGCCGGTGTGGACGGGCGGCGGGCTTCCGGCGGCCCCGCGGGCGTGTGCAGTCCGGGCACCGGCGTAGCGTGACGGACCCGTGCAGGACAATGGCCGGATGCACATCGTGGTGGGACCAGCACAGGACGGCCGGGGCGGGCACCGGGTCCAGGACCTGACGGGCTCCGGGGACCCGGACGGGCCCGGCGTCGACGTGCCCGCCGGGGAGCTGGCCGCGTTCGTCGCCGACCGCGAGGAGGCCGCCCGGCGCGCCGGGTCCACGCCGCCGCGCTGGACCTGGGAGCGCACGGGCACCGTCTACCCGCAGCTGCTGGCCGCCGGCGTCCGGGTGGAGCGCTGCCACGACCTGCGGCTGTGCCAGGCAATCCTCGCCACGGCCGCCACCGCCCACGGGTCCGGCGTCGACGGCCCGCTGCCCTACGAACCGGTGCTGCCGCCGCTGCCCGCCGACGAGGCGCCCGGGCTGCTCCCGCCGCCCTCCCCCGCCGCGGACCAGTCGAGCCTGTTCGACCTCCCCCGCGCCACGGGTCCCGACGCGACCGTGCTGGTCGCCGAGCTGCGGGCACAGCTCGCCGCGGTGGCCGGCGCGGTGGACGCCCGCCGGCTGACCCTGCTGCTGGCCGCGGAGTCCCAGGGCGCGCTGATCGCCGCGGAGATGCAGCACGCCGGGGTGCCCTGGCGGGAGGACGTCCACCGGGCCCTGCTGGAGGACGCCCTGGGCCCCGAGCCGGCGCCCGGGGAGCGCCCCCCGCGGATGGAGGAGACCGTGGCCCGGCTGCGGGAGACGCTGCACGCGCCGGGGCTGAACCCGGACTCCCCGCAGGAGCTGCTCAAGGCGATGCGGGCGGCGGGGATCGACGTGACGAGCACCCGGCAGTGGGAGCTCGTCGAGTGGGCGCGGGCCGTGCCCGGTCTGGCGGCCCGGCGCCAGGCCCTGATCGAGCCCGTCCTGGAGCACAAGAAGCAGGCGCGGCTGCTCAGCGCCAACGGGTGGCACTGGCTGGCCACGTGGGTGCGGGACGGCCGCTTCCGTCCGGAGTACGTGGTGGGCGGGGTGGTCACCGGCCGCTGGTCGGCCCGCGGCGGGGGCGCCCTGCAGATCCCGCACGTGGTGCGGGACGCCGTGCGGTCGGATCCCGGGCGCGTGCTCGTGGTGGCGGACGCGGCCCAGCTCGAGCCGCGCGTGCTGGCGGCGCTGGCCCACGACGACGCCCTGGCCGCCGCGTCCCGCGGCAGGGACCTCTACCAGGCCATCGCCGACCTCGGCGAGGAGCGGGGCTCGGAGCTGACCGAGCGCCCCCAGGCGAAGGTGGCCATGCTGGGCGCGATGTACGGGGCCACCACGGGCCAGTCGGGCCGGCTCATGCCGCACCTGGCGCGGATGTTCCCCCGCGCCGTGGACTACATGGAGCAGGCCGCCCGGGTGGGTGAGACGGGCGGACAGGTCCGCACGCACCTGGGCCGCTGGTCCCCGCTGCCGGGCCCGGCGTGGGACGCGGCGCAGCGGGACACCGCCACCGAGGAGGCCGAGCGGCGCGCCGGGGCGATGGCCCGAGGGCAGGGCCGGTTCACCCGCAACTTCGTGGTCCAGGGCACGGCCGCCGAGTGGGCCGTGTGCTGGATGGGCGCCATCCGCTCGGCGCTGGCGCGGGAGGCGGTCGACGCCGAGCTCGTGTTCTTCCTGCACGACGAGGTCGTGCTGCACTGCGCGCGGGAGGACGCCGAGCGGGCCGCCGAGCTGGTCCGCGAGTGCGCGGAGCGGGCGGCCCGGCTGGTGTTCGGGCGGATCCCGGTGGAGTTCCCCGTCAGCGTGGCCGTGGTGGAGTCCTACGCGGACGCCAAGTAGGCCGCCCCGGCCCAGGTCACAGCAGGGGCCTCAGCACAGGTCCCGGTAGGGGGCGCCCGTCACGTGCCGGCGCCACTCGTCCTCCGTGATCGGGTCGCCCCGGTTGGCGCAGACCGCCTCGACCGCGTCCTCGGCCCGGACCAGCCAGCTGCGCACCACGCCGTCGTCGCCGGTGGCGACCAGCCGGTCCCCCACGAACCGCACGTCGTTCATCCGGTCGCCGGAGGCGGACAGGGCCGCGTAGACGTCGAGGTCCGCGGCGCCCACGGTCCACATCCACACGAACTTGTCGCCGGAGGCCCCGGCCAGCAGGGTGCCGTCCGCGGAGAACTGCAGGCCCTTGACGGAGGACAGGGCGTCCGAGGTCTCGCCCACGGGGTGGGGGTCGGACGGGTCCGCGACGTCCCAGAGCCGCACCCGGCCCGCCTCCGTGCCCACGGCCAGGAGGTCGGCCACCGGGGAGAACGCGATCGAGGTGGCCACGGAGTCGAGGGCCAGCCCCGCGGCCCGCCGCGGGGCGGCGGGGTCGGACACGTCCCACAGCTCCACGCCGTTGGTGTCGTCCGCGGCGGCGAACAGGGTGCCGTCCGCGTCGAACCGGGCCGCCTCCGTGCCGGGGACGGGGATCGTGGCCACCCGCCGGAGCGGCGCATCGGGGCCGCGGCGCAGGAGGGCGATCTCGGAGCCCACCTCGGACCACGCCGCGATCGTGCCGGCGTCCGTCGTGACGTCCGCGCCCGTGATGCCCGCCTCGATGGCCGCGGCGCGCTCCGGCTCCTCCGGGCGGCCCCCGTCCAGGGGCCACACGAGGACGTCCCCGTCCTCGGTGCCCCCCGCGACGAGCGACGCGTCGGGGGCCACGGCCCCCGCGTACCAGAGGGTCTCCCCGGGCGGGGCCTCCGGGGACGGCAGCGGCCGGGGGTCCTCGCCCGAGAGGTCGAAGAGGGACACGACGTCGGGGCCGACGCCGACGGCGCTCAGCACGGTGTGCTGCCGGTCCACCGAGAGCTGGTACACGGGCCCGCCCTGCCGGTGGATGACGGGCCCGCGCCGGTCCCACGAGCGGGTGGTGCCGTCCTGGGAGGTGGTGAGCACCCGCTCGCCCACGCGCAGCGCGCTGGTGACCCGGGCGGCGGTCGGGAAGGAGTCGGTGCGGGCGAGGTCGGAGAGCCGGTGCACGTAGGCGTTCTGGTCGAAGCTGGCGACCACGACGGCCTCGCCGTCCGGGGTGAAGGAGACGTCGCTGATCCAGCTGCCGAAGTCCGTGAGCGTCCCGGAGCGGGAGACCCGCTCCCCCTCGACGTCGTAGAGGCGCAGCTCGCGGGCGCTCAGCCCGGCGGCGAGGCGCGCGCCGTCGTCGGCGAGGTCCAGGGCCCGGACGACCCGCCCGGTCGGCACCGGGTCGAGGCGCTGCGCGCGGGCGCCGTCGGTGGCGTACCGGGTGATCTCCCCGGACGTCCCGCCCGCGTAGACCGTTCCGTCGGGGGCGGCCGCCAGGGCCAGGACGTCTGCGTCCTCCCCCAGCGCCAGGGCCGGCAGCTGCGCCGGGGCGCCGGGGTCCTCGATCGACCAGCGCAGCACCTCGCCCCGCCCCCCGGCCAGCAGCTGCCGGCCGTCGGGCGAGAGGACGACCGCGTTGACCGGGGTCCCCGCCCCCACGTCGAGCCCGGCCAGCCGCCGGGCCGGCGCCCCGGTGACGTCCCACAGGCTCACGTGCCCGAGCCCGCCCACCGCCGCGAGCACCCGCCCGTCCACCGCCAGGAGGTCCACGTCGCTCAGTCCGGGGGCGCCGTCGACCACGGCGAGGTCCTCCCGGTTCTCGGCGAGCCGGTCGCTGTCCCGCCACACGGACAGCAGGCCGTCCCCGGCGGCGCGCGCGACGACGGAGCCGTCGTCCAACGCCGCGAGCCGGGACGCGCCGTCCGGGCCGAGCCACCGCTCCGGGGCGTTCACCGCGGTGGCGTCGATCAGGGCCGAGGTGCCCTCCCGGGTGGGGGCCATCCGGTAGGCCGCGAGGCTCAGCTGCGAGGCGAGGTTGGGCGACTCGCCCCGGATCCGGGAGGCCTCCAGCGCGGTCTGGCGGGAGAGCGCCTCGTCGCGGGCGGTCTCCGCGACGGTCTGGAAGCGCTCCGCACGGACGCCCAGCGCCCCGGCCACCACGGCCGCGCAGACGGCCAGGGCGAGCAGGACGAGGGCCACGTGGCCGCGCCGCTCGATCTCCCGGGCACTGCGCTTCTGCCGCTCCAGCGCGTCCTCGTAGTGGCGCTCGCTCTCCGCCAGGTACTCGCGCTCGGCCGGGCTCAGGAGCGCCTGCTGGCGCGGGTCCCCGGTCCAGTCCCGGAAGGAGGCGAGCTGGCCCAGCGGGATCAGGGCGAGGGGGTCGCGGTCGTTGGCGAGCCACATCTGGGTGGCCCGCTGCAGCTGCTGGCGGACGTAGAGGTCGCGGCGGCTGTCCTCGATCCAGCGGCTGAGCCGGGACCAGTGGTCCAGCAGGGCCTCGTGGCTGAGCTGGATCTCGTCCCGGTCGATGGTCAGCAGCCGGGCGCGGGCGAACTCCTCGACCACGGCCGCCCCGCCCTCCGGCAGCTCCTCCCGGAGCACCGGGGTGCGCACGACCGTGGCGGAGGTCCCGGTGCCGACCACGCGCACGAGCCGCAGGAACACCGCGCGGGCCACCTCCCGCTCGCGCGGGCCCAGCCGGGCGTGCACCTCCTCGGCCCGCCGCTCCACGGCCTCCGTGATGCCGCCCGCCGCGTGGTAGTCGGCCACCGTCAGCTCGCGGGTGCGGGCGTGCTCCCAGGTGCCGAGCATCGCCTGGGAGAGCATCGGCAGCAGGCCCACGCCGGCCTCCGTGCCCCGGGGGGCGACGTCCCGCAGGATCACCCCGACCAGGTCCGGGGAGACGCGGGCGCCGACGGCCTCGGCGGGGCCCACCACGATCCGTTCCAGCTGCTCGCGGGTCAGCGCGCCCAGCAGCACCGGGCGCTCCAGGGCGGTGCGCAGCTCGGCGTGCCGACTCGCGGTGCCGAAGAAGTCCGCCCGGAGGCCGACGACGACCACCCGGTCCCGGCTCGCCGCGGCGAGCCGGTCCAGGAACCGCCCGGGCTCCTCGGCCTCCCGGGCGCCCGTCCAGAGCTCCTCCAGCTGGTCGACGACGAGCAGGTCCGGAGCCGCCGCGACGGCGTCCTCGAGCCGACGCACCGGGTCGAGGCCCGGGGTCGTGGCCACGGCGCTCCACCCGTGCAGGGGCCCGCCCTCGGCCCGCAGCCGGCCGAGGAGCCCGGCGCCCAGCAGCGAGGACTTGCCCGCGCCGGAGGCTCCCACCACGGCCAGGATGCGGGGTCCGCCGGCGTCCGCCAGCCGCACCACCCGCTCGCCGAGCACGGCGACCTCGGCGGTCCGGCCGAAGAAGTGCGTCTCGTCCTCGGGGCGGTAGGAGCGCAGGCCCACGTACGGGGTGGAGTCCGGCCTGACCGGGGTGCGGGAACGGTTGACGTCCTCCCACCACAGCTCCGCGGGGCGCTCGTCCGTCAGCCCGAGGGCGTCCAGCAGGGCCGTGAACTCCTCGCGCAGGGCCGGGCCGGGCAGGTGCGCCCCGCTGAGCCAGCCCTGGATGGTGCTGGCCGGCAGCCGGCAGGAGGCCGCGAGCGCCCGGACCGACAGGCCGCGGCGGCGGCGCGCGGCGCTGAGCTGCTCGGCGAGCCGGGGCCGCTCGGGGCCGGGCGGGGGCGAGGCCACCGGGAGCCTCCTCGGGGGGTCGTGGGCACGGGGGACCCTGGAATGGTAAGTCCGCTTGCCGCGGCGCCGGCAATGTTGCGTCCGGGGCGGCGTCATGCCCCCGGGCGTGCTACAGCGGTGCGGGCAGGTCCCGGCCGGTGTCCCAGGGCACGGCCCAGCCCAGCGCCGTGAGCACCCGGTCCAGGAGCACTCCGGTGAACCCCCAGACGGTCACGGTGGACGCGGTGCCCGGCACGGGGACCGTGAAGGCGGGCGAGCGGTAGGTCTGCCGGCCGCGCGTGACGGTCGCGGAGTGCCGGTTGGCCGGGTCGATGAGATCCAGCACGGGGACGCGGAACACGAGGGAGGACTCGGCGTGGTCCACGACGTCCACCGGCGAGACGTCCCGCCACCAGCCCAGCACCGGGGTGACGAGGTGGTTGGAGACCGGCAGGGGCACCGGGGCCAGGGCGCCGAGCACCTCCACCCCGTGCGGGTCCAGCCCGGTCTCCTCCTCGGCCTCGCGGACGGCCGCGCGCACGTGGGCGGCGCTGACCTCACCGCCGGGCACGGACAGCACCTCGTGCAGGTCCCCGTCCTCGGGGTCCAGGCGCCCGCCCGGGAAGGCGACCTGGCCGGGGTGGGAGCGCAGCGTCGCGGCCCGCTGGACCAGGAGGACGTCGAGGTCCCGGCCCACGCCCTCCGCGTGCTCGGCGGCGCGCGAGGGCAGGTCGTCGAGCGCGCCGAAGAGGATGAGCACGGCCGAGCGGCGGTAGTTCTCGTCGATCTGCCCGATCCGCCACGGCTCGCGGTCCTCCATCTGCAGCTGCCGGCCGCTGCGGGCCACGCGCAGCAGGTCCTGGTAGGCGTCGCCCACGGGCCGTCCTCCTCGGTGGTCGCGTCGTCGGTGGTCGGTGCCGCTCACGAGCTCAGGGGCCAGCCGTCGGCCTGCAGCTGGGCCCGGCTGCGCCCGGCGAGGAACAGCTCCAGCAGCTCCTCGCGGCCCGGGGCGAACTCGTACTTGAGCAGGGCCGCCGCCTGGACGGTGTCCGTGGGGCCCTCGCCGTAGGACGGGCACAGGTCCGCGACGGGGCACACCCCGCACGCGGGCCGCCGGGAGTGGCAGATGCGCCGCCCGTGGTAGACGAGCCGCTGGGACAGGTCGGTCCAGTCGCGGGGCTCGAACAGGGCGCCGACGTCCCGCTCGACCTTGACCGGGTCCTCCTCCGCGGTCCAGCCGAAGCGGCGGGCGAGCCGGCCGAAGTGGGTGTCCACGGTGATCCCGGGGATCCCGAAGGCGTTGCCGAGCACCACGTTGGCGGTCTTGCGGCCCACGCCGGGCAGGGTGACGAGGTCCTCCAGCCGCCCGGGCACCTCGCCGTCGTGGTCGTCCACGATCTTCTGGGCCAGGGTCCGGATGGCCCGGGTCTTGGCCCGGTAGAAGCCGAGCGGGCGGATGATCTCCTGGATCTCGGCCTCGTCCGCCTCGGCGAGCGCCCGCGGCGTGGGACAGGCGGCGAAGAGCCGCGGCGTGGTCGCGTTCACGCGCACGTCAGTGGTCTGGGCGGAGAGCACCGTGGCCACGAGCAGCTCGTACGGGGAGCGGAAGTCCAGCTCGGCGACCGCGTACGGGTAGGCCTCCGCGAGCACCGCGTTGATCCGGCGGGCCCGCCGCTTGAGCGCCAGCGGGGACTCGGGGGAGCCCGTCCGGCGGCGCCGTGCGGCGCCGGCGCGCGCCTTCGCGGGGTCCACGACGCGCAGATGGGCGGGCGGGCGGGGCACGGCAGTCGGGACCATGCCCCGATTCTAGGCGGCGCGCCCGGAGGGGTTCCGTGACTCGGTGCGGCGTGGCCCCTGTGGAACCGGGTGCACCGATCGTCTAGGGTGAAAACGACACTATGTGAGCTGTGACACGGACGTCCGGTGCCGCCGGGGGTCCGTGCGCGGTGTGCGACGAGAAGGGAAGACCACATGGCTTCAGAGACCACGTCCGCCGAGGGCAGGACCTTCGCCCCGAGCCCGGAGTTCGCGGCCCAGGCCAATGCCACCGCCGAGCTCTACCGCCAGGCGGAGGAGGAGGGCGTCGACTTCTGGGGCCGCCAGGCACGGGAGCTGCTGACCTGGAACAAGGAGTTCACCGAGGTCCTCGACTGGTCGAACCCCCCGTTCGCCAAGTGGTTCCAGGACGGCACCCTCAACGCGTGCTACAACGCCGTGGACCGCCACGTGGAGGCCGGCAACGGGGACCGGGTCGCCATCCACTTCGAGGGTGAGCCCGGCGACAGCCGCAGCTACACCTACGCCCAGCTCAAGGACGAGGTGTCGAAGGCCGCCAACGCCATGGAGAGCCTCGGCGTGACCAAGGGCGACCGCGTGGCCCTCTACCTGCCGATGATCGCCGAGGCGGTCATCGCGATGCTGGCCTGCGCCCGCATCGGCGCGATCCACTCCGTGGTCTTCGGCGGGTTCTCCGCCGACGCGCTGCGCTCGCGCGTCGAGGACGGCGAGGCGAAGCTCGTGGTCACCGCGGACGGGACCTTCCGCCGCGGCAAGCCCTCCATGCTCAAGCCGGCCGTCGACGACGCCCTCTCCCGCGGCGGCGCCACCGTGGAGCACGTCCTCGTGGTCCGCCGCAACGAGGCCGACATCGAGATGACCGAGGGCCGGGACGTGTGGTGGCACGACGCCGTCGAGGCCGCCTCCCCGGAGCACACCCCGTCCGAGCAGGGCGCCGAGGACCCGCTGTTCATCCTCTACACCTCCGGGACCACCGGCAAGCCCAAGGGCATCATGCACACCACGGGCGGCTACCTCACCCAGGGTGCCTTCACCCACAAGAACGTCTTCGACCTCAAGCCGGAGACGGACGTCTACTGGTGCACCGCCGACGTCGGGTGGGTCACCGGCCACTCCTACGTCGCCTACGCCCCCCTGGTCAACGGCTCCACCCAGGTGATCTACGAGGGCACCCCGGACTCCCCGCACCGCGGCCGGTTCTGGGAGATCGTGCAGAAGTACGGTGTGACGATCATGTACACCTCCCCCACCGCGATCCGCACCATGATGAAGTGGGGCGAGGAGATCCCGGCGGAGTACGACCTCTCGTCCCTGCGGGTGCTCGGCACCGTGGGCGAGGCCATCAACCCCGAGGCGTGGACCTGGTTCCACCGGGTCATCGGCGGCGGCCGCTGCCCGATCGTCGACACCTGGTGGCAGACCGAGACCGGCGCCATCATGATCTCCCAGCTGCCGGGCGTGACGACCGCCAAGCCGGGCTCCGCGCAGGTGCCGATCCCCGGCATCAAGGTCGACGTCGTGGACGACACCGGGCAGTCCGTGCCCAACGAGACCTCGGGCTTCCTGGTGCTGCGCGAGCCGTGGCCCGCGATGCTGCGGACCATCTGGGGCGACGACGACCGCTACGTGGACACGTACTGGTCCCGGTTCGGCGAGATGTACTTCGCCGGCGACGGCGCCAAGCGCGACGCCGACGGGGACGTGTGGATCCTCGGCCGCGTCGACGACGTCATGAACGTCTCCGGCCACCGCCTGTCCACCCCGGAGATCGAGTCCGCGCTCGTGTCCCACCCGTCCGTGGCCGAGGCCGCGGTGGTGGGCGCCACGGACGAGACCACCGGCCAGGCCGTGATCGCGTTCGTCATCCTCTCCGACCAGGCCGACGCCGAGGGCCGGGACAAGGCCGAGCTGGCCGAGGAGATGCGGGCCCACGTGGGCAAGGAGATCTCCCCGATCGCCAAGCCCAAGAAGGTGCTCATCGTCCCCGAGCTGCCCAAGACCCGGTCCGGGAAGATCATGCGCCGGCTGCTCAAGGACGTGGCGGAGGACCGGGAGGTCGGCGACGTCTCGACCCTCGCGGACCAGACCGTGATGCAGCAGATCGTGGACTCGCTCGCCAAGTAGTCCGCGCCCCAGCTCCGCAGCGCCCCCTCGCCCCTGCCGTGCGAGGGGGCGCTGCGGCGTCCGGGGGCCGCGCCCGGACCGGCGGGCGCCGGAGTGAGAGGATGCGGGCATGACCAGCACGCGCAGACCGATCTACGTCCTCAACGGCCCCAACCTCAACCTGCTCGGCGTCCGGCGCCCGGAGGTGTACGGCACCACGACGCTCGCGGACATCGAGGAGGCCGTGCGCGCCCGGGCCGCCGCGGGCGGGTGGGACGTCGAGTTCCACCAGTCCAACCACGAGGGCGTCCTGGTGGACCGGATCCAGGAGGCCCGCACGGAGGGCGCGGCGATCGTGATCAACCCCGCGGCCTTCACGCACTACTCGATCGCGATCCACGACGCGCTCGAGGCGGCGGAGCTGCCCGTGGTGGAGGTGCACCTGTCCAACGTGCACCGGCGCGAGGCGTTCCGGCACACGTCCTACGTGTCCCTGCAGGCGGACGTGGTGATCGCCGGGGCGGGGGCCTTCGGCTACGAGATGGCGGTCGAGCACCTGCTGCGGACCCTGGAGGGGTAGCCGCTCAGGCGGCGCAGGAGCCGGAGTCCACGGCCTGGGTGGCGCCCGCGGCGGCGCCCAGCGCCCCGCGCAGCTCGTCCAGGGTGAGGGCGTAGCCGACCTGCCCCTCGAGGGCCTTGGCGAAGACGACGCCGACGACGGAGCCGTCCTGCGCCACGAGCGGGCCGCCGGAGTTGCCCTGCTGCACCTGACCGGCCAGCTGGATGATCTCCATCGTCCCACCGGTCCCCTCCACGGGCGCGAGCGCGGTGCCCTGCACGGTGGCGGGCCCGGCGGCGAACGGCCCGCCCAGGGGGTAGCCCATGAAGGCGACCGAGTCCCCGGCCGCGGGGTCCGCCCCGAGCGGCAGCGCGGCCAGCGGCAGGGACGGCGCGGAGAGGACGGCGAGGTCGGAGCCCGGGTCGTAGTGGACGACGGCGGCGGCGTGCACCTGCCCGTCCCGGGTCTGCACCACCGGCTCGTCCACCCCGGCCACCACGTGCGCGTTGGTCACCACCTGCCCGGCGCCGGTCACGAAGCCCGAGCCGGTCTGGTTCTGGCGGCACTCCACCGCCATGCCGTAGACCTGCACCACGGACTGCCCGGCCGCCTGCAGCGCGGGCGTGCTCGTGCTCTCGTCGGGGGCCTCCTCGGCGGGGAAGAGCAGCTCGTCGAGCTGACGGATGCCGGTGGCCCCGCCCACGGCGTCCCGGGCCTCGGTCACCGCGGCGCGCACCGGTCCCGGGGTGTGCTCGTCGATCGTGCGCAGCACGGTCGAGGACGCCACCTGCTGGGACACGGCCGGGATGCCCAGCTGGCCGACGAGCGAGGCGAGCAGCGAGAGCACGAGCGCGGCGACGGCCACGTCGAGGGCCGCCCCGGCGATCCGGTTGAGCGCGCCCAGGCGCATGCGCTCGGTCACGGCGGACAGGGCGCGGCCCAGCAGCCCGCCCAGCATCTGCCCCGCCACCAGCAGGACCAGAACCGTGGCGAGCACGGCGCCCACGCGGTACTGCGGGTCCACCTGCGCACTCACCCACGGGGCGGCCGAGAACGCCGCCACCCCGCCGAGCACGAGCCCGGCCAGGGAGAACAGGGAGTTGAAGAAGCCGCGGCTGAACCCGTAGAAGAGGTAGCCCAGGAGCACGACGGCCAGGAGGACGTCGAGCAGGTTGAAGGACGGAGACATCGGGTTCCTCTGCGGGTTCTTCGGGGCCGGGGGCCGGGGAGCGAGCCACCAGCATAGGGAGCGTGGCTGGGAGATCCGTGGAGCGGGCCTGCCGTCCCGCCCGGGCCGCCGCGCCCGTCCTTGGGATTCGCGGGCCGGAGACACTACAGTGAACGTCAGGTACGTTAGGTCGCTCACACACCGGTGCGGGCGACTCCCGCTGACATCGGCCGCCACGGGCAACGGCCCGGCGGCACATCTTGAGGAGAACCATGGATATCGACGTCCTCCGCCGCGCTCCCCTGTTCGCGTCCCTGGACGACCAGGCCTTCGCCGCCCTCACCGAGGAGCTCACCGAGGTCGACCTCTCGCGCGGCTCCACGCTGTTCCACGAGGGCGATCCGGGCGACCAGTTGTACTTCATCATCTCGGGCAAGATCAAGCTCGGCCGCACCGCCCCGGACGGCCGCGAGAGCCTCGTGGCGATCATGGGCCCGGGCGAGCTGTTCGGCGAGATGGCGCTGTTCGACCCGAGCCCGCGCTCCACGTCCGCGACCGCCGTGTCCGAGACGCGCCTGGCCGGGCTCAAGCACGAGAACCTCAAGAAGGTCATCGAGCGCTCCCCCGACGTCTCCGCGCAGCTGCTGCAGGCCCTGGCCCGCCGGCTGCGGCGTACCAACGAGAGCCTCGCCGACCTGGTCTTCTCCGACGTGCCCGGCCGGGTGGCGAAGGCGCTGCTGGACCTGGCCGACCGGTTCGGCCGGCCCGCCACCGACGGCATCCTCGTGGCGCACGAGCTCACCCAGGAGGAGCTGGCCCAGCTCGTCGGCGCGTCCCGCGAGACCGTGAACAAGGCCCTGGCCGAGTTCGTCCAGCGCGGCTGGATCCGGCTCGAGGCGCGCGCCGTGGTGATCCTCGACCTGCAGCGGCTCAAGCAGCGCAGCCGCTGAGTCCCGCCCCGATACGGGAACGGCCCGGTCACCCTCGCGGGTGACCGGGCCGTTCCCGTGTCCGGGTGCAGAATGGCTCAGGTCAGGTCGAGGCGCAGCACGGGCCGGCCGTCGTGCACCTCGAGCACCGGGTTGCGGGCCACCACGGCCCGCTTCCTGGCCAGGAACGCGATCGCCGACGTGCACTCGGCGACCGACTCGAGCACGCACTGCACGCCGGGCGAGGAGAGGTCGTCGATCGTGCGGCCCACGGTGTCCTCCTGCCCCACGAGGTCCCCGAGCCAGCTGCCCGCCGGGTCGGCCACGGCCTGCGCGGCGTCCACCCAGCGGCCCCAGACGCCCTTCGACTCGAGCACGGACGGGGCCTGCCCATCGGGGACCACCGCGGTGAAGTAGTGGATGTCGTACCGGCGGTGGGCGAAGTCGGAGGTGATCCAGTGCGCGAGGGGCTTGAGCAGGTCGGAGCGCAGCACGAGCCGGCGCCGGCCGAGGACCTGGGCGAGGGACACGTCCCCCACGGCGAGCGCCTCCCGGGAGCGCATCCACTCGGCGCCCTCCACGGACTCGATGGTGCTCATCGTGTCCGACCCGGCCAGCAGGACGCCGGCCTCCTCGAACGCCTTGCGGACCGCGGCGACCACGGTGCGCCGCGCCCGGCCGAGGTCGTCCTCGACGCCGAGCCTGCGCGCCCAGTCCGCGGGGCTGGGCCCGGCCCAGTCGAGGGGCTCGTCGTCGTGGGGCTCGAGGGTCCCGCCGGGGAATCCGACGGTGCCGAGCGGTGAGTTGCCCGGGCGATACTTGAGGTAGGTCTCCACGCCGTGCTCGCCGTCCCGCACGAAGACCACCGCGGCGGCCGGTGAGGGCGCGCTGCCGGGGATGCCGGCACCCCGCTCGAGCCAGGCCTGCGCGGCCCCGCGCTGGCCCTCCGGGATCTCGAACCAGCGCACGGCCGGCGGACGGCCCTGCCGCGGGGGCTGCGAATCAGCGGAACTCGGCAACGAGCTCCACCTCGACCGGCGCGTCGAGCGGCAGGACCGCGACGCCCACCGCGGAGCGGGCGTGCACCCCGGCGTCGCCGAAGATCCGGCCCAGCAGCTCGGAGGCGCCGTTGATCACGCCGGGCTGGCCGGTGAAGCCGGGATCGGAGGCCACGAAGCCGACGACCTTCACGATCCGGACCACCCGGTCCAGGTCCCCGACGGCCTCCTTGACCGCGGCCACGGCGTTGAGGGCGGCGCGGGCCGCGAGCTCGTGGGCGTCCTCGGGGGAGACGGTGCCCGCCGCCCCGGACGCGGACACCTTGCCGGTGGCGGGCAGCTGCCCGTCCACGAAGGGCAGCTGGCCCGAGGTGTGCACCCACGAGCCGGTGACCACGGCGGGCACGTAGGCGGCCACGGGGGCCGCGACGGCCGGGAGCTCGAGGCCGAGCTCGGCGATGCGGGATTCGACGGCGGAGCCGTTGCTCATGGAAGTCCTCCGGTGTGGTGGGGCTGCGGTGTCCGGGCGTCAGCCCCTGGGGCGCTTGAAGTAGGCGATGGGGTTGGTCTGGACGGGGGCGTTCACGTTGCCCGCCGGGACGTCGGCGGGGGTGCTGCCGGGGAGCACGGTGACGAGCTCCCACCCGTCGTCGCCCCAGTTGTCGAGGATCTGCTTGGTGGCGTGGATCATGAGCGGCACGGTGGCGTATTCCCAGGTAGTCATGGCCCCAGCGTAGCCACGAACGCGGGGACGCGCTCCGCCGTGACGGGCCGCACACCGGCTGCGGCCAGGTTCGCGCTTGTAGACTGTCCGAATGGCTTCCCGCAAGAACCCTGCCACGCAGGCACCGTCAGCCCTGGGCAACGTCGTGGCGTTCATCGCCACGAGCGTCGTTGCCGGCATCGTGGCCGCCGGTCTCCTGGTCCCCCCCGCAGCCGCCACCGGTCTCGCCGCCAACGCCTCCATCGGGTGGTTCAAGGACCTCCCGGCCCAGATGGAGGCGGGGCCGATGTCGCGCGCCTCCACCGTGGTGGCGCGGGACGGGACCGAGATCGCCACGTTCTACGCGCAGAACCGCACCCCTGTGTCCCTGGACGAGATGTCCCCGCACATGAGTGCCGCGATCCTCGCGATCGAGGACCGCGACTTCTACGAGCACGGCGGCGTGGACCTCGGCGGCATCCTGCGCGCCCTGGGCAACAACATCATCCGCCCGGACGCCCGCCAGGGCGCGTCGACCATCACGCAGCAGTACGTGAACAACCTGCTCATCGACTCCCAGGTCCGCGCCGGCGAGGAGGCCACCACCATCGGCGCCGACAAGGGCTACACGGACAAGATCAAGGAGATCAAGCTCGCCCTGTCCATGGAGCAGGAGCTGAGCAAGGACGAGATCCTCGAGGGCTACCTCAACATGGTGCTCTTCGGCGGGCAGAACTACGGCGTGGAGGCGGCGGCCCAGTACTACTGGGGCATCCCGGCGTCCGACCTGAGCGTCTCCCAGTCCGCCGTCCTGGCCGGGATGGTGCAGTCCCCCAACTACTACGACCCGGCCGCGAACCCGGAGGCGGCCACCGAGCGGCGCAACATCGTGCTGGACACGATGCTCACCACCGGGGCCATCACCCAGGAGGAGCACGCGGCCGCGGCCGCCGAGCCCATCGAGGTGGACCCCAACCCCACGAACTCCGGGTGCACGGCCGCCGAGATCGCCCCCTACTTCTGCGACTACGTGGAGAACTCCATCCTCCAGGACTCGGCGTTCGGCGAGACCCCCGAGGAGCGGCTCAAGACCCTGCAGCTCGGCGGGCTCACCATCACCACCACGCTCGACGTCGAGGCCCAGCGGGTGGCCGAGGAGTCGGTCAACGAGACCCAGCCGCGGGACGACAACCCGGACAACGTCTCCACCGCGCTCGTCTCCCTCGAGCCGACCAACGGCGACATCGTGGCGATGGCGCAGAACACCTACTACTCCACCGGCGAGGGCGCCTCCAACACCACGTACAACTTCAACGTGGACTCGTGGATGGGCGGGGCCGGCGGCTTCCAGGTCGGCTCGACCTACAAGCCGCTGACGTACGCCGCGTGGATCGACGCCGGCAACGGCGCGGAGGACGAGATCGACGCGACCCGCACCCGGTGGCCCGCAGACCACCGGTGGAAGGCCTCGTGCCTGGAGCGCGGGTACAAGATCGAGCCCGGCAACAACGGCGAGGGCTTCGAGATCCAGAACGCCGAGTCCGGCTACACCCGCGAGATGGAGGCCGACTTCGGCCTGTACAACTCGATCAACACCGCGATCTACGCGATGGCCGAGGACCTCGACCTGTGCGACATCGGGGAGATCTCCGAGTCCCTGGGCATCGTCAACGGCAAGAACGGCGAGCCCGTGGACACCACGGTCCTCGCGTCCCTGCTGGGCGGCTCCGTGGACATCTCCCCCATGACCATGGCCCGGGCGTACTCGGCGTTCGCCAACCGCGGCGAGATGTGCGAGCCCCGCGCCCTCGAGCGGGTCGTGGACTACACCGGCAAGGAGTACGACATCCCCGAGACGTCCTGCGAGCGCGTGATCAGCGAGGACGTGGCCGACGGCGTGAACTTCGCGCTCAACCAGACCCTGATCCGCGGCTCCGGCTGGCAGCGGGAGATCGGCCTGCCGGGCGCCTCCGCCGCCAAGACCGGCACCACCGACAACTCGACCCAGACGTGGATGATCGGCTACACCCGCGGCCTGGCCACCGCGTCCTGGGTCGGCAACTACGAGTTCGGCTCCCGGTCCCTGAACGGGCTGTCGATCGGCGGGGAGCGCACCGAGGGCGACGACTGGGTGGACGGCTCCACCTACGCCGGCGGCCAGTGGCAGCGGTTCATGGAGGAGGTGGCCCGGGACTACGACACGGACGAGTTCGAGGAGCCCTCCGACCGCGTGCTCGAGGGCCGCAACGGCACCTCGGAGCCCGGCTGAGGCCGGGAGCGGGAGTGGATCGCGTGCACACCCCCCGGGGCGCCGTCGCGCCCGCCCTGCGGACCGCCGCCGCCGTGACGGCGGCCGGTGCCGGGGCGGCGGCGGGCCTCGGCGCGTGGGGCGTCGTCGTCGAGCGCCGCCGGTTCCAGCTGCGCACGGAACGGCTCCGGCTGCTGCCCGAGGGCAGCGCGCCGCTGCGGATCCTGCACCTGTCGGACCTGCACGTCTGGCCCGGCCAGCGCGCTGTGCGGGAGTTCGTGCACTCGCTCGCGGCGCTGGAGCCGGACCTCGTGGTGGACACCGGGGACAACCTCTCCCACCCCGGGGCGCTGCCGTGGCTGCTGGAGATCCTGGAGCCGCTGTTCCGCTTCCCCGGGGCCTACGTCCCGGGGTCCAACTGCTACTTCGCGCCGCGGCCCAAGAACCCGTTCCGCTACCTGTGGCGGGACACCTCCGGGGAGGGCCGGGACGAGGCGCCCCGGCTGCCCACCCAGGACATGCACGACGCGTTCGACGCCGCGGGCTGGACGCCGCTGATCAACCGCTCCGCCCGGATGGAGGTCGCGGGCCTCACCCTGGACCTGTCCGGGGTGGACGACCCGCACCTCGGCTACGACCGGCACCCCGGCTTCGGTGACCCCGCGACGGCGGATCTGCGCCTCGGGGTGGCCCACGCCCCCTACCTGCGGACCCTCGACCGCTTCGCGGCGGACGGCGCGCAGCTGGTGCTGGCAGGGCACACGCACGGCGGGCAGGTCTGCCTGCCGGGCGGGCGGGCGCTGGTCAGCAACTGCGACCTCGAGCCGGAGCGCTGCAAGGGGCTCATCACCCAGGGCGGGGTGCCGGTCAACGTGTCGGCGGGCCTGGGGACGTCCCGCTTCGCCCCGATCCGGCTGTTCTGCCCGCCCGAGGCCGTGCTGCTGACGCTCACGGACTGAGCGGGCCGCCCGCACGCCGGCCGTCCGCGCAGGCGCTTTCAGCCGCCGCGCGGCACCAGGGCCTCGAGCACCGCGGGCAGGCGGGTGACGCCGTCGGAGCCGCAGAAGTGTCCCGCCCGCGGCACCACCCGCACGGGGGCGTCGAGCCGCGCGGCGAGCGCCTCGGTGGCGGCCGCCGGCACGGTCGGGTCGTCGTCCGAGCGCAGCACCAGGCGGCGCCGGGCGTTGGCGCGCACGGCGGAGACGTCCACGTCCTCGGCGAGGAACTCGTCGAGGAGCGGCACGGCCTCGAGCCGTCCCGTGAAGCCGGCCACGAGCACCAGCCCGCCCAGCGTCCACGGCTGGGGCAGACCGGCGAGGTGGCGCAGGAGGGTGATGCAGCCCAGGCTGTGGCCCACCAGGTGGGTGTGCGGGTCCGGCTCGCCGACCGCCCGTGCCACGGCGGCCAGCCACGCCCCGGCTTCCGGGAAGGACGGCTCCGGCAGCTCCACGACCTCGGTCCGCACGCCCTCGGCGGCGAGCCGGTCGCGCAGCCACGGGAACCAGTGCTGGTCGGGGGCGGCGTCGTAGCCGTGCACCACCACCACCCGGCGGACCTCCGGCTCGGGCTCGCTCACCCGGAGATCTCGGGGACCGCCACGATGATCCGGTGGTTGGTCCTGTCGCACAGGTACATCTCGACCGTGCCCTCCGGCACCGGGCCGCCTTCGGGCCACTGGTCCTCGGGGATCTGGCGCAGGGGCCCGCCGCAGGACGGGCAGATGGGGTCCATGGTGATCTCCTCCAGGGGTCGGCTCCCGGGCCGGCGGGCCCGTGGCCCGAGCTTCCCCCAAAACGGCGCCGCCCACAATCCCCCCGCACCGCCCGGGGCCGGCGGACCGGAACGAACAGGCCCGGTCGGCCGGGCCCCGGCGGCCCCCGCCGGGCGGACCGGTGCGGCGCCTGTGGTCACACCATAGGATATGGCGTGGACCACCCCGGCTGCCCCGCCTCCCCGTCAGGAGATCCCATGACCGCCCCCAGCACGCACCCCGCCCCCGCCCCCGAGGCCCTGCTGGAGGAGCTGCGGGCCGGGTGCGGCCGCGACGCGGTGGTGGCCTCGGAGCTCGAGCACCGCGCGCTGGCCCACGACGCCTCCCACTACCTGCTGCAGCCCGCGGCGGTGGTGCGCCCCCGCTCGGCCGCGGACATGGGCCACCTCTTCCGCGCGGTCGCCCGCCACGGCCTGGGCCTGACCTTCCGCTCCGGCGGGACGTCCCTGTCCGGGCAGTCCGTGACGGACCAGGTGCTGGTCGACGTCCGGCGGAACTTCCGGGAGGTCGAGGTGCTGGACGGCGGCCGGCGGGTCCGTGTGCAGCCCGGGGCCACGGTGCGGCAGGTCAACGCCCGGCTGGCCCCGTACGGCCACAAGCTGGGGCCGGACCCGGCGAGCGAGGCCGCGTGCACGATCGGCGGTGTGGTGGCCAACAACTCCTCGGGCATGGCCTGCGGGACCGACGCCAACACCTACCGGACGCTGGAGTCCCTGGTGTTCGTCCTGCCCTCCGGGACCCGGGTGGACACCGCGGACCCGGACGCCGACCGGCGGCTGCGGGAGCTCGAGCCCGCCCTGCACGAGGGTCTGCTGCGGCTGCGGGACCGGGTGCGCGGCGACCCGGCGTCGGTGCGCACGATCGAGCGGCAGTTCTCGATGAAGAACACCATGGGCTACGGCCTCAACTCCTTCCTGGACCACGACGAGCCGGTGCGGATCCTCGAGCACCTGATGGTCGGCAGCGAGGGCACCCTGGGCTTCGTGGCCCAGGCGGTCTTCCGGACGGTGGAGATCCTGCCGTTCGCCTCCACGGGACTGCTGGTGTTCCCGGATCTGGCCGCGGCCACCCGCACGGTCCCCGCCCTGGTGGCGGCCCGCTCGGCCACGGTCGAGCTGCTGGACGCCACGTCCCTGAAGGTCTCCCAGCGCACGGGACTGGCCCCGGCGCAGATCCTGGACATCGACGTCCGCGACCACGCGGCGCTGCTCGTCGAGTACCAGGGCCGCACGCCCGAGGAGGAGCAGGAGCTCTCGGCGGGCGCCGCCGGGCTGTTCCGCACCCTGGACCTCGCAGTACCGCCCGCCCTGACGGACGACCCCGCGGCCCGGGCGGCGCTGTGGACCGTGCGCAAGGGCCTCTACACCACCGTGGCGGGGGCCCGGCCGAGCGGGTCCAACGCGCTGCTCGAGGACGTCGTCGTCCCCGTCGCGGAGCTCGGCGAGACCTGCGAGCAGCTCACGGGGCTCTTCGACGCCCACGGCTACCGGGACTCGGTGATCTTCGGGCACGCCAAGGACGGCAACGTCCACTTCATGCTCAACGAGCAGTTCGACCGCCCGGACCTGCTGGCCCGCTACGAGCGCTTCACCGAGGACATGGTCGCCCTGGTCCTCGACCACCACGGCTCGCTCAAGGCCGAACACGGCACGGGCCGCAACATGGCGCCGTTCGTGCGCCGGCAGTACGGGGACGAGCTCTACGACGTCATGGTGGCGCTCAAGCGGCTCGTCGACCCGGGCGCGCTGCTGAACCCGGGCGTGCTGCTCAACGAGGACCCCACGGTCTACGTGCGGGACCTCAAGACCGCGCCCACGGTGGAGCAGGAGGTGGACCGGTGCGTGGAGTGCGGCTACTGCGAGCCGGTCTGCCCGTCCAAGGACCTCACCCTCACGCCGCGGCAGCGGATCGTGGGCCGCCGGGAGATCGCGGCGGCCGAGGAGCGGGGGGACACGGAGCTCGCCGGCCGGCTGCGCGCCGAGTACGACTACGAGGGCCTGCAGACGTGCGCCGTGGACGGGATGTGCGTGACGGCCTGCCCCGTGCTCATCAACACGGGGGACCTCGTGCGCCGGCTGCGCGCCGAGGACCACAACCGGGTCGCGGACGCCGGCTGGGGCGCCGCCGCGCGGGCGTGGGGGGCGACGACGACGGGCGCCGGGCTCGGCCTGACCGCCGCGAAGGCCCTGCCCGCCGCGCTGCCGGCCGCCGCGACCGCCGCGGCCCGGGCCGTCCTCGGCGCCGAGCACGTGCCGCAGTACAAGGCGGAGCTGCCCGCGGGCGGCCCGCCCCGGCCGCACCGGCGGGACCCGGCCGCGGAGGCCGTGTTCTTCCCGGCGTGCATCAACTCGATGTTCGGCACGGCCGCCCGCCCCGGGGGCGGCACGGGCCTGACCGCCTCGGAGGCGTTCCTGGCGCTGTGCGACCGCGCCGGGGTGCACGTCACCGTCCCCGAGGGCATCGGGAACCTGTGCTGCGGGACGCCGTGGAAGTCGAAGGGGCTGCCCACCGGGTACGCCACGATGTCGGAGCGGACGCTGGCCGGGCTGTGGGAGGCGACCCGCCAGGGCGAGCTGCCGGTCGTCTGCGACGCCGCGTCCTGCACCGAGGGCCTGGAGACCATGTCCGAGCTGGCGGCGGCGTCCAGCGAGTACCACGCGCTGCGGTTCGTGGACGCGGTGGAGTTCGTGGCGGACCGGGTGCTGGAGCGACTGGCCGTCTCCCGCCCGATCGGGTCCATGGCCCTGCACCCCACCTGCTCGAGCGTGCACCTGGGCATCACCGGCGCCCTCGAGACGCTGGCCCGGGCGATCAGCGAGGACGTGGTCGTGCCGAAGGACTGGGGCTGCTGCGCCTACGCCGGGGACCGCGGGATGCTGCACCCCGAGTTCACGGCCTCCGCCACCGCGGCCGAGGCCCGTGAGGTCACCGGCCGCCGCTTCGACGCCTACGCGTCCCTGAACCGCACGTGCGAGCAGGGCATGACGGAGGCCACCGGCCACCCGTACCGGCACGTGCTCGAGCACCTGGAGGAGGCGACCCGCTGATCCGCGCGCCGCTTTAGGTTGTGCACAACTGAGTTGTGCCCAACTGATTCCCGTGCCACCATGGGGTCATGGACGCAGACCTCCGGCTCGACGCGCAGCTGTGCTTCGCGCTCTACGCCGCCTCACGGGCCACGACCGCGGCCTACCGCGAGCCGCTGGCGGAGCTCGGCCTGACCTATCCGCAGTACCTCGCGCTGCTCGCACTGTGGGAGGCGGACGGCCAGACCGTCTCGGCGCTGGGCTCCCGCCTCCGCCTGGACAGCGGCACCCTCTCCCCGCTGCTCAAGCGGATGGAGACCGGCGGCCTCCTCGAGCGCCGCCGGGGGCACGACGACGAGCGGCGGGTCACCGTCCACCTCACGCCGTCCGGCCACCGGCTGCGCGAGCGCGCCCCGGCCGTGCAGCAGCGCGTCCTGGAGGCCTCGGGGCTGACCGCCGCCGAGATGGAGACGCTGCGGGCACTGGCCCGGCGGATCGGCGCCCCCGCCGATCCGGACGCAGCGGACCGCCCCGGTGCGGACAGCACCGGAACCCGAACCACCACCACCGACACCCAGGAGTGACCAGCATGGACACCGTCTACACCGCCGAGGCCCTCGCCACCGGCGCCGGCCGCAACGGCCGCACCCGCACCACCGACGGCCGGATCGACCTTGGCCTGGCCGTCCCGCAGGAGATGGGCGGCTCCGGCGACGGCGCCAACCCCGAGCAGCTCTTCGCCGCGGGCTACGCCGCATGCTTCCACTCCGCGCTGCAGATGGTGGCCCGGCAGGAGCAGGTGAAGCTCGGCGACTCCAGCGTCGGGGCCCGCGTGGGCATCGGCGGCAACGGCCAGGGCGGCTTCGGCCTCGAGGTCGACCTCGAGGTCGTGCTCCCCGACCTCGACCCGGCCACCGCGCAGGCCCTGGCGGACAAGGCCCACCAGGTGTGCCCGTACTCGAACGCCACCCGCGGCAACGTCGACGTCCGCGTGACCGTCGCCGACGACTGATCCCCGCTCCCCCAACCCCCTTCCCTCGACCCCCAGGAGAACCGATGACATCCCCCACCAGCACCCGCCAGGTCGTGCTCGCCTCCCGCCCCGACGGCACCCCCACCCCCGAGAACTTCCGGCTCGAGGAGGCCACGCTGCCCGCGCCCGGCCCCGGCCAGGTCGTGGTCGCCAACCGCTGGATGTCCGTGGACCCGTACATGCGCGGCCGGATGAACGACGTGAAGTCCTACGTCCCGCCGTTCCAAGTGGACTGCCCGCTCGACGGCGGCGCCGTGGGCGAGGTCATCGCCTCCTCCGCGCCCGAGCTGCCCGTGGGCGCCACGGTGCTGCACGGGGCCGGGTGGCGGGAGCACGCGCTCGTCGAGGCCTCCTCCGCCACCGTGGTGGATCCCGCCCTCGCCCCGGAGTCGGCCTACCTGGGGGTGCTCGGCATGCCGGGGCTCACCGCGTACGCCGGCCTCATGGCGGCCGCACGGTTCCGGCCCGGGGACACGGTCTTCGTCTCCGGCGCCGCCGGGGCCGTGGGCTCGCTCGTCGGCCAGATCGCGAAGCTCAGCGGCGCCGCCCGCGTGATCGGCAGCGCCGGCTCGCCCGAGAAGGTCGCCCGCCTGCTGGAGCTCGGCTTCGACGCCGCCTTCGACTACCACGACGGCCCGGTGCTCCCCCAGCTGCGGCGCGCGGCGCCCGAGGGCATCGACGTCTACTTCGACAACGTGGGCGGCGAGCACCTGGAGGCCGCGATCTCCGCGCTGAACGTCCACGGCCGCGTGTGCCTGTGCGGGGCGATCTCGCAGTACAACGCGACCGAGCCCCCGGCGGCGCCGCGGAACCTGGCGCTGGCGATCGGCAAGCAGCTGAGCCTGCAGGGCTTCCTGGTGAGCGGTCACCAGGACCTGGGCCCGGAGTTCCGCGAGAAGATGGCCGGCTGGCTCGCGGCCGGCGACATCCGGTGGGACGAGACCGTGCGCGAGGGGCTGGACGACGCCCCGCAGGCGTTCATCGACCTGCTCGCCGGGGCCAACACCGGCAAGATGGTCGTCAAGCTGTGAGCTGAGCCGTCAGGCGGTCAGCTCGGCGCCGCCGGCGGCCAGCCGCGCGGCGAGCTCCCGCACCCCGGACACCCTGAGGTCCGGGGTGCGCGCGTACGCCGGCCAGGGCGAGCCGTGCCGGTCGATCCAGGCCGTACGCAACCCCGCCCGGGCGGCGCCGTGCAGGTCCCACGGGTGCACCGCGACCATGAGCATCTGCTCCGGCGGCACGCCCCACGCCCCGCTCGCCCAGGTGTAGGCCTCGGAGGCCGGCTTCCAGCAGGGGGCGTCCTCGACGGAGCAGACCTGCTCGAAGTGCTGCCGCACGCCCGCCCGCTCCAGCAGGCCCTCGGCGGTGGCCGCGGAGCCGTTGGTGAGGGCCGTGAGCCGGAACCCGGCGTCGGCCAGGGAGCGCACCCCGTCCGGGACGTCGGCGTGGACGGGCAGCTGCTGCACGGCGTCCATGACCCGGGCCACGGCGTCCGCCACGTCCCCGGCCGGCGGGTGCAGGGTGAAGAGCGCGCGCGCCGTCTCCTGCCCCAGCACGGAGAACGGCTGGGCCTCGCCGTGGACAGCCAGCGCGAAGCCCTCCCGCAGGACGGAGGCGAACCACGTGGGCGCCAGCTCCCCCGGCACCCCGACCTCCTCGAAGGCGTGGCGCAGGGGGCGCATGTCGGAGAGGGTCTCGTTCACGTCGAACACGAGGACGGGTCTGTCGTCGGTGGTCATTCCGGGGCCTTTCGTTCGCGGTGGTGCGCGGCGCGGTCCGCGCGGGAGCCGGCGGGGAGCGTTCAGCCCGCCGGGACGAGCCGGCCCAGGGGGCTGTTCTCGAAGTCGTCCAGGAGGGCCTGCGGGTCCGCGTAGACGGCCACGGCCCCGGCCTCGCGCAGCTCCGTCTCGCTGATCCCGCCGCTGGTCAGGCACACGGCGTCGAGGCCGAGCTTCCACGCGGACTCGACGTCCCAGCGGGCGTCCCCCACCACGATCGCGTCCTCGGGGCGCAGGTTCCCGGCCTCCAGGGCTGCGGCGAAGATGTCCGGGGCGGGCTTGCTGTGCTCGGCGTCCGTGGCGGTCGTGACCGCCGTGAGCAGGTCGTCCGAGCCGAGGGCCTCCCGCATGGCGGCCACCTCGGTGACGTTCGACGACGACGCCAGCACCACCACGAGCCCCGCGTCGGTGCAGCGGCGCAGCAGCTCCGCGGCGCCGCGGGTGGGCTTGAGCCCCGGCCAGTGCACGGAGAACAGGGCCCCGTGGGCCGCGCCGATGGCGTCGTCCCCGTCCCGGTCCCGGTCCGCGGGCAGCAGCTCCTCGATCAGCTGTTCCGAGCCCATGCCGATGAGCCGGTGGATGCGGTGCATGGGGACGTCGTGCCCGGCCTGGTTGAAGGCGTGCCACCAGGCGACGGTGTGCAGGTAGCTCGAGTCGATGAGGGTGCCGTCGACGTCGAACAGGACGCCGCGCCGGCTCGGCGCCGAGCGGTCGGGGGTCCGGGGAGGAGTCATGGCCTCACCCTCCCACCCGGTGGCCGGGTGAGCAATGGCCAACGCCGAGCCGGGGACCGTCCGTTCACTGGGCCGATGGGACCTCGGCGGCGCTGTGCGGGCCGCTCCCCTGGTCCGCGGTGGCCGGACCGAGCGGGAGCCCGCCCCCGCCCTGCTGCGCGCCCTCGTCCGCCCCCGCGCCGTCGACGTCCCGGGTGGAGGCCGCGAAGCGCTGGATCACGGCTGCCGCCGCGTCGGTCATCTCGCCCAGCCCCCGGGCGTCGACGTTGGCGAGGTCGTCGCACGCGCCGTGGTAGCAGAAGTCGTAGGCGACCCCGGCCCGGCCGCCGAACAGCGCGGCCTGCTCCGCGGTCTTGATCCCCTCGGCGCCGGTGAACAGGCCGCCGGAGGGGACGCCCTCGGCGACGAAGGGCCCGTAGTCGCTGCGGCCGCTGAACTCGGTCTCGCCGGAGGCCAGGCCCACGGAGCCGAAGTGCTCGTGGAAGGCCGCCTCGATCGCGGCCGAGCCCGCCGGGGCGGTCACGGGCCCATCGGGGCCCTGCACGGGCGGGAACGCGGAGTGGTCGCCGTCGTAGACGAAGCGCCCGTAATT
The DNA here is from genome assembly GCF_013368965.1 of Kocuria salina. NCBI lineage: Bacteria > Bacillati > Actinomycetota > Actinomycetes > Micrococcales > Micrococcaceae > Kocuria > Kocuria salina. The sequence continues at coordinate 296,869 of NZ_SSSF01000005.1, forward strand.
CGGGGAGCCGATCATGTCGAAGTTCAGGTACACCGCGATGTCCTCCAGCGCGGCGGGGTCGTTGGCCTTCAGGTCCGCGACGTAGTGCCGGGAGCCGCGCAGGCCGAACTCCTCCGCGCCCCACCAAGCGAAGCGCACGGTGTTCGCGGTCTCCGTGCCCGCGAGCGCCTCGGCGATGGCCAGGATCCCCGCGGAGCCCGAGCCGTTGTCGTTGATGCCCGCGCCCTCGGGGACGCTGTCCAGGTGGGCGCCGACCATCACCGTGCTCCCGGGATCGCCCGAGCCCGTCTCGGCGAGGACGTTGAACGTCTCACGGTTCTCGGAGACGGTCTGCGCCGTCACGGTCACCTCGCCCCCGCCCAGCAGGGCGGTCCCGGCCGCATGACTGAGGCCGACCACCGGGAGGGTCGTGGCACCGGGCTCCCCGAGCGTGCCGGCGACCACGCCCTCCTCGCCGGGGAGACCCGTGTTGAAGATCAGCACCGCGGACGCCCCGGCGGCCTGGGCGTTGGCGGCCTTCACCCCGAAGGTGCACGTGCCTCGCTGGAGCAGGGCCACGCTGCCCGCCGTGAAGCCGGCGAAGTCCTCGGCCTCGCAGCCGCTGGTGCTCGCGGCCGGGGCGCCGGTGGTGTCCACGGCCTGCACCGGGGCGGTCACCGTGCCGGACCCGGAGTAGACCATGACGGCAGCCTCCGCCGCGGTCAGGGTCCGCGGCACACCGCCCGGGCCGGGCACGGCCACGGTGGTCGGGACGACCTCCTGGAAGAACGGGAAGGAGAAGCTCTGGACCCGCGGGGCGTAGCCGGCGGCGCGCAGCCGGCCGACCACGTAGTCCGCGCTGCCGCGGTAGCCCGGGGTGCCCGAGGCCCGGTTGCCGCCGTTGGCGTGGGCGACGGCCTGGAACACCTCGAGGTGGTCCAGCACCTGCTGCACGGGCACGGCCGCAGCGGTGGTGGCGCGCGTTCCGGCGTCGCCGGCCTCTCCCGGAGCCGCCGTGACGGCGCTCGGCACAGTGAGCGCGAGGGCGCCGGCCAGGGCGGCGGCCACGGTCCATCGGCGGGGTGTGGGGTGCGGCATGGGTCCTCCCGGGGCCTGAGGCCGATCGGGGGCTCGACCGTGTCCGTCATGGGCCCCATCGGGCGGGTGGAGTCCTGCGCACAGGATCTCAGCTCCAGGTCAGAGGCACAATGACCGGACGGATTGTGGCACGGGGAACCGCATCGGCCTCAGTGCGGCCGCCTCACTCGGCCTGCCTCTGCGCGGCGGCGTTGCTCGGGCCGCGGCCCTGGTCGACAGCGGCGGGGGGAACGGGAGCCACGATGCCGAGCAGCCGCCGGCCCTCCGTCTCGAGGTCCTCGCTGGAGTTCGCGAAGCGCAGGACGACGGCGGAGGCCGCGCCGGTCATCTCCTCCAGCGTCCGGAGGTCGACGTTGCTGAGGTCGTCGCAGGACGCGTGGTAGCAGAAGTCGTAGCCGATGCCGGCCCGGCCGCCGAACAGCGCCGCCTGCTCCACGGTCTTGATCCCCTCCGCCCCGGTGAACAGGCCGCCGGAGGCGATGCCCTCGGCGATGAACGGGCCGTAGTCGCTGCGGCCGCTGAACTCGGTCTCGCCCGAGGCCAGGCCCACGGAGCCGAAGTGCTCGTGGAAGGCCGCCTCGATCGCGGCCGAGCCCGCCGGGGCGGCCACCGAGCCGTCCTCCGGGCCGAACGCCGAGGCGTCGCCGTCGTAGACGAAGCGCCCGTGGTTCGGGGAGCCGATCATGTCGAAGTTCAGGTACAGCGCGATGTTCCCGAGCATCCCGGCGTCGTTGGTCTTGAGGTCCGTGACGTAGTGGCGGGACCCGAGCAGGCCGAACTCCTCAGCACCCCACCAGGCGAAGCGCACCGCGTTGGCGGTCTCCGTGCCCGCGAGCGCCTCGGCGATGGCCAGGATGCCCGCGGAGCCGGACGCGTTGTCGTTGATCCCGGGGCCCTCCGGGACGCTGTCCAGGTGGGCCCCGACCATGACCGTGCGCTCCCCGTCGCCGGAGCCCGTCTCGGCGAGGACGTTGAACGTCTCCCGGCTCTCGGAGACGGTCTGCGTGCTGACCGTCACCTCGCCCCCGCCCAGCAGGGCCACGCCGGCCGCGTAGCTCAGCCCGACCACGGGGACAGTCACCCCGCCGGGTTCGCCCAGGGTGCCGGCGACCACACCCTCCGCCCCGTCCAGTCCCGTGTTGAAGATCAGCACCGCGGAGGCCCCGGCGGCCTGGGCGTTGGCGGCCTTCACCCCGAAGGCGCACGTGCCCCGCTGGAGCAGCGCGATGTTCCCCGGCACGAAGTCGGCGAAGTCCCCGGCCTCGCACCCGCTGGTGCTCGCGGCCTTCTCGCCGGTCGTTCCCACGGCCTGCACCGGCGCCGTCACGGTCCCGGAGCCGGAGTAGGTCATGACCGCCACGTCCGCCGCGGGAAGCTGCCGCCCGCCCGCGCTGACCGTGGCCGGGGCGGTCTCCTGGAAGAAGGGGAAGGTGAACTTCTGGACCTGCGGGGCGTAGCCGGCGGCCCGCAGCCGGCCGACCACGTAGTCCACGCTGCCCCGGTAGCCGGGCGTGCCCGAGGCGCGGTTGGCGTTGTTCGCGTTGGCGATGGCCTGGAACACCTCGAGGTGCTCCAGCACCTTCCCGACGGGCACGCCCGCCGCGGTCACCGGGACCACCCCGTCGTGGTCGGGGTGGCGGCGGCCACGGTCCGGTGGTGGTGGGTGCGGTGGCGCATGGGATCTCCCGGGGCAGGGGCCGATCGGGGGCTCGACCGTGGGGTCGGCTCCATCGTGCTGGTGGAGCCCTGTGCCCAGAATCTCAACTGCACGTCGGCGGCACAACGGTTGGGCGGATTGTGGCGCAGCGAACGGCCCCGCCCCCGGCAGTTCGCGCCGGGGACGGGGCCGCTCCCTGTGCCTCGGGACCGTCAGGCGGCCGCCTTGTCGTGGCCGTGCCCGTGGCCGCGACCGTGCTCGGAGTGCGGGCCGTGGCCGCGGTCGTCGCCCTTGGGGTGGCCGACGGCGCCCTTGCCCTTCTGCCGGTAGGGCTTGCCCTCGCCGTTGACGTCGTGGGTGGACATCGCGTAGCGCAGGACGACGGCCGCGGCGGCGTCGGACATCTCCTCCATGCCCTGGAGGTTCACGTTCGAGATGTCGTCGCAGGCCGAGTGGTAGCAGGAGTCGTAGGCGACACCGGCCTGGCCGCCGTACAGTGCGGCCTGCTCCTCGGTCTTCACGCCCTCGGCGCCCGTGAAGAGACCGCCGGAGGGGATGTCGGCCTCGATGAACGGCCCGTAGTCGCTGCGGCCGCTGAACTCGGTGTCGCCGGAGGCCAGCCCCACCGAGGCGAAGTGTTCGTGGAACGCCGCCTCGATCGCCGCGGAGCCCTCGGGGACGTTTGTGTCGCCGGGGTCGAAGGTGGAGGCGTCCCCGTCGTAGACGAAGCGCCCGTAGTTCGGGGAGCCGATCATGTCGAAGTTCAGGTACATCGCGATGTCCTCGAACGCCTCCGGGTCGTTCTTCCGCAGATCGGTCACGTAGTGCTCGGCTCCCAGCAGGCCGAGCTCCTCCGCGCCCCACCAGGCGAAGCGCACGGTGTTCTCGGTCTTCGTCTTGGCCATCGCCTCCGCGATGGCCAGGATGCCGGCCGACCCGGTGCCGTTGTCGCTGATGCCCGCGCCCTCGAGCACGCCGTCCAGGTGCGCGCCGACCATCACCGTGTTCTCGGGGTCGCCTGAGCCGGTCTCGGCGAGGACGTTGTAGGTGGTGCGGGTCGCCGAGACGGTGTCCGTGGCGACCGTGACCTCCTGGGCGTCCAGCAGGTCCACGCCGGCCTGGTAGCTGAGCCCGACCGTCGGCAGGGACGTGGCCTCCGGGGAGCCCAGGGTGCCGGCGACGGTGTCCTCCGCGTTCGGCAGGCCCGTGTTGAAGATCAGCACGGCGGAGGCGCCCGCGGCCTCCGCGTTGGCGGCCTTAATCCCGAAGGAGCAGGTGCCGCGCTGCAAGAGGGCCACATTGCCCGCCTCGAAGCCGGCGAAGTCGCTCGCCTCGCAGCCGCTGGTGCTGCCCACCCGGGCTCCGGTGGTGTCCACGGCCTGCACGGGGGCGGTGACGGTGCCCGTGCCGGAGTAGGTCATCACCGCGACGTCCCCGGCGGCGAGCTGCGTGCCGTCCGCGGCGACCGTGGCGGGGGTGCGCTCCTGGAAGAACGGGAAGTCGAACTCCTGGACCTCCGGGGTGTAGCCGGCGGCGCGCAGCCTCTCGACCACGTAGTCGACGCTGGCCTGGTAGCCGGAGGTGCCGGAGGCGCGGTTGCCGTCGTTGGCCTCCGCGATCGACTGGAAGGCGTTCAGGTGCTCCGTGAGCTTCTGCTGGGAGACGGCCTGGGTGATCTTGTGGGTGGTGTTGTTGTTGCTGGTGTCGCGGGTGGGGGCCGCGACGGCACTGGTCGCCGTCAGGGTCAGGGCGCCGGCCAGGGCGGCTGCGGTGATCCAGTGGCTGGAATTGCGAACGGGCATGGAACCTCCAGGTGAGCGGCGGCCGGGAGGTAGCCCGGCCGTGACGCGGTTCACAGTCATCGAGGGATGACTCGGATTTGCACATGCTCACAAATGAGTTACCGACCGGTCAATAACTTTTGTCCACTAGTTGGGGGACAACTCCAGCCGGCCCGACTCACCGGCGCCCGCGGGCGCGGCGCCGCACGGCGACGGCCGCCGCGACGGCTGCCGCGACGAGCACGCTCACGGCGGCGAGACCGACGAGGACCGGCCCGAGCTCCTCGAGCGCCCCGCGGCGTGGCCACCCGTCCGGCGGCCGGAGGGGCGCCCCGTCGTCGATCGTGGAGGACGCGAAGCCCAGGACGACCGCGGCCGTGGCGTCGCTCATCTCCTCCAGGACCTGGAGGTCTACGTTGTCCAGGTCGTCGCAGGCGGAGTGGTAGCAGGGGTCGTAGTCCACGCCGGCCTCGCCGCCGTACCGGGCGGCCTCCCTGCGCGTCTTCTCGCCCGTGTCGCCGGTGAAGAGACCACCCACGGGGATCCCGGCCCCGGCGAACACGAGGTGGTCGCTGCCGTCGTCGAGCGGCACCTCGTCGGCGGCGATCCCCACGGACTCGAAGTAGCCCTCGAACGCCGCCTCGATGGCGTCCGATCCGTCCGGAGCCTCGACGGAGTCGCCGTGCCAGCTGCTCCCGGACGCGTCGCCGTCGTAGACGAAACGCCCGTAGTTGGGAGAACCGATCATGTCGAAGTTCAGGTACATCGCGATGTCCTCGAACGCCCCGGGGTCGTTGGCCCGGAGGTCGGAGACGTAGTGGTCGGCGCCGTTGAGGTTCAGTTCCTCCGCGCCCCACCAGGCGAAGCGCACCCTGTTCTGCACGTCGGTGCCGGCCAGGGCCTCGGCCACCGCGAGGACGCCCGCTGCGCCGGAGCCGTTGTCGTTGAGGCCGGGGCCCTCCGGCACGCTGTCCAGGTGCGCGCCGACCAGCACGGTGCTGTCCGGGTCGCCCGTGGCCGTGTCCGCCAGCACGTTGTACGTCACACGGCGCTCCGTGGCCGAGTCCTCGTCGTGGTCGTCGTCGTGGTAGTCGTCGTGGTAGTCGTCGTGGTCCTCGTCACCCGGGACCGTGAAGACCTGCACCCGGGGGTCGTAGCCGGCGGCCTGCAGCCGTTCGACGACGTAGTCGACGCTCGCTCGGTAACCGTCGGTACCGACGGCGCGGTTGCCGCCGTGGGCGTCCGCGGCGTCCTGGAACGCCTGGAGGTGGCCCTCCAGCTGCTCGGCGGTGACGGCCTCGGTGATCTCCTCCGTCGAGGTGGCGCCGTCGGGCCCTGCCGGGAGAGCCGCAGCGGGGCCACCGGCTGTGAGCGACAGGACCACCGCCAGCACGACCGAGGCGAATCCTCTGCTGAATGCTCGTCGACGCACGATCCCTCCCCCGAGACATGGCGCCGCGAATGTTCCGGCAGGACGTCCCCCGCGACGTCCGCCGTGGACCGACGGTACTGTGCGATCACAGAAGCACAAGCAGGGCCTCCGGTCAACGGTCCACAGGTCATGCACCACCCCTGCGACACAGCCGCGGGCACCCGATTTCCCACCCGCCCGGCCGGATGGCTATGATGGAGCAGTTGTTTCCGGCCGAGACCGGATGCTTCACGGGATGTGGCGCAGCTTGGTAGCGCGCGTCGTTCGGGACGACGAGGTCGCAGGTTCAAATCCTGTCATCCCGACCATTGTGATCCCGACCACCAGCGAACGGCCCCGGACCAGTCGGTCCGGGGCCTTTCGCATGTCCCGACGACGACGCGCGGGGCCGGCTGTCCCCGCAAGAAGCGACGCCCTCCGCCGATGCATTTGCAAATTCATCGAATAGGCTCGGCACTGTCAGGGCGTGCCCGCCCCGGCTGCCCAGGGACCGGCTGATCCTCCGCTTCCCCGCCGCCGGTGTCGCGCCCCTGTCGTCGCGGGCGTCATGGGGGCGCCCGGAACGTTCGTCAGCTCCGGGGGGGAGTTCTCACCATGAATCTCGACATCGACCGTGTCCTCGACGACGCCGGCACCGGCGTGCTGGGCGCCGTCCTCCAGCTGTTCACCGACTGGTCCCTGTGGCTGGGCATCGGACTGATCGTCGCCGCGGTCATCAGCTCCGCCATGACCAAGAAGATCCCGTGGACCCGCGAGGCCTCCGTGTGGCTGTACTCGATGGCCGCCACGGCGTGCTTCGCCGTGCACTGGGCGGCCGTGCCCGCCTGAGCGACGTCGACGCACCCGGCCCTGGTCAAGGGCCGGGTGCGTCGTCGTGCGCTGCGGCAGCGCGGACCGCGCCGACCCGCCGGATGACCCCGCTCCGGACGGCGTGAATCTACTTCCGAGCCGAGGAGAAGACCAGCTTCTCGTCCCCGCCCTCGAGATCCCGCTCGGCCAGAGCCCACTGACCCTGCATGAGCTGCTCGAGCAGGTCGTCGGTCAGCTGCTGCTGGTCTCCGCCCTGACCACCCAGCTCCTCCTCGAGTGCCTGCCGCAGGAGGTCCTCGGAGAACGCTCCGTCCTGCCCGGTCAGCTCCGGCGCGGCGAGGTCGGCCAGCAAGCACAGCCCCTCGCAGGTGATCACGAGCTTGAGACCGGCCTCGATCGTCGTCGACGTGGTCGTCGTGGTGCTGGTCGACGTCCGCTCCGTCGCCTGGACCGGCATGCCTCCACCCACGGGCCCTGCCGCAGCAGCGGGTGCCTGCCCGAGGGCGGATGACGACCCGGCGGCAGGTGTCTGACCGGGGATGCCCGTGCCCGCCGTGCCACCGACGGGGGCGGCGACCTGAGCCGTCCCTGCGGCAGAGGCGGCAGTGTCTGCGGAGGCCTCGGCCGTCGGCGCGGGAGTGGACTCGGGCGCCGCCGGTGACGTCGGCTGCGGCGCCGGGCTGGCGGTCGGCGTCGCCGTGCTGAGCGGCGGCAGGGGTTCGTAGGTGTGCGCACCCTTCGCCTCGGCCGCGGCACCGCCGCAGCCGGTGAGGACGGCGAGCGCGAGGGACGCGACGACGACGGTGCGAGTGGTGCGGTTCATCGAGATCTCCCGGAGAACTGGGACGGAGGTGAACATCAGGCGGACCGGTCCGAGGTGTCGGCCGGGCGTCGGCGCAGCAGCCAGGCGCCGAGACCGGCGCCGATGGCGACCACGACGAGGATCACCGAGGTCATGGCGCTGCGCTCACCGGCCGCAGGGGCTGCGCCCATGCCGGTGTTGGCCATGGCCGATTCGGCGTAGGCCGCTCCCCCGGCCGTCATGGTGGTCTCCGTGACGACCTCCGTGGAGGTGGTGGCCTGCTCGTCGAACAGGACGAAGGCCTCGAGGGTCGCCGTGAGCCGCTGCTCGGCGTCGGCGTCCGTCACGATCTCGAGGACAGGGGCACCGCCATTGCGGACCGCCGGCTCGGCGTCCGGTCCGGTCGCGGCGTCGCCGGAGCCCGTGTCACTGCCGGGGCCGCCGTCGACGTCGTCATCGATGTCATTGGTCGTGGGCGTGTCCTGGTCGACCGGCGCGTCCCCGGTGCCGTCGTCGTCCAGGGGCGTGGTCTCCTCGTCGGAGATCTCCTCGTCCGGCGCGGTCGGGGCGTCGATCTCGAAACCGGCGCTCGCGGTCCAGTCGACCGTGCGCTCCTGGCCCGCGATGAGCAGGTCGCGGTACTGGTCGTCGGTCAGGACGGTGAGCTCGGTCGAGGGCATGGTCGCCGCCAGGTCGGCGGTGAGCTCTCCCGCGGTGACCCCGGCGGGCACGGCCAGTTCGAGGTGCTTGTCCCGGTCCCCGCCGGTGAAGGTCTGCGTCCTCGTCCCGTCGGCGAAGGTGACGGGCCCGGTCAGGGTGACGGTCGTGGCGTCGTAGACCTCCGGCATGGTGACGAGCAGCGTGCCGGGCCGGCCGTCCGGCGCGAAGGACACGGAGACCGGATAGTCCTCCTGCGGGGCGAGCGCCGGGACGTTGTGGCGCGCGTCCCGCAGGAGGAACTCGGCCCGGTCCAGGTGCGACTGCTCGATGCCGGCCGGCTGCGGCAGCTCCGCGGTCGACAGGGAGCGCACGGCCCACTGCACCGCCAGGGCCTCATCCGGATCGTCGGTGGGACCGAAGACCGAGAGGATGTATCCCGCCAGGGCGGCGTTCTCCGGCTCCCAGTAGACCGGGCTGTCGCCGACCTTCTCGCCCACCACGTCCTCCCACCCGGTCTTGGGGTCGTCGAAGGGTTCGGCCACTTCATAGCCCTCGTCGTCGTGCACGAGCTCTCCGACAGGGGCCAGGGGCTGGTCCTCGTGGATGCCGTAGGCGGTATCGGTGTTGGTCAGCGTCACCGGGGTGTGGAACGACTCCGCGCCAGTGCTCGGGCTCCCCTCTGCGACCTCGATGAGGTACTCCGCGATCGCCACGGGCACGGCTGCGGCCGGCGTCGCGGCGACCAGCGTCCCGGTCACCGCGGTGGTGCCGGCCAGAGCCGCCACCGCGAGCAGCGGCGCGCGGCGGACGGGGCGGGGGGAGGGCATGGGAACTCCTGGGGATCGTGGGGGGATCGGCAGGCCGGTGGGCGGCCGACCGATCTTTACTAATGTAATTGCATGAAGGGGGTGCTGTCCGGGGAAGTCACTGTGCGACGCCGGGTGTGCGCACAAGAGGGGACGGACAGCGCGGCGGCGTCACGGGACGGGGGCGGTCTCGGGATCGAGGGCCAGGTCGACGACGAGGTTGTTCGTGTACGACCAGGACGGCGCGCCGTCCGGCTGGACGTAGTCGCCCGAGCAGGTGACCAGGGACAGTCCCGGGTCTCCGGTCAGCTCGAAGATGTCCCGCGGCGGGGCGTCCCGTGGCGTCGGCTCCCGCACCGCGGTCACGGTGTAGGAGAACACTCCCCCGGTCCCGTTGGAGACCCAGAGCTTCTGCCCGGGCTGCGCCGTGTAGAGCGTGGCCAGCGCGGGAGCGTCGTAGGGATAGTCCACGTGACCGGCCAGCACCGCGTTGCCCTGCTCACCGCCGATCGGGGCGGAGGCCGAGTACCAGCCGATTGCCGCACGGTCCTCGTGGGTGGGCACCGCCATGTTCCCGGCGTCGTCCTGTCCCATGGACTCGAGCGCCGCGTCGATGCCGATCGACGGGGAGCAGACCCGGGCCCGGGCGGACAGGTTCCCGCAGGTCTTCGGTCCCCGCACCGCGGAGTGGGACCCCGGGTCACCGGCGGCCCGGGCGTCGTCCGGATCAAGTGACGACACACCGATAGGACCCGGAGCTCTAACAGACCCTGGGGCGTCGTGCTGGATGACGCCTCCCAAGCCGACGGCCTGAGCGCCTACGGTCCACTGGTGTGCGGCCAGGCCTGCGGCCGAAAGCGAAACTATCGCCAGGACGGTGACCAGCACGGGGCGTCGGCGTCTCGACTCGTAAATTTCGCGAGTAGGGGCGGTCACTGTACAAGACCCGTTCCGTGGGCGTGACAGCGTTCTGTGGAGCCGTCCTGGAAGGGGACAACAACTCTTGTCATCAGGCCCCCAGAGGGGACTTCGAAATAGACATATCTTCTCCAGTATTCAGGAACTGAATGGGAGGCGGCCCTGCACTGTTCAACATCGCCAGCCGAGGAATCGCGGCGAGCAAAGCAGCAGGCACGATGGAGACGAGGACGGGAGAGGCCAGAAGCATGGCCGGGGCAACCAGCCAGGGCCAGTTCAGCCGGGCGCCGACGACCACCAACACGACGGCGCCCAGGCAACGCAGTGCGAACAGTGCCAGTCCATCCTTTGTGCCGTCACGATTGCTGAGCAGGAAGTGGACCCAGGCCTGCCAGGAAAGTGGATCCACAGCGTACGCAACTGCCACGATCAGCGCTGTCACGCCAATGCCCTTGATCAGGCTCCACCATTCACCGCGAGCGGCAAACCATAGAAGCCCCACTCCCATTGTCACTTTCGTCAGGATTGGGAATGCCCACAAAGCTGGCCAACGCATGCCCACCACCGCTGCTAGAGCCAAGAGCAAGAATATGTTGTTCACCAAGACTTCCGGCAGGCAGCACACGGCCAGAGGAACGGCCCACTCCCATGGCAGGGGCCGCACCAGCCAGACGACTATCGCCAGCAACAAGACCGTCCACGCCGCGAGGAAGACCGGCCAAGGCAGCCACGTGAGCGGCTTGATGAGCGTCAGGAACACTGGGGAGTAGAGATAGGCGTCCAGCGTGCCAGCGGGTCTGCTGTATACGAGTTCGGCCTGCGCCGCGAGCCAGTACGCATGTGAATCCTGGCCGAAGACCCTCGGCTCGGCCATAACAGATCGGACGATCTGAACAATGACGAGGGCCGACATGAACCACAATCCTGAGAGCGCGGCCTTCATGAAGAGTGGAAAATTCTCAGCAAATGCTTTGCCTGCGGGAACTGGCCATCGATTGCCTGCCGAATTGATTGATGTAACGCCCATGAAGTTTATCTACTTTCTGGCTTGCGAGTCACGCGCCATACCTTTGACAATACGGCTGACATAACTCATCGCGACCACCACAAGGTCGAAGTGATGTACTCGCGCGGGCTCCTCAGCTAACGAAGCTCAGCACAACCGGACCTAGCACTGTGAGGAAAAGTACCGGGAGCACAAAAAGCATGAGTGGTATGAGGATCTTGGTGGGGATCTTTTGCGCCGCCTCTTCCGCCCGTTGCCGACGCTTGATGCGCATTTCGTCGGCTTGCGTCCGCAGCACCGTGGAGATGGAAATTCCGTATGCATCGGCCTGAATTACCGCGCGCGTGAACTGCCGCAGGTCGGGCACATCAGTTCGTTGCTCGAGCGCCAGGTAGGCGTCACGGCGCGGAATGCCCACACGCATTTCCTGAAGCGTGCGCACGAGTTCCTCGGCGAGTGGGCCTTTGCCATTGTGGCCGGCGCGGGCCATTGCGGACTCGAAGCCGAGGCCGGCCTCCACAGCGATCATCATCTGGTCAAGGGTGTCCGCAAGTTCGAGTCCGATGGCCTTCTGCCGCTCGATGCCTTGGCTGTACAGCAACAGCTCGGGCAGGAAGTAACCCACCGGCACCATGACCACCACGATGAGCAGAATCATGCCGTTGCCCCCGGTCATGGCTAGGAGCAGCAGGCCCACCAAGAGGGCGGCGCCCAGGGCATAGACCTTGTAAGCCATCAGGCGGGCGACCGGCCAGCTTGCAGGCCGGCCCGCCTTCGAATAAAGGGTTTCAAGCCGCTCCTGGCCGTTACCGGTGGTGAACCGGCTGGCCCAGCCGAAGTCCGGTGCGTCGCGGATCATTTCGGCCTCGGTGGCACCGAAGCCGACTCTCAGGTTTTGGCGCACCAACCGGTCGCCGCCCCAGCGCACACCCACCGCGAGCCAGATGGCCAGGCCCGCGGCACCGGCGAGAAGCAGCATGCCGAGGAAAAGGGGGGTCATGGAACGTCCTTCGAGAAAGGGGGAGAATCAGAACTTGATTTTGACGATCCGCGACATCCAGAAGCCACCGATCGCGAACATAAATAGGGCAACGACGATCATTGCGTAGCCGAGGAAGCCGCTCGTGAGAAATTGGGAAATGTACTCGGGAGAGATCAAGGACAGGATTCCCGCGATCAGCACGGGCAGAGCCATCAGAATGTAGGCGGACATCTTCCCCTCGGCCGAAAGTGTCTTGACCTGTCGCCGGATTTGATTGCGTTCACGGATGGTGCCTGCCACACGATCGAGGACCTCCGCGAGGTCGCCGCCGACCTCGCGGTGGATGCCGATCGCCTGGGCGACCCAGGAAAAGTCCTGGGAGTCCATGCGCTTGGCGGCTTGATCGAGAGAAGCGTCCAGGTCCATGCCAAGACGGGTCTCGTTGACGATTCGCGTCAACTCCTCCGAGGTCGGAGCCTGGGACTCCTTGGCTACCGCGTCGACAGCGCGCAGCAGGGAGTGGCCAGCTCGTAGCGATCCGGAGAAGAGCTGCAGTGTGTTGTCGAGCTGGTCGGCGAAGTTCCGCTTGCGCCGATTCGTGAGGAAGCCGACCACGAGCTTGGCCGCGAATGGAGCCGTCAGGAAGAACACCAGTCCGAGCAGCAGTCCCCCAGCGAGCGTCCCGGCCGCCGCCGCGACCACCGCCCCGATGATGACCAGCACGAGGAAGTCGGCCGGCGAGGACTTGATGCCTGCGTTCTCCAGAGCGGCGGCAACCTTGCGCGTCCACCCCCGGCGCTCCAGGAACTCGGAGACAGCCTCGGTGGTCACACCCGAAAGCCGGGACAGCTGCGATGACTCGAGTTCCTGGGGTCCGCGCGGCGGCCGGCGCCGGTCCATGGGCAGTCGCGGCGTGCGTGAGCGGAAGACCACGAAAAGCCCGAGCAACCCGGCGAGGCAGAGCAGCCCGACGCCGATCAGCAGCGGTGCCATCAGCGCCGCCCCGGATCGAAGACGGAGGAGTGGAGCTTGATGCCGTAGTCCTCGAACTTGTCCACGAACCGCGGGCGCACCCCCGTGGAGCGGGTCGTGCCACGGAACCGGCCGGTGCGGGGATCCACTCCGGCGTCCCAGTCGAAGAGGAAGGCGTCCTGCAGGGTGACGGTCTCACCCTCCATGCCCTGGATCTCGGTGATGTGGGTGACGCGGCGCGTGCCGTCCCGGAGCCGTGACAGCTGGACAACCACGTGGATGGCGGAAGCAATCTGTTCACGGATCGCTCGCTGCGGCAGATCCATGCCGGCCATCATGACCAAGGTTTCCAGTCGCGAGATGGTGTCGCGCGGAGAATTGGCGTGGATGGTGGACAGAGATCCGTCGTGTCCGGTGTTCATCGCCTGAAGCATGTCCAGGGCCTCGCCGCCACGGCACTCCCCGACCACGATCCGGTCCGGCCGCATGCGGAGGGAATTCTTGAGCAGGTCTCGAATGGTGATCTCCCCCCGCCCCTCGATGTTCGCCGGGCGAGACTCGAGCTGAACCACGTGCTCCTGCTGCAGCTGCAGCTCCACGGCGTCCTCGATGGTCACGATGCGCTCGCCGTGCGGGATGAACGAGGACATCACGTTGAGCATCGTGGTCTTGCCGGTACCGGTACCGCCTGCCACCAGGATGTTGAGGTGCGCCTCGACGCACGCACGCAGCAGCTCTGCCATCTGGGGGGACACCGACCCGAAGCGGATGAGGTCCTCGACGGTAAGCGGGTCCTTGGCGAATTTGCGGATCGTCAGGGAAGAGCCTTTGACCGCGAGCGGCGGGATGACCGCGTTGACGCGCGAGCCGTCTGGGAGACGCGCGTCAACGAGGGGCGAGGACTCGTCGATGCGCCGTCCCACCTGGGTGACTATCTTCTCGATGACGTGGCGCAGGTCCTGCTCCGAGGCAAAGGTCGAGTCCGAGAGGGTCACCTTGCCCTTCTGTTCGATGAAAATCTGGTCGGGGCCGTTGACCATAATTTCGGTGACGGAGTCGTCGTCGAGCAACTCCTGGAGGGGACCGTAGCCCAGCACGTCGTCGCTGACGGATCGGATCAGCCGGAGCCGCTCCTCGGAGGACATCGGCACCTGTTCCTCGGCGACGATGCGCGTGAGTTCTTTCGTGGCGAAGTTCTTGAGCTGCACGTCTGACAGGCTGGAGTCCGACTGCCGGGAGCCGATGCGGTCCAGTAGTTCCTGCTTGACCCGGTGCTTGAGTCCGGCCAGCGCATCGAACTTCCCGGCCTGGACGCGTGGTGCCGGATCGGGCGGCACCTCCGCGACGGATGCGGGGAGCACGAGCGAACCGGGGGACGGCGAGTCGTCATCTGCAGGAGGAGAGACTTCGCTGCCCGCGAGGTCCGTGCTCGGTTCGCTCGGACGGTCGGCAACGGGTTGAGGGGTCGTGCCAGAAGCCGCCGCAGGCGTGGGAGGGGCTTCACCGCGTGCGGCAGCGAGACGTTCGGCAAGTTTCACGAGCGGACCATGGCCTTCCGGTGCAGGCCTCGCCGAGCGGCGGGGCGTTCGGGGGCGAAGGAATTGACGAGGGCTTGCAACTGTCGTGCGGCCTTGTCCTTCGGTGCGTGCAGCAGTAGGGGTTCACCCCGGTTGGTGGCGTAGGCGGCCATCCGGGAGCGGGGGACCACATGGTCCACCGAGGCCCGGACGGTCGCTTCGACGTCCTGCACCGACAGCCCGGTGTTGCGGTCGGCGGCGTTGACCACGACCTGGGCGTTCGGCGGCACGAGGTCGATCTCCCCGAGAAGGTCCATTTGCTTGCGCAGCCCACGTATCCCCGGGACGTCCATGCCGGTGACGAAGACGACGTCTGTGGCCGCCTCGAGGGCGGCGAGCGCATGCTCGCCCATGCCCGGTGCGGTGTCGACGACGACGTACTGGAACTGTCCCGAGAGCTGCTCCAGGAGATGGGCCACTTGAGCGCCGCCTATCAGTTCGCCTTCTGCCGGGTTGGCCGGTGTGCACAGGGCGTAGATCGGAGCGGGGTGGACGGTGAGGAAGGTCTTGAGCACCAGGGCGTCGTCAATTGCGGGGCCGGTCACCGCCTCGGTCAGCGAGTGCTCTGGGGCGAGTCGCAGGGCGGCGGCGACGTCACCGAACTGGACGTCGAGGTCGACGATCACGGTGTTCATGGGCGCGAGCCGCCCCAAGCCCACGGCCAGGTTGGTGGCCATGGTCGTCTTGCCCACCCCACCCTTGGGAGAGGTCACGACGATCGTGCGGGAGTCGTCGCGAGGAGCCGATGGCACAGCGTGCAAGCTACCGGTGGCGGGACCGCCCGATGGCATCAGCCGGCGGCGGGACTCGGTCGCGTCGAGGACGCGGGAGAGGGTGCCGAGGACAGCGTCGGGATCGGCCTCGAGGTCCAACACGTCACGGAAGCCGGCGCGCATGGCGGCCATGGCAAGCGGCATGTCCGAGGGCACCACCAGGACGAGGGAGATCTCGGGACGTTGGATGTCGAAGACGCCGCCCAGGCGAAGGGCCTCGTACAGGTCCAGGCCGGGCCCGATGACGACCACGGTGGGCAGCTCGCCCACGGAGCGGCCGAGCAGTTCGTCCGGTGTGGCCGGCAGGGCGGTGCCGAGAACGGTCTGCACCTCGCCGGGTATCCGGCCCTGGACGGCTTGGCGGAAACGGGTGTCGTAGCCGGGGTCACCGGTGACCAGCAGAAGGCGGCTCACGAGAAGTCCTCCCGCGTGGCGCCGTTGGCGTTCTCCTCGGCGTCCTTGCCCTCGAGCGAGAGCCAAATCCGGCCGAACTCGGAGGCATAGACGATCTTCTCCGCGGTGTCAGCGTTGACAGCGAAGGTGACGAGCATCGAGCCCTCCGGGACAGCAGGTGCCTCGTTGCCCGTGGCATCCGTGCCGCTCTCCCCCTCTGCAGGCGCGGCCGAAGAGGGAGCACCTTGCACCGAGGTGACGAGGACTTTGTCCAAATCCTTGGACGTGCGGGAGCTGCGGTTCTCGTCCTCCTCGAAGGACACGAAGAAGCCGACCCGGTCCCCGGCTGTGAGCTGACCACCGACCACACGGGGCGCATCCAGCTGGATGGTGACCTCCTGCAGACCGTCCGGGACGGGCACGGTACCGGGGGCTTCCAGGGCCGCGGGGTCGACCAGCCGGGATTCGAGGACCTGTTCCCCCGGTTGCAGGTCGACACCGGCGACCTTTCCGCTCTGGCCCTCAAAAGAGGGCAGCGCGCCGTCCGGGACAACGGCAGCAGGCACAGTGTGGAGGGCGACGGACTCGCCGAACTCCTCCACAGGGGTGCCCTTGAGGATCGGGGCGGTAACGAGGTAGACCTCTCGGGGCTCCTGGTCATCCAGGGCGCGTGCGTCAGCGGTGCCGACGTAGGTGGTGACGAGGACCAGGCCGGCGATGGCAAGAATCGCCATCACAAAGCCAGCGAGAATACGGGTCTTCACGGGAGTGTCGTCCTCACAGATGAGAAATGCAGATGGGGCTGGGAATGGTAGTGGTCATCAGTCGTTGAGTTTCACGACCGCTGCTCCGTAGGTGAGCGGACCGTCGTCGGTGTACAGCTCGTCAAGGCTGGCGTAGCGCACGAAGGTTCCGATGATGCCGCGGCAGTTGCCGGTACACAGGCCTTGGTTCGCGTACTCCCGGACGTTGACGTTGTTGTCGTCCTTGGCACTACCGCCGAAGTGCCACCCGGTGACTTTGAAGGCGATCCACCCAGAGATGTAGTACTTGGCGTTGTTGCCGCTGTCCGCGGTGCTGTCATACACGGGAAGCAGAAGGACATCACCAATGGACTTGTGGAGCAGCCCCTTCAGCACGTCGTCACAGGATTCCGCGAAATCGTTACCGGGGTCACTGAAGACGATGTCGTCGTGAGATGTCTCCTGACCGCACTCAGCCTTTGCTCCTTGACGGAACCACCCGAAGCCCCCCGGCACCGGACTGCCCTCATGAGTGCACCCCGGCAGGTTCGATTTGCCCGTGATGTCGAGGACCACCGTGGAGCCGGACTGCTCGAAGGCCTTCGTGGCTTGGCAGTGGGACACCGCAATGGGCAGAGTCGCCGGCCCGGTTCCGGGTCCGCCCCACGACGCGGAGGCGGACGCAGAAATTGAGGGATCTTTGACACCCAGCACCGGTGCGATGGAGAGAGCGAGCTTTCCTGCCCCAGCCTTGCCATCATTTGCCTGCGTCTGCACGCGGACCGAGGTGGACGAGGGAAAAGTCAGTGACGCGATGTCCGACAGCCCATCGCGGGTGTTGTCGAGGGCAATTTTGCTGCTGATGTGCGGTGCAGAGGACGAGCACGTGGACGGGACTTCAATGCAATTTTGCGCCACAGCCAGGGCCGCCGAGTCGGCTCCGTTCTGAAGTTGCGCTCTTTCCTCGTACATCAGCCCGAAGTCGATCACGATGGCGGCGAAGCCGAGAAGGACGATAAGGGTCAGCGCAGTTGTCACGGCGATCGCACCGCGTTCGCCGTCTGCTCGGTGACGCACTCGAGCCCGTCCGAAAACGTCGATCAGCCGCCGCATCGCATGGCCGCCTTGCCGGACAGACTCATCTTGCCTCCGCCAACACCGGTGATCGTCTTCAGGTCGTAGTTCACGGTGATGTGCACGTCGGTTTCCTTGGGACATGTGGTGGTCGACGTGGAGAAATTGGCGGCCTGCAGATCGACTGAGGAAGCAGAAGCAACGCCCTTGGCGGCCGCTGCGCTCCAGTCCTTGTCGATTGCCATGTGCCGCGCTGTCTCCCGTGCCGCGTGGGTTAAGCTGATCTGGGTGTTGTAGGCCCGGCCGAATTCGATGATGGCCAGCATGATCAAAAGTAGGACCGGAAGCACCAGTGCGAACTCGACGGCTGCGGCTCCCCGCTCCGAGCGCCAACGATTCATGAGTCGATTCCTTCCCGTGCATCGTCCTAATTGCGGCTCAATGATGAGTACAGATGATCGGACGCTCGGTGCCGCGGCGTCCAGGAGGGACGCCGCGGCACCGAAGAGAAGACCAATAACGACAATCGCTTTTAGCCGCCGGACGGAGTCTTGGAGGTCAGGCTGACATCACTGAAGAGCGTGTTGATCTTAGGGCCCAGAATGGCGAACGCTGTGACGATAATGACCGCCATCAGCCCCACGATCAGGCCGTACTCGACGGCGGTGGCGCCCTTCTCCTCACGGGTGAGGCGGTCCACGATGGAGTTCTTGGCGTCGGCGACGTACTGGAGGGTGACGAGAATGGGCAGCATGGTGAGTCCTCACGATGAGAGATAAACAAGGGGGTTGAGTCGGAGAACGAGCCCTGGCATTCGCGTCTTGCGGGATCTGTCTGCCACTTGCCTACCGACCTGTAGAAAAGATAGCCGTCGCGATCGCAAACACACAAGCATTCAGATGCATGCACTTTGGGGGACGTCAAAAACGGACGTAATGCCTAGTGGCGGACTCCATTCATCTGCATGGAAGTGCACGGCTGGGAGCTTGTCCCCCAAACAGTGTCAGGCCAAGCCCGGGAGGAGGTACTCCCGGGCGAGAATCTCACCCCACACGACGGCCACCAGCGCGCCGGCGAGCATCGATGGGCCGAAAGGGACCTCACTGCGCAGTCCGCCGCGGCGGGACGTCAGCACGGCCAGCCCCACGAGTGCACCGAAGACCGAGGCCAGAACGGATCCGACGAAGAGCGCCCCCCACCCCTGGAAGCCGAGGAACAGTCCCAGCACTGCGGCGAGCTTGACGTCGCCCATGCCGAGCCCGGCTGGCGAGATGAGTGCCAGCACGAGATAGAGGACGAAGAGCGCGAGGGCTCCCAGTACAGCACGCAGCAGTGCACCCCAGGCGTTCTCCCCTGTGGCGGCGAGCGCGAGCAGCACGAAGCCGAAGACCAGGGCAGGCAGTACCACGGCATTGGGAAGCAGGTGGTGCCGCAGGTCGATCACTGTGAGAACCACGGCGACGGACACGAAGAAGAAGTACGCCGGGGTCTGCCAACTGAGACCGAAGAACGAGGCTACGAAGACGAAGAGTGCCGCGGTCAACACCATGAGTACCGGACGAGACAGAGCAGGGTCGAGCTCGTCCGTGATGGGGCTGTACCGCAGGACGGCATGGGGCAGGAACCCGCCCACCGCAGCGCCCCCGAGGCCGGCGGTCAGCACCCACCAGAGAGGGGCTGTTCCGAGCATGGACTCCACGAAAGCGCCCCTCCGGTCCGTGGGCGCTTCGGCTGACGCCCGGGTGAGTGTCCGTCCCCCATTCGGGGTTCCGTCCGGGACAGAGACTAACCGAATGGGCAGCCTTTCCGGTGTTTGAGCACGTCACGGCGCATTTCGTAAATGCAGGACAGTCGAGGGCGGAAATACTCAGTCCGCAAGCGGGAATCGAATAAATGCAGAGAAAAAGCGGACAGAGACGATGCGATTACCGTCAGTATCCTGTGCTTGTTCAAATCAGCAAGCGGTGAGCACGGACAGCGCGGCCTCCAGTCCGCGTTCCTTCCGCATTTCGACGCCCACCCGAGCCGCAGCGGAGCGACACAACAGCGCGTCGCCGATCGCCGCGGTGAGCCGCTCGGTCGTCAGCTTCTTATGCGGGATCGGCGCGGCGGCTAGGCCGATGCTGTGGAGCTGCCGGCCCCAGAACGGCTGGTCGGCCAGGAACGGGACCACCACGTGCGGGACGCCGGCGCGGGCGACGGTGTGGACGGTCCCGGCCCCGCCGTGGTGGATGGCCAGTTCCGCACCGGGCAGCACCGCGTCGAGCGGCAGGGACGGCACGGCGAGCACGTCGTCCCGGAGGGAGCCCCGGAGGTCGTCCGGCAGCGCCAGGCCGCCCCACCCGGTGAGCAGCAGGGTGCGCAGACCGTGGGCGCGGGCGCTCTCCACCACCACCCTCCCCCGACTCAGTGGGTCCCCCGACGCCATGGAGCCGAAGGTCGCCACGAGGTAGGGCCCGCCCCGGAGGAACTCGCGCACGGCGGGATCGGGCTCCGGCACCGGGGCGTCGGCGTGCCAGGACCCGGTGAGGTGCACGGAGGCCGGCCAGTCGTCCGGGCGCGGCAGGAGCTGCGGGCTGATGGGCAGCAGGGTGGCCGCCGGGACGGGAACGGCGGCCGGCCGGCCGCCGGGGAGCGGGGCGCAGGCCCGGTCGATGTCGCGGCGGAACATCCGCTCGGCGCCGCGGGCCACCGCGTAGGTGGCGCGGTTGAACCGGCCGAGGTCCCGGTTCACCACGCCGGGCGCCGGGAACTGCCGGGTCGGGGTGAGCACGGGAACGGCCTCGACCACCACGTGCGGGGCGCCGAGGGCCTGCGCCACCGCCGGCGCCGTGAGCACCTTGGGGTGGTGGACCACCACGTCCGGCGCGAAGGCGAGCGTCTCCCGCACGGCGGCGGCCAGCATCCGGCGCATGCCGGGGCCCACCTCGGTGCGGAAGTGCCGCACGGCCGTCCACGGCGAGATCCCGTGCTCCTGGACCAGCCGGTGGAAGTCCACCTCCAGGCTGACGGTGTCCAGCCCGGACAGGTCCACGCCGGAGGACTCGGGGAGGCCCAGGCGGACCTCGTGGCCGTGGCCGGCGGCGAAGCGGGCGAGGGCGGCGAACGGCTCCACGTCGCCGCGGGTGCCCGCGGTCAGCAGCATCATCCTCATGGACCCAGTGTGCTCCTGCAGCGCCCCGACCGCAGACGGGTCAGGAACCGGCCGGGGTGCAGCTCTCCTCCGGGCCCCAGTGCAGCCAGTCGGGCAGATCCGCGGTGAAGGCGTCCCGGACGGCGTCGGTGTTGGTGGTCGTCCAGTCCACCGGCCCGTCGATCTCCACCTCGTGCTTGTCCCACTCGAACCAGCTGATCATCTTCAGCTGCGGGAAGTCCTCCGGCATCGACTCGTCGAAGACCTGGCCCCACCACGCCTGCTTGACCGCCAGCTCGTCGGCGCCGCCCACCGCCGGGTTGTACAGGGCGGCGGTCTCCGGGATGCCCACGGGCTTGCCGCGCCGCTGCCCGTACTCGGCGTAGAAGTCGGGGACGGCGCTGTCGTCGCCGCCGGCGCCGTCGTAGGTGCCGGTGAGCTGAGCGGCGAACTTGCCGGGCTCGGGCAGCTCGTTCTCGCCCCAGGGGTGGGCGTCGCCCCAGTGGTACAGGGACATTCCCACCCAGTCCACGGCGTCGTCGCCCGGGTAGTAGGGGGCGTACGGGTCGTCGGCCATGGTCAGTGCGCCGTCCCCGTCGGTGTCGAGGGCCGCGAAGTCG
The DNA here is from genome assembly GCF_013368965.1 of Kocuria salina. Taxonomy (NCBI): domain Bacteria; kingdom Bacillati; phylum Actinomycetota; class Actinomycetes; order Micrococcales; family Micrococcaceae; genus Kocuria; species Kocuria salina. Next base: position 318,085 of record NZ_SSSF01000005.1, read on the forward strand.
GCGCTGCCGGGCTCGGCCTCGTGCTGCCCGCCGGCGAAGGGGTAGCCGCCCCCGTAGTTCGGGGCCCACATCATCGCCGAGCCGGGGGCGTGCTCGTGCACCGCGTCCGCCACCCGCCGATAGGCCTCCACGTAGGCGGTCGGCTGGTGGCCCCAGGCGTACCAGGAGCCGTTCATCTCGTGGGCGAAGCGCACGACCACCGGCACCCCGGAGTCGTTGATTGCCGCGAGGTCGGCGGTCAGCTGCCGCACGGCGTCGTCGGTGACCTCGGCGAGCCCACCCTCGGGCTCGAGGGTCAGCAGCATCATCCGGCCGTCGGACCGGATCTGGTCGGCGGCCATCCGCAGGTAGTCGTGCCCGCGTTCGTCGTAGGGGAACCCCGTGAAGGACACGGACACGGCGGGCCGGTGGCCGAGCCGGTCGGCGTAGTCGCCCAGCGGCTTGTCGTCCCAGTCGAGGTTCACGCCGTAGAGGGCGCCGGTCTCCGGCTCCAGCTCGGACCGGTCCAGCACGGTGCACATCGGCAGCGGCGCGGCCTGGACCTCCTCGTCGGGCTGGGAGGAGATCTGGGCCGCGAGGGTGCCGCCGCCCAGGGCGAGGGCGGCGACGAACACGACGGCGACGAGCGAGGATTCCTTCACCCCGTCAGCTTAGGAAGGACTCGATAGGAAATCATGGAAATAGGCGTCCGGCGGCGCGGTCCGTGACGAACGACGACGACGCTCCGCCCGCCGCGCCGGCCCGTCAGCCGGGCCGGCTCACGCCCCGGCGGCGGAGTCCGGGCGCTCGTCGATGTCGCCGGCCTGGCGCCGGCGGTAGGCGGTCATGTTGGTGCGGTTGGCGCACCGCTGGCTGCAGAAGCGCTTGGATCGGTTGCGGGAGAGGTCCAGGAGCACCCCGTCGCAGTCCTCGGCCCCGCACTCCCGCAGCCGCTCCGTCTCGTCGGCCCGGATCACGTCCACGAGGGCGAACGCCGTCTCCAGACGCAGCCGGGCGGCCAGGGGCGCGTCCGAGGGCGAGGCGTGCAGGTGCCAGTCCTTCCCGTCGTGCCGGGCCAGGTGCGGGGCGAGCTCGGTGGTATCGAGCACGGCGTTGACCGCGTCCACCATGGCGTCCCGCTCCAGGGCCCAGACCCGCCGCAGCTCGCCGCGGACGTCGCGCACCTCGGCCAGCTCGTGCTCGTCACGGTCGAAGCGCCCCGGCCAGCCGTGCTCCTCGAGGAGGGCCCGCAGCTGCGCGGTGGTCACCAGCTCGTCCTCCCCGGAGCGGGAGGCCCCCGGCGCGGTGTTCATCAGCGCCACGTCGGACTCGAGCACGTCTTCAGTGTCATAGGCAAAATGCACTTGACTACTTATCCCTTCCACGGCTAGCGTGAGTGTCATCAACAGTTTAGACCCTTACGCGACGATGGTCGCGAGAAGGAGCTCCTCATGGTCGGCGGACTCTACCTCCTGGCGCTGCTCTTCGTGTTCGCCACCGTGGGCCGGCAGTCCGTCCCGCGGCGCGAGCGCACGGACCTGCGCAGCTGGACGCTGCGGGACGTGTACTACAACGTGCGGCGCGGCGTGACCGTGCTCGGCGAGCACGGCCCGTCCTACCCCGCCCTGGACGACGCGGAGCTCGCGGCGGCGCAGCGCTCGCGCTGAGCGGCACACGGTAAGCAGGGCCTCTCGCCCGGGGCCGGCCACCGTCCCAGCCGGAGGGACAGTTCTCGACCGGGGCACGGAGTGTCCTCCGCGGCGCACCCGCTCCGGTCAGAGCGCGACCTTCTCGAACAGGGCAGCCGTGCCGATGCCGCCGGCGGAGCTGATCATCGCCAGCAGCAGGCTCCCGGTGGGCAGGGCCCGTGACCGGGACAGCAGGCGCACCACGGACACCGCCCCGGAGGCGCCGTAGGCGTGGCCCAGGGCCAGGGCGCCGCCCTCGGCGTTGAGCACCTCCTCGTCGAGACCGAGCAGGTCCGTGCAGGCCAGCACCTGTCCGGCGAAGGCCTCGTTGAACTCGGCCGCCGCCAGCTCCTCCACCGCCACACCCTGCTCCGCCAGCAGCTGCCGGGCGGCCACGGCGGCGCCGATGCCCAGCCGCGCCGGGTCCACCCCGACCGTCACCGCACCGCGGATGGCCAGCCCGTCCCGCCGGCCCAGAGTTCGGGCCGTGGCCGGGTCGGCGACGAGCACGGCGGCCGCGCCGTCGGCGTCCCCGCAGGAGTTCCCGGCCGTGACCGTCCCGCCGGCCGCGAACACGGCCGGGAAGCGTGCCAGCAGCTTGGCGTTCAGCGCCCGGCGCGGGCCGTTGTCGGACCGCACCTCACCACGGGGTCCGGTGACCGGCACCAGCTCGTCCTCGAAGGCCCCCGCCTCCGCGGCGGCCAGCGCCCGCCGGTGGCTGCGCAGGGCGTAGCCGTCCTGGCGTTCCCGGCCGATCCCGTGCTCGCGGGCGACCGTCTCGGCGGCCTCGCCCATGTCGGGATCGCCCAGGTGCTCCGGGGCGAACTGGGCGCGGCGGTAGAACTCGACCTCTCCGTCTTCGCGTCGTCGTCCGCGCAGCGGTGCGGTGCTGATGCTCTCCGCCCCGCCGGCGAGGAAGACCCGGCCGGCCCCGGCCTGGGCGAGCCGGCAGGCCAGCACCACGGCGTCCAGGCCCGAGCCGCACTGCCGGTCGACCGTCAGGCCCGGCACGGACAGCGGCAGACCGGCCTCGAGGGCGGCGAGCCGGGCCAGGTTGCCGCCGGCGCCCACGGCGTTGCCCACGACCACGTCGGCGAGCCGGGCAGGGTCCAGGCCCGAGTCCGCCAGCAGGGAGCGGAACACCGGGGCCAGCAGCCGGTGCACGGGCACGCCCTCGAGCAGGGTCCCGGCGCGCGCCAGGGGCGTGCGCCGGCCCAGCACCAGCACGGGGGCCTCAGCCGAGCGGTCGGACACGGGCGTCTCCTTCGCGGATCCAGTCGCGGAACACCGCGCGGCTGAGCTTGCCGTTCGCGGTCACCGGCAGCTCCCGGAGCTCCCAGTACTGCTGCGGGCACTTGGCCGTGGGCAGCCGCCCGTCCAGCCCGGCCCGGATCCGAGCACGGTCCGGCCGGTCGGCCGTGGGCACGATCCCGGCCACGATCCGCTGACCGCGGGCGTCGTCGGGAAGGCCGGCGACGACGACGTCGGCCACTCCGGGCACCAGGGCCAGGGCTGCCTCGACCTCGTGCGGATAGACGTTGAGCCCGCCGGTGTTGATCATCTCGGCCGCCCGCCCCAGCACGTGCAGCTGCCCGTTGCGGAGGAAGCCCTGGTCCCGCACCGTGTGCAGGCCGCCGAGCCGGCCGAAGCCCTGGCCGTCGTCGCCCCAGAGGCAGCCGTCGCAGACCAGGTCCGAGCGCACGCAGATCGTGCCCGTCACGCCCTCCGGCACGGGGTTCCCGGCGTCGTCCAGGACGGCCACCTCCACGCCGGGGAACGCCGTCCCCACCGCGGTGCCGGAGTTCTCGGCCGACATCTCGGCGGGTTCGTCCGGGCGGTGGCAGCGCGCGGCGACGAAGCCGAGCTCGGCGGCACCGTAGTACTCCCAGATCGTGGCCTGCGGGGCCCAGCGGCGGGCCGCCGCGAACGTGGTGGGGTCCAGCTTCTGCCCGGCGCACACGATCGCCGTGACACCGCTCGCGTCGGCACCGGAGGCCAGGCCGCGCTCGGCGAGGACGCGCAGCACGGTGGGCACGAGCACCAGGCGGGTGACGCCGTGCCCGGTGATCGCGGCGTGGGCGGCGGCCACGTCGAAGCCCGGCAGGGTCACGAAGCCGGCCCCGGCGTACAGGCACTCGGAGAGGGCGTACAGGTTCAGGCTCGCCGCCAGCGGGCCGGGGGCCAGCACACGGTCCCGTGGTCCCAGACCGAAGTGCTCCGCGGACGCCTCGAACGAGCGCCGCCAGGAGCCGCGGCTGCGCTGGAAGCCCTTGGGCAGGGCCGTGGTGCCCGAGGTCAGGCCGATCAGGAACGCCGAGGCGGGATCGCCGTCGCGCAGCTGCGCCGGGGCGAGATCGGCGGGGAGGCGCGCGGCGCAGCGCTCCCGCACCTGCTCGGTCATGTCCTCCGGCCAGGACGGGTCCAGGACGGCGCATACGCGTTCCTCGGCCACTCCGGCGGCCCACCGGACGGCGAAGTCCGTGCCGTTGGTCTGCCGCAGGATCCCCGTGGGCTCGCCCGAGGCGGCCAGGGCCGCAGCCGCGGCACGCAGATCGCCCCAGCTCAGCCGGTCGTTTCCGCAGGCGACGGCGAGCTCCTGCGGGCGCTCCTCGGCCCAGCGGGTCACGCGGTCCAGAAAGGGCATGTTCTCGTCCTCGGTGCAGGTCTCACGCTGCGGGTGCGGCAGTGGGTCGTGGATGACGGTTGCCGGCGAGTGGCGCTCCCCGTGGTCAGCGGGCGGCGGGCGTCCCGCCCAGGAGCCGGCGGTAGCTGCGGTGGACGTTGATCGCGGCCAGGGTCGCCACGACCGCCTTCAGCAGGTCCCCGGGAATGAACACGAGCGCGCCCAGCGCGGAGGTGGACAGCGGCAGCCCGGTGACCACGGCCGTCCACGGGATGCCGAAGGCGTAGATCACCGCGATGCCGCCCACGACCACGCTCAGCAGCACCGCGGCGAAGCGGGCAGTACGGCCGGTGCGCCGGATCGCCCAGTACTGCACCAGCGCCCCGATGACCAGGGCCGCGGGGATCCAGCCCACCAGGTAGCCGCCGGTCGGGCCCAGGAACACCCCGAGCCCGCCCCGGCCCCCGGCCAGCAGCGGCAGCCCGGCCAGCACCAGGGCGTGCAGGACGACGACGGAGAGCATCCCGCGCACCGGCCCGAGCAGCGCACCGGCGAGCATCACCCCGAGGGTCTGCAGCGTGATGGGCACCGGGATGATGCCGACCGTGATCGGGGGCACCAGCCCCAGGGCGGCGATGAGGGCGGCGAACACGGCCACCAGGACGGTGTTCTGGGTGGTCCGGGAGCTGTCGGCGGTCCGGGAGGTCATGGTGGTCATGGGGTCCTTCGATCGGGGACGAGCGGCGGGGCTCGAGCAGGCGGGGCGGTGACGTCTGGAACGGTCGGGGGGCCGGGGGTCAGTCGGTGGCGGTCCGGGACGTGGCCCGTGGTGGGGGCGCGGAGTCGTAGCAGCGGGCGTCGAGGGCGGAGGCGATCTCCTGGGCCGACTCCAGGGTCCGCACCAGCAGGGGCACCAGCACGGCCACCGGGCTGTTGTGCAGCCCGCGGGCGAACTGGGCCTCGCGGACCTCGAGGTACTGGGTGCGGATCTGCGGGATGAACCGGATCGTCATCGACAGGGCCAGGCTCATCTGGGCCGGGTTCAGCCCCAGGTGCCGGGTCGGGGCCAGCAGCCGCTCGAAGAGGGCCAGCATCTGGGCGAAGGTGGTGGACAGGCTCACCGCCCAGGCGAGCAGGCACAGGCTCAGCAGCCGCAGCGCCGCCACCGCCGCCGCCTCCCAGGTTGTGGTGAACCCCAGCGTGAGGAAGACGACGCCGACGATGAGCAGCAGCCCGGCCAGCAGCCGTGCCAGGCGGGCGGCCGGAGTGCGGGTCGCCCAGGCGGCGGCCACGGCCAGGCCGAAGACCGCGAGCTGGACGCCCAGGTGCGTCACGGCGTAGATGCCGAGACTGGCGGCGAACAGGAACGCGAACTTGTGACCGGCCGGGATCCGGGCCAGCACACCGGTGGGCCCGGCACGGTGGAACCCACCGGCACCGTGGGGGCGGGCGGCGCTGTTGCGGACGTCCTGCTGCCGGGCGGCGCCCATCAGTCGCTGATCCCGCAGTAGAACGCGACGGCCGGTCCGGGGGCGCCGTCGAAGGCGATCCGGCCCTCGTGCACCACCAGCACCCGGTCGTAGCCGCCGATCAGCTCCAGGTCGTGGGTCACCACGACGGCTCGCTGGTCGAGCTCGTCGATGGTGGCCTGCAGGCGGCGCCGGTTGCGCCGGTCGAGCATGGTGGTCGGCTCGTCGAAGACGATCGTGGACGGCTCCATCACCAGCACCGAGGCCAGGGCCACCAGCTGCTTCTCGCCCCCGGACAGGGCGTAGGACTCCCGCTCGGCCAGGTGGGGAATGCCCAGCCGCTCCAGGACCCCGTCCACCCGGGCGGAGAGCTCGGCCCCGCGCAGGCCCAGGTTCTTCGCCCCGAAGGCGAGGTCCTCGGCCACCAGCGGCATCACGATCTGGTTCTCCGGGTTCTGGAACACGAAGCCCACCTGGCGCCGGATGCGCTTGGCGTCGGTCGCGGTGGACAGCCCACCGATCTGCACGGTGCCCCGGGTGGGCAGCAGCAGCCCATTGAGCAGGCGCACCAGGGTGGACTTGCCCGATCCGTTGAGCCCGATCACCGCGATGCGCTGTTCGTCCAGGCACAGGTCGACGTCGCGCAGGACGTCCTGGCCCTCCCGGGTGACCGTGACCCCGGTCAGCCGGATCGCCGAGGACCGGGTCCCCGGCGGCCCCGTCGGGACGGAGGACTCCGCCCGGCGGGACCGGTCCCGCAGCGGATGCTTGATCGACACCGTGGAAGCCGTCCTCTCCTCGTCCTGGTCAGCGGCGGGCGGCCGCTGCCGCGCCCCGGTGCGTCCAGAAGGCGCTGCCGCTGCCCCGGGATGGCTGAGTCCCGGGGCGTCTCAGTCCCGGGGTGCCGGCTCGAAGTACAGATCGGCGTGCAGGGCGCAGCCCGGGTTGAACCGGGCCGCGCACCGCGGACAGCCGTCCGCGGCCAGGTACTCCCGCACGGAGAGCTCGTGGCCGCAGACCCCGCAGAGCACGGCCTCGGCGTCCTGCTCCTCGACCGGCCACTGCGCCGCCGGATGGCCGGCGGTCTCCTCATGGCACAGATGACAAGGGTAGTACGCCTGGCAGCACCAGAACTTGATCGCGATCACGTCCAGCGGCGTGCGGTAGTGCACGCACCGCGTCTGCTCGTCGACAGGACGTCCCAGAACCCGTCTCACCGCTGCCCCTCCCGTGCCGCGGCCGGTCCGGCCCCTCCCGCGGGAGGACCCGGACCGGCCGCTCGTGACGTCCGACGACGTCCACTGTACGGAGCCGCAGCCGCGCGGCGGGAGACCACCGTGCGGTGGGTGCGGGAGCTCAGCCGAGCAGGATCACGTCCAGCGTCCGGGGCCCGTGCACGCCCTCCACGCGCTCGAGCTCGATGTCCGAGGTCGCGGACGGCCCGGAGATCATGGTGACCGGGGCCGTGGGCTCCACCAGGGCGAGGGCCTCGGGGATCAGCTCGACCACCGAGTCCAGCGGCACCACGCAGATGTGGTGGTCGGGGACCAGGCTGATCGCCCGGCGGCCCTCGTCGGGGCGGCCGGTGAGGAAGATGGTGCCGGTCTCGGCGCAGGAGACGGTCGAGGACGTCACCACGGCATCCACGGCGTTGAGCTCCCGCACCCCGAGCGCGGAGGCCGCCCGGGCGTCGTTGGGGTCCACGATGACCCGCCGCATGCCCGATTCTTCGGGCAGCCAGGCGCGGTCCAGGCCCTCGGGCACCACGTAGCGGGCGGACGCGCCCAGCAACTCGGCGATCCGTCCCGGCAGGGTGGCGGGGGTCTCGTGGTGCACCGAGGCCTTGTAGTCGACCAGCCGGTCCTCGAGCATCTCGACGACCTCCTCGTGCGGCCGGTCCGAGGCGCGGCGGTAGGTGCGCTCCGCCGGTGCGGGCGCGGGCGTGTCGTGCAGCGCCCCGCGGATCCGGTTGAGGATCTCGGTCCTGGCGTCGGTCATCGCTCTCCCCCGTCGTGCTGGGTGTCGTCCGCGGTCCCGTCGTGCGGGCCGCCGTCGGCGGCCACCCGCTGCTGCGTCTCGTCGGCGTGCTTGGCCCACCAGTTGCGGAAGGACTCCTTCGGCGGGGCGGGGATGTCCCGCTCGTCGGTCCAGCCTCCGGCCGTGCCGGGCAGCCAGCTGATCGCGCGGTCCCTGCCCGCCACGGCCCGGCCCAGCGGGAGGGCCTTCTCGGCGAGCGCCATGCGCTTGCCGGAGGACATCACGAAGGACGCCCCCTTCATCATGAGGTCCATCTCGGACGGGGCCTGCGGCAGGCGCCGGGTCCGGGCCGGTGCCGCGGCGGCGCCGTCGTCGGAGCGTTCGCCGTGCTGGGTGCGCACGTCCTCGTCGCGCAGGTGCACGAGGATC
>NZ_SSSF01000050.1:0-706 GCF_013368965.1 Kocuria salina
GTCGTACGAATCGCCAGTGGATCCCACCGAGGCCACCGCCCCCGCCTCGGCCAGGCGCTGGGTGTAGCGCACCGCGACATACTGAACGCCCTTATCCGAATGATGCACGACCCCGCTGGTGTCATGGCCGTCATGGGATCGGGTCCACAACCCCATCTCGAGGGCGTCCAGAGCCAGGTCCGTGCGCAGGGAGGTCGACAGCTGCCACCCCACCACCCGCCGGGAGAACACGTCAATGACGAAGGCGGCGTATACCCAGCCGGCGAACGTTCTGCAATACGTGATGTCGGCGACCCACAGCCGGTCCGGGGCGGCGGCGGTGAAAGATCGTTCCACCAGGTCCGGGCGGGTCTCCGGTCCGGTGCCGGCCACCGTGGTGCGCGGGCCCTTGGCCCGAATGACCCCACGCAGACCCGCCGCCCTCATGAGCCGGTGCACCGTGCACCTGGCCACCTGATGGCCGTTCCGGCGCAGCTCGGCGTGGACCTTGGTGACCCCGTACACCCCGTAGTTCTCCGCATGCACCTTGGCGATGACCGCGGTCGTGGCCGCGTCGCTGACCGATCGCGCTGAGGGCGGGCGGGTCTTGGCGGCGTAATAGGTGCTCGGGGCGACCTGCAGAACCTTGCAGATCGGCTCGACCCCGTACTCGCCCTTGTGGGCGTCGATGTAGGCCACTACCTGTGGTGTGGGCGGTCGAGCTCCG
>NZ_SSSF01000051.1:0-700 GCF_013368965.1 Kocuria salina
GGCCATCCCCTCCAGGGCCAGATGCTCGGTGAAGCGCAGCGCCGTGTACTGGGACCCGGCGTCGTGGTGATGGATCAGCCCCTCCGGCAGCACCAGGCCCTGACGGGTGCGGTCCCACCGGCCCATTCGCAGGCAGGTGAGCACCAGATCCGTCGTGCGGGTGGTGGCGGCGTTCCAGGACACGATGCGCTGGGCGAAGACATCGACGATGAAGGCGACGTAGACGAATCCGGCCCAGGTGCGCACGTAGGTGAAGTCGGCGACCCACACGGTGTTCGGGGCCGCGGCGGTGAAGTTGCGGTTGAGCAGATCCGACGCCCGCGTCCCATCCTTGGCCGGGATCGTGGTGCGCACCCGCCGGCCTCGGACCACCCCGGCCAGCCCGAGGGAGCGCATCAGTCGATCCACCGTGCAGTGGGCCACTGCCAGCCCACACCGGCGCAGGTAGGCGGTCATCTTCCGCCGGCCGTAGAGGCCCTCCGGGGTGCCCACGGTGGCCAGCAGCGCATCCATGACGATCGCGTCGCTGACCGTGCGCGCGGCAGGCTGCCGACCGGGTTGCTTCCAGGAGCGGTAGGTTCTCGCGGCGATCGGCACGCCCTGCTCGCGCAGGACCGCGCAGATCGACTCGACCGCGTAGCCTTCGGACCTCATCTGGTCGATGAACCCGGCGATCAACGATTGCGGGGGTCGAGCTCCC
>NZ_SSSF01000052.1:0-589 GCF_013368965.1 Kocuria salina
TTCAGAGGACGACCACGCAGACTTGACCAACAGTGAGGAGGGGCAGTCTTGACGAAGAGCGTTAGACGTTCCGCAAAAACGGGTCGGTTCGTGGCGAATCGACAGGCTGCAGCCAAGGCTTACATCGCAGTAGCTTCGAAACGCCACCAACCGATCCCGGATGAAGTGAAGAAAATCGCTGGCGGCACCCGTGAGAACGGCAAGGGCCGAGGTTCCGTAGCCAGGCCGGCCAGCTCATAGACACAGGAGCCCAGCCGAGCAGGCAACTGTGCTCCAGTCCCATGCCCGTGGGAAGTGGCCGGTAGCCGGCCATATGTAAAGCAGATGCAGTCGAGTCGCTTTTGGCTCCACTGCCGAGGATCTACCAGCAATTATTAGGTCGGCCCCAGGCTAAGGGCGCTCATCCTCAACGGGCGAGGCGCCCGTGGGGGGCTTCCTTCAGCGTGAATAGTCTGCGCGCATGACAGGTTGCCTGGGGGTGAAGTTCCTGCCCTAGCCGGTGGCGCAAATTGTTGCCCCTGGGGTTGAAGACCGTCCTGGGCCTTCTACTGCTGGGGTGTGGTGGGCGCGTCGGCGACGAAGCCCTTCA
>NZ_SSSF01000053.1:0-472 GCF_013368965.1 Kocuria salina
GAAGTGTCCAGACCCAAGGCGGTTCCCAGGACTTCTTGGATGAACGCCGCCGTCGTATCGCTAGGGGCGTTCTCGCCAAGATGCTGGAGGGCCGCAATCGCGGCAAGAGCGTCGCGGTCGCTGAGAATGGCCACCGTTGCGTCCTCAACCTCTAGCTCCTCGTCCTCGGTGGATACGGAGAGCAGGCGGTCCGCCGCCCAACGCGCATTCTCCCACCATTGGGCGGTCTCGGCGGTAGCCCTTTGCACCTCAGCAGTCGCCAGAGCAGTGTTTCGGGCTGTCTGGGCGGAACGGGTGACTCCCCGGTAGGCGATCGAGGCCGCCGCGAGGGCCGCGACCCCGCCCAAGCCCGCACTTGTGGAGAACGAGTACAACCATTCCCGGATGGTTTCTAGCTCAATAGGCCAGTGCGCATGCGCTAAGGCTCCCAGAAGTGCTGAGAATAAGAGAGTAATTAAATACCCGATAATCC
>NZ_SSSF01000054.1:0-358 GCF_013368965.1 Kocuria salina
ACCTGACTCGTGCCACTTGAGAGCTCCTGGCTGACTTGGCCGGTGTTGTCGCTGGTCAGGGTCCTGTGGCGGGGGTCGGCGACACACTAATCGGGTGGGTAGGGTCGGACCGTGGTGTTCGTGCGTAAGGTCCGGACGGCGTCGGGGGCGACGGCGGTGCAGATCGCTGAGCGCCGGGGCGGGCGGGACAAAGTCCTCGAGCACCTGGGCTCAGCGCACACCGAGGCCGAGCTGACCGCGCTGTTGGAGGCCGCCCGGGTGAAGATGCACCCGGGTCAGGGCGAGCTCGACCTGAGCGCGGGCGCGGTGCCGGCGGGGCAGTCGGTGATCACCGGCAAGTGCAGCGCACTGCTGTGGC
>NZ_SSSF01000055.1:0-268 GCF_013368965.1 Kocuria salina
ATACGGGCTGCGCCGCCGGCTGGGGCGCAGTGATCTGATCGTAGTGGGCGGCCTCGAACTCGGCAGGCGGGACGTTGCCGAGGCTGGAGTGCAGCCTGCGGGTGTTGTACCAGTCCACCCAGGCCAGCGTGGAGTACTCGACGTCGCTGACAGTTTTCAGTGGTGCCTTCACGAACGGGCCCGGGCGGATGCACTCGGTCTTGTAGAGGCCGATGATCGACTCCATGAGGCAGTTGTCGTAGGCGTCCCCGACCGAACCGATCGACGG
>NZ_SSSF01000056.1:0-268 GCF_013368965.1 Kocuria salina
TGTCCCGTGACGGGTCTGTTGGAGGCTTTCATTCCACGGAAGGATGAGAGTCATGGGAGCACCGAGGAAGTACCCGGATGAGTTGCGTGAGCGCGCCACCCGGATGGCGGTGGAGGCCCGACGGGACCCAGCGACGAAGGCCGGGGCGCTGGCGCGGATCGGGCAGCAGCTGGGGATCAACCCGGAGACGCTGCGGAACTGGGTCAGACAGGCCGAGGTCGACGAGGGATACCGGCCGGGCACCACCACTGATGACGCCCAGCGGCTG
>NZ_SSSF01000057.1:0-252 GCF_013368965.1 Kocuria salina
TGTCCCGTGACGGGTTCAGTGGAGGCTTGATAGTGCCGCTCCGGCGGTCGCCGGGGCGGTGTGGTGACGATAGTAGGCGTCCTCGAACTCGGCCGGGGGCACGAGCCCGATCTCTCCGTGCAGGCGCCGGTAATTGAACCAGTCGACGTACTCGGCCACCGCGATATCCAGGTCCTCGATCGACTTCCAGGGGCCCTTGTTGCGAATCAGCTCGGCCTTGAACAGCGAGTTGAACGCCTCAGCGAGGGCGTT
>NZ_SSSF01000006.1:0-274147 GCF_013368965.1 Kocuria salina
GATCAGCCGTGTCTCGCTTGACACCTTGCTGCCGGAGTGCTCTGCAACCTTAGCCCTTCCGGTCGACCCCGGTCAATCTCAGGTGAACTCTTGGTTACCTGATCGTGACGGCGCCGCCTTCCGGCGAAGCTCACAATCTCCCATCCTAACACTCTTCCGCTCCCGTGCAACTCGCTGGCTGCTCGGTCGGGACCGTTCGGTGGGGGATGCCGCCCCGTGGATCTCCCGGAGGAGTTCCTCGCCGCGACGACTTGGATGAAGTTACTCGGTTTCCGCGGCCCGTGCAAACCGGCCTCCCGGACCCGCCGCCGCCGCCCGCCGGCGGTTTCTCCGGGCGCCCTCCGTCCCGCTCCCGGGACGGCGGAAGGGCCCGGATCCGAGGATCCGGGCCCTTCCCGTGACTCCGGCCGGCTCCCGCGGGAACGGCCGGGGCCGGCTCAGTGCTCGGCCGGCTTGAGGTACAGGACGGCGAGCGGCGGGACGGTCAGCTCGACCGAGGCGGGGTTACCGTTGTGGGCGCCCTCGGTGGCGGTGACCTTGCCGAGGTTGCCCACGCCCGAACCGCCGAAGAGCTCGGAGTCCGTGTTGAGCGCCTCGACCCACTCCCCCGCCCACGGGAGGCCCAGCCGGAAGTTCTCGTGCGGGTTGCCGGCGAAGTTGGCCACGCACACGAGCGGGTTGCCCTGCTCGTCCCAGCGTGTGAAGGACAGCGTGTTGCGCCCGGCGTCGGCCGCGTCGATCCACTCGAACCCCGCGGGGTTGTTGTCCCGCTCGTACAGCGCGGGGGTCTCCCGGTAGATCCCGTTGAGGGTGCGGACCAGCTCCTGGACGCCCTTGTGCGGCGGGGTCTCCGAGAGCCACCAGTCGAGGCCGTGCTCCTGGGACCACTCGGACTCCTGGGCGTACTCCGTGCCCATGAAGATCAGCTGCTTGCCGGGGTGGGCCCACATGAACGCCAGGTAGGCGCGGACGTTGGCGAGCTGCTGCCACCGGTCGCCCGGCATCTTGCGCAGGAGGGAGCCCTTGCCGTAGACGACCTCGTCGTGGGAGATCGGGAGCAGGAAGTTCTCCGAGAACGCGTAGACCAGCGAGAACGTGAGCTTGTTGTGGTGGTAGTACCGGTTGACCGGGTCCTCCGCCATGTACTCGAGGGTGTCGTTCATCCACCCCATGTTCCACTTGAGCCCGAAGCCCAGCCCGTCGGCGTCGGTCGGCCGGGTCACGCCCGGGTAGGACGTCGACTCCTCGGCGATCATGACGATCCCCGGGGTGCGCTTGTACGCGGTGGCGTTGGCCTCCTTGAGGAACGCGATCGCCTCGAGGTTCTCGCGGCCGCCGAAGACGTTGGGCTCCCACTCCCCCTCGTTGCGCGAGTAGTCCAGGTAGAGCATGGATGCGACCGCGTCCACGCGCAGGCCGTCCACGTGGAACTCCTCGAGCCAGTAGGAGGCGTTGGCCACCAGGAAGTTCCGGACCTCGTTGCGGCCGTAGTCGGGGATCAGCGTCCCCCAGTCCTTGTGCTCGCCGCGGCGGGGGTCGGCGTGCTCGTACAGGGGCTCGCCGTCGAAGCGGGCCAGTGCCCACTCGTCCTTCGGGAAGTGGCCCGGGACCCAGTCCACGATCACGCCGATGCCGGCCTGGTGCAGCTTGTCCACGAGGTAGCGGAACTCGTCCGGGCTGCCGAAGCGGGAGGACGGCGCGTAGTAGGACGTCACCTGGTAGCCCCAGGACCCGCCGAACGGGTGCTCGGCCACGGGCATGAACTCCACGTGGGTGAAGCCCTGCCAGGTGAGGTACTCGACGAGCTCCTTCGCGAGGTCCTTGTAGCCGAGGCCCTTGCGCCACGAGCCGATGTGCAGCTCGTAGACGCTCATGGGCGCGTTGTGCGGATCGGTCGCCGCCCGGCGCGCCATCCAGGCGTCGTCCTGGAACTCGTAGTCGGACTCGAAGACGCGGGACGCGGTGGACGGCGGCACCTCGGTGCCGAAGGCCATGGGGTCCGCCTTCTCGCGCCAGCCGCCGTCCCGGCCGAGGATGCGGAACTTGTAGGTGGCGCCGGAGCCCAGGCCCGGGACGAAGATCTCCCACACGCCCGAGGAGCCGAGGGAGCGCATGGCGTGCTCGCTGCCGTCCCAGCCGTTGAAGTCGCCGATGACCCGCACCGCCTGGGCGTTGGGCGCCCACACGGCGAAGGCCACGCCGGTGATGTCGCCCATCGCGGAGGGGTAGCGGCGCACGTGCGCGCCGAGAACGGTCCACAGCGTCTCGTGGCGGCCCTCGCCGATGAGGTGGAGGTCCAGCTCGCCGAGGGTCGGCCCGAAGCGGTACGGGTCGTCCAGCCGCTGCGGCTCCAGGTCCCGGTAGGTCACGTCCACGCGGTAGTCGGGGATCCGGCCCGGCTCGTGCGCGGGGACCACGCCCGTGAAGATGCCGCCCCACTCGTGCTCGAGCTCGAAGGTGCCGTCCTGCGTCACGACCGCGACCGCGGTCGCGAACCGGCGCAGCGTGCGCACGGTGACGCTGCCGTCCGGGTTCAGGTGCGCGCCCAGGACGCTGTGCGGGTCGTGGTGGCGGCCCTCGGACACGGCGGCCAGCACGTGCTCGGCCACGTGCACCGGTCCCGCAGGGGCCACGTCGTGGCCGGCCGGGACGGCGCGGGACTTCTGGACGGGGTCGGATCGGTCCTGCGGAGTGCTGGCGCTCACTGCGTCCTCGATTTCCGTTCCCGCTGCCGCAGGGATGAGCCGCGCGGAGCGGGAGCTGTCGTCGTCGTGGTCGGTGCCGGGGGCGGGGTCCGCACCGGCGGTATCAGGGTTCACGCTACGCGACCGGAGGCTCTCCAGTGAACGGCGAACCGCCGCTGCCGGGACGTCCACCCAGTCGGGGCGGTTGCGCTGCTCGTAGACGACCTCGTACAGGGCCTTGTCCAGCCACAGCGCCTGGAACAGCGGGGAACCGCGGTCCACCGGGTGCCCGGCGCCCTGCTCGTAGCCCGCCAGGAACGCGTCGCCGGCGCGCCGGCCCCACGCCTCGGCGTCCGCCGCGCCGGCACGGGCGCCGAAGGCGGCGGCGTAGTCTAAGGAGCGCAGCATGCCGACCACGTCGCGCAGGGCGACGTCCGGCCGGGTGCGCTCCTCGATGGCGCGCAGGGGCTCCCCCTCGAAGTCGAGCACCTTGAACTGCCCGTCCTCGGTCTGCAGGACCTGGCCCAGGTGGTAGTCGCCGTGGATGCGCTGCAGCGGGGGCAGCTCCGGCACGTCACCGAGGGAGGTGATCAGCTGGTCGAGGGCGGCCGAGTGCTCCGAGAACAGGGAGCCGGTCTCCGTGCGGGCCCAGCGCAGGCGTCCGCCGAGGTCGTTCAGGAGGCGGGCGCGGGCGGCGTCGTCGGGGACGTCCGCGCCGAACGCGCGGCCCAGGTCGCGGTGCACGCGCGCGGTGGTGCGGCCCAGTTCGCGGGCCTCCTCGGTGAAGTCCGTGCCCTGCTCCGCGGCCTCGACGGCCCGGCCCCACGCGTCGGCGGAGCCGGCGAGGAACTCGGTGGCCACGGCCAGCTGGCCCTGCACGGTGCTCAGCCCGGTGCGCCAACGGGCGTCGAGCCACCCGAAGGTGCTCGGCACCGCGGGGCAGCCGAGCGCGGTGAGCTCGCGACCCACCTCCACGTCCGGGTTGTCGCCCTCCCCCAGCACGCGGAAGAACTTCACGATCACGGCGTCGGCGTCCGCCCGGCCCGCGGGCGGGGTGAGGATCACCGAGGAGTTCGACTGCTCGCTCGAGATCACGCGGACCTGCGCGGGCGTCTCGACCGCGTAGGGGACGCGCAGCACGTCGGCGTGCGCGCCCGTCACGGTCAGCCCCAGCGGGCCCGAGCTGAGCTGCTCCGCGCGCTGCATGAGCCCCAGGACCGGCCCGACGAACGCCGGGTCGCCGACCCCGTCGTAGACCCAGGGGCCGGCCACGGCGTCCTCCGCACCGGGCAGCGGCAGCCCGGTGCGGTGGGCCACGGCACGGCCGGCGCGGGCGGCCCGGTCCCGGAGGAAGCGCGCGGCCCGGCGCGGGGTGGCGGTCTCCTCCGCCGGGACGCCCGTCCCGGCGTCCTCGGCCGCGGCGGGCGCCAGCTCGCCGACGAGGAAGCGCTCGGCGCCCTCCAGGGGCGCGGCGCGGAAGCTCAGCGGCACCTGGAGCAGCTCGGTGCGCGCCCCCTCGGAGGCCTCGACCAGCAGGAGCCGGGCGCCGGCGCCCTCCTGGTCCGGGAGGGCCAGCTGGGCGACGACCCGCAGCTCCGTGCCCGCACCGCCGTCCGCGAAGGGGAACCACCGCTGCCGCGGCAGCCACCGGCGCAGGAGGTCGAGGAGCTCGTGGGGGTGCTGGTCGGTCATGGGATCGGGTCCTTCCGGGACGGGCGAGGAGGTGGCCGGACGCACGGACGCGCTCAGGACTTGGTGGCGGTGATGATCGGCATGGCCGTGGTCTGGGGGGACGTGCCGTCGTCGCGGGGAGCGGCCCGGAGGCGCAGCCAGAAGAAGTCCTGGCTGCCGAGGGTGATGCGGTACTCCCCGGCCTCGTCCACCTCGCCGAACAGGTCGCCGCCGAAGAGCTCGCGCAGCCCGCGGCCCGCGAACTGGGGGAGCCGGATCCGGGCGCACGCCGGGGTGTGCGCGAGGTTGAACAGGCACAGGACGGTCTCGCCGCGCCCGTCGTCGGCCTCCTCGTCGGGGAGCACGCGCAGGAACGCGAGCACGGAGTCGTGGTCCGTCTCCACGCCGACGTACGAGCCGAGGCCGAACGCCGGGTGCGCCTTGCGCACCGCGAGCATCTGGCGCATCCAGTGCAGCAGGGACGACGACGACGCCAGCTGCGCCTCCACGTTGACCTGGTTGTAGTGGTAGACCAGCGACTGCACCACGGGCAGGTACAGCTTGCCCGGGTCCGCCTTGGAGAACCCGGCGTTGCGGTCCGGGGTCCACTGCATGGGGGTGCGGGACGCGTCGCGGTCGTCGAGCCAGATGTTGTCGCCCATCCCGATCTCGTCCCCGTAGTACAGGAACGGGCTGCCCGGCAGGGACAGGAGCAGGGCGTGGATCAGCTCGATCTCGGCCCGCGAGTTGTCCAGCAGGGGGGCCAGGCGGCGGCGGATGCCCACGTTGGCGCGCATGCGCGAGTCGGGGGCGTACCAGCCGAGCATCGCCTGGCGCTCCTCGGTGGTCACCATCTCGAGGGTCAGCTCGTCGTGGTTGCGCAGGAACGTGCCCCACTGGGTGCCGCGCGGGATGTCCGGCGTCTCCCGCATGGTCTCCACGATCGGGGCGGCCTTCTGGTCCCGCAGCGCGTAGAAGATCCGCGGCATGATCGGGAAGTGGAAGCACATGTGGCACTCGGGGTCCTGCTCGCTCCCGAAGTACTCCACCACCTCGTGCGGCATCTGGTTCGCCTCGGCGATCACCACGCGCCCCGGGTACTGGTCGTCGATCATGCGCCGCAGCTCGACCAGGAAGTCGTGGGTGCCGGGGAGGTTCTCGCAGTTGGTCCCCTCCTCCTCGATCAGGTACGGGATCGCGTCGGCCCGGAAGCCGTCGATGCCCATGTCGAGCCAGAACTTCACCACGTCGTGGACGGCCTCCACCACGGCGGGGTTCTCGAAGTTGAGGTCCGGCTGGTGGGAGAAGAAACGGTGCCAGAAGAACTGCCGGCGGATCGGGTCGAACGTCCAGTTCGACTCCTCGGTGTCCACGAAGATGATCCGGGCGTCCTGGTACAGCTCGTCCGTGTCCGACCAGACGTAGAAGTCGCCGTAGGGCCCCTCGGGGTCCTCGCGGGAGGCCTGGAACCACGGGTGCTGGTCGCTCGTGTGGTTGAGCGGGAGGTCGATGATCACCCGCAGGCCGCGGGCGTGCGCCTCGGCCACGAGGCGCTTGAAGTCGCTGATCGTGCCGAACTCGTCGAGCACCGAGTAGTAGTCCGAGATGTCGTAGCCGCCGTCGCGCAGCGGGGACTCGAAGAACGGCGGCAGCCAGAGGCAGTCGATGCCGAGCCACTGCAGGTAGTCGAGCTTGTCGATCAGGCCGGAGAAGTCGCCGGAGCCGTCACCGTTGGCGTCGGAGAACGCCCGGACGAGCACCTCGTAGAACACCGCTTTGCGGAACCAGTCGGGGTCGTGGGAGATGCCGGGGGCGTTGAGCGAGTACGGCGAGATGCTCATGCGGGGGTGCCGCCTTTCGGACAGGTGGGTCGGAGGCCATCGGAGCTTGCGGAGGGGGCCCTCCCGGGGACGTCGCCCGGGAGGGCCCCGACGGGGTGCGGTCGAGCCCCTACTTGACGTTGCGGCGGACGTGCAGGACGTGCGCGGGGTCGTAGTGCGGGTCCAGGCGCACGTAGTTGTGCGTGCCCCACTTCCAGGAGTTCCCGCTGAGCAGGTCGTCCACCCAGAAGCTGCCGTCCTCGTTGAAGTCCGCGTCGTCCAGGTCCAGGGTCTCCAGGTCCAGCCACACGGTGCCCTCCCGGGTCGCGTGCGGGTCCACGTTCACGACCACGATCACCGTGTCCTTGTAGCTCGAGCCCCCGTGCCGGACGGTCTTCGTCCTCGAGAAGGCGACCAGGGCGTCGTCGGACGTGGACTGCACCGTCAGGTTCTGCAGGTCGCCGAACGCGGCGTGCCGGCGCCGGATCTCGTTGAGCCGCGTGAGGTACGGGGCGAGGGACTCGCCGCGCTCCTCGGCGCCGGCGAAGTCACGGGGCCGGTACTCGTACTTCTCGTTGTCGACGTACTCCTCGGCGCCGGCCCGGGCCACGTGCTCGTAGAGCTCGTAGCCGGCGTAGACGCCCCAGAGGGGCGAGCCAGTGGCGGCCAGGACGGCACGGATCTTGAAGGCCGCGGGCCCGCCGAACTGCAGGTACTCGGTGAGGATGTCGGGGGTGTTGACGAAGAAGTTCGGCCGGTACACCGCCGAGGTCTCGTGGCTGATCTCCTCGAGGTACTCCTCGATCTCCTTCTTGGTGTTGCGCCAGGTGAAGTACGAGTAGGACTGCTGGAAGCCGACCCGGGCGAGGCCCTGCATCATGGCCGGGCGGGTGAACGCCTCGGCCAGGAACACGACGTCGGGGTGCTTGGCGTTGACGGTGCCGATCAGCCACTCCCAGAACCACAGGGGCTTGGTGTGCGGGTTGTCGACCCGGAAGATCTTCACCCCGTGGGAGATCCACAGCTCCACGATCCGCAGCACCTCGAGGGACAGGCCCTCGGGGTCGTTGTCGAAGTTGATCGGGTAGATGTCCTGGTACTTCTTCGGCGGGTTCTCCGCGTACGCGATGGAGCCGTCGGCGCGGGTCGTGAACCACTCCGGGTGCGCGGTGACCCACGGGTGGTCCGGGGAGGCCTGCAGAGCGAGGTCCAGGGCCACCTCGAGGCCCAGGTCCCCGGCGCGGGCCACGAAGCCGTCGAAGTCCTCGAACGAGCCGAGGTCCGGGTGGATCGCGTCGTGCCCGCCTTCGGGGGCGCCGATGGCCCACGGGGACCCCGGGTCCTGCGGACCGGCCACCAGGGTGTTGTTCGGGCCCTTGCGGTGCGCCGTGCCGATCGGGTGGATCGGGGGCAGGTAGATGACGTCGAAGCCCATGGCCGCGACACGGTCGAGGCTTTCGGCGGCGGTCCGGAAGGTGCCGGAGGCCCACGTGCCGGACTCGGCGTCGAAGACGGCGCCCTCGGAGCGGGGGAAGAACTCGTACCAGGACCCGCGGCCGGCGGCGGCGCGCTCGACCTTCAGCGGGTAGCGGCGGCTCTCGGTCACGAGGTCCCGCAGCGGCCGCTCGGCGACCACGGCCAGGACCTCGGCGGAGGTGCCGGCCTCGAGCCGGTGCTCGGCGGGCAGCTCCCCGTTGCCGAGCGTGCGGGAGACCGCGCGGAACAGCTCGGCGTCGGAGTCCGGGCGGCCCGGCTCCGCGGCGGCGCGGTCGAAGAGCACGACACCCTCGGCCATCATGAGGTCGACGTCCTGGCCGACCCCCACCTTGATCTCCGCGGCGTGGCGCCACGTCTCGAACAGGTCGCCCCAGCCCTCCACGGCGAAGGTCCAGGCGCCCTCGGACGACGGCGTCAGCCACGCCTCGTAGCGGTCGGTGCCGGGGGTGGTGAGGCGCATCGGCACGCGCTCGGCCTCCGCGCCCTGCGGGTCGTAGAGCACCGCGGTCACGCCCAGGGCGTCGTGGCCCTCACGGAACACGGTGGCGCCCACGCGGATCGACTCGCCCGGCACGGCCTTCGCCGGGAAGCGGCCGTCCTCGACCACGGGGCTCACGCCGACGACCGGGATCCGGCCGTAGACCAGGTCCTCGCGGGAGAACGCCGAGCCGGCGGCCTTCCGGCGCGTGGTCGTCGACTTCCGCGGCGTGGTGGCCTTCTTGGCGGTGGCCGTCCTCGTGCCGGCGGCCTTGGCCGCAGGCGTCCCTGCGGCTGACTTCGCCGCGGCCGTCCTGGCCGTGGACGTCCGCTTGGCACGCGGCTTGGGCTCCGCCGCGGGGACGACGGCGATGCCGGGCTCGTCGGCCACGGGCGCCGTGACCTCGGGCTCCGGGGCCTTCCGGGCGGTGGACGCTCTGCGCCGCGCCGGTGCCTTCTTCGCGGGCTGCTCGGCCGGCGCCGCGGCGGCACCGGTCCCGGCACCGGGAAGGGCGGGCGTCGTCGTCGAGGGGTCGGGGGCGGGCGCGCCGGCCGGGCTCGAGGCCGGGTCGGACGGGGGCGGCGTGTTGGCTTGGCTCACCTGGACCACGTTAGCGACAAACCCGGCGATCGTTAAGCCCGCTGTCGAACCGTGGGACGGTGTCGCCGTCCCAGTGTCACGGCCCCGGTCGGGCGGTGCGGCGCGCCGGGGGACGGATGGGCGGCGGCACCGCCGTCCGGCGCCGCCGCACCGGTAGTCTGACGGCGTGAAGGCAATCCGTAGATTCACCGTGCGCACCGTGCTGCCGGAGTCCATCGCCCCTCTGAGCCGACTCGCGAGGAACCTCCGCTGGTCCTGGCACCGGCCCACCGAACAGCTGTTCGCCGAGCTGAACCCGCAGGCCTGGGACGCGGTCCACGGGGACCCCGTCAAGCTCCTCGGCTCCCTCACCCGGGAGGAGATCCAGCAGATCGCCCAGGACCCGGCCACGGTGCGCCGGATCGAGGAGCTGGACGCCGATCTCGAGCGCTACCTCACCGACGACCTGTGGTACCAGAAGACGCAGGCGGAGGACGCCCCGCGGTCCATCGCCTACTTCTCCGCCGAGTACGGTGTCACCTCCGTGCTCCCCCAGTACTCGGGCGGGCTGGGGATCCTCGCCGGCGACCACCTCAAGAGCGCCTCGGACCTCGGCGTGCCGGTGGTGGGCGTCGGCCTGTTCTACCAGCACGGCTACTTCAAGCAGTCCCTGTCCCGCGACGCGTGGCAGCAGGAGTCCTACCCTGTCCTCGACCCGGACGGCATGCCCCTGACGCTGCTGCGGGAGGAGGACGGGAACCCGGTCCGGATCACCCTGCCCCTGCCCAACGGCCGCTCCCTGTCCGCCCA
This sequence comes from Kocuria salina, assembly GCF_013368965.1. NCBI lineage: Bacteria > Bacillati > Actinomycetota > Actinomycetes > Micrococcales > Micrococcaceae > Kocuria > Kocuria salina. The sequence continues at coordinate 9,540 of NZ_SSSF01000006.1, forward strand.
CGTCTGGCGGGCCGACGTCGGCCGCGTCCCCCTGCTGCTGCTCGACTCCGACATCCCGGACAACGACGACCACGCCCGCAACGTCACGGACCGCCTCTACGGCGGCGGCGGCGACCACCGGCTCCAGCAGGAGCTGCTCCTCGGGATGGGCGGGATCCGGGCGCTGCGGGCCTTCTCCCGGCTGACCGGGGCGCCCGCCCCGGAGGTCTTCCACTGCAACGAGGGCCACGCCGGGTTCCTGGGCGTCGAGCGGATCGCGGAGCTCATGGACCCGGCGGACGGGACCGAGCCGATGACGTGGGACGAGGCCCTGACCGCGGTGCGCTCGGCCACCGTGTTCACGACCCACACCCCGGTGCCCGCGGGCATCGACCGGTTCGAGCAGGCGCAGATCGAGCACTTCCTCAACGCGGGTCTCGCCCCGTCCGTGCCCACGGCCAAGGTCCTGTCCCTGGGCGCCGAGGACTACGACGGCGGCGACCCCGCCAAGTTCAACATGGCGGTCATGGGCCTGCGCCTGGCGCAGCGGGCCAACGGGGTGGCCAAGCTGCACGGCGTGGTCTCCCGGGGCATGTTCCAGGGGCTGTGGCCGGGCTTCGACGCCGACGAGGTGCCGATCGGCTCGATCACCAACGGCGTGCACGTCATGACCTGGATCGATCCGCGCATGGCGGAGCTGGCCCTCGACCCGATGGGCTCGGACCTGAACCGGGCCGCGCGGTGGCGCCGGATCTACGGCGCCGACGACGCCGAGCTGTGGGCCGTCCGCCGGGAGCTGCGCACCCGCCTGGTGGAGGACGTCCGGGCCCGGCTGCGGGCGTCGTGGAAGAAGCGCGGTCTCGCGGACGCCGAGCTGGGCTGGACCGACTCGGTCCTCGACCCGGGCGTGCTCACGATCGGCTTCGCCCGCCGGGTGCCCACCTACAAGCGGCTCACGCTCATGCTGCGGGACCCGCAGCGGCTCAAGCGGATCCTGCTGGACCCGGAGCACCCCGTCCAGCTCGTGGTCGCCGGGAAGTCCCACCCTGCCGACGAGCAGGGCAAGCGCCTGATCCAGGACCTCGTGCGCTTCACGGACGACCCGGAGGTGCGCCACCGGATCGTGTTCCTCCCCAACTACGACATCGCGATGGCCCGGACCCTCTTCCCGGGCTGCGACGTGTGGCTGAACAACCCGCTGCGCCCGCTCGAGGCGTGCGGCACGTCCGGGATGAAGGCCGCCCTCAACGGCGGGCTGAACCTCTCGGTGCTCGACGGCTGGTGGGACGAGATGTACGACGGCCAGAACGGCTGGGCCATCCCGACCGCCGACGAGGGCGCGCACCCGGACGAGCGCGACGACATCGAGGCCGCCGCCCTCTACGAGCTCATCGAGAACCACGTGGCCCCGCGGTTCTACGGCGAGACGGCGGAGGGCTCGGACCCGAACACCGACGGCGTGCCCCACCAGTGGCTGGCCATGGTCAAGCACACCCTGGCGACGCTGGGCCCGCAGGTCTCCGCCAAGCGCATGCTCGAGGACTACGTGCAGCACCTCTACGTCCCGGCCGCCGTCTCGGGCCGCCGGGCGGCGCTGGACGGCCACGCGGCCGCCCGGGCGAAGTCCCGGTGGGTCGGGCGCGTGCGCCAGGCGTGGGGCCAGGTGGCGGTCGAGCACGTGGACGCCGAGGGCGTGGCCCAGGAGCCCCAGATCGGGGACGAGCTCACGGTGTGCGCCTACGTGTCCCTCGGCTCGCTGAGCCCGGAGGACGTGTGCGCGGAGATCGGGTACGGCCGGGTCTCGGAGACGGACCACATCCACGAGCGCAAGTACGCGGGCCTGAGCCCCGTCGGCGACCTCGGCGGGGGGCGGCACAAGTTCTGCGGCACGATCACCGTGGACCGCTCGGGCCCGTTCGGCTACACCGTCCGGTTGCTGCCCGCCCACCCCGAGCTCGCCGACAAGGCCGAGCTGGGACTGGTGACCAACGCCTGAGCAGCCGCCGCGCGGCGCGCAGGAGGGGCCGCACCCGTGATCCACGGGTGCGGCCCCTCCTGCGCGCGGGCCGCCGCAGCTCGGCGCACCGGAAAGCTCGGCGCACCGGAAAGCTCGGCGCACCGGAAAGCTCGGCGCACCGGGCCCCTCAGCGCACCCGGGTGCTCAGAGCACCCGGAAGAGCGTCACCGAGCCGGCGGGCACGCCCTGCGCCTGGCCCGCCCGGTAGCGCGTCCCGTAGCGTCCGTGCAGCACGGAGGCCGTGCTGTGCACCAGGGAGTAGACGCCGTCGGCCTTCGCGAGGGGGTGCCCCTGCTCGTCCGGCCGCAGGAGCTCCGCGAGGTTCGGGAAGGTGATCGCCATGTCGGCGCTCGCGCCGTTGATCACCATGAGCCCCGCCACCCGGCCGCCGCGGGACCCGATCAGCACCTGGATGGTCCGGGCCCCGGGGGTCTGCCAGCCGGCGGCGGTCATGGCCGACCCGTCGGGGCCGAACCAGTGCATCATCACCTCGTCGGGGCGCGTCGGGAAGTGGGACGGCTGTCCGGCCAGGAACTCCCCGCGCACGCCGATCAGGGATCGGGTGGCCGCGAGCATGGCGCGGTCCGCCGGCGTGAGCCGCCAGTCCACCCAGGACAGCTCGTTGTCCTGGCAGTAGGCGTTGTTGTTGCCGCGCTGGGTGCGGCCGAACTCGTCCCCGGCCGTGATCATGGGCACGCCCTGGGAGAAGAGCAGGGTGGCCATGACGTTGCGCATGGTCTGGGCCCGGTCGGCCCGGATCCGCACGTCGCGCGCCGGGCCCTCCACCCCGTGGTTCCACGAGTGGTTGTCGTTGGTCCCGTCCCGGTTCTTCTCCAGGTTGTCCTGGTTGTGCTTGTTGTCGTAGGAGACGAGGTCCGCCAGGGTGAAGCCGTCGTGGGCGGTCACGAAGTTCACGGACGCCAGGGCGCTGCGCCCGGACGCGGCGAACATGTCCGAGGAGCCGGCGAGCGCCCCGGCGAGCCGGGCGGCGTTGCCCCCGTCCCCGCCCAGGCTCATGCTGCGCGGGCCGGTGAGCCAGAAGTCGCGGACGGTGTCCCGGAAGCGGTCGTTCCAGTCGGCCCACCCCTCGGGGAAGTGACCGGTCTGCCAGCCGCCCATGCCCACGTCCCAGGGCTCGGCGATGAGCTTCGTCCCGAACAGGGCGGGGTCCGCGCCGACGGCCACGAGGAAGGGGTGGTTGCGGGTGAAGCGGTGGCGCTCGTCCCGGGCCAGCTCGGGGGCGAGGTCGAAGCGGAAGCCGTCCACGTGGCAGCGCTCCACCCAGTAGCGCAGGGAGTCCAGCGCCATCTGCACCACCCGCGGGTTGCCGAAGTTCACGGAGTTGCCGCACCCCGTGACGTCCACGTAGCGGCCGTCCTCGCCGTGGCGGTAGTAGGCCTCGTCGCCGAGTCCCCGCCAGCAGTAGGCGGGCTCCTCCTGGCCGGCCTCCGCCGTGTGGTTGTAGACGACGTCGAGGTAGACCTCGAGCCCGGCGCGGTGCAGCTCCCGGACCATCGCCTTGAACTCGTCCAGCACGCCCTGCGGCCCCCGGGCGCGGGCGGCCTCGGTCGCGTAGCCGGCGTGCGGGGCGAAGAAGCCCAGGGTGTTGTAGCCCCAGTAGTTGCTCAGCCCGAGGGACGTGAGGTGCGGCTCGTCCAGGTGGGCGTGCACCGGCAGGAGCTCGACGGCCGTGACGCCCAGGGACGTGAGGTACCCGGTCATCGCGGGGTGCGCGAGCCCGGCGTACGTGCCCCGCAGCTCCTCCGGGACGTCCGGGTGCAGGGCGGTCAGGCCCTTGACGTGCGCCTCGTAGACGACGGTGTCCCGCCACGGGGTGGCCGGGCGGCGGTCCTCGTCCCAGTCGAAGTCCTGCTGGACGACCACGGAGACGTAGCGGCCCCCGTAGGCGTCGGGGCCGGGATCGACGACGCCGGGCGGCGGGGCGACGCGGCGCAGCCCCTTGCCGTAGGGGTCGAGCAGGATCTGCTGGGCGGCCGGGTCCGGGGAGCGGTGGTGGGAGGCGACCGGCGAGTCGGCGGGCACGAACCCGTACTCCGTGCCGGCGGGCAGGGCCGGGGCCTCGTCCCGGTGCCGCAGGTAGTCGAAGCCCGTCTCCGAGAGCCGCTGCTGCTCGGCCGGCGGGATCGTCCCGTGGTGCACGCCGCCGGTGCGGCCGGTGAGCCGCCGCCGCTGCCAGCGGCCGCCGGGCAGCCGGAAGACGATGTCCAGGTCGGGGATCCCCGGGGCGTAGACCGCCACGTTCGCGCTACCGTCGCGCTCGGGAGAGGGGTGGACCCCGAGGGGGTAGGGGTGGGAGACGTACGGCCGACCGGTGTCCTGCCGCCGGGGCTCAGGAACCAGCACGGCGTCGCGACACCTCGTACAGGGTGATACCCACGGCCATCGAGGCGTTGAGCGACTCCATCGTGGAGTCGATGGGGATGGAGACGACCTGGTCGCAGTTCTCGGTGACCAGCCGGGACAGGCCCTTGCCCTCCGAGCCGACCACGATGACGAGCGGCTCGGTGGCCAGCTCGAGGCCGGGCAGCTCGACGTCGCCGCCGCCGTCGAGGCCGACCACGAAGTAGCCCATGGCCTTGAGCTCCTCGAGGGTGCGGTTGAGGTTGGCCGCCTTGGTGACGGGCACGCGGGCCGCGGCGCCGGCGCTGGTCTTCCAGGCGGAGGCCGTGACGCCCACGGACCGGCGCTCGGGCACGATCACGGCGTTGCCGGAGAACGCGGAGACGCTGCGGATGATGGCGCCGAGGTTGCGGGGGTCGGTGATCCCGTCGAGGGCGACCATCAGCGGGGGGCGGCGGATGTGCCGCTTCTCCCACTGGGTCATGAACTTCCGGGCCGCCTCCACGGCGTCCTGGTACTCGTAGGCCGGCACCTGCAGGGCCACGCCCTGGTGCACGGCGTCGCTGGTGAGCCGGTCGAGCTCGCCCTTGGAGGCCTCGAGGATCGTGATCCCGCGTTCGGCGCAGAGCTGCAGGATCTCGCGCACGCGGTCGTCGACGTCGATCTTGCTCGCCGCGTACAGGGCCTTGGCGGGGATGTCCGCGCGCAGCGCCTCGACCACGGAGTTCCGCCCGGTGACGAGGTCCTCCTGGACCTTGCCGCGGGTGCGGGCCGGGGAGCGGCCGCCCTGGCCCTGCCGCCGGTCGGCGGCCTTCTTCATCTTGTGCGCCTTGTGGTACGGGCGGTCCTCGGCCTTGGGGGTGGGGCCCCGGCCCTCGAGGGCCTTGCGTCCGTGGCCGCCGGTGCCGACCAGCGGGCCCTTCTTGTTCTTGCGGATCGCGCCGGGACGTTGCTTGGGGGTTGGCATGGGTTCCTCTGTTCGGTCGGTGTGGTGCGGCCCGGTCAGGCCACGGACCAGGTGGATCCGCCGGCGGCGTCGCGCACCGCGACGCCGGCGGCGGCGAGCTCGTCCCGGAGGGCGTCGGCCCGGGCCCAGTCCTTGGCGGCGCGGGCCTGGTCGCGCTGAGCCAGCAGCGAGCGCACGAGGGCGTCGAGGGCCGCGTGCTCGGCGGCGTTCCCGGCGGCGTCCCCGAGGTCCATGAGCGCGGTCAGGCCGAGGACGTCGGTCATGGCGCGCACCGCCCGGGCGGGCGCGGCGGCGTCCAGGCCGTCGGCGAGCGCGGAGTTGCCGGCGCGGACGGTCTCGTGCAGGACGGCGAGGGCTTGGGGCACGTTGAGGTCGTCGTCCATGGCGTCGCCGAAGGCCGGCGGCACGTCCCCGGCCGCCCCGTCGAGGTCGGCGCCGGCCTCCAGGGCCGCGCGCAGGAACGACTCGACCCGTTCGACCGCGGCCGTGGCCTCGGCGAGGGAGGTGGGCCGGTAGTCCAGCACGGAGCGGTAGTGGGCCTGGCCGAGGTAGTAGCGCACGGCCAGCGGCCGGGCCTCGGCGAGCATCTCCGCCGGGGAGACGGTGTTGCCGATCGACTTGGACATCTTCTCGCCCGCGTAGGTGACCAGCCCGTTGTGCAGCCAGAGCGTCGCGAACCGCTGCCCGGCCGCCGCCGACTGGGCCAGCTCGTTCTCGTGGTGGGGGAAGCGCAGGTCCAGTCCGCCGCCGTGGATGTCGAAGTGCTCGCCGAGGTACTTCGCGGCCATGGCCGAGCACTCGAGGTGCCAGCCGGGCCGGCCGGCGCCCCAGGGCGAGTCCCAGCGGGCGGTCTCGGGCTCGCCCGCCTTGTGCCCCTTCCACAGGGCGAAGTCGCGGGGGTCCCGCTTGCCGCGGGGGTCGGCGTCGGGGGCGTCCTGCATGTCGTCGACCGATTGGTGGGTGAGCTCGCCGTAGCGCTCCCAGGAGCGGACGTCGAAGTAGACGTCCCCGGAGCCGTCCGGCGCCGGGTAGGCGTGCCCGGCGTCGACGAGGGTGCGGATCAGGGCGTGCATCTCGGGGACGTGGCCCGTGGCGCGCGGCTCGTAGGTGGGCCGGCCGACGCCGATGGCGTCGTAGGCGGCGTTGAACGCCTGCTCGAACCGGTAGGCCAGCGCCCACCACGGCTCGCGGGGGTGGTCGCCGGCGTAGTCGGGGGCGAAGGACGCGGCCGAGTTCGCGAGGATCTTGTCGTCGATGTCGGTGACGTTGCGCACGGTGGTGACCCGGTAGCCGCGGTGGGCGAGCCACCGGGCGAGCTGGTCGAAGACCAGGGCCGAGCGGACGTGGCCGATGTGCGGCATGCCCTGGACGGTGGCGCCGCAGTAGTACAGACGGGCCTCGCCGGGGTGGGCGGGCGCGAAGTCCCGCACGGTCGCGGTGGCGGTGTCGTAGAAGCGCAGAGTCACACGGCCCATCATAAGGGCGGGCGGTGGCGCCCCGGTCAGGCCCGGCGCGCGTCCGCGGGCACGACCAGCGCGGTGGCCACGGCCGCGAGGCCCTCCCCGCGGCCCGTGAGCCCGAGCCGGTCGGAGGTCGTGGCGCTGACCGTGACGGGCGCGCCGGCCGCGGCAGTGAGCACGGCCTCGGCCTCGGCCCGTCGCGGCGCGAACCGCGGCCGGTTCCCGATCAGCTGCACGGCCACGTTGCCGATCTCGAAGCCGGCCTCCCGCACGATGCGGGCCGCCTCCGTGAGGATCCGCACCCCGGACGCGCCCTCCAGCTCGGGGCGGTCCACGCCGAAGTTGGCGCCCAGGTCGCCCGTGCCGGAGGCCGAGAACAGGGCGTCGGCGGCGGCGTGGGCCACGACGTCCCCGTCCGAGTGCCCGGCGAGACCGCGCTCCCCCGGCCACTCGAGGCCCGCGACCCACAGCGGGGTGCCCTCGGGCCCGAAGGCGTGGACGTCGACGGCGATGCCGGTGCGGGGCAGGATCACGGGTCAGGGCTCCTCGGGGTCGAGCAGATCGGGGTGAGGGCCGGGGGTAGGAGCGGCGGTGACGGGCACCGCCGCGTCCGTGCCCGGTGCGCGGCCGCGCAGGACGGCCTCGGCCAGCACCAGGTCGAGCGGGCGGGTGATCTTGAAGGCGTGCTCGTGGCCGGGCACCGTCAGCACGGTGGTCCCCGGGGCGTGCGCCTCCACGAGGGAGGCGTCGTCGGTGACGGACCCGGGGTCCGTCCCGGCCTCCGCGGCGGCGCGGTGCACCGACCGGAGCAGGGCGAGGTCGAAGCCCTGCGGGGTCTGGACCGCGCGCAGCACCGTGCGGTCCACGGTGCCGAGCGACCGTCCGGCGTCGTCCACCCGGCGCATCGTGTCCGCCACAGGCAGCACGGGGACCACGGCGCGCTCCCCGGCGCGCAGCCGGTCCACGACGGTGCGGAAGACCTCGGGCGGGGTGAGGCAGCGGGCGGCGTCGTGGACGAGCACCGCGGTGCAGGCGGGCTCGGACCGCGCGAGCTCGGTCAGCGCCTCGCGCACGGACTCCGCGCGGGAGGCGCCGCCGGTCACGGGTCGCGCGCCGTGCGCCCGGGCGGTCGCGGAGAGCTCGACGTCCCCGGCCGGGACGGTCACCAGCACGGGCCCGGTCAGCCCGGCGCACCGGATGCCCCGCAGCGCGTGCTCCAGGAGGGGGCGGCCGCCGAGGGCCACCAGGGCCTTGGGGATGCCGTGCCCGAGTCGTGTGCCGGAGCCCGCCGCCACGACGACGACGGCGAACCCGCCCTCCGGGGAGGGCGGGTTCGCCGTGGTGGACCGTGGTGCGTTCCCGCTCACGGGTCGGTCAGGACGCCAGGATGTCGTCGAGGCGCTTCTCGGCCTCTTCCTCGTCGATCTTCTTGGCGAGCGCAAGCTCGGAGGTGAGGATCTGGCGGGCCTTCGTCAGCATCCGCTTCTCCCCCGCCGAGAGCCCGCGGTCGCGGTCGCGGCGCCAGAGGTCGCGCACGACCTCGGCGACCTTGAGCACGTCGCCGGAGGCGAGCTTCTCGAGGTTGGCCTTGTAGCGCCGGGACCAGTTGCTGGCCTCCTCGGTGTCCTTCGCCTGCAGGACCGAGATGACCTTCTTGAGCCCGTCCTCGTCGACGACGTCGCGCACGCCCACCAGGTCGACGTTCTCCGCGGGTACCTCGATCACCAGATCCCCCTGGGTCACCTTGAGCTTGAGATACATCTTCTCTTCGCCCTTGACGGTGCGGGTCTTGATCTCCTCGATGGTCGCCGCGCCGTGGTGCGGGTAGACAACCGTCTCGCCAACCTCAAAAACCATATGGAAATACCCCTTTCAGAACTTCCATTCTAACACGGTGTAGGATTCGCCGATCCGGGGCGGGCGGGGACCGGGGGCCCGTCGATGCGGACGATCCGTCGGCAAACGGATAAGCTGGTCGGGACATCGTCCTGAGCTCCCGAGGAGTACGCGCCGTGAAGATCGCCGCCCGCCAGAAGCTGCGTCGCGCAGGCCTGAGTGCCGCCGCCGCGGCCGCCCTGCTGACCACCGCCGGATGCGCCTACATCAACCCGCCGGCCACGACCATGGTGTACTCGGCCGCGGACGGCATCGTGGAGCAGGTCGGGGACGTCAAGCTGGCCAACGTGCTGATCGTGGCCACCGGCGCCGACCAGGAGGGTCGCGTGCTGGGCACCCTGGTGAACGACGGCGACCAGGACGTCACGCTGTCGATGGACGTCGACGGCGCCACCGCCGAGGTGCAGATCCCCGCCGGCGGCACCGTGGACCTCGACCAGGACGACCCGGTCGTGACCGTGGACCGTGCCGGCGCCGAGCCGGGTCTCATGGTCGAGACCGAGTTCACCGCCGGCGGCGAGTCCCTCACCGAGCGGGTCCCGGTCCTGGACCACACCTTCTCCCGCTACGCCGAGTTCATCCCCGGCGGCGCGCCGAGCACCCCGGCGAACCCCTCCAACACGCCCGTGCCCGTCGAGGAGATGGTGGGCCAGGAGAGCGGCCACTGACGACTCCCACCGGCGCGCACGAGCGGAAGGGCCCGGAACCCCTCGGGGTTCCGGGCCCTTCCGTCTGCGGGCTCCTCCGTCTGCGGCGCCGCCGGCTCAGCCCTCGAACTTGTAGCCGAGGCCCCGCACCGTCACGAGGTGCCGCGGGGCGGAGGGATCGGGCTCGATCTTGGCGCGCAGGCGCTTGACGTGGACGTCGAGGGTCTTGGTGTCCCCCACGTAGTCCGAGCCCCAGACCCGGTCGATGAGCTGCCCGCGGGTCAGCACGCGCCCGGCGTTGCGCAGCAGCATCTCCAGCAGCTCGAACTCCTTGAGCGGCATGGCCACCCGCTCCCCGTGCACGCTGACCACGTGCCGTTCGATGTCCATCCGCACGGGGCCGGCCTGCACGGTCGCCGAGACGAGCTCCTCGGGCTCCCCCTGCCGGCGCAGGACCGCGCGGATCCGGGCCACGAGCTCCCGGGACGAGTAGGGCTTGGTGACGTAGTCGTCGGCGCCGAGCTCGAGCCCGACCACCTTGTCGATCTCGGCGTCCTTGGCCGTGAGCATGATGATCGGCACGGAGGAGCGCTGCCGCACCTGGCGGCACACCTCGGTGCCGGACAGCCCGGGGAGCATGAGGTCCAGCAGCATCAGGTCGGCGCCGGACCGGTCGAACTCGGCCACGGCGTCCACGCCGTTGTCGACGACCGCCACCTCGAACCCCTCCTTCCCCAGCAGGTAGGAGAGCGGGTCGCTGAGGGACTCCTCGTCCTCGACGATCAGGATGCGGGTCACTGTCGGTCCTCCGTGCTCCCGGCGCGCGCCGCGGGGGCGGCGGGCCGTGGGGTCGATGCGTCTGGGCGGGGTGGTGCCTGCTGCGGCACCGGGCGGGCGGTCGCGCCGGGGGCGGGCTGCGCGGTCCCCCCGGGGTCGTCGGCGCCCTCGATCTGGGGGATGCTGAGGGTGAACGTGGAGCCGCGGCCCGGCTGCGACCACAGGGTGGCCTCGCCGCCGTGCTGGGACATGACGTGCTTGACGATGCTCAGTCCGAGCCCGGTGCCGCCCGTCCGGCGGGAGCGGGCCGCGTCCACGCGGTAGAAGCGCTCGAAGATCCGGTCCTGCTCGTCCTCGGGGATGCCCGGGCCCTGGTCGGTCACCGAGATCTGGGCCATCCCGTCCCGCTCCCGGAAGCCGACGCCCACGCGGGTGCCCTCCGGGGAGTAGTGCACCGCGTTGTCGATGAGGTTGCGCAGCGCGGTGACGAGCAGGTCGGGGTCGCCGAACACGGGCCGGGTGACGCGCCCGCCCACCGCGATCTCGATGCCCTTGTTCTCGGCCGGGAACCGGTTGCGGTCCACGGCGTCGGCGATCACCCGGTTGAGGTCCACGGGCCGGCCCTCGGTGACCACGTCCGCGCCCTGCAGGCGGGAGAGCTCGATGATGTCCTGGACGAGGGCGGTCAGCCGGGCTGACTCCTTGTGCAGGCGCTGGGCGAAGCGGCGCACGGCCTCCTCGTCCTCGGCCGCGTCCTCGATCGCCTCGGCGAGCAGCCCGATCGCCCCCACGGGGGTCTTCAGCTCGTGCGAGACGTTGGCGACGAAGTCGTTGCGGATCGACTGCGCCCGGACGATCTCCGTCTGGTCGTCGGCGAGCAGCAGGATGTACTCCTCCGCGATGGGGGCCACCCGGACGTCGAGCACCACCGCGCCCGTCTGGAACGGTCCGCGGGACAGCTCGACCCGCCGCTCCTCGATCACGCCGCTGCGCCGGGCCCGGCGGATCATCTCGAGCATCTGCTCGTGCACCACGGTGTGCCCGCGGACCAGTCCGAAGGCGTAGGCGGCCGGGGAGGCGCGCACCACGCCGTCGACCCCGTCCACCACCACGTAGGCGCGGCCGATCACCGCGAGCACGTCCGCGGTGCCGTCGGGCAGCGTGGGCTCCTGGACGTCGGCGCGGGCGCGGCGGCCCCGTCCGCTCACCCGGAGGGCGATCAGACCGCTCACCCCGAGGGCGAAGCCGAGCAGACCCGCGGCGACGGCGATGGCAGTTGGACTCACGGAACCAGCTTAGGCACTCGGGGGCGCGGGGACCCCGTGCCGGGCGTCACGAGCTACAGGTTCAACCAACGTTCATCCTAAGATGAGCGAAAGTTCACTCCTGGCTGTGACGGTGGCGGCGGGTGTGCTCGCACCCGGCCCCCACGTCATCCGTCCCGCTCCGCGCCGCACCCCGGCCGCGGCTGCCGCGGACGCCGCCGCATCTCGAAAGGACGCATCCGTGCGCAAGGTTTTCCAGGCAGAACTCCACCAGGTCGGCGAGGAGCTCATCCAGATCGCGACCCTGGTGCGCGAGGCCCTCGCCCGCGCCAAGGACGCGCTCCTCGACGCGGACATCCAGCTCGCCGAGGAGGTCATCTCCAACGACGCCCGGATCGACTTCCTGCAGAACGACCTCGACGAGCGCTCGATCGACATCCTCGCGCTGCAGAGCCCCGTGGCCTCGGACCTGCGGATGATCGTGGGCGCGCTGCGGATGAGCGCCTCCCTGGAGCGTGCCGGCGACCTCGCCCGGCACCTGGCCCAGGCGGTGCGCATCCGCTATCCCGAGCCGGTCATCCCCGAGCCGCTCGTGGAGACGTTCACCCGGATGTTCGACCTCGACCTGCAGATCCTGGACCGGGTCATCCAGGTGCTCCAGACCCGGGACCTCTCCCTCGCCGACGACATCTACTCGCTCAAGGGCGAGGTCAACCAGCTGCACCAGTCCGTCTTCGACGCGCTCGCCGCGCCGAGCTGGGACTCGTCGGTGCCCACCGCCGTGGACGTCACCCTGTGCTCCCGGTACCTCGAGCGCATCGGGGACCACGGGGTCTCGGTGACCCGCAAGGTCTCCTACCTGGTGACCGGGGACTGGGTCCCGGCGAGCTCCGACCGCCCCACCGGCCACGGCCACGTGGGCCGCGACGGGGGCGAGTGAGACCCCGCCCGGGCGCCGGCCGAGCCGCGCCCGGGCACGGACAGGGGCCGGGTCCACCAGCACGGTGGACCCGGCCCCTGTCCGTGGGCGGGAGCCCGCCGGGGCTACTTCTTGCCCTGGTTGGCGACCGCCTGGATCGAGCTCGCGGCGGCCTCGGGGTCGAGGTACTCGCCGCCGGCCACGAGCGGGCGGAGGTTCTCGTCGAGCTCGTAGTAGAGCGGGATGCCCGTGGGGATGTTCAGCGCCGCGATGTCCTCGTCCGAGATGCCGTCGAGGTGCTTCACCAGGGCGCGCAGGGAGTTGCCGTGGGCCGCGACGATGACGGTCCGGCCGGCCTGCAGATCGGGGACGATCTCCTGCTCCCAGTACGGCATGAAGCGGTCCAGGACGTCCTTGAGGCACTCGGTGCGGGGCGCGTCCGGCACGTCCGCGTAGCGGGGGTCGCCGGCCTGCGAGAACTCGGACGAGTCCTCCAGCTCGGGCGGCGGGACGTCGTAGGAGCGGCGCCAGGTCATGAACTGCTCGTCGCCGTACTCGTCGCGGACCTGGGTCTTGTCCTTGCCCTGCAGCGCACCGTAGTGGCGCTCGTTGAGCCGCCACGACCGCTTCACGGGGATCCAGTGCCGGTCCGCCCGGTCCAGCGCGAGGTGGGCGGTGGTGATGGCCCGGCGCAGGAGCGAGGTGTGCAGGACGTCCGGGGCGATCCCCTTCTCGACGAGCAGCTCACCGCCGCGGACGGCCTCCTCCCGCCCCTTCTCGGTCAGGTCCACGTCCACCCACCCGGTGAACAGGTTCTTCTCGTTCCAGTCGGACTGTCCGTGCCGGAGCAGGACGAGCTTGTGCGGTGCTGATTCGGTAGCCATGGGGCCATTCTTCCACCCGGGCGGCGGCGCGGGACAAGCCGGCGTCACGGGCGCCCCGTGTCGCGGGGCCGGGCGCCGCGCGCCCGGCGGTCACCAGTTGTTGGGGCCCTTGGACTCCAGGCCCACGGCCGGGCGGACGTCGGCCAGGTAGACCCCCACGGCCGTGCCCGCGATGAGCAGGACGAACAGGCTGGGCCGCAGCAGCATCAGCGTGAAGACCGTGAACGCGAGGGAGCCGCCCGTGAGCGCGAGCCAGAAGCCCTTCGTGCGCTTGAAGGCGCGCTGGAACTGCACCGGCGCCTTGGTCAGGCAGTCCACGAAGGCCCACACGGCCAGACCGGCGACGACCAGTGCCAGCGCGATGTCGATGAAGCGCACGAGTAAGAAGACCCAGGGAATGTCCACGCCGCCCAGCCTACCGGTCGATCGCGCACAGGACGCGGTCGAGGTCCTCCCAGAGGTCCTCGACGTTCTCGATGCCCACCGACAGGCGCAGCAGCGTCTCCGGGACGCTGGGCGGCTCCTCGTGGTGCCGCCGCCGCCGCTCGATCAGCGACTCCACCCCGCCGAGCGAGGTCGCGGGGGTCCACACGCGCAGGGCGTCCACGGCCGCCTCGACGGCGGCGACGTCCCCCGCGGGCACGATCGCCACGATCGAGCCGAAGCCGTCCATCTGCGCGGCGGCACGGGCGTGCCCGGGGTCCCCGGGCAGGCCCGGGTAGCGGACCTCGCGCACGGCCGGGTGCTGCTGGAGGCGGCGGGCGAGCTCTCCGGCGGTGGCCGCGGAGCGTTCGACCCGCACCGCCAGGGTGCGCATCCCCCGCAGCGCGAGCCACGCCTCGAACGGGCCCGGGACCGCGCCGTGCAGGGAGCGGTGCCCCTTCAGCCGGGTCCGCAGGGCAGGGTCGGAGGTGACGGCGGCCCCCAGGACGACGTCGGAGTGCCCCGCCAGGTACTTGGTCACGGAGTGCACCACGATGTCGGCGCCGTGCTCGAGCGGTCGCTGCAGCAGCGGGGTGGCGAAGGTGTTGTCCACGCACGTGAGCACGCCGCGCTCGCGGGCCGCCGCGAGCAGCGCGGGGAGGTCGGCGACCTCCAGCATGGGGTTGGTGGGGCTCTCGAGCCAGAGCAGGTCGGCGGCGTCGAGCGCGGCCACCACGTCCTCGGTGTCCGTGACGTCCACGGTCCGCACGGTGAGCAGCCCGCGGGCCTCGAGGTCCGCGGCCAGGGCCAGGGAGCCCTGGTAGCTGTGCCGGGGCAGCACCAGGCGGCCGCCCGCCGGGACGAGCGAGAGCACCGACGCGACGGCGGCCAGTCCCGAGGCGTAGGCCAGTGCGGGGAGCTCCGCCCGCTCGAGCCGCGCCAGCACGTCCTCGAGGTCCTCCCACGTGGGGTTGCTGAACCGCCCGTAGGTGCGGTCCTCGGCGTCGAGCCCGGCGGAGCCCCGGTAGGTGGAGGTGAGGACGATGGACGGGCCGACCGGCGCGTCGTGCTCCGGTGCGGGCCGCCCGCCCGCGACCAGCACGGTGTCCGGGCGGAGGTCGGCGGAGCCGTGGGCGGGCGGGGTCTCGGGGCGCGCAGTCATGGCCCCAGGCTATCGGCCCGCGGCGTCCCCAGCCGCGCGCGCACCGGCGGCGCTGTCCGCGCGGGTGGATAGGCTGGGACCGTGACCTCCCGACCGACCCCCGCCCCGCCGCCCGCCTCCGCCGCGGCGTCCTCCCCCGCGCCGTCCGGGCGCGGGCTCTTCGTGGTGTTCGAGGGCGGGGACGGCGCCGGGAAGTCCACCCAGGTCGGCCTGCTCGTGGACGCCCTGCGCGCCGAGGGGCACGACACCCTGCGCACCCGGGAGCCCGGGGGGACCCCGCTGGGCGAGAGGGTGCGCGAGCTCGTGCTGGACCCGGCGCACGGGCCCGTCGACGCCCGCGCCGAGGCCCTGCTCTTCGCCGCGGCCCGCGCCGCCCACGTCGCCCAGCTCATCCGCCCCGCGCTCGCCGCCGGCCGGACCGTGGTCTGCGACCGCTTCGCCGACTCCTCCGCCGCCTACCAGGGCGCCGGGCGCGGCCTCGGCCTGGACCGCGTCGCGGAGCTCAACGCGTGGGCCACGGCCGGGCTCGTCCCGGACCTCACCGTGCTGCTCGACGTCCCGGCCGGCACGGGACGGACCCGCCGGGAGGCCCGGGACGGCACCGCGGGCGACCGCCTGGAGACAGAGCCCGACGCCTTCCACGACGCGAACCGGGCGGCGTTCCTCGAGCTCGCCGGCCGGGCTCCGGAGCGCTACCTGGTGCTCGACGCCACCCGGCCGGCAGGGGAGCTCTCGGCCGCCGTGCGCGAGCGCCTCACCGGGCTCGCCCGCTCCGCCCGGGCCGCGGAGGTGAGCGCGTGAGCGTGTGGGACCAGCTGCTGGGCCAGGACGCCGTGGTGGCGCAGCTGCGGCGCGCCGCCCAGGAGGACCGGCCCACCCACGCCTGGCTGTTCACCGGTCCGCCCGGCTCGGGGCGCTCCAACGCGGCGCTCGCGTTCGCCGCGGCCCTGCTGTGCGAGCAGGAGGACCCCGTCGAGCGCGGGTGCGGGCAGTGCCACGCGTGCCGCACGGTCCTGGCCAGCTCGCACGCGGACCTCACCCACTTCGTCACGGAGAACCCGCAGATCACCATCGAGGAGGCCCGCGAGCTCGTGGTCCGCGCCCAGGACCGGCCCTCGGTGGGCCGCTGGCGCGTCATGGTGGTCGAGGACGCCGACCGCATGGCGGAGCGCACCTCGAACGTGATGCTCAAGGCCATCGAGGAGCCCCCGCCCAACACCATCTGGCTGCTGTGCGCCCCGAGCCCGATGGACGTGCTCGTGACCATCCGCTCCCGCTGCCGCCCGGCCACGCTGAAGGTGCCCGCCGTGGCGGACGTGGCCGAGCTGCTGATCCGCCGGCACGGGGTGCCCCGGCAGCGCGCGGAGGAGAGCGCCCGGCTGGCGCAGTCCCACGTGGGGATCGCGAAGCGGCTCGCCCTCTACGACGACGCCCGCACCCGGCGGCAGGAGGTCGTGTCCATGCCGCTGAAGCTCTCCGGGGTGCCGGACGCCGTGCGCGCCGCGGACCGGCTGCACAAGATCGCCGTGGAGGAGTCCCAGGCGGACGCCGAGTCCCGCAACGAGGCGGAGCGCAAGCAGCTGCTCGTGGCCCTGGGCGCGCCGGAGTCCGGACGGGTGCCGCCGGCCATCCGCGGCGCCCTCAACCGGCTCGAGGCCGACCAGAAGCGCCGGTCCCGGCGGATCCAGACGGACACCCTCGACCGCTTCCTCATCGACCTCACCACCTTCTACCGCGACGTCCTGACCCTCCAGCTGCGCACGGGCTCCGCCCTGGTCAACGAGCACCTGGCCCAGCAGCTGCGGGACCACGCGTCCAACTCGACCCCCGAGCGGACGCTGCACCGCATCGACGTGATCAGCCGGACCCGGGACCGGATCCGCACCAACGTCAGCGCGCAGCTGGCCTTCGAGGCCATGGCCGTCTCCCTGCTCTGACCCGCCCCCGACTCCCATCCCCCCACCCCTCGAGGAGCCCCATGACCCGCCGCGCCGCCCCCGCCCGCCGCGCCCTCCTGCCCGTCACGGCCGCCCTGACCGCGACCGGCCTGCTCCTGGGCGGCTGCTCGTCCCTCGGGGCCGGCGCCACGGGCGAGCCGACCTCCGGGGGCGCCACCGGCGCCGTCGTCGAAGGCGCCCCCGAGGAGCTCGAGCGCTTCTACACGCAGACCGTCGCGTGGGAGGACTGCACGTTCGAGGTGGAGACCAACGGCGCGCAGGACGACCTCCGGTGCGCCGACGTCGAGGTGCCCCTCGACTACGCCGACCCCGGCGGGGGGACCACCACCGTGGTGATGTCCCGCCTGCCCGCCGAGGGGGACGCCCGCGGCAGCCTGCTCCTCAACCCCGGCGGGCCCGGCGCCTCCGGGGTGGACGCGATGCTCTACGCGCAGTACACGGTCACCGGCGACGTGCGCGAGGCCTACGACGTCGTGGGCTTCGACCCGCGCGGGGTGAGCCGCTCCGAGGGCATCGAGTGCCTCGACGACGCGGAGCTGGACGCGTGGCGCGCCGAGCCGATGTTCGACCCCGAGGAGCAGCCGGCCGAGCAGATCCAGGAGGAGTACGAGCAGCTCGGCGCCGCGTGCGTGCAGGACTCCGGCGAGCTCGTGGCGCAGATGGACACCGTGAGCGCCGCCCGGGACATGGACGTGCTCCGGGCCGTCCTCGGCGACGAGCGGACGACCTACCTGGGCTTCTCCTACGGCACCCACCTGGGCGCGGTGTACGCCGACCTGTTCCCCGACCGGGTCGGCCGGCTCGTGCTGGACGGCGGCGTGGACCCCACCCTGAGCGACATGGAGGCCACCGCCGACCAGGCCGAGGGCTTCGAGGACAACCTGCGCCACTGGGTGCAGCAGTGCCAGTCCGAGATCCGGGACTGCGTGGTGGCAGGCGTCTCCACGGACGAGGCCATGACCCGGATCCAGGAGCTCATCGCCTCGGTCGAGGAGGGGACCGTGACCGCCGCCGACGGCCGGCGGGTCACCGCCACCAACGTGGTCGAGGGCGTCCTGGGCCCCCTCTACGCGACCACCTCCTACGAGACGCTCAACGACTCCCTGCGCGCCGCCTTCGACGGCGACTTCTCCGCGCTGCTCGCCCAGTCGGACGCCACGCACGGGCGCGACGCCGAGGGCCGGTACACGAGCAACACCACCATGGCGTTCACGGCCGTCAACTGCCTCGACCGGCCCGACGGGACGGTCACGGCGGAGCAGATGGCCCGGCACCAGGAGGAGCTGGAGCGGGTCGCCCCGACCTTCGGCCCGTACCTCGGCTACGGCGACGCCGCGTGCCAGGGATGGCCGGTCGACCCCGCGGGCCTCGCGGAGCCGCTCGACGCCACCGGCGCCGACCCCGTCCTCGTGGTGGGCACCACCCACGACCCCGCGACCCCCTACCACTGGTCCGAGGCCCTCGTGGAGCAGCTCGACAGCGCCCGGCTGCTGACCTACGACAGCTACGGCCACACCGCCTACACGGCCGGCAACCGCTGCGTGCAGGACGCCGTGGACGCCTACCTGCTGGAGGGCGAGCTCCCCGCGGAGGGGACGACCTGCTCCTGACCCTCCGCGCCCGGTGCCGGCGCGGTGGGCGTCAGCGCGCGCCGGGCCCCGGCGTGCGGACGAGTCCGGGGAGGTCCCGGACCGAGTCGACCACCACGTGGGCGCCGGCCGCGCGCAGGGACGCCGTGTCGTGCGCGCCCGTGCGGACGCCGACGACCGCGGCGGAACCGGCTCGCAGACCGGCCTGCACGTCCGCCGCCGTGTCCCCCACGACCATGACCCGGCGGACGTCGCCGAGGTCGAGCGCCAGCACGGCGGTGAGCACCATGTCCGGCCAGGGCCGTCCGCGCCCCGCGTCGGAGGGGCACAGGCTGAGATCGGCGAGACCCGTCCAGCCGAGCTGCTCGAGGAGCGTGTTCAGGCTGTGCCGGTTGTAGCCGGTGGCCAGGCAGACCCGCAGGCCCGCCTCGCGCAGCGCCGTGACGGCCTGCTCCGCGCCCTCCACGGGGGTGACGCCCTCGGTGGCCAGCAGCTCGTCCAGGTGGCGCTCGAAGTCCCGGACGGCCTGCCGCGCCCGGTGGGGGTCGCTCGCGAACAGCTGCTCGAGCACGCCGGCCTTCGACTGGCCCAGCGTGTCCCGGACGTGGCGGAGCATCTGCCGGAACCGCTCCGAGCCGGGGTCGACGCCGAGACCGGTCACGGTGCGCTCGAAGGCCCGCTCCATGATCCCGTTGTCGTGGAACACGGTCCCGGACATGTCCAGGAAGGCCAGCTCGAGATCCGGCGCGATGCCGCCGTCCGGTGTGCGCACTGGGCTGCTCCTGTTCCGGGCGGACCGCAGCGGCCGGCCCCGTCGTCGTGTCCGTCCATGCTTCGCCCCGGCCCCGCGGGCCGGTAAGGCCGGGGAGTCGAAGAGCCGGTGAACTCCCGGGGAACGCCCGCACCGCGCCCGGTCCCGCCGATTGGGGGCGCCCCCGCGCTCTCTGCTACAGTTTCACCTGCACTGAGGCCGTTCCGGACGGCCGCGTGCACGCCTCCTTAGCTCAGTCGGTAGAGCGTTTCACTCGTAATGAAAAGGTCGTCGGTTCGATTCCGACAGGAGGCTCCGAGCGGAGCAGGCTCCGGACCCCCAGGGTCCGGAGCCTTCGTCGTCCCGCCCCGGGCCCGCCGGCAGCCACCCCCGGGCGACGGCGGCGGGCGGCGCGGACCGGCCGTCACAGTCACGTCACCCCTGGTCACAGTCGTGTTCGGCGGGTAGGACCCGCCGTACGCTGAATCTGTTCCGGGCGACCGGCCACCACGGACGACTTTGGCGGTGCACCATGCAACTCCGTTCCCGACAGCTGGTCTGCGCACTCGTCCTGGCCGGAGCAGCGCTGACCGCGCCGGCCTGCGGTGGCTCTCCCGGCTCGTCCCCGAGCCCGCCCGCCTCGGACCCGTCCGGGGCCGCGAACCCGTCGGGCTTTGCGGCTCCGTCCGGCTCCGCGGTCCCCTCCCCGAGCGAGTCCGGCGACCCCCCGGTCTCGCGCATCCTGACGTGGCTGCGGATCGGACCCAACGGGGAGGGCACGCCGCTGTGGTACGACCCCCTGAAGGACGGGGACTGCGGCGACGAGCAGCTGCTCGCGTCCCGGGGCCAGCCCATCCCGCGGGCCGGCGCCCTCCTTTGCGAGGCCGCCACGACCAACGACCCCGAGCTGTGGCGGCAGGGCGAGGAGGCCCTGGCCACCACTCCCGCACCCGGCAGCTGCTGGGAGGAGGAGACCGTGGCGGGCCTGCAGAGGCTGGTCGAGTTCCACCGCCGGGCGCCGGAGGCGGTCCCCGAGCTCCGGGTCCCCGACGGCACGGCCTGCCCCCTCGTCCTGGAGAGCCTCGTCTCCCCCCTGGCCCCCGGGCTGGAGGGCCTGGAGATTTCCGTCTCCACCTGCGGGGGCGCCCCGGTCTTCCTGCAGGGCAATCTCGAGTGGATGCCGCCCGAGGGCATCCGCGCCGTGACGGTGGGCGCCACGGAGGTGCCGGTGCAGCAGGGCAACGGGAGCCTGTTCTTCCGCGCCCCTCCGTCCGACGTGACCGGCCACGTCCCGGTGTCCGTCACGGACGCGGACTGGCCCGTCGGCGGCCTGGCCCACCTCGTCTACGAGGTGCCGGCGACCGCCTGCCCCGACCCCCCGCCGGTGCCCGCCCCGACGCCCGCGCCCACCGCTCCACCCACCCCGTAGCAGCCACGGTGGCGGAGGAGAGTCCGGCCACGCCCCCGCTCTGGACGCGCCTGGTCCAGGCGGTCTCGGAGCTGGGCATCTCGGTCGGCCTGCTCACGGCCCTACTCGTCTACTACGGCTGGGTCCGCGCCGGCGCCCAGGCCCGGGCCATGGGCCTGGACGTGCACCTCTTCGGCTACACCACCCAGGACTACCTGCTGCTGAGCATCAGCTCCCTGTACGGAATCCTTTTCTGGATCGCCGTGGCCCTCCTCGCCGGGCTGTGGGCGGACCGCCTGGTCCGCGAGCGCGTCGATGCCCGCGTCCGGGCGTCCGGGAGCGCGCAGGTGGCGCGGTGGGCGCACCGAGGGACGTGGCTCTTCATCGGGCTGGCCGTCGCCGGGTGGCTCTTGGAGCGCACCGTTCGGGACAGCAGGGAGACCTGGATCCTCCCCTTCGCCATGGCGCTGTGCGTCCTGGGCGCCGCGTGGGCCGCCGGGCTCCGGCGGCGCGTCACGGCGCGGGACCAGCCGCCCACCGCGCCGCGCGGCCAGCTCTTGGGCGCCGCCGCGCTGGTGTCGGTGGTCGGCCTCCTGATCTTCTGGGGCACGACCGCCGCGGCCGAGGAGACGGGGCAGCTCATGGCGCACGCGCTGCAGAAGAACCGGAAGGATCTGCCACAGGCGGTCGTCTACAGCCCGGAGCCGCTGCACGTGGGTCTCCCCGGGGTCGGCACGGAGCAGGT
The DNA here is from genome assembly GCF_013368965.1 of Kocuria salina. NCBI lineage: Bacteria > Bacillati > Actinomycetota > Actinomycetes > Micrococcales > Micrococcaceae > Kocuria > Kocuria salina. The sequence continues at coordinate 30,748 of NZ_SSSF01000006.1, forward strand.
GGGCACGCCGGACGACCCCCTCCACCGCTATGACGGCCTACGGCTGCTCACGGTGCGCGGTGGCCGGTACTTCCTACTGCCCGAGGACTGGACCGTCGAGCGCAGCACGGTCCTGGTGCTGCCCGACGACGACTCGGTCCGCCTGGAGTACAGCCGCTGATCCGTCCTGCTCCGCCTGGTCGGGGTCCGCCGCACCCGCCGGTCCGGCCGCGGGGAGGGTCAGGGTGAAGACCGTCCCCTCCCCCGGTGCGCTCTCGCAGCGGATGGTGCCGCCGTGGCGCTCGACGATCTCGTGCACGACCGCCAGGCCCAGACCCAGACCCGGGATGGCGCTCATCCGGGCGTTGCTGCTGCGGAAGAACCGGCCGAACACGTGCTCGGCGTCCTCCGGGCGCATCCCCATGCCGCGGTCCGCCACCTGCACCTGCACGGTCGCCCCGGCCCGGTCCACCCGGACCGTCACCGGCCCGCCGCCCGGGGAGTACTTGATGGCGTTCGAGAGCAGGTTGTCGAGCACCTGCCCCAGGCGCACGGGGTCGCAGGCCAGCACGAGGCGGGGCGGGGCGTCGACCCGCAGGTCCACCCCCGCCTCCGCGGCCCGGAGCCCGGCCGCCGCGACGGACTGCTGGACCACCTGGACGAGGTCGGCCTCCGCCGTCTGCAGCGCCAGGACGGGGCCCGCGGTGCGGAGGAGGTCCTCGACCAGGACGAGCAGCTGGTCGGCGTTGCGCTCGACGACCTCCAGCCCGGAGCGGACGTGCCCGGGGAGCCGCTCGTCCATGGCCAGGAGCTCGGTGTAGCCGCGGATGGACGTCAGGGGCGTGCGCAGCTCGTGGGAGACGCCGGCCACGAAGTCGTCCTTGGCCTGCAGCGCCGCCACCAGCTCGGTCACGTCGTTGAACGACAGGACGGAGCCCTCGACCCCGCCGTCCTCGTCCCGGAGCACGCGGGCGGACACGGAGAGCACCCGCTGCAGGGGCGGCTCCCCCGCCCAGACCAGGGCGTCGGAGAAGGACTCGCCGCGGATCGCGCGGCGGGCGGGACGCCGGTCCACGGGCAGCGGCGTCCCGTCCCCGTCAGCGTAGACCCGCAGGTCCGCCTCGGCGCCGTCCCGCACCCCCTCGGGCAGCGAGAGCTCGTGGATCCGGTGCTGGCGGCGGTTCATGAGGATGTCGTGGCCGTGCTCGTCGATCGCCAGCACGCCCACGTCCACCGTGTCCAGGACGGCGTTCAGCAGCCGTTCCCGCCGCGCGGTCACGCCCAGCAGCCGGCGCAGCTCGGCGTCCTTGGCCTCCAGCTCGGCGTTCTGGCGCTCCATGCTGTTCGACAGCACCTGGACGGTGATCCCGATGCCCAGCAGCATGACCGGGATCAGCAGCGGGGCCGTCAGCAGCTGCGCGCTCAGCGGCCGGGGCGGGACCAGGAGCGGGACCCACACCATGGCGAGGGTCAGGACGAACCCCAGCGGGGCGGACGCCCGGGGCAGCCGCCCCGAGCCGGTGAGCCAGATGACGGGGAACGCGGCCATGATGCCCACCCCCGTCACCGTGCTCAGCGTGCCCTCCCGCAGCAGGGTGATGGGGACGAAGTCCAGGACCGGGACGGCCAGGAACGCCCCGTCGGGCAGCCGGTCCCACGGCACGAGCACGCACAGCCCCGTCAGCGCCACCGTGAGCGCCAGGGCCAGCTGGACCCGCAGGTCGCCCCGCAGCGGCTCGTGGACCACCCAGATCCCGGCGACGAGGGCGACGGTCGTGACGAACAGCGGCAGCTGGCTGAGTAGCACGCGCCGGCGCATCGACAGCTCGTGGAAGCTGATCCGGTCGAGGGAGAGGACGGTGAGCAAGCGGTCCACGGGAAACTCTTCCGACAGGGAGCGTCACCCTCGGGGGGTCGGGATGACAATTGCAAAGAATAGCGGCTTAATGGGTCCATGACCCCCTCCCCCCAGGGTCGCCGTGCCGTCGTGATCGAAGACCACGACGACATCCGCAACCTCCTCGCCCAGACCATCGGCATGCGCGGCTTCACCGTGACGACCGCCGCGACCGGCCTCGAGGGCATCGAGGCCGTGCGCCGCGACGGCGCCGATCTCATCACCCTGGACCTCAGCCTCCCGGACCTCGACGGGCTGGAGGTCTGCCGGCGGGTCCGGCAGTTCTCGGACGCCTACCTGCTCATGGTCACGGCCCGCCCGGGCGAGATCGACCGGCTGGAGGGCCTCGAGCGCGGGGCGGACGACTACATCAGCAAGCCGTTCAGCCCCCGGGAGCTGCAGGCCAGGATCGAGGCGATGTTCCGCCGGCCGCGCGCCCGAGCGGAGCAGGCCGACGCCGAGGAGCTGCGCCGCGCGGCCGAGGTCCAGCGCAGCCTGCTGCCCGCCGCCGCCCCGGCCGTGCCCGGCTACGACGTGGCCGGGGCGTGCCGGCCGTCCCGCAGCGTGGGCGGGGACTTCTTCGACTGGTACACGACCGAGGGCGGGCTCCAGGTCTCGCTGGCCGACGCCATGGGCAAGGGCATGGGGGCCGCGCTCATCGCCGCCACCGTGCGCGCCGTGCTGCGCTCCGCGGCCGGGCAGCCGGACATGGCGCAGGCCTTCGGCGACACCTGCCGGCACCTCGAGCACGACCTCGCCCACTCCGACTCCTTCGTCACGCTCTTCCACGCCCGCCTGGACACGGCCGACGGGGTCGTGGAGTACGTCGACGCGGGCCACGGGCTGGGACTGCACGTGCGCGCGGACGGGATCGACCGGCTGCGCCCGGGCGGCCCCCCGGTGGGGGCGGTGCCCGGGACGCAGTGGGTGCCCGGCCGGATAGTGCTCGCGCCCGGCGACGCCCTCGTCGTCGTCAGCGACGGCCTCCTCGACGCGTACGAGGACGTCGACGACGCCGTGCAGGCGGTCGCGGACGTGGTCTCCCGCCACGAGGACGCCGCGTCCGCCTGCACCGCGGTCCTCGACCTCGCCGGCGAGGAGACCCGCACCGACGACGTCACCGCCGTGGTCGTCCGCCGCCGGTCCGCCCCGTGAACCGCTTCCTCGTCCGGCTCCTGGTCGTCCTGACCCTCCTGCTGGGCGTCAACTACATCGCCTGGCGCTGGCTCGAGTCGCTGAACTGGTCGGCGTGGTGGATCGCCGTTCCCCTGTTGCTCGCCGAGACGTACAGCCTGATCGACGTCTCGCTGTTCGGGCTCACCGTCTGGCGGCTCCGGCGGCGCGGGGAGGCCGGCGCCCCGCCCGCGGGCGCCACCGTGGACGTGTTCATCACGACCTACGACGAGCCCCTCGACCTCGTGATGGGCACCGCCCTGGCGGCGCAGGCGATCCGGCACCCGCACAGCACGTGGATCCTCGACGACGGGGCCCGCCCCGAGCTCGAGGCGCTCGCCGCCGAGCACGGGCTGGGCTACCTGACGCGCAGCGAGGACTGGACCGACCGGCCGCGCCACGCCAAGGCCGGCAACCTCAACAACGCCCTGATGCTCACCCAGGGCGAGTTCCTGCTGATCCTCGACGCCGACCAGGTCCCGGCCCCGGAGATCCTGGACCGGACCCTGGGCTGGTTCAACGACCGCAGGGTGGCGCTCGTGCAGACGCCGCAGTGGTTCGTCAACGTGCCGGACCACGATCCGCTCGGCAGCCAGGCCCCCCTGTTCTACGGCCCCATCCAGCAGGGCAAGGACGGCTGGAACGCCGCCTTCTTCTGCGGCTCCAACGCGATCCTGCGCCGCGAGGCGCTCATGCAGCTCGGCCTCTCCGGCTACGTCCAGGAGGTCGAGCAGGACGTGAAGGAGTCCCTCGCCCGCACCCGGACCGCCCTGCGGAGGGCGCGACGGTCCCCGGAGGCCGCGAACCCCGTCGTCGCAGGCATGCTCGACGACGTCGAGGCCGCCACCGAGCGGGCCCGCGCCGAGCTGAAGGCCGGCGCCCCCCTGACCGAGCTGACCTACCGCCTGCAGCGCGAGGTGGACGCGGCGGCCCGGCGCACCGTCACGCAGGACTTCTCCCAGATCGAGGCGGACCTCGCCTCGATCGCCGCCCTGGACCTGCCCCCCGAGGACGGCATGGTCTGGCCGGACGAGCTCGCCTCCGCCGTGGACCGGATGTCCCGCCGCGACCTGTCCCCGCTGGCCGCCGTGGAACCGGTCCGGGAGGTGCTCGAGGCGGTCTCCGTGGACCGGCCCGGCGAGGCCCAGCCGGTGATGCCGCTGGCGACGATCTCGGTCACCGAGGACATGGCCACCGCGATGCGCCTGCACGGCCTGGGCTGGCGCAGCGTCTACCACCACGAGGTCCTCGCCCACGGCCTGGCCCCCGAGGACCTGAAGACCATGCTCACCCAGCGCCTGCGCTGGGCACAGGGCACGGTGCAGGTGCTGCTCCGGGAGAACCCGCTGCTGCAGCGCCGGCTGGGGTGGGGCCAGCGGCTCATGTACTTCGCCACGATGTGGAGCTACCTGTCCGGCTTCGCGGCCGTCGTCTACTTCGCCGCGCCCATCGTGTACCTGGTGCTGGGCATCCTCCCCGTCACGAGCCTCAGCTGGGACTTCTTCGTCCGCTTCATCCCCTTCATGGTGGTGAACCAGCTGCTGTTCCTCGTGGTGGGCCGGGGCATCCCCACCTGGCGCGGCCAGCAGTACAGCCTGGCGCTGTTCCCCATCTGGATCAGGGCGTGCACCACGGCCGCCCGCAACGTCTGGTTCGGCCGCCCCCTCGGCTTCGCCGTCACGCCCAAGGTGCGGCAGGACGCCGGCCCGGCCTGGCACCTCATCCGCCCGCAGCTGGTGGTGATGGGGCTGCTGGCCGCGGCCCTCCTGGTGGGGACCGCCCGGCTGGCGGTGGGGCTGAACGAACCGGTGGGAACCCTGGTCAACGTGGCCTGGGTCGCCTTCGACCTGGTGGTGCTGAGCGTGCTCGTCACCGCCGCGAGATACACGGGCTTCGAGCCCGAGGAGAGGAGTGCCGATGCAGTTCACGATTGAGCAGAAGCCGAGGTTCGCCCACATCACGGGCACCGGACGGCTCAACATGGTGGGAGCGCCCAAGCTCCGGGAGGTCGTGGCGAAGGTCGTCGACGAGGGCAGCAACCACGTGGTGGTCGACCTCGGCGGCACCGAGTTCATGGACTCGTCCGGCCTGGGCGCCCTCATCGGGTGCCTCAAGCTGGCCCGTCAGGCCGGCGGCGACCTGCGGATCGCGAACGTCCGCCCCCAGGTCCGCATGGTCCTCGAGCTCACCAGCATGCACCGCGTCCTGACCCCCTACGACACCGCCGACGCGGCCTTCGCCGATGACTGAGCCCACGGCCCGCCGCTCGCGCCGGGGCCCGGCCACCGCCCTGACGGTGGACGCCCTGCACGAGGACCTGGACGCGCTGTGGGGGGAGGCCGCGTTCGTGCCCGAGACCGACCGGATGGCCTTCACGCTCGCGGTCGTGGAGGCGGCCGGCAACGTGGTGGTGCACGCGGTGCCCGCGGCGGAGGACCCGATCGAGCTCTCCGTGGACCTGGTCGCGGACCCCCACCGGCTGGAGGCGAGGATCTACGAGATCGGCGCCGCACCGGCGCAGGTCGACCTCACGGGGGCCATGGCGCAGGAGCACCGCGAGTCCGGCCGCGGGCTCGCCCTCATCCAGGCCCTGGTCAGCCGGGTGGTGTTCGAGCGGCACGGGGACACGAACGTGTGGAAGCTGTGCCGGCTGTGCGGCCGGGACGAGGTGTAGCGCCCCCCGGGGACGCGCCGGACCCGCGTCCGGCCGGGGCGGACGTCCCCTGATTTGCGGATGTAAAGTGTCCGCCGCGGTGCCTAGACTTTGGTCCAGGACAACACGTCAGGGGGCTCACGTTGTCACCGAGAACACTCGTTCAGGGGCCGGTCGGGCGCCCCGCCGCAGGGGGACGTCAGCGGCGGGACGCACGCCGGGCACGCCGAGAGAAGTCGTCATGATCGCCGCGATCATTCCCGCCCACGACGAGGCGGCCCGCGTCGAGCACGCGGTCGTCTCCCTCCACCGCCAGACCCGTCCGCCGGAGCGCATCCTCGTCATGTCGGACGACTCCACCGACGCCACCGTCGAGGTCGCCCTGCACGCCGGCGCCGAGGTCCTGCTCACCGTCGACAACCGGCAGCACTGTGCCGGGGCGCTCAACCAGGCCCTGGACACCGTCCGGATGGAGCCGGACGACCTGGTGCTGGTCCTCGACCCCGGCGTCCAGCTGCCGCCGGGCTTCCTGGCCCGCGCCCTGGCCGCCCTCCGGGACCGCAACGTGGGCGCCGTCTCCGCCCGGTCCACCGCCGTCGGCGGCCCGGCCGCGCTGATCCGCTGGCAGGCGCTCGAGGACGTCCACCGGTCGTTCGGCCGCTACTGCGACGAGGGCGCCGTGACCGGCCAGACGCGTCTCGCCCTCGACCTGGAGGCCGTCGGCTGGCGCCTCAGCCCGCCGCTGGGGGCCGAGGAGGACGGGCCCGTCCCGGTCGAGCACCTCGCGCCCGTCCCGGCGGAGCACGCCGTCCCCGCCCCGGTCGAGCGCGTCGTGCCCGTCCCGATCGAGATCCTGCGGGCGGAGCCGGCGGCCGCGTGATCCGCCGCCCGGCCCGCCGGGACGCTCAGTCGCGGGCGGTGCGGCCCACGAGGACGGCCGCCGCGCCCGCGAGGACCGTGGTGGTCAGGCAGCCGATCGGCAGGGGCAGGCAACAACCGCCCACCGTGACGTTCGTGCCCCGGCGCGTCCGGGTGGAGTACCCGGGAAAGGGGAGCATGCGGAAGCCGGAACGGCGACCGTACCCCCCGCCCCGGCGGCTGGGCAGGTCGTAGCCCGGGCCGAAACGGCCGGGGCCTCCGCGGCCGGGTCGGCCGAGGGGCGAGCGGGACCAGCGGGCGTCGAACTCGCCGTCGGCCGCGCGGTAGTCGTATCCGGAGGGGTTCATGCCGCCCATCAAACCATCAGCAGGCTGTCGGGTCCACCCCGTCGCCGCCGGGAACGGGCTCAGCCGCGGCGCAGCAGCTCCTCGGCGCGCTCCACGTGCTCCCGCACCGCCTCGGCCCGGCGGACGACCGCGTCCAGCCGGTGGGCGGACGACTCCTCGTCGGCCCGCACGAACCGGGCCATGGTGAGGGCCTCCGCCGCCTGGGCCATCGCGTTGCCGGCCCGGGAGAGCTCACGGTGGACGTCGTTGAGGTAGCCGCCCGCGGAGGCAGGGATGTCGTGGCTGCTGCTCGGCGCCGTGCGCTGCGCCGCCGCGCACACGGCCCGCACCTCCGGCAGCAGATCGGCGAGCGCGTTGGCGGTGGGCACCACGGACTGCGCGAGCGTCTTGTCCGGGAGGCTCTCGAGGATCTGGTGGAAGCGGTCCAGACCCCGGCGGAACCGGTCGTGGGCGCGGCGCCACACGCCCAGACCGAGCTCGGCCTCGTCACGGCGAGCGGCGCGGTAGTCGCGCAGGAATGCCACGGGCGGTCCTTTCGAGTGGAGACAGTCCATCCTACGGCGGCCCGGCCCGCCCTCCGTGCGCGCGGAGGGCGGGCCGGGCCCGGCGACGGGCCGGGACCGGGCCGTCCGCGGCCGTGCCGAGGGGTGCGCTCAGGGGACGAGCAGGACCTTGCCGATGTGCGTGCCGGAGTCGAAGTACTCGTGGGCCCGCGCGACCTCGTCCAGGGGGAAGGTGCGGTCCACGACCGGGCGGACGGCGCCGGACTCGACGTGGGGCCACACGTGCTCCCGCACGGCGGCCATGATGCGGGTCTTCTCCGCCACGGGCCGCGGGCGCAGCGTGGTGCCGATCACGGCGGCCCGCTTGGCCATGAGCTTGCCGAGGTCCAGCTCCCCCGTGCGCCCGCCCTGGGTGGCGATGACCGCGATCCGGCCGTTGGTGGCCAGCGCGTCCAGGTTGCGCCCCAGGTAGGAGCCGCCCACGACGTCGAGCACGATGTCGGCGCCGTGCCCGTCCGTGAGCTCCCGCACGCGCGCCACGAAGTCCTCCTGCCGGTAGTCGATCGCCTCGGCGCCGAGCCGCCGTGCAGCCTCGGCCTTCTCCGGGCTGCCGACCGTGGTGAGCACGCGCAGGCCGAGGGCCCGGCACATCTGGAGGGCGTTGGTGCCGATCCCGCCGGTGCCGCCGTGCACCAGGACCGTCTCGCCCTCGCGGGCGGCGGCGGCCATGAAGACGTTGGAGAACACCGTGGCGCACACCTCCGGCAGGCCGGCGGCGGCGACGAGGTCCACCCCGGCGGGCGCGGGCAGGACCTGGCCGGCCGGGACGACGACCTCCTCGGCGTAGCCCCCGGAGTCCAGGAGGGCGACGACCTCGGCGCCGGGGGCGAACCCGGAGACGGCCGGCACCTCGGGGCCGAGCTCCTGCACCGTGCCCGAGACCTCGAGGCCGAAGACGGTCGACGCCCCGGGCGGGACCGGGTACCGGCCCAGGCGCTGCATGACGTCCGCCCGGTTGATCCCGGCGGCCCGGACCCGGATCCGCACCCCGTCGGGCGTGAGCTCCGGGGCGGGGACCTCGGCGACGGCGAGGACCTCCGGTCCGCCGGGGGTGGTCTCGAGCACTGCGCGCATGGTGGGGCCTTCCGGTCGGGGGCGACGGTCGCTCCCATTGTGTCGCGGGGCGGGCACCCGGTCACCCGGCGTCGGCCCGTGGCGAACAGGCGGACGCCGGCGCCGCCCTCAGCGGATCGAGGCGTAGGCGTCGAGGGCGCGTCCGCGGCTGGCCGGCAGGTCCACGACCGGCTCCGGGTAGCCGACCGACGGTCCGAGCAGACCGGGCTCGTGCGGGTCCACGCCCTCGTCGCCGGCCAGCTCGGGGATCCAGCGGCGGATGTAGCGGGCCTCGGGGTCGAACTTCCGGCCCTGGGTCAGCGGGTTGAAGATCCGGAAGAACGGGCTCGCGTCCGCGCCGGAGCCCGCGACCCACTGCCAGTTCCCGGGCCCGCTCGCCGGTTCGGCGTCCACGAGCGTCTCCCAGAACCACTGCTCCCCCACCCGCCAGTCGACCAGCAGGTTCTTGGTGAGCAGGGACCCGGCGACCATCCGGACCCGGTTGTGCATCCACCCCGTGGCCCGCAGCTGCCGCATGCCCGCGTCCACGAGCGGGAAGCCGGTGCGCCCCTCCTGCCAGGCCCGGACGTCGCCGGCCGCCTCCGCCGCGTCCCGCCACGGGAACGCGTCGAAGGCCGGGCGGACGTGGCGCACGTGCAGGTCCGGCACCTGGTGGAGCAGGTGCCAGTTGAACTCCCGCCAGCCCAGCTCGGCCAGGAACTTCTCCAGCCCCGGGCTGCTCCCCTGCTCGGACCGGTGCCGGACGGCCGCGTCCCAGACCGCGAACGGGCTGATCTCGCCCCACCGCAGGTGCGGGGAGAGCCGGCTGGTGCCGTCCCGGTCGGGCCGGTCGTGGCCCTCGGCGTAGTCCTCGACGCGGTCCAGGAAGTCGTCCAGCCGCTCCCACGCGGCCGCCTCCCCGGGCGTCCACACCGCGGCCAGCCCGGCCGCGCGCTCCGGGGACGGCACCAGGTCCCAGTCGACCTGGTCCTCGGTGCCGGCGGCCGCCGCCACCTCCGCGGCGGCCCCCCGACCCGGCCCGGGCACGGGGAGCGGCTGCCGGATCTCCAGCGCCCGGAGCGCCTTCCAGAAGGGGGTGAACACCTTGTACGGGCCGCCGGCGCCGGTGCGCAGGGTCCACGGCTCGTGCAGCAGCGCGGCCTGGAACGAGTGCGCCTCCACCCCGTGCTCGGCGCACCACTGCTTCACTCCGGCGTCCACGGCGAGCTCGGGCCCGCCGTAGCGGCGGTTCCACGTGATGCCGCCCGCCCCCGTGCGCTCGAGGACCTCGGGGAGCACGGTCCCGGCGGGGCCGCGGCGCAGCACCAGGGGGATGCCCAGCTCCCGGAGCGACTCCCGCAGGGACCGCAGCGACCCGTCCAGCCACCACTTCGCGGCCGCGCCGAGGGGCCGGACCCCCTCGGACTCCTCGTCCAGGACGCAGAGGGCGACCACCGCGCCGCGCCGGCACGCGGCGTCGAGGGCGGGGTGGTCCGTGACGCGCAGATCGTCCCGGAACCACACGATCGTCGTCGTCCCGCGGTCGGGGCTCTCGGGTGCGTCCACGCGCTCACCCTACCGGGGCTTTGGCGGCGTTCCGGGCGCCGTGGAAGAATGGGCTGCGCGCTCCGCCGCCCCCGCCGGGGACCGGGCGGGCGCGGGGAAGGTTGTCCGAGCGGCCTAAGGAGCCGGTCTTGAAAACCGGTGTGCGGTGACCCCGTACCAAGGGTTCAAATCCCTTACCTTCCGCCTCCGCACGAGGCCCCCACCGCGAACCGGCCGGTGGGGGCCCCGTCCCGTCCCGGGGCCGGAGAAATGTCGCGGTGTCGTGGTCCGCCGTTCACCTCCGCGTGCTGAAATGGGGACAACGCACCGCCGCATCCCCCGGAGGACCCCCATGGCGCCCCAGAAGCACCGTCCTGCCCTGCTCGCCGCGCTCGCCGCCGGCGCCGTGGTCACCTCGACCGGTCTGGTCCTCCCCGCGGCGTCCGCCCAGGGGACGGCGCCCCCGGCGGCACCGGGCGCGGGGGCGACCGCGGCCGGGGAGACGGCCGTCGAGCTGCTCTACTTCAACGACTACCACGGCCGGCTCTCCTCCGACCCCCTCCTCTTCGCGGGCGCGATCGAGCAGCTGCGCGCGGAGAACGAGGACGGCACGCTGCTGCTGTCCGGCGGGGACAACGTGGGCGCCTCCGAATACGTCTCGGCCGTGCAGCAGGACGACCCCACGCTCGACGTGCTCGACGCGCTCGAGCTCGACGCCTCCGCCGTGGGCAACCACGAGTTCGACCGGGGTGCGGACGACCTGACCGGCCGCATCACCGAGCGCGCCGGCTTCCCCTACCTGGCGGCCAACGTCACCGGCCCGGACGGCGAGCTCGTCACCGAGGCGTCCGCGACGTTCGACGTCGAGGGCGTGCGCGTGGGCGTGGTCGGCGCCGTCACCCAGCAGACCGCCACGCTCGTCTCGCCCGGCGCGATCGAGGGCATCACCTTCGGCGACCCCGTCGAGGCCGTCAACGCCGAGGCCGAGCGGCTCGAGGCGGACGGGGCCGACGTCGTGGTGGCCGTCTACCACGAGGGCGCCGCCGACGCGGCCGACGCCCTCGGCGACCGGCTGGTGACCGGCACCAGCGCGACCGTGGACGTGGTGCTCAACGGGCACACCCACCAGGTCTACGACGAGGGCGTCGACGTGGACGGCGACGGCGACCTCGACCGCGCGGTCCTGCAGGCCGGCTCGTACGGCGGCAGCCTCGGGCGGATCTCCCTGAGCTACGACGAGGCCGCCGACGACGTCGACCTCACCACCGGCGTGCTGGCCGTCGACGAGGTCGTCACCGCGACCGAGGAGGAGCTGGTCGCCCGGTATCCGCGCGTCGCGGAGGTCGCCGGGATCGTCGCGGACGCCGAGGCGGTGGCCCTGGAGCGGGGCAGCACCCCGGTCGGCGAGATCACCGGGGACATCACCACCGCCTACGGTCTGCGGGACGGCGTGCAGGCCCGCGACGACCGCGGCGCCGAGTCGAGCCTCGGCAACCTGGTCGCCGAGTCCATCCGCGACAGCCTGGACGAGTCGGACGGCGTGCAGATCGGCCTCATCAACCCCGGCGGCCTGCGCGCCGACCTCCTCTGGGCGGACGACCCCGGCCAGGCCATCGACGGCGAGCGCGACGGCGTGGTGACGGAGTCCGAGGCCAACCAGGTGCTGCCCTTCGCCAACAACCTCACCACCGTGACCCTCACCGGCGAGCAGTTCGAGCGGGTCCTCGAGCAGCAGTGGCAGCCCGAGGGATCGTCCCGGCCGTACCTGCAGCTGGGGCTGTCCGAGAACGTGTCCTACACCTTCGACGCCGCCCGCCCGGCCGGGGACCGGATCACCTCGATCACGGTCGACGGGCAGCCCGTCGACCCGGCCGCCGAGTACGTGATCGGCTCGGTGTCCTTCCTGGTGGAGGGCGGCGACAACTTCACCGCCCTGACCGAGGGCACCGACGTCACCGACACCGGCCGGATCGACCGCGACGCCTGGATGGAGTACCTCTCCGCCAACAGCCCGCTGTCCCCCGAGTTCGACCGCCGGTCCGTGGCGCTGACCGGGGCCGCCGCGGACGGCTGCACCGTGACCTTCGACGTCTCTTCCCTGGACATGACCTCCCTGGGCGCACCGGAGAACACCTCGCTGAGCGTGCGCGCGGGCGACCCGGACGGCACTGAACTCGGCACGGCACCGGTCACCGACGGCACGACCTCGGTCAGCCTCGACACGACCGGCCTGGCCGACGACGCCGCCGTGTGGCTGGTCGCCGAGCCGTCCGGCACGCAGGTCCGCGTGCCGGAGGCTGTCCTGGACCTGCCCACCGACTGCGCCACCGAGCCGGAGCCCACCGACAGGCCGACCCAGCCCCAGAAACCCGGCACGGGCCACTCCGGCGAGCACCCCGGCCAGGGCGAGCCCGGCCGCGGCGCCTGGAAGCACGGCTCCGAGCGGGCCCACCAGGTCCTCAGCCGTCTCTTCGGCTGAGCCCCGATCGTTCTCTCCCCTTCTCCCCCTGCCCCCACTGAAGGAACTCCCCACCGTGAACAAGCTGTTCTCCCTGCCCCTGAGCGGGGCTCTGGCCGCGGCCCTGCTCGCCGTGCCGCTGACCGTGCCCGTGCACGCCGCCCTGGACGGGGCGAACGTGGTCATCAACGAGGCCTACACCAACGGCGGCTCGGCCAACGCCGTCTACACCCACAAGTTCGTCGAGCTCTACAACCCCACGGTCCAGCCGGTGGACCTCACCGGCTGGACCCTGCAGTACCGCTCCGCGTCCGGCACCGGAACCGTCACCAGCACGGTGGCGCTGTCCGGGACCATCGCCCCGGGCGGCTACTTCCTGGTCCAGGGCGGGTCCAACGCGGGCAGCGGTGCCGCGTTGCCCGCCCCCGACCTCGCCACCTCGTTCAACCCGGCGGGCGTCTCCGGGACGATCGTGCTCTCCGACGGCGAGCAGCCCCTGGCCGCCCCCACTGGCTCGGTGACCGGTACCGACGGGCTCGTGGACCTGCTCGGCTACGGCACCTCCAACACCTACGAGACCGCGCCCGCCACTGGCCCGTCGGCGAATGCGGACCCGAAGTCCATGACCCGCGCCGACGGCGTGGACACCGACGACAACTCCGCCGATTTCACCGCCACGACCGCGGTGACCCCGCAGAACTCCGGTGGCAGCGGGGGCGAGCCCGCCCCCGAACCGGTCCCCGAGCCGAGCCCGGAGCCCGCCGCCCCGCCGGTGGAGCTGGCGATCCGGGACATCCAGGGCACCGGCGACGTCTCCCCCAGGGCCGGACAGGCCGTGACCACCCGCGGCGTGGTCACCGCCGTCTACGCCACCGGCGGGCTCAACGGCTGGTACCTCCAGACCCCTGGCACCGGTGGCGACCTGGACACCGCCGCCCACGACGCCTCCGACGGCGTCTTCGTGTACTCCCCCTCGGCCGTGGCGAACGTGGAGCTCGGCCAGTACGTCGAGGTCACCGGGACGGTCGCCGAGTACCACGGACAGACCCAGATCAGCGTGCACCCGGAGGGGGTCACGGTCCTCGACGAGGCCGCCGAGGCGGTCGAGCCCGCCGCCGTCGGCTGGCCCACGGACGAGGCGGAGCGCGAGGACCTCGAGGGCATGCTGCTCAACCCGGCCGGTGAGTTCGTGATCACCGACAACTACGCCCTGAACGGCTACGGCGAGATCGGCCTGGCGGCCGGCACCACCCCGCTCGTGCAGCCCACCGCCGTGGGCGCGCCCGGCTCGCCCGAGGCCGCCGCGCAGGCCGCCGACAACGAGGCCCGGGGCCTCCTGCTCGACGACGGCGCCACGACCAACTACGGCCACTTCGCCAACGCTTCGGTCCCCCTCCCCTACCTCTCTCCCACGACCCCGATGCGGATCGGCGCGCCCGTGGACTTCGTGGCGCCCGTGGTGCTCGGCTACTCGTTCGACGAGTGGCGCCTCCAGCCCACGACCCGGCTGACCGGGGACAACGCCGAGGACGCCCCCGTGGTCGCCGAGAACACCCGCACCGCCGCCCCCGAGGACGTCGGCGGGGACGTGCAGCTGGCCACGTTCAACGTGCTGAACTACTTCACCACCACCGGCGACGAGCTGACCGGCTGCACCTACTACACGGACCGCGCCGGCGACCCGGTCTCGGTGCGCGGAGGCTGCGACGCCCGCGGGGCGGCCGAGCAGGAGGACCTTCAGCGCCAGCAGGCCAAGATCGTCGCCGCGATCAACGCCCTGGACGCCGAGGTCGTCTCCCTGGAGGAGATCGAGAACTCCGCGAAGTTCGGCAAGGACCGGGACCAGGCCCTGTCCGACCTGGTCGAGGCCCTCAACACCGCCGCCGGCTCCGAGGTCTGGGCGTACGTGCCGTCACCGGCCGAGCGACCCGCCGTCGAGGACGAGGACGTCATCCGCACCGCGTTCATCTACCAGCCGGCCGCACTCGAGACCGTGGGCGAGTCCGTGATCCTGGACGACGAGGAGAACTTCGACAACGCCCGCGAGCCGCTGGCCCAGACGTTCCGCCCCGCCGGCGGGGACGCGGGCGGCGACTTCACGGTGGTCGTCAACCACTTCAAGTCCAAGGGCTCCGCCCCCTCCACCGGCCCCAATGCGGACGCCGGGGACGGCGCCGGGGCCTGGAACGCCGACCGCACCGCCCAGGCCCGGGCCCTGGTGGCCTTCGCCGAGCGGCTGGAGTCCACCCAGGGCACAGACCGGGTCCTCCTGGCCGGTGACTTCAACTCCTACGACCAGGAGGACCCGATGCGGGTCCTGCACGAGGCCGGCTACACGAACCTCGCGCCGGCGGGCGAGCACTCCTACGCCTTCGGCGGGATGGTCGGCTCCCTCGACCACGTCCTGGCCTCTCCGGCCGCGGCCGGGATCGTCACGGGCTCGGACATCTGGGAGATCAACGCCCACGAGTCGGTGGGCCTGGAGTACAGCCGGCACAACCACAACGTGGTCGACCTCTACGCGGCCGACCCGTACCGGGCCTCCGACCACAACCCGGAGATCGTCGGCCTGGCCCCCGCCGGCGCCGAGCCCGCCGGCCCGCAGAAGCCGGGCAGGGGCAACTCCGGTGAGCACCCCGGCAAGGGCCTCCGGGAGCACGCCGACGACCGGGCCCGCGAGGTCCTGCACCGCCGCCTCGGCTGACCCGGCCGCGGCGCGCCGGCCGGCCCCGGTGCCCCCGGGGTCAGTCGCGTGCCGGGGCCGGGCCCAGCACCGCCGCGGCGATGCGGTCGGCGTCCGCCAGGGTCCGGGCACCCAGCTCCGCGGACGCCCCGGCCTCCGCGGCGATCGCCACGCCCCACTGGACGGCCGAGAGCTGCAGGCCGAGCACGAGGACGCCGGGCTCCACGCCGCCGTCGACGCGCACGGCCCGGTACGGGGGCCGGGTGACGTCCAGCCCGGTGCCGGGCACGGTCGCGACGCCGTCCCGGGTCTCCATGGCCCGGACCCGCACCAGGCCCTCCCGGTGCATCGCGGACAGCAGCGGGGAGATGTTGCGCCGGACGTCGTTGGGCGGGGACATGGCCTCCACGAGGTGCTCGGCGCGGAAGGGCTCGTCCTTGACCCAGGGGGAGCTCGCCACGAACCGGCCCTCCTCCTCGTCCACGAGGAACTGCGGGTCCGGGCCCAGGAAGCGCACCACGCCGGCACGGGCCAGCGCCGCCAGCTGCTGGTTCCGCAGCACCGGCGGCCCGGAGGCGAGCCCCTCCACGAAGGGCTCGAACGTGCGCCGCAGCTCGTCGGTCCAGGAGGCGTCGCTGATCCCGAGGTCCGCCAGCACGGCCTTGAGCACGGTGCGCGCGGCGTTGAGCGAGGCGACGGCCATCTGCAGCGGGTCGTCCTCGCCGGCCAGCGCGCCGTGCACGTCCCGGTCCAGGTGGTGGACCAGGGCCGCCGCGTACTCGTCGTGGGAGCCGAAGCTGAGCCCCTCGAAGGGGCGGGCCAGCCGGAGGGCGTTGAGCTGCCGTCCCGGGACCACCGCGGACGCGATGAGCCGCTCGGCCCGGGAGGTCCAGGGCCCCTCGGGGTGGTCGTCGCCGGTGCCGAGCACGGCGTCGAAGCGCGCCAGGAACTCCTGCGGGTCGGTCTCGAAGGCGTCCGGGGCGGTCCGCGCCAGGACGGAGTAGTAGTTCCACTGGGCGTCCTTGCGGATCAGCGGATAGAGGTCCGTCTCGAAGGACAGCGGTCCCTCCGCCCGCGCCGCGAGCGCCCGCACGGCGTCGAGGGTGAAGAACCGGGTGACGAGGGAGCCGGCGTAGTAGCCCTCGAGCACCGCCTTGGAGCGGTACGGGGCGCCGCGGCGGGAGCCGGCCACGATCACGGGCTCCCGCCCCGAGGGGTGGTAGACGTAGCGCTCCCCGTCCTGGGTGTAGATCCCGCCGCGGCCCTCGGTGACCTGGGCCAGGACGTCGCAGAAGTTCAGGCCCATGCCGCGCACCAGCACGGTGCGCCCGGCGGGCAGGTCGTCCCAGTGCACGTCGGCGGGCACGGCGGGCGGCCAGTAGGTCAGCCCGAGCTCGGCGGCGCCGTCCACGAGCTCCCGCTGGTCGGGGCGCAGGTCGGCGTCGAGGTGGCCCAGGGCGAGCACCACGGCGTCCGCCGGGAGGTTCTGCCCGCCGCTGATCTCCACGTCGTAGCGGTGCCGGGCGTGCTCCCGCACGTGCACGCCCACGGCCTCGGCCCGGTGCACGGCGAGCTGCACGGTGGCGGGGAGGGCGTCCTGCAGCGTGCGGAAGATCCAGGAGAGGTAGACCCCGTACATCCGCCGGGACGGATAGGACTGGGGCGTCATCCGGGTCAGGTGCGCGGCGTCGTCGGGGTCCACGGCGATGGTCCCCGCCACGGCGGCGAGCCGCCAGTGCTCGAAGCTCATGTTCCGCAGCGGCTCGAGCGGGTCCACGGGCAGCACGCCGTCGTCGGCGATCACCGTGGGGAACACCGAGGGCGTGTTCATGAGGTACAGCGGGGACTGGTTCGTCCGCCACACGTGCCCCGGACCGGGCGGGAAGGGGTCGACGACGTCGATGCGCACCCGGGCGCCCGAGGCCGCGGCGCGGGCCGCGAGCCGCTCCACGGCCGAGAGCCCGCGCGGGCCCGCCCCGATCACCGTGACCCGTCGTTCGGAACCTGGCCTGCCCGTTGCGCTCATGGCCCTCAGGATATCGACCCGCCCGCCGGGCCACGGGCACGGGGCTGCGCCTACGATGGCGGACATGACCGAGACCGCGCAGACCGCCGCCCGCCCGACCGCCGAGCAGCCGCACGACGAGAACCTGTGGCTGGAGGAGATCACGGGGGACGCGCCCCTGGAGTGGGTCGCCGGGCAGAACGCCCGCACCCTGGCGGCGCTCGAGAGCCCGCGGCTGCGCCGCCTCGAGGCCGACGTGCTCGCGGTCATGGACTCGACCGAGCGGATCCCCATGGTCGCCAAGCACGGGCCGCACTACTACAACTTCTGGCGCGACGCCGAGCACCCCCGCGGCGTCTTCCGCCGCACCACGTGGGAGTCCTGGCTCGGCGGGGACACCGAGTGGGAGGTCCTGCTCGACGTCGACGCGCTGGCCGCCGTGGAGGGCGTCGACTGGGTCTGGGGCGGGGCCCGGCTGCTGCGCCCGCAGTACACCGGCGGGCGGCACCGGCGGGCGCTGCTCAGCCTCTCCCCCGACGGCGGCGACGCGAAGCGGGTGCGCGAGTTCGACCTCGACGAGCGCCGGTTCGTGCCCGGCGGCTTCGACGTCCCCACGGCGAAGTCCACCGTGACGTGGGTGGACGCCGACACCCTGCACGTGGGCACCGACTTCGGCCCCGGCTCGATGACCACCTCCTCCTACCCCCGCACCGTGCGCGTCCTGCGCCGCGGGCAGGACCTCGCCGAGGCCCGGCAGGTGTTCGAGGTGGCCGAGGACCACGTGCAGGCGGTGCTCGTGCGGGACCACACCCCGGGCTTCGTCCGGGACGTGGCCGTGGACGTGGTCGACTTCTTCGCCTCCCGGACCTACCTGGTGCGGGAGGAGGAGCTCGTGCACGTCGACGTCCCCGACTCGGTGACGGTGGACCTGCACCGTCAGTGGCTGCTGCTGCGCCCGCAGGAGGAGCTCGAGCTGGACGGGACCGTGCACCCGGCCGGGTCCCTGCTCGTGGCCGAGCTCGAGGCGTTCCTGGCCGGGGACCGCTCCGTGACCGCCGTGTTCGTCCCGGACGCGCGCACGTCGCTGCAGTCCTGGTCCTGGACGGCCGACCGGCTGATCCTCAACCTGCTGCGGGACGTCTCCTCGGTGGTCCGCGTCGCCGAGCCGGGCCCCTGGACCTCGTCCGAGCTGCCCGGGGCGCCGGCCCTGCACAGCGTGGACGCCTACGCCGTCGACGACGAGGACCCGGAGGCGGGCAACGACTACTGGCTCGTGGCGACCGGCTTCCTCACCCCGACCACCGTGTCCCGCGGCACCCTCCCGGCCCGCGGCGGGGTGACGGCCCCGCCGCGGGTGGCGAGGACCGCCCCCGCGTTCTTCGACACGACCGGGCTCTCGGTCGAGCAGCACTTCGCGGTCTCGGCGGACGGCACCCGGGTGCCCTACTTCCAGGTGGGCCCCGCCGACCCGGTCCTCGACGGGCGGAACCCGACGCTGCTCTCCGGCTACGGCGGCTTCGAGGTCTCCCGGACCCCCGCCTACTCCGGGGCCCTCGGGCGGTCCTGGCTGACCCGCACCGACGACGCCGGGCGGTCCGGGGTCTACGTCCTCGCCAACATCCGCGGCGGCGGCGAGTACGGCCCCGCGTGGCACCGGGCCGCCCTGCAGGGGAACCGGCACCGGGCGTACGAGGACTTCGCGGCCGTCGCCGCGGACCTGCAGAACCGCGGGGTGTGCACCCGGGGAACGCTCGCGTGCTCGGGCGGCTCCAACGGCGGGCTGCTCGTGGGCAACATGCTCACCGGGCACCCCGAATTGTTCGGGGCGATCTCCTGCGGGGTGCCGCTGCTGGACATGCGCCGCTACACGAAGCTGTCCGCGGGCTACTCCTGGATCGCGGAGTACGGCGACCCGGACGACCCGGAGCAGTGGGAGTCCGTCCGCACGTTCTCGCCGTACCACCTGCTGGAGGAGGGGCGGGACTACCCGGACGTCCTGTTCTGGACCGCCACGAGCGACGACCGCGTGGGCCCCGTCCAGGCGCGCAAGGCCGCCGCGCGGATGCTCGGCATGGGCTACGAGAACGTGTGGTTCTACGAGGCCACCGAGGGCGGGCACGCGGGCGCGGGCGACAACAAGCAGGCCGCCCGCCTGCACGCGCTGTCCCACGAGTTCCTCTGGACGGCGCTGCACCGGGGCTGAGCCCCGGCGCGGGTCAGCGGCGCTCGCGGTCCGGGACGGCCCAGCCCATCAGGAGGGACACCACCCCGATGATCAGGGTGGCGAGCACCGCCGTCCAGAGGAAGGAGTCGATCTCGAGCCGCAGGGGCGTGAAGGAGCTCAGCCAGGACGTCAGCCACAGCATCGCCGCGTTGACCACGATGGCGAACAGGCCCAGCGTGAGGCAGGTGATCGGCAGGGACAGGATCGTCAGCACGGGCCGCACGACCGCGTTCACGGCGCCGAAGACCAGGCCGACGAACAGGTAGGCCAGGACCGACGCCGTGGTCTCGCCCCCGACGGCCGAGACGACGGACGGGTCCGCCGCGATGCCCATCCCGGGCAGGATCCAGGCGGCCACCCAGATGGCGAGCGCGTTGACGAGGACACGGAGCAGGAAGGACATGGCCCCATCCTGTCAGGAACGGCGGGTGACGGCGGCCCAGCCCACCAGCGCGGCCGCGCCGCACAGCGCCAGGCCCAGGGTGAGGGCGATCCGCCCCGCGTCCACGGCGGGGCGCCACGTGACGCTGTCCCCCCGGACCACGTACACCCCGGCCGGCTCGGCGTGCACGCCGTAGCCCACGCCCGATCCGCTGCCCGAGCTGTCCTTCTCCTCGCCCGAGCCCCCGCCACCGCCGCCCCAGCCCCTGACGCGGGCCACGGGCACGACCGTGGTGCCGTACGCCTCGTACGCCTCCCCGAAGACCCGGCGCACCGTCACGGCGTCGACGGCCTCCTCGAGGACGGAGCGGTCCGTGAGCCCGGCGCGCCAGGCGGGGGCGGGGCGGGGCGCACCGGGTGCGGCGGGCGTGGTCTGCGGACGGTCCTGCTCCGGCATGGTGGCCTCCTGGGCTCGGGCGCCGGCGGCGCGCTGAGCCCCAGTCTAGGAAGCCGCCGGCCCCCGGTCACGGGGCGGCCGCAGATGACGGGCCCGGGCGCGGGCTCGGAACGCGAAACACCCCGGACCGCGGGTCCGGGGTGTTTCCGACGTCCTGGGACGTCACGAGCGCGGAGACGGGGGGATTTGAACCCCCGGTCGAGTTTAACCCCGACCCTTCATTAGCAGTGAAGTCCATTCGGCCGCTCTGGCACGTCTCCATCCGTGGCCCACCACGCGGGTGGACAACACGGGCCAGCTTAAGGGAGGACCGGGCACGGGGTCAAAGCCGACGGCGTCCGTGCCGCCCGGCGAGCACCGAGCGGTAGAGCCGGTCGAGGTCCGCCCCGATCCGCTCGGACCCGTAGACGGAGCGGATCTCCGCCGCCATGGCCTCCGGGCCCAGCAGGCCGGGATCCGCCACGACGTCGAGCACGGCGCCGCCGAAGGCCTCAGGGGTGCGCTCGGCCACGAGGCGCCCGTTGCCCGGGTGCACGAAGTCACCCTGCCCGCCGAGGGCGCCCATGACCACCGGCCGGCCCGCGGCGAGGGCCTCGGCCGCCGCCACGCAGAACGTCTCGGACCGGCTGGGCAGCAGGAACACGTCGGCGGCGGCCAGGCGCCGCTGCACCTCGTCCGCCCCCACGCTGCCGAGGAGCTGCACGCGCTCCCCCACCCCGAGCCGGCGCGCCCGCTCCCGGACCTCCTGCTCGAGGCCGCCGGAGCCGCACCAGGTGAGGCGGACGTCGTGGCCGGCGGCGCGCAGCCACGCCACGGTGTCCACGGCCAGGAGAGGGTCCTTGATCTCGCGCAGGGCGCCGACCGCGACGAGCTCCAGGGTGTGCCCCCGCGGCGGGTCCGTGACGTGCGCGGCGTGGTCGACCACGTTGCCGATCCGCTCCACCCGCTCGGCCGGCGCGAAGCGGCGCAGCACGTCGCACATCATGGTGCTCACGCCGGTGACGCGGTCCGGGACGCGCAGGATCCGGCGGCTCCCGGCGAGGAGCCGCCACACGGGCCCGTTCTGCTCGGGGGTGAGCACGCCGTTCCAGTGCTCCGTGTGCACCCACGGGCGGCGTCCTGCGAGCGGCAGGCAGACGAGCGCCGCCGAGAAAGGCATGGTGTGCAGGACGTCCGCCCCGGTCAGGTGGCGGCGGAGCGCGGCGTAAGCCCGCAGCAGCGTGAGCGGGCGCAGGGGGTGGAAGGGCAGCCGGAGCACCGGCACCCCGTCCCACTCCTCCGGGACGGCCGGCCCGGTGCGCAGCAGCCGCAGGTGCAGCACCCGGACGTCGTGGTGGCGGGCGGCGGCGCGCACGTGCCGGGGGACGAACGGCGTCTCCCCGGGCCGCTCCGCCGACGGGTACCAGGTGCTGACGACGAGCACGCGCACGGCGCTCAGCCCCTCCCCGCGCCGGTGCGGCCGGGGACGGTGTCGGACGCGGTGCCGGACGCGGTGCAGGACGGGGGGCCGGACGCGGTGCCGGGCACGGTGCTGGACGGGGTGGGGGCGGCGATCATGGTGCCACCCTATCGGCGGGGCCACGGCCGGGGTGCTCCGGGCACCGCGCCGGGGCGCGAGTAGACTCGGGCGCGATGACCAGCCCAGCCCCCGGGTCGGCCGCCTGATGTCCCGGCTGCGCTCGATCCTCTTCCCGCCGCCCAACCACGCGAACACCGACAACCCCCTGGGGTCGGCGTTCGCGCTGACCGTGGTGGCCGTGTTCGTCCAGGGGCTGTCCCGCTTCGGCTACAGCGTCCTGGTGGGCAACCTGCTGGGCCAGGAGGCGCTCGCCGAGGTCAACCTGACGATCTCGCTGGCCCTGTTCCTCGTCCTGCTGTGGCCCCAGGCCTCGGGCACGGGGGCCGCCAAGTTCATCGCGATGGCCCGGGGCCGCCAGGACCCCGAGGGGCAGGCGGCGACGGCCTCCTTCACCGCGAGCAGCGCGTCCGCGGGCATGGCGCTGCTGTCCGTCTCGGCGGTGCTCTACGCCGCGTTCGCGCTCGAGCTCTCCTGGGGCTTCGCGGTCTCGGCGGGCCTGCTCGTGCTCTCCCTGTCGGCCTACAACTTCGTGCGCGGTGTCCGCACGGGCAACAACCAGTTCGTGACCACGACGGCGTGGGACACCATCAGCTCGTTCCTCACCCTCACCCTGCTGCTGCTGGTCCTGCTCGCCGGCTGGCACTGGGTCCTGCTGCTGCCCCTGATCCTCGGCTACACGGTCTACGCGCTGCCCTCCTGGCCCCGCCGCACCGGGGCGCGCCTCGACCCGGCGGTGCGCCGGGAGATCCTGGTCTTCACCGCGTGGGGATCGGCCCACCTGCTGGCGGCGAGCGGTCTGATGCAGCTGTCCCTGGTGATCGGCGACAGCTTCGCCACGAAGGCGGAGGTCGGCCTCTACGCCGCCGCGGTGTCCCTGGCCACCCCCGCCAGCATGCTGTCCGGGGCGATGCTCACCGCGCTGTCCCCCAGCGTGGCCCGGATGTACGCCGCCGGGGACACCGCGGGCCTGACCCGGCAGGTGGACACGATCCTGCGGACGATGGTCACGGTGTTCCTGCCGGTCTTCGGCGTGGGCGCCCTGTGGGCGGAGCCGGTGCTCCGGGTGGTCTATTTCGGGGACCCCGAGTTCGCGGAGGCCGAGCCGCTGCTGGTCCTGCTGTTCCTGGCCGTCTCGGCGACCAGCTTCAACGCCGCGAACGCCCGGCTCAACGGCACCGAGCCCTGGGGGGTCAAGGTGCTCGCCGCCGCCAACGGCCTGGGTCTGGTCGTGGGCGTGGTGACGATGCTCCTGCTGGGCCCGGAGCTCGGCATCACCGCCTCCGCGGTGGGATACCTCGT
This sequence comes from Kocuria salina, assembly GCF_013368965.1. Classification (NCBI taxonomy): domain Bacteria; kingdom Bacillati; phylum Actinomycetota; class Actinomycetes; order Micrococcales; family Micrococcaceae; genus Kocuria; species Kocuria salina. The sequence goes on from NZ_SSSF01000006.1 coordinate 53,923, forward strand.
GGGCTCGCTGCTGAGCGCGGTGCTGCCGCTGCTGGTGGTCTGGCGGCTCGACCGGATGCGGTGGGGCACGGTCCTGCTGCGGATCGTGGCCGGCTACGCGATGATCCTGGTCGCGCTGCAGGTGCTCGGCCCCGACTTCCGGGTGCTGCCGGCGCTCGGGGCGACCGCCGTGTTCCTCGCGGTCTGGGCCGGGCTCAGCGCCCGGGACCTGCGGCCGGCCCTGCGCGCCGCGGGCGCCCGGCTCCGCCGCTGAGCACGCCCCCGCCCACCCGGCCCCCGCTCACCCGGCGGGCCGGGCCCGCTGCCCGAACTGCCGGTCGAACTGCTCCGCGAAGGCCGGGACCATCGTGACCACGTAGTCGCGGGGCATGTGGTTGTCGTCCATGTAGACCCAGCGGTTGCCGATCCGGGACGGGCACGTGCCGTCGGGGCAGATCCAGTCGCTCATGTCGAGGCTGACGAAGTTCCCGTGCCGCCCCGTCAGCGCGTCGGCCGGGTTCTGCGGGGCCAGCTTCTGCGCCCGCGGCGGGTTGCACCGCTCGGCGTCCGGGCCGTCCTGGTCGATGCAGGTGACCATGTTGAAGGGGAACCGCGGGTTGTCCCGGATCCCGACCACCGTGATGCCCCGCTCGCCGAGGTCCGCCAGGACCTGGGCGAGCCCGGGGGCGATCTGCTCGCCGGGCCCCTCGTCGGCGGTCACGGTGGACGTGGTGAGCACGACGTCGATCCCGTGGTCCTCGATGTACCGGTCGGTGAGCCCGATCAGCTCCTGGCACTCGGTGTTGTCGGTGGTCTCCACGGGCTGGAACCGGCAGGCGCCGCGGATGACGGAGACCAGGTTCCAGCCGCGGTCCTCGGCGACGCGCTGGAACGCCGGCAGCCACTGCTCGGCGTGGGAGTTGCCGATCACCATGGCGTCGACCTCGGCGTCCGGGTCGACCGGCAGGGTCGAGCAGGCCACCTTGTAGCCGTCGAACCACTCCTCCGTCGCGGCGTCGCAGGACTCCGGCAGCTCGGACCACTGCCCCTCGCGGACCAGCGGGTTCGGGATCGTGGGCACCTGCGGGTCCTGCTCCCAGGCGAGGTCCCCGGTCAGCACCGCGGCCCCCGGGTTCTCGAGCGCGGCCTGCTCCGCGGCCTCCTGGGCGTGCCGGTCGAGGACCAGCCGCGCCCCGGAGGCGGGGACCAGCACGAGGGCCACGCACAGCACCACGAGGCCGAGCTGGTGCAGGCTCGCGCGGGGTCCGGTGCGGGGCCGGAGGGGCCGCTCGACGAGCCGGTGCACCAGCACGCCCAGCACGATGCTCCCCAGGAGGATGAGCAGCCCGTGCCCCAGCGTGGCCTTGGCGCGGTCCGTGACCACCAGGTAGGTGACGAGCACCGGCCAGTGCACCAGGTAGACGGCGTAGGACGCCTCGCCCAGGACCAGCAGGGGCCGGCGGCTGAGCAGGGCGTCGGCCCCGCGGGGGTCGCCGGTGTGCCCGGCCAGGATCACCAGGGCCGCCCCGGTCAGCGGCCAGAGCGCCGCCCAGCCCGGGAAGGAGCCCTGGACGTCGAGGACGAGTCCGCACACGGCGATGGCCACGAGCCCGGTCCAGCCCAGGAGGAGGCGCAGCGCGCCCGGCAGGGTGACGCCGCGCAGCACGGCCAGGGCCAGCAGGGAGCCGAGGGCGAACTCCCACAGCCGGGCGCGGGTGTCGAAGTAGGCGAAGGCCTGCTCGCTGCTCGTGGAGACCACCGAGAAGGCGAAGGAGGCGAGGAAGACGGCGCTGAACACGCCGGTGGCCACCGTGGTGACGGTCCACCGGGTGCGCTCGGCGATCAGCCCGCACAGCGCGAGGAGCAGTGGCCACAGCAGGAACACCTGGCCCTGCACGGACAGGGACCAGAAGTGCTGGAACGGGCTGGCCCCGGAGGTGTCCGCGGCGTAGTAGTCGACCGCGTTGAGGGCGAGCACCCAGTTCTGGGAGTACAGCACCGTGGCCGCCGCCTCCTCGATCGCGGCGTACCAGCGGTCGGACGGGAACAGGAGCCGCACCACGACGAGAGTGCCCAGGACCGTGACGACGACGGGGGGCAGCAGCCGCGAGAACGTCCTGGTCCAGTAGCGGCCCAGCTGAGGCCCCTTCCCGGCCTCGAGCCGCCGGACGAAGGAGAGCGTCATGAGGAACGCCGAGATGAACAGGAAGACGTCCACCCCGCCCGAGACCCCGCCGATCCACACGTGGTAGACGGCGACCAGGAGGACGGCCACGGTGCGCAGCCCCTGGACCTCGGGGCGGAAGCGGTGGGCGGGGGCGGAGGCGCCCGCCGGGGGCGCGGTGCTGTTCGCGACCCCGGGGGAAGGGTCGGCGGGGAGGAGGCGGCTCATGGAGTTCTCTCGTCGGGCGGGGGGTCGGACGACTGGCTCGGCACCATTGTCACACTGGACGGTGGCGTCTCCCGGTCACACCAGCAGGGACGCGGCCATGAACCGCAGGGGGGCCTCGCGGTGCAGGACCCTGCGCGGGTCCCGGGTGAGCAGGGTGCTGGGCCAGCCGAAGCGGCGACGGGCGTTGTCCACCCGGAGGATGGCCTCCGCCGTCGCCCCCCGCCGGACGACGAGGTCCAGGACCTCCCGGTCCGCGCGGGAGAGCACGGTGAGCGCGCGGGGGGCGCGCGTGCCGACCAGTGCGAGCAGGCCGCGCACCTGGTCCGCGTCCTCCGGGGTCCAGCGCCCGGCCGCCGTCCGGGCGCGCACGGCGCCGAAGACCTGGACCCGGAGGATCTTGGCGGCGATCGCCGTCCGCTGCTCCACGGACAGCCCGGCGTACCAGGAGCCGCCGAGCAGGTCGGTCGCCGCGGCGAGGTCGTCCGTCAGGGGCCGGGGCGCGGCACTGATCCGGTCGGCGGCCCCCTCCCGCAGGAGGTAGCCGGCGCCGCGGGGCGCGAGGTCGACCCGCCCGTCGCCGAACCAGGCCCGGGCCACCAGCTCCTGGTCCTCCCCGGTGGCGTACCGGCCGTTGAAGCGGACCCCGCGGTCCACCAGGAGCTCCCGGCGGAGCAGCCCGAAGACGTGGGTCCGGTAGGCGAGCCGGTCCTTGACCGGGTCGAGGTCCGCGCGGCGGAAGGGCCGCGGCACGGGGGTGCGCACCGGCCGGCCGGAGTCCTTGACCAGCCGCGGGAGCACCGCCGCCGAGCCGTGGCGTTCGGCGGTCGCCGTCCAGGCCGCGAGGGCCCCGGGGGCGAGGGTGTCGTCACTGTCCACGAAGGACACGTACCGGGCGCGGGAGCGCTCGAGGGCCAGGTTGCGGGGCCCGGCCGGGTTGCCGGTGCCGTCGAAGCACTCCACCAGCTCCACGAGCGGCCGGTGCTCCGCCGCGAGGCGGTCGCGGATCAGTGCCGCCTCGACGTTGTGGCACACCACCGTGATGTGCACCCCGCCGTGGTCGCCGACCGGGAGCCCCCCGGCCAGCACGGAGCCGACGGCCCGGTCCACGGGCCGGGCGGGGGTGTGCACCGGGATGATGACGTCGACGAGCGGCGTGGGGGCAGAGGACACGCAGGCCAGCGTACAAGACCGCGCCGGGGCGGCCCGCCCGGCGCGGTCCGCGGCTCAGCCCTGGGAGGCCAGGACGAACGGCAGCACGGGCCCGGAGCCGGCCCGGCGCAGCGCGCGGGCGGCCACGGCGAGCGTCCAGCGGCTGTCCACGAGGTCGTCGACCAGCAGCACCGGGCGCCCTCCGAGCCGGTCCAGCCCCTCCGCGAGCTCGGGGGGCACCCGGAACTTCTCCCACAGGGCTGCGAGGCGGTACGCGCTGTTGCCGCCGTGCCCGCCGGACGGGAATCCCTCGGGGACCTCGAGCTCCCCCAGATAGGGCAGGTGCCCGACCTCGGCCATGCCCTCCGCCAGGGAGTGCACGAGCCGGGGGCGCGAGCGGGACGGGATCGAGACGACGGCCGCGGGCCGGTCCGACCAGCGCCACTCGGCGAGCACCTGGACGCACGCCCGGCCGAGGGCGGGGTCCACCGGCCCGTCGACCGGCGCGCCCTCCTCGTCGGTGCGGAACACCTCGCGCAGCCGGTTGCCCCAGCCGAGGTCCGTGAGCCGGGCGAGTGCCCGGCCCTCGGCGCAGCGCTCCTCCTCGGGGATCCGGCCCTTGACCTCGACCCCGAGGCGCGGCATCCCGGTGGGCCACTGGGCGCGCGGCTCCACCACGACGCCCACGCGGGTCAGGGCGGCGCCCGCGGAGTCGGTGGCGGACTCGTCGACGGTCGTGGGGTACCAGGGGCCGGCGCAGCTGTCGCAGCGCCCGCAGGGCTCGGCCGTGGCGTCGTCGAGCTGCCGGGCGAGGAACTCCATGCGGCACCCGGTGGTGCGCTCGTACTCGAGCATGGCGTTCTGCTCGGCCACCCGTGCCGCGGCGATCCGGCCGTAGCGCTCGGCGTCGTAGCGCCACGGCACGCCCGTGCTCTGCCAGCCACCTTGCACGCGCTCCACCGCGCCCTCGACGGCGAGCACCTTCAGGAGCAGCTCGAGCGGGCTGCGCCGGACGTCCACGCGGGACTCCAGGACGGCCACGGACAGGGCGCCGCCCGCGGCCCCCAGCTCGTCCAGGACGGCGGCGGCCTTCTGCTCGGTGGGCATCGACGAGGTGGCGAAGTACTCCCAGATCCGGCGGTCCTCGGTGCCCGGCAGCAGCAGGACGTCCGCGTTGTCCGTGGCGCGGCCCGCACGGCCCACCTGCTGGTAGTAGGCCACGGGCGAGGACGGCGCCCCCAGGTGCACCACGAAGCCGAGGTCCGGCTTGTCGAAGCCCATGCCGAGCGCGGAGGTGGCCACGAGGGCCTTGACCCTGTTCTCCTTGAGGGCGGCCTCGAGCTCCTCGCGCTCGCCCTGGTCGGTGCGCCCGGTGTAGGCGCGCACGGGGATCCCGGCGTCGGCGAGCGCCTGGGCCGTGTCCTCGGCGGCCCCCACGGTCAGCGCGTAGATGATCCCGCTGCCCGGGAGGGACCCGACGTGCTCGAGCAGCCAGGCGAGGCGGGCCGTGGCCGAGGGCAGGTCCAGCACGCCGAGGCGCAGGGACGCCCGGGAGAGCGGGCCGCGGAGGGTGAAGACCTCCCCCGTGCTGCTGCCGCCGGGCCGCACGCCCAGCTGCTCCTCGACGTCGGCGACCACGCGCTCGTTCGCGGTGGCGGTCGTGGCCAGGACGGGGACCTGCTCCGGGAGCCGGGCGATGAGGTCGCGGATGCGCCGGTAGTCGGGGCGGAAGTCGTGGCCCCAGTCGGAGATGCAGTGCGCCTCGTCCACCACGAGCAGCCCGAGCCGGGCGACCAGCTGCGGCAGCTGCTGCTCGCGGAACACGGGGTTGTTGAGCCGCTCCGGGGAGACCAGCAGGACGTCGAGCTCGTCGGCCTCCAGCTGCGCGGCGATCTGCCCCCACTCGGTGGCGTTGGCGGAGTTGATGGCCGCCGCCCGGACCCCCGCACGGGCGGCGGCGGAGACCTGGTCCCGCATGAGGGCCAGCAGCGGGGAGACGATCAGGGTGGGCCCGCGGCCCCGGGCCCGCAGGAGCAGGGCGGAGAGGAAGTAGACCGCGGACTTGCCCCAGCCGGTCCGCTGCACCACCAGGGCCCGCCGGCCGCGCCCCACGAGGGCCTCGACCGCCTCGAACTGCCCGGGGTGGAAGGCGGCGTCCGGCCGGCCGGTGAGCGCGCGCAGCAGGTGGAGCGCGTCCTCGTGCAGGGCCGGGTCCGGCGCGGTGTCGTGGGCGGCGATGTCGTGGGCCGGGGAAGTCGTCATGGCCCAAGTCTTCCAGGGCCCCCCGACGCCGCCCGACCGGAGGGCGGGGCGTGCAGTGGCGACGGGGCCCGGACAGAGCGATGCGCCCGCTGCCCATCCGTCGAACGGATGGCCCCCGCAGCGGGCGCATCGACCGGCCTGACGGCCGGTGGCGAGCAGAGACTCGCCTCGCGGGAGTACCGCCCCCAGCGGTGCTCCCATTCGGTTCACCCCCCGATGAACCGGTTGCACCGGCACCCCCCGATGCCTGCGTGCACGCGGCCCATCCCCCGATGAACCGCAGTCGATCCGCCCCCCGGCGGATCGGTTGGTTCCGCCCCATCGGGTGAACCAATTGGCACCATGGTGGCAGGGTTTCTGCGACCTGTCACGGACCGTGAAGTCACATTCGATCCGGGGGACATCCAGACAGATTCATCTGTTTGCACTAGTCAACAGAGGGTTCTGTGGCGGCTTTTCGCTACCGGTGGGTATTCGGGGGGCGGCGGGCGTGGCACGAAGTGGGGACATCCGGGGCCCTCGGCGTCCCCCGTTGGGCGCACGCCGGGCGCCGTGCGCGGCGTCACATTGCGGGCGCTCAGCCGCGCAGCCCCGGGAAGTCGGCCTCCGTGTACTCGACGCCGTACCCGTCGGCCCCGGGCGCCGCGGGACCGGAGCGGTCCGCGGCCTCCTCCCGCTCGCGCAGCACCACCCGGCGTATCTTGCCGGAGATGGTCTTGGGCAGGTCCGTGAACTCCACCCGGCGCACCCGCTTGTAGGGGGCGAGGTTCTCCCGGGCGAAGCGCAGGATCTCCCCGGCGAGCTCCCGGGTGGGCTCCGCGCCGGCGGCGAGCACCAGGTAGGCCTTCGGCACGGCGTGCCGGACCGGGTCCGGCGCCGGGACCACGGCGGCCTCGGCCACCGCGGGGTGCTCGATGAGCACGGACTCCAGCTCGAACGGGGAGATCCGGTAGTCGGAGGCCTTGAACACGTCGTCGGTGCGGCCCACGTACGTGTAGACGCCGTGCTCGTCGCGGCGGGCGATGTCGCGCGTGTGGTACCAGCCGTCCTTGACGACCTCGGCCGTGCGCTCGGGCTCGTCGATGTAGCCGGCCATGATCCCGGGCGGGTCGTCGTCGACCTTCAGGCAGATCTCCCCCTCCTCGGCGGGTGCGCCCGTCTGCGGGTCGAAGAGGTCGACGACGAAGCCCGGCAGGGGCCGGCCCATGGCCCCCGGCACCACCGGCTGCCCGGGGGTGTTGGCGATCTGCAGCGTGGTCTCCGTCTGCCCGTAGCCGTCCCGGATGGTCACGCCCCAGGCGTCCTGCACCCGGCGGATCACCTCGGGGTTGAGCGGCTCGCCGGCGGAGACGGCGGACGTCGGCGGGTCCTGCACGCGGTGCAGGTCCGCCTGGATGAGCATCCGCCACACCGTGGGCGGCGCGCAGAAGCTCGTCACCCCGGCCCGGCCCATCTGCTCCAGGAGACCCGCCGCGTCGAAGCGGGACTGGTTGTGGACGAACACGGTGGCCTCCGCGATCCACGGGGCGAAGAAGTTGGACCACGAGTGCTTGCCCCACCCCGGCGAGGCGATGTTCAGGTGGACGTCCCCGGGGCGCAGGCCCATCCAGTAGACCGTGGACAGGTGCCCGAAGGAGTAGGAGGCGTGGGTGTGCTCCACGAGCTTGGCCTGGGACGTGGTGCCGGAGGTGAAGTACAGCAGCAGGGGGTCGCGGGAGCGCGTGACGCCCTCCGGGACGAAGACGGCGTCCGCGTCCGCGGCCTGCTCGTACGGGTGCACGGGACGGCCGGGCAGCTGTGCGCGCGCCGCCTCCACCTCCGCGGCGGCACCGACGACGACGAGCTCGTAGTCGCCGTCGACGCCCGCGAACTTGGGGGCGTTGGCGGCGTCCGTGACGACCCACGAGACCTTGCCGCGCTGCACCCGGTCCAGCAGGTCGGCCGGCGGCATCATCACGGCGGTCGGGATCAGGGGCGCGCCCAGCTTCATGCCGGCGAGCTGGGTCTCCCACAGCTCGAGCTGGTTGCCGAGCATGAGCAGCACGCGGTCGCCGCGCCGCACCCCCAGGCCCCGCAGCCAGTTCGCGGTGCGCGCCGAGGACCCGGCGAGCTCCCGGAAGGTCCGCCGGAGCTCCGTGCCGTCCTCCTCGACGATCCACAGCGCGTCCCGGGCCCCGCGCTCCGGGTCCCGGGCGACGTGGTCGAACCAGTCCAGGGCGTAGTTGAAGTGCTCCATCCGGGGCCAGCGGAACTCCTCGCGGGCCCGGTCGTAGTCCTCGCGCAGCGCCAGGACGCGGTCCCGTGCCGCCTCGTACTGCTCGGAGACGCCGGGGGCGGCGTCGGACGTCGCACTGGTGGGGACCGGCTCGGCCATCGGGGACCTCCATGGTTGTCGCTGCGGGCCGGACGGAACCGTCCGGCGGGCCATCCCGTGCAGTCTAGTGCGGCGCCCCTCCCCCGTCCCGGGGGCGGGCCCGGTGCCGGCTCTGGAAGGATGGGGGCCGCACCCCCGCCCGGAAGGAGCCCGTCCCGCCATGCTGTCCCCGGCACCCGACGTCCCGGTCCGCGCCGGCGCCCGCGAGTGGGCCGCCCTCGTGGTCCTGATGCTGCCGGTGCTGCTGATCTCGGTGGACAACACGGTGCTGAACTTCGCGCTGCCGGAGATCTCCCGCGAGCTGCGCCCCACCGGCACGCAGCTGCTGTGGATGGTGGACGCCTATCCGCTGGTGCTCGCCGGGCTGCTCGTGCCCATGGGCGCCCTCGGGGACCGGGTGGGCCGCCGCCGGCTGCTGCTCGTGGGCAGCACGGGCTTCGCGGCGGTGTCCGCACTCGCCGCGTTCGCCCCGACCGGGGAGGCCCTCGTCGCCGCGCGGGCGCTGCTGGGACTCTTCGGCTCGATGCTGATGCCCGCGACCCTGTCCCTGCTGCGCAACATCTTCCACGACCCGACGCAGCGGCGGGCGGCCATCGCGGTGTGGGCCACGGGCTTCTCGGCGGGCGGGATCCTGGGGCCGGTCGTGGGCGGGTTCCTGCTCCAGCACTTCTGGTGGGGCTCCGTGTTCCTCCTCGCGGTCCCGGTGCTGCTGCCGCTCCTGGTCCTGGCGCCGGTGCTGGTGCCGGAGTCCCGCAACCCGGCCCCGGGCCCGGTGGACGTGCCCAGCGCCGCGCTGATCATGACCGCCATGGTGGCGCTGGTCCACGGCATCAAGGACCTCGGCGGCCACGGCCCGTCCGCCGGCGTGCTGGCGGCCGCGGTGCTGGCCGTGACCGCCGGGACGCTGTTCGTGCGCCGCCAGCTGCGCAGCCCGGTGCCGATGCTGGACCTGCGGCTGTTCCGCCACGCCCCGTTCACCGGCGGGCTGCTGAACAACCTGGTGGCCTCGACCACCTTCATCGGCTTCCTGTTCTTCGTCTCCCAGTACCTGCAGCTGGTGGAGGGCCTGCCGCCCCTGGAGGCGGGCCTGGCCCTGCTGCCGGGGGCCGTGGTCACGATCGTCTCGGGGCTGCTGGTGGTGCACGTGGTCGGCGTCGTGCCCCCCGCGCTCGTGCTCGGCGGCGGGCTGCTGGTCATGGCCTCGGGCTTCCTGCTCGTCCTGCTCGGGGACCTCTCCGGCGGGGCCGTGCTCGTGGTGGCCCTCGTGGTCATCGGGCTGGGCTCCGGCGCGGCTCAGACGATCGCGGGGGACCTGATCCTCACCGAGGTGGCCCCCGAGCAGGCCGGCGCCGCCTCCGCGATCTCGGAGACCGCCTACGAGCTGGGGGCCGGGCTGGGCGTGGCCGTCCTGGGCACGGCCGTGACCGCGACCTACGCCGCCCGGGTGGAGGTCCCGCCGGGCCTGGACCCCGGGCAGGCCGCCACCGCGTCCGAGACCCTCGGCGGGGCGGTCGACGTCGCCGCGGCCCTCGGCCCGGACGCGTCCGGGGAGCTGCTGGCCTCGTCCGTGGCGGCCTTCGAGGCCGGTGTGCACCTGTCCGCCGGGATCGGCGCCGCCCTGCTGGCCGGGACCGCCGTGGCCGTGGGCCTGCTGCTGCGCCGGGTCCCTCGGCTCCGGCGCCGGTAGCGGACCCGCTCAGTCGGCCGAGCGCAGCCTGACGTGCTGCTCCACCCGGGCGAGGTCCCGGGGGTGGGGTGCGCCCTCGCGGAAGCGGGCGAGCAGGACGTCGACGTGCTCGCGCGCCTGCCGCCGCACGGACGGGTGGACGCTGGCCGCCTCGATCCGGGCGGCGAGGTCCACGAGGGCCAGCAGGACGCTGACGTGCCCGGTGGCGTGCGGGCCGATCTGGTCGAACGGCATGTCCACGATCTCCTCGACCCCCACCGTCCCGTAGCGCAGCCGGTGCACGCCGTCGACCACCACCGTGTTCCCCGGCAGGGGGCGGGCCACGGCGGCGACGATCCCGGACGCGACCTCCTCGACGGCGTTGACCGCGGTGTAGGGGTCGTTGGTGCTCGGGGAGAGGGCGCGCACGGCGAGCTCCACGACCTGCTGCTCCGCGAAGCGGACGTCCTGGAGCGCCGAGCGCGAGTCGCCCACCCGCACGCAGCGCCGCAGCCGGTCCGCCAGCTCCCCGGCCCGGTGCGCGGGCCACACCCGGACCAGCGGCTCCTCCGCCAGGACGTGGTCGCCCACCCGCGGCACGAGCTCGAGGACGACGTCACCGGCCGCGGCGTGGTCCCGGAGCCGCTCGTAGTCGACGCCGACGACGTAGCCCACGCTGCCCGCACGGACCTCTCCCCCGCCGCTGCGGCGCCCCGCGGTCCGGACCAGCTCCTCCGGCGTCTCCTCCGGGTGCCACCGCTCGATCACGTCCAGCAGGCGCCGGCGCGCGCCGTGGACGAGGGTGTCCACCTGCACGGAGTCCGCGATGTGGTGGATGAAGTAGACGATCAGGGCGACGTCCGCGACCGCCAGCAGCACGCCGAGGTTGACCGCCAGGTGCGGGACGAACGGCTGGGCGAGGTCGTCGGAGGCCGAGCGGATCGTGCGCAGGACCAGCAGCGCGTAGATGAAGGTGGACACGAGCACGCCCAGCACCACCTGGTTGCCGCGGTCCGCCATGAAGTTGCGCACCAGCCGGGGCCCGTACGTGGAGCTGGCCGTGGCGATCACCGAGATGGTGATGGAGAAGGCGGTGGCGGCCACGCCCAGCATCGATCCGCCGATCGCGGAGAGCATTGACCGGGACCCGTCGATGCCGACGGCGTAGACCCACGCGATCCACGGGGAGTCCAGGTCCTCGGGCAGCCACCGGTCGACGGCCACCACGGACTGGGCCAGGACGACGGCGGCGAGAACGCACACGGCGGGCACGAACCAGAACCTGTCGAACACCCGGCGCCACGAGCCGGAGAGCTTGTCCATGCGCCCACCCTAGACCTGCCCCTCCCGGCGGTGGCGGTAGGCTGGGCGCCCGGACCCGCGCACCCGCGGACGCGCCACCTCCCTGACGCCCCACCTGACCGCCCTCGAGGAGACCTCCCCATGCTCAACGCTTCGCGACCGCGCCGACGGAACAGGACCGGCCGTGCGCTGCGGGCCGGCGCGGCCCCGGCCCTGGTCCTGGCCCTGGCGGCGCTGACCGGGTGCGGCTCGGACTACCCCCTCGGCGAGGAGCAGCGCCGCGCCGCGGAGGAGGGCGGCTCGGACCTGTCCGGGATCCTCACCGGGGTGGGCTCCTCGGCGCAGAACGCCGCCATGCTGACGTGGCGGAGCGGCTTCGAGTCGATGCACCCGGACGCGCAGGTGCAGTACCTCTCCGCGGGTTCCGGGGCGGGGCGCAGCGCGCTCGTGGGGGGCGGCACCGACTTCGCCGGCTCGGACGCCTACCTGGACGAGGAGGAGCAGGCCGAGGTCCGGGACTTCTGCGGCCCCGGTGGCGCCCTGAACATCCCCGTCTACATCTCCCCGATCAGCGTGGCCTTCAACCTCCCCGGCATCCAGGAGCTCGACCTCGACGCCGCGACCATCGCGGGCATCTTCCGCCACGAGATCACCCGGTGGGACGACCCGGCCATCGCCGCCCAGAACTCCGGCGTGGAGCTGCCCGACCTGCCGATCACGCCCATCGCCCGCGCGGACGACTCGGGGACGACCGAGAACTTCACCGACTACCTGCACTCGGTGGTCCCCGAGGTGTGGACGGACGAGGAGGACGGCGGCTGGCCGGCGGGGCTGCCCACGGAGCGCTCCCAGGGCAACGCCGGGGTGGTGAGCCTCACGGCCGAGACCGAGGGCGCCGTCACCTACGCGGACGACTCGCTCGTGGACGACTCCCTCGGCAAGGCCCGGGTGAAGGTGGGCTCCGAGTACGTGGCCGTGTCCGGCGAGGCGGCCGGCACCGCGGTCGGCGAGGCCTCCCGGGTGGAGGGCACCGGCCGGCACGACATCGCCCTCGAGCTGGACCGCGAGCCGGACGCGCCCGGGGCCTATCCGGTGGTCCTCGTCTCCTACCACATCTACTGCAGCAGCTACGGGGACCCGGAGGTCCTCGAGCTGGCCAAGGAGTTCGGGCACTACGTGGTCAGCGAGGAGGGCCAGCAGGCCTCCTCGGAGGCCGTCAAGAGCGCCCCGCTGCCGGAGAACCTGACCGCCGAGGCACAGGCCGCCCTCGACTCGATCACCCTCCGCTGACCGGCCGGGACGGGAGCACGGACGTGGGCGAGGTCCTCGACGTCGCCGTGGTGGGCGCCGGGCAGGCCGGACTGGCCGTGGGCTACCACCTCCGGCGCACCGGCCTGTCCTTCGCGCTCCTCGACGAGCAGGAGGCGCCGGGCGGGGCGTGGCGGCACGTCTGGCCGTCGCTGCGGCTGTTCTCCCCCGCCGCGTACTCGTCCCTGCCCGGGCACCCGATGCCGGACACGGCCGGGGCGGCCCCGGACGCCGCGCACGTGGTCGACTACCTGTACCGGTACGAGGAGCGCTACGGGCTGCCCGTCCGGCGACCGGTCCGGGTGCGGGCCGTGCACCGTGACGGGGCGGGGTTCCGCCTGGTGACGGACGACGGCGAGCTGCGGGCGCGCGCCGTCGTGAGCGCCACCGGCACGTGGTCGCAGCCGTTCCGGCCTGCCCTCCCCGGGCAGCGGGAGTACCGCGGCGAGCAGGTGCACAGCGCCCACTACGAGGGGCCGGCGCGGTACCGCGGCCGCCGCGTGCTCGTGGTCGGCGGGGCGAACTCGGGGGCGCAGATCGCCGCCGAGCTCGCCGAGGTGTGCGAGCTGACGTGGTGCACCAACGCCCCGCCCCGCTACCTCCCCGACGAGGTCGACGGGCGCGAGCTGTTCCGCGTGGCCACGCTGCGCGCGCAGGCCCTCGCCGCGGGCCGGCCGGATCCCGGCGGGGTGGCGAGCCTCGGCGACGTGGTGGCCGTTCCCTCCGTGCGCCGCGCCCGCGACGCCGGGGTGCTCGACCCCCGGCCGATGTTCACGCGCTTCACCGCGCACGGCGTGGTCATGACGGACGGCCGGGAGCAGCCCGTGGACGCCGTCGTGTGGTGCACCGGGTTCCGCCCGGCCCTCCGGCACCTGCGGCCCCTGCACCTGCGGGAGGACGACGGGCGGATCCGCACCGAGGGAACGGCCTCCACCCGGGTGCCCGGCCTGTACCTCGTGGGGTACGGGGACTGGACGGGTCCGGGATCGGCAACCCTCGTCGGTGTCGGCCGCTCGGCGCGGGACACGGTCGCGGCGGTGCGGAAGCGGCTCGCCGGCGGCCGGGACCAGCGCGCGGCCGCCCCCTAGACCGGGTCGTCGGGTCCGAGGTCCTCCGGTCGCCGGTCGCGCCGGACGAAGCGGACCACCCGGACGGCGATCACCCCGGCCCAGAGCAGCAGTAGCACGAACACGAAGGCGCTGAACACCCCGTCCTCCGAGGACCAGGTGAGCAGCTGGCCCGCGAGCAGCAGCACCGCGGTCGCGGAGAGCAGGATCAGCGCGGTGCGCTCGCTGCTTCGCTCGGACATGGCGGCTCCTGCCGGTCGGCGTCCTGGTCCCCGGATCCTCGCACATCCCGGACGGGTGCGTCCTGCGGGGCTCCGGTCCGGGAACGTCATCCGCCGCCCTTCCCCCGACACTGCGGGCCGTCGGGCTACCGTGGAGAGGTCCCCGACAGAGAGGCTCCCCCGATGCGCCGCACCGTTCCCGCCGTGGCCCTGCTCGCGCTGACGCTGACCGGGTGCGACGACCGGCCGGAGGAGGTGGCGAGCACCCCCGGTGCCTCCCCCACCTCCTTCAGTCCTCCTCCCCCGGTCACCGCCACGCCGACCCCGACGCCCGACGGCCTGCCCACGGATCCGGGCACCGGGTCCGCGGCTCCGGCCCCGGACCCGCCCGGCCCCGAGTCGGTCCCCACTCCCTCCGAGCAGCTCGACGGGCCGTAGCACGGCCCGGGCGGGAGGACGCCGGCGTCCGGCCGGACAAAAGTGCAGGGGATGCCGACGGATGTCCACACCTCGATCCCTCGGCGACACGCGCGGGCCACGGGTGCCCCCGGGCTCTCACATGCATAAACATGGGCATACCCCCTCTCCCTGGAAGGTTCCCCCATGTACGAGAACACCGCTCTCGTTCCCCGCCCCCGCTGGGCCACCCATCAGGAGCTGACCGACCCCGAGACGGTCACCAACTCGCGGGAGCTGCCCGCCCGGTCCCTCGCCGGCCCGTCGGCGGTCGCGCTCCTGGAGACCTGGGAGGTCATCACCACCGCGGACGGCTCCTACGCCCACCGTGACGGGCTCGTCCTGCACATCGGCCACGAGGCGTGGACCGTGGAGCAGGCCAGGGCCCTGCACGACCGCATCGGCGAGGCCCTCGCCCTGCTCGACCGGTAGCACCACCGGCGCCGCCGGGCGCCCCCGCGCACCGGGTCGCCCGCCGCGGGGGAGCAGAGAACCCCACCGGCCCCGGGCGCACCGGGAGCGATGGGGTTCTGTCGCGGGTGGGCCCCGTGGGGCTCGAACCCACGACCCATGGATTAAAAGTCCACTGCTCTACCAGCTGAGCTAGAGGCCCGTGCTCCACCGGCGAGCGCGGGGCGGCCGGTCCGGAGCGGGCACCACTCTACCGCACGGTCCCCCCGGGAGCCGGACGCCTAGAGTGGTGGGCAGTCCCGTGCCACCCATGCCGATTCGACCGGAGGACCGACCGTGCCGCACCCGAGCACCGAGGAAGAAGCACGCACGGAGACGGAGCTCTTCGGTCCGTCGGCCGTCACCGAGTACCTCGAGCAGGTGGTGGAGCAGCTGCGGGACGTCCGCGGCGGCGAGCCCAGCTCCTCCATCCCCGCCCTGGCCCAGGCCGACACCGAGCGCTTCGGCGTCGTCATCGCCACCGCGGACGGCCACGTGTACGAGGCCGGCAGCACCCGGGACGAGTTCAGCATCCAGTCGATCTCCAAGGCGTTCACCTACGCGCTCGCCGTGTCCGACCTCGGGGCGGAGGCGGTGCACGCGAAGATGGACGTGGAGCCGAGCGGGGACGCCTACAACGAGATCTCCCTCCAGCCCGGCACGGGGCGCCCCGCCAACCCGATGATCAACGCCGGTGCGATCGCCTCCACGTGGCTCGTCCCCGACAGCGACCGCGACCTGCGCCGGGACCGGATCCGCGAGGCCTACTCGCGGTGCGCGGGCCGGGACCTGGCGATCAGTCCCGAGGTCCTCGCCCAGGAGCACGCCGCCGGGGACCGCAACCGCGCCCTCGGCTACCTCCTGGCCTCCGCCGGGATCATCGAGGGGGACCCGACCCAGGCCCTCGAGGACTACTTCGCCCAGTGCTCGGTGCTGATCACGTGCCGCGACCTCGCCCTGATGGGCGCGACCCTCGCCAACGGCGGCACCAACCCGCTGACCGGGGACGAGGTCTTCGACGTCGACACGGTCTCCCGGGTGCTGTCCGTGATGAGCTCCTGCGGCATGTACGACGACGCCGGCGAGTGGATGGTCCGGGTGGGCCTGCCCGCGAAGTCAGGGGTGGGCGGCGGCATCATCGCCGTCCTGCCCGGGGAGCTGGCCGTGGCGACCTTCTCCCCTGCGCTGGACCGGCACGGCAACAGCGTGCGCGGGGTGCTCGCCTGCGAGCGGCTCTCCCAGGACCTCGACCTGCACTTCACCCACACCGCCCGCGTGGCCCGCTCCACGGTGCGCGCCAGCTACCCGATCGACCAGTCCCCCTCCCTGGTCCGCCGCAACGCCGAGGCCGAGGCGGTGCTGGCCGACCACGGCAAGGACGCCGTCGTCGTGGAGCTCCAGGGCGACCTGCTGTTCACGGGCACGGAGACCGCGATCCGCACCGTCCGCGACGTCGCCTACGAGGCCTCGTACGTGGTGGTGGACATGCGCCGGGTGGACGTGATCGCGGAGTACGCGATGCCGCTCCTGGCCAAGACCCGGGCCGAGCTGCAGGCGGCGGGCCGCACCGTGGTGGCGGTGGCCACGGACCCGGGCTTCGCCGGCTCCTTCGGGGGCGAACCGCCGCTCGAGGTGTTCCCCAGCCGGGCCGCGGCCATCAAGTGGGTCGAGGACCGGCTGCTCGAGGAGCACGGCGGCCCGGAGTGCACCCCGTCCCGGGTGAAGCCCGTGGAGTCCGAGCTGTTCTCCCGGCTGGACCCCGAGGACGCCCGGGACCTCCGCGCCCGGACCGTCGAGCGGACGTGGGCGGCCGGGGAGAACATCCTGCGCACGGGGCAGAACTTCGCCGGCATCCACCTCATCGTCAGCGGCAGCGTGTCGATGTCCCTGCGCACGCCCACCGGCGAGCGGATCGAGCTGCAGGTCCTCGGCCCGGGGATGAGCTTCGGGGAGCTGGCCCTCGGCACCGGGAACAAGCAGCACGCGACCCTGAGCGCCGTCACCGACGTCACCGCGCGGGTGCTGCTCCCGCAGGCTCTCGCGGAGCTCGAGCAGGAGGAGCCCGCCCTGGGGCTGCGGCTGTGGAAGGCGCTGGCCCGGGACGGCTTCGAGCAGACCGACCAGCAGTGGCGGGACGCGGCGGTGCACGCCTCGACCAGCGACTGGTGAGCGCTCCGTGGCCCGCCGCGGGCCACGGCCGTACGCTGGACGCATGAGCGACGCGCCCCGCCACCACAAGCCGGTGAAGTTCTCCCCGGAGCAGTTCGAAGCGCACGAGGGCGGCCCCGACCCGGCCCGCGTGTCCGAGGCGGCCCACCTCGCCGCCCACGCCCTGGTCTCCCGCGGGCGCGCCAGCGACGATCCCGAGATCAGCCGGCGGCTCATCGAGCTGACCGACGAGCAGGGCCTGGAGGGGATCGCCGAGATGTGGGCCGAGGCCCCGGCGGTGTCCCTGCCCGGGGCCCTCTGGCGGCTCTACGCCCTGCGGGCGGGGGTGCGCAAGGACCCGGTGCGGATGGGCCGCTACTTCACGGCGGGACGGGGCACCGCGCAGGTCTCGCACGTGGTGGCCGGCGTCGCGGAGCCCCCCGGGGCGGACGAGATCACCTCGATGGCGGACGCGATCCTCTCCGGCGCGTTCAACGGGGAGTTCGACGTCGCCCTGGACCGGTTCGCGGCCTTCTGCCGCGTGATCGCCCTCGGCCGGATCCGGCTGGCGGACACCGGGCAGATGCCGGTCGTGGACCCGGACGCGGCCCGGGCGCCGAGCACCGTGGCCCTCACCCAGCGGCTCGAGCGGACCGCGGAGGAGCTCGAGGCCGCGGCGCACCAGTGGCGCCGCGGCCACCTCGACTGAGCCCCGCCGTCCGGGCGTGCGGAGGTCCCGCCGTGCGGGAGCCCACAGCCGCAGGACTTGGCCCCACGAGCACGTCGACTACCATGGAACCCAGGTGCCGGGCCGCGGCAGCCCCGGGCTCCATCACATAGCCGCCACGAGCGGCCTTCCGCCGAGAGGCGCTCCCGGTCCGGCACCGCCCCCTCCTCCTTCCGGGACCACGGGCCGCCCCCGGGCCGCCCGGCGGCCCCATGTACAGTGGGATCCGCCGTGCTCCGCGGCGCAGGTCACGACGCCCAGGACGGTCAACACATGGCGCTTCGCATCTTCCCGGAGGACGAGCTGGTCCTGGACCTGCTGGCCGACATGTCGGGACAGGTGACGGAGACCGTGCGGCTCCTGTCCGAGCTGATGGGCTCCCCCGAGACGGACACCGCGACCCTCGACGCGATCCGCGAGTGCGAGGCCCGCTCCACCGACCTGTACTTCTCCGTGATGACCACGGTGCGCTCCACGTTCGTGATCCCCATCCCCCGGCAGGACGTCTACATCCTGGGCCACTGGCTCAACAAGGCCGCGGAGGAGCTGCTGGCGGTCGCGGAGGCGCACGTCGCCTACGCCCTCAGCCGGCCGCCCTCCTACGCCACGGACCAGCTCGGGGTGATCGAGCGGATGTCCGAGCTGACCACCCGGGCGATGCGCGACCTCGGCAGCCTCCAGGGCCTGGACGACTACTGGTACGAGATGCTCCGGCTGGGCAAGCAGTCCGAGCGCATCTACCAGCTGCACATGGGCCACCTGCTCGAGAACCACAAGGCGATCCCCGCGATGCGGCGCGAGCGCGCCGTCCGGCGCTTCGCCGGGGCCGCCCGGGCCCTGGTGCGGGTCTCGACCGAGGTGGGCCGCATCGTCGTGGCGGAGTCCTGAGCCCGTGCTGACGGCCCTGACCGTCCTCGGGATCGCCCTGGCCGTAACCCACACCGTCGTCAACGGTTTCCACGACGCCCCCAACGCCCTCGCCCTGCCGGTGCGCTTCCGCGCGCTCACGCCCCGGGTGGGCCTGGTGTTCACCGCCCTCGTCAACGTCGCCGGCGTGTGGGCCGCCGCGTACCTGCTCGCGGACTGGGTCATCACGGGCGTCCCCGTGCCGCACAGCGTGGTGGGCTCCGCGACGATCGTCTGCGCCCTGGTGACCACGATCGGCTGGAACCTGCTCACGTGGCGGTGGGGCATGCCCAGCTCCTCGACCACGGCACTGGCCGGCGGGCTGCTCGGCGCCCTGCTGGGCGCCCGCGCCGTGGGGCTCCCGGCGGTGGACCCGCTCACGGCCACGGCCTTCTACCAGGTCGTCGTGCCCCTGGTGCTGGCGCCGCTGGTCGCCTACGCCGCGGCCTGGGTGCTCGTGGTCCCCCTGCTGCACCTGCTGCGGCACTCGGAGCCGGACGCCACCACGTTCCGCTCCCGGCTCGTCCTGGCCATCGGGGCGGCGGCCGTCTCCTTCGGGCACGGCATCCACCACGGCCGCCGAGCCGTCTGGGTCCTCGCCACGCTGCTGCTGTGCGCCGGCCTCCAGGACCCGCTGGCGGGCGGGGCCGGCCCCTGGCTGTTCCTGCTCGTGGCGACCGGACTGGCCGTGGGCACCCTGTTCGGGGCCTGGCGGATCGCCTACACCCTGTCCTCCCGGATGATCACGATCGACCCGTTCCGCGGCGCGGTGGCCCAGGGCGTGGCCGGGTCCCTGCTGTTCCTGGGCGGGACGCTGATCCCCGTGCCGATGTCCACGTCCCAGACCACGGCCGCCGCGATCCTGGGCGCGGGACGGCAGCAGCGCTTCCACACGGTCAACGTCCGGGTGGTGCGGCGGGTCCTGGTGGTGTGGGTCCTCACCGTCCCGGCCTGCGGCGTGCTCTCCGGGACGCTCCTGCTCGCCCTCTCACCGCTGCTCTAGACGCCGCGGCGGCGCCGCCGCGGGCCCCGGGCCGCCGGCCCCGGAGCATTGCCTGCCGGGGCGGACGCACCGACGACGACGGGCGCCGGGCGCCTCCGCGGAGGTGACCGGCGCCCGTCGTCGTCGGTGCCGGGGCGGCTCAGCCGAAGCGGCCGGAGACGTAGTCCTCCGTCTGCTTCTCCCGGGGGTTGCTGAAGATCTCGGAGGTGGGGCCGTACTCGATGAGCTTGCCCGGCTTGCCGGTGCCCTGGATGTTGAAGAACGCGGTCCGGTCCGAGATCCGCGCGGCCTGCTGCATGTTGTGGGTCACGATCACCACGGTGTAGTCCTGCTTGAGCTCGTTGATCAGGTCCTCGATCGCGAGCGTGGAGATCGGGTCCAGGGCGGAGGCCGGCTCGTCCATGAGGATCACGTCCGGCTTGACCGCGATCGCCCGGGCGATGCACAGGCGCTGCTGCTGGCCGCCGGAGAGGCTCGAGCCGGGCTTGTCGAGGCGGTCCTTGACCTCGTTCCACAGGTTGGCGCCCTGCAGGGAGCTCTCCACGAGCGCGTCGGCGTCACCGCGCGAGATCCGCTTGCTGTTGAGCTTCACGCCCGCGAGCACGTTGTCGCGGATGGACATGGTGGGGAACGGGTTGGGGCGCTGGAAGACCATCCCGATCATGGAGCGCACCACCACGGGGTCCACGCCGGGGCCGTAGAGGTCCTCCCCGTCGAGGAGCACCTGGCCCTCGGCGCGGGCGCCGGGAATGACCTCGTGCATGCGGTTGAGGGTGCGCAGGAAGGTCGACTTGCCGCAGCCGGACGGGCCGATGAACGCGGTCACCGACCGGGCGTCGATCCCCATGCCGACGTCCTCGACGGCCAGGAAGTCGCCGTAGTAGACATTGAGGTGGTCGACGTCGATTCGCTTGGACATGTGTGTTCCTTGCTTCTTTCTCGCAGGGGTGCGTGCGGGATCGGGGTGCGGGGCGCGTCAGCGGCCGGCGACCTTGGGGGCGAACGCCCTCGCGACCAGTCGGGCGACGAGGTTGAGCAGCATCACGATCAGGATCAGCAGCAGCGCCGCGGCCCACGCCCGCTGCTGCGAGGGGTCCGGGCTCGTCGGGGACGTGGGCGTCATGATCTGGTAGTAGATGAACGTGGGCAGCGTGGTCATCCACCCGGAGAACGAGTTCCAGTTGATGGCGGTCGCGAAGCCGGCGGTGACGAGCAGCGGAGCGGTCTCCCCGATGACCCGGGCGATCGCCAGGGTCACGCCGGAGGCGATCCCGGAGATCGCCGTGGGGATGACCACCTTGAGGATCGTCCGCCACTTGCGCACGCCCAGGGCGTAGGCGGCCTCGCGGAGCTCGTTGGGGACGATCTTCAGCATCTCCTCGGTGTTCTTCACGACCGTGGGGATCATCAGCACGGTCAGCGCGACCGCCGCGACGAAGCCGAAGCGGGTGGACGGGCCGAACAGGAGGCCGAAGAGGGCCGCGGCGAACAGGCCGGCCACGATGGAGGGGATGCCCGTCATGACGTCCACGAAGAACGTGATGCCCCGCCCCAGCCAGCCGCCCCGCGAGTACTCCACGAGGTAGATGGCCGTCAGCAGGCCGATCGGGACCGACAGCAGGGTGGCCCAGAAGGTGATGGACACGGTGCCCACGATCGCGTGGTACGCACCGCCCAGCACCGGGCCGTCCCCGGCGGCCGCGGCGTTGTCCGTGGCGCCGGTGACACCGTTCATGGACGTCAGCAGCAGGTTGGAGGTCAGCCCGGGGAGCCCGTTGGCGAGCACCGTCCAGATCACGGAGATCAGCGGGATCACCGCGAGGACGAAGGCCGTGTAGACGAGGTAGGTCATCAGGGAGTCCGCGCCCTTGCGCCCGCCCTCGATCATCGAGACGACGATCGGCGCGGCGACCAGGAAGACCGCGGCGGCGAGAACGGCCCAGAGGGCCGTGGAGAAGCCCAGGAGCGCCGCGAGGGCGGCGCCCACCACCACGGCGCCGGCACCGATCACGGGCACCAGCCACTTCGGCTTCTGGTTGCGGGTGAGCATCGACCGGCGGGGCGAGGACGGGCGCACGGGCGTGGGACTGCGGAAGGCGGTGGAGGACATCAGTTGGCTCCCGAGAATTCCTTGTAGCGGGCGACGATGGCGCGGGCGATCATGTTCACGACCAGGGTGATCACGAAGAGGATCAGTCCGGCGGCGATGAGCTCGGACAGCCGCAGGCCGTAGGCCTCCGGGAAGTTGAGGGCGATCTCCGCCGCGATGGTCTGGTTGCCGGACTGAACGAGGGACGCGGTGAGCGGTCCGCTCGAGAGCACCAGGGCCACCGCCATGGTCTCACCCAGCGCGCGCCCCAGGGCGAGCATCACCGCGGAGATGATGCCGGGGCGGGCGAAGGGCAGCACCGTCATCCGGATCATCTCCCACCGGGTGGCGCCGAGGGCCAGCGCCGCCTCCTCGTGGAGCTTCGGGGTCTGCACGAACAGCTCCCGGGACATCGCCGTGATGATCGGCAGGATCATGATGGCCAGCACGATCCCGGCCGTGAGCATGGTCTTGCCGGTCTGGGACGCGGGGCCGCCGAAGATCGGGACGAACCCGAGGTTGGTCGAGAGCCAGTCGTAGAAGGGCACCACCGAGGAGGCCAGGACCGTGGTGCCCCAGGCTCCGTAGATCACCGACGGGATCGCCGCCAGCAGGTCGATGACGTAGCCCACGGGCTTGGCGATCCGTGCCGGCGCGTAGTGCGAGATGTACAGGGCCACCAGCACGCCGATCGGGGTGGCGATCACCAGGGCGATCACGGCCGCGATCACCGTGCCGATGACCATCGGCCAGATGTAGGACCAGAAGCCGGCCCCGCCGGAGATCTCCTCGGCCGGGGCCTGGAAGGTGGGCAGCGCCTGCAGGAACAGGAACAGCGCCACGGCCGCCAGGACGGCGAGGATCAGCACGCCGGCCCCGAGGCTGAGCCCGGAGAAGATCGAGTCGCCCGCCTTGCCGCCGGCGGCGGTCTTCCTGGTGGTGACGGTGGTGGACATGTCGGGTGCCCCTTCGATTGCCTGACACGGATGGCGCCGGGACGGGGTGGTGCCCCGGCGCGTGGGTCCGGTGACGCGCCTCACGGGGAAGGCGCCTCACACACGAATGTCCCGTTCGGCGCGGGCACGGGCGGAAGGGCCCGGGCCCGCACCGAACGGGACCAGCAGAACTGGATCAGCCGGCGACCGTGATCTGGTCGATCGCCTCCTGCGCGGCGGTGCGCAGGCTCTCGGACATGGGAGCGGAACCGGCGGCCTCGGACGCCGCCTGCTGCCCCTCCTCGCTGATGACGTACTCGCCGAACGCCTTCGCGAGGTCAGCGGTCTCCTGGGAATCGTACTGCGGGCAGAAGATCTCGTAGGACACGAGCACGATCGGGTAGGTCCCGGACTCGGTGGTGTCGCGCTCCAGGTCCATCGCCATGTCGTACTCGGCGCGGCCCTCGACCGGGGAGGAGTTCTCGACGGCGGCGGAGGCGGCCTCCGGGGAGTAGTTCACATACTCCTCGCCGACGCCCACGGCCACGGTGCCGAGGTCGCCCACGGCGGAGGCGTCCGCGTAGGTGATGGCGCCCTCGGTGGCGGTGGTGGACTGGACCACTCCGGCGGTGCCCTTGTTGTTCTCCGCGGCCCACTGGGACGGCCAGTTGCCGGAGACCTCCTCGGTCCACACCCCGGGGGCGGCCGCGGCCAGGTACTCCTGGAAGTTCTCGGTGGTGCCGGACTCGTCGTTGCGGTGCACCACGGTGATCGGGGTCTCCGGCAGCTCCGCGTCGGGGTTCTGCTCGGCGATCGCCGGGTCGTTCCACTCGGTGATCTCGCCGGTGAAGACCTGGGCGATGGTCTCGCCGTCCATGTTCACGGTGTCGACGCCGGGCAGGTTGAAGGCCACCGCGATCGGGGAGATGTAGGCCGGGACGTGGAAGCCGCCGTCGGGGCCGCAGACCTCCTTCGACGCCTCGTACTCCTCGTCGTCGAGGTAGGCGTCGGAGCCCGCGAAGTCCGCCCCGCCGGCGGTGAAGGCCTCGCGGCCGGCACCCGAGCCGTCCGGGGAGTACTGCACCGTGGCCTCGGGGTTGGCCTCCTGGAAGCCGTTCTGCCACGCGGTCATGGCCGCCTGCTGCGAGGACGCGCCGATACCCGTCAGCGTGCCGGAGACGCCGGCGCCGGCGGCCGAGGTCTCGGTGGAGCCGGAGCCTTCGCCCGTGGCGTTGTCCGAACCGCACGCGGTGAGCGCCAGCGAGCCGATGGCGAGAACGGCTGCGGAACGGCCGAGGTGGGAAACCTTCACTTGAGTAGCCCCTTCAGATCACAGTGGTGCCCCGTCGAGGGGCCGTCGTTCGATGTGGCGCCGGCAGAGTTCCGGGCCGGTGCGAGAGGTGGATCTGCGGGCGGGCCGCGGACCTCTCACCGAGAGACGCTAGGGAGCGCAGGTGGCCAGATTGGCCCGTGAAGGTGAACGGAGGGTGAACACCGCCCCCCGCAGCCGTGCCGTCGTTGCACATCTCACACCGCGCCCACCCGATCCCGGCCCGGTGCGGGGGCTCCGGCCCCCCGCACCGGCGGTCCCGTGCTGCTCGCCTAGGATGGCCCCATGCAGCCAGGCAACCGTGCGCGAGCCGCGGCCCGCGCGGTGCGCAGCCGCACCCGGATCGGTGTGACGCGGGTCCGGACGGGGCTGCTCCAGAGCTTCCAGATCACGGTCGCCAGCGTCGGCGCCTACGTGATCGCGGAGCAGCTGCTGGGCCACTCCGGGCCCATCTTCGCGGCCACCGCGGCCCTCGTGGCCCTGGGCTTCGCGAAGGACGGGCTGCGCTACCGGCGGGTCCTCGAGGTCTCGATCGGCTGCACCCTCGGCATCGCCGTGGGGGACACGCTGATCCACGTCCTGGGCACGGGCGTCTGGCAGGCCGGCGTGGTCCTGATGACCTCGATCCTGCTCGCCCGCTTCCTGGACAACGGCACGCTGTTCACCACCCAGATGGGGCTGCAGTCGGTGCTCGTGGTCCTGCTGCCGCCGTCCCAGGACGGGGTCTTCGCGCGGTCCACGGACGCGGTCGTGGGCGGGCTGTGCGCCCTGGCCATGGCCTACTTCGTGCCCACGGACCCGCGGAGCCAGCCGCGCCAGGGCCTGCGGGCGCTCGTCGACGAGTTCTCCGGGGTGCTCCGGGAGGCGAGCCGGGCCATGGAGGACTACGACGCCACCGCCGCCTGGCACGCCCTCGTGCGTGCCCGGCAGACCCAGCCGCTGGTGGACTCGGTGACGTCCGGACTGAAGTCGGCCCTCGAGATCGCCACGGCCTCGCCGCTCTACCGCGGCCGCCGCGCGGAGGTCGAGGGGATCGCCCACTCCATCCGCTACCTGGACCTCGCCGTGCGCAACGCCCGGGTGCTCACCCGCCGCCTCGCCTCCGTGCTCAACCACGTGACGCTCTCCGACGAGGCCGTGGCCGCCATGAGCGCCGCCCTCGAGGACCTCGCGGACGCCGTCGTCACCCTGGGCAACGCGCTCGCGGTGGCCTCCCCCGGCTCCCGGGAGAGCTACCTTCGCCAGGCCCGCAACGAGCTGGCGAACGTGGCCGGGCGCCTGCACCCCGGGCAGATGGGGGTGCGCACCATGGAGGGCGAGACCCTGGTGCTGGACATGCGCCCGATGGTCGTGGACCTGCTGGAGGCGGCCGGGATGACCCACGACGAGGCGCGGGACCAGCTCCCCCGGCTCGAGGGCTGGGACCGCGCCTGAGCCGGGACGGTCTCGGCCCCGAGGCCCCTCAGCCGGCGGTCTCGCCGGGCAGGAGCTCCGCGATCAGCTGCTGGATCCGGGCCCTGATCTCGTCCCGGATGGGGCGCACGGACTCCACGCCCTTCCCCGCCGGGTCCGCCAGCGCCCAGTCCTCGTACCGCTTGCCCGGGTAGAACGGGCACGCGTCCCCGCAGCCCATGGTGATGACCACGTCGGAGTCCTGCACGGCCTCGTCGGTGAGGACCTTGGGGGTCTCGGCGCTCATCTCGATGCCCTCCTCGGCCATCGCCGCCACGGCGGCCGGGTTCACGGAGTCCGCCGGCGCGGAGCCGGCCGAGCGCACCTCGATGCGCCCCCGGGAGAGGTGGCTGAGGTAGGCGGCGGCCATCTGCGAGCGCCCGGCGTTGTGCACGCACACGAACAGGACACTGGGCCGGTCCGTGCGCTCCGCGGTCAGCTCGTCCAGCAGCCGCCGGACCCGGGTGTCGATGTCGTCGCGGACCAGGCGCATCCGCTCCGCGCCCTCGATGCCGCGGACGGAGGGCTCGTCGGTGTGCCAGGTCTCGATCGTTCCGGTCATCCCCTCGACCGGCTCGACCCTCGCCTCATCGCCCAGTACGACCACCCGGTCGACCCGGCGCAGCAGCTCGGGGTCGATGAGCTTCGGCGTTCCGGAGGACATGTCCGCACCGACCTCGGCGACCACCTCGGCGGACAGGGCGTTGATCTTGCTGCCGGGCTTCGTGCCGGCGGAGTGGACCTCTACCGCCCCACGGGCGTGGTGTTCCATGAGGGCGGCGGCCATCTGGGACTTGCCGCCGTTCTTGGCGCACACGAACAGGACGGAGGGCTGGGTGGTCTCGCTCAACGGTTGCTCCTGGATCTGGGGGTCAGCGGGTGGGGACGGTGGCATCGCCGGGGAAGAGCTTCCGGCCCACCCACAGGGACACGTAGACCAGCGCGACGAGCACGGGCACCTCGATGAGGGGGCCGACCACGCCCGCCAGGGCCTGTCCGGAGGTGACTCCGAAGGTGCCGATGGCCACGGCGATGGCGAGCTCGAAGTTGTTGCCGGCGGCGGTGAACGCCACGGTGGTGGACTTCGCGTAGTTCAGTCCCAGCGCCCGGGAGGCCAGCAGGGCCACCCCGAACATGAGGAAGAAGTAGACGACCAGGGGCAGGGCGATCCGGGCCACGTCCCAGGGGTTGGAGGTGATGGCGTCACCCTGCAGGGCGAAGAGCAGCACGATGGTGAACAGCAGCCCGTACAGGGCCCAGGGACCGAGCTTGGGCAGGAACGTGGTCTCGTACCACTCCCGGCCCCTGGCCTTCTCGCCCAGGGTGCGGGTGAGGAACCCGGCGACCAGCGGGATCCCGAGGAACACCAGGACGCTCAGCACGATCGACCACACCGAGAACTCGGCCGAGGTGGTGGCCAGGCCCAGCCAGGCCGGGAGGACCTGGAGGTAGAACCAGCCCAGGGCGCCGAAGGCGATGACCTGGAACACGGAGTTGACCGCCACCAGCACGGCGGCGGCCTCCCGGTCCCCGCAGGCGAGGTCGTTCCAGATCAGCACCATCGCGATGCAGCGGGCCAGGCCCACGATGATCAGCCCCGTGCGGTACTCGGGCAGGTCAGGCAGGAAGATCCAGGCCAGGGCGAACATCAGCGCCGGCCCGACGATCCAGTTCAGCACCAGGGACGCCCCCATCAGGCGCTTGTCGCCGGCCACGCGGTGGGTCTCGTCGTAGCGGACCTTGGCCAGCACCGGGTACATCATCACCAGCAGCCCGATCGCGATGGGCAGCGACACCTCGCCGATCCGCACGGCCTCCAGGGCGGTGTTCAAGCCCGGGACGAAGCGACCGAGCAGCAGGCCGGCGACCATGGCCGCGATGATCCAGGCGGGCAGCCAGCGGTCGAGGAAGGACAGGTCCTTCATCACCCCGTGGGAGGCAGCGGAGGCGGTGGTGGTGCTCATGGGCGGGCGAACCTCTTCACATCGACGGGCATCTATCCCGCACAGTACGGGTCACATCGACGCCCGTCAATGTAGGATGGGGGGATGACTCCCGCTCCGGACCTCGACAGCACGGCCGACGCCGGGACCGCCGACCGGTGCGCCCCCGGCGCGCCGGCCACGGAGTGCTGCTCGCTCTCGGGCGGGCCCATGGGTCACGACGACGCCCGGCGCGTGGCGGGCCTGCTCAAGGCCCTGGCCGACCCCACCCGGCTGCGCCTGCTCTCCCACGTGGCCGCCCAGGGCTGCGACACCGTGTGCGTCTGCAGCCTCACGGACGACCTCGGCATCAGCCAGCCCACGGTCAGCCACCACATGAAGAAGCTGGTCGAGGCCGGCCTGCTCACCCGCGAGCAGCGCGGCAAGTGGGCGCACTACTCCGTGGTGCCCGGGGCGTTCGCGGAGCTGCGCGCCTTCCTCGACCTGCGCTGAGCCGGCCGCGGCGCTTGGGCCGTCCGAGGCGGCGGCTAGCCTGGACGCCATGAGCACCCGCACCCGCCGCAACTCCCCCGCCTACCGCTGCACCGAGTGCGGCTGGAGCACCGCCAAGTGGGTGGGCCGCTGCGGGGAGTGCCAGGCGTGGGGCACGGTCGAGGAGATCGGCGAGCACAAGGCCCGCACCACGGCCGCCCGGTCGATCGCCGAGCCCGCCCGTCCCATCGCCCAGGTGGACGCCACGGTGGCGGCCTCCGCGCCCACCGGGGTGCCCGAGCTGGACCGGGTCCTCGGCGGCGGACTGGTCCCCGGCGCGGTCGTGCTGATGGCGGGCGAGCCCGGGGTCGGGAAGTCGACGCTGCTGCTCGACGTCGCCGCACGCTTCGCGGAGGGCGCGGGCGAGGGCACCCGCGACGTCCTCTACGTCACCGGCGAGGAGTCCGCGGCGCAGGTGAAGCTGCGCGCGGACCGGATCGACGCCGTGGCGCCCACCCTGTACCTCACCGCCGAGACGGACCTGGCCACGGCGCTGGGCCACATCGAGAAGATCTCCCCCCGCCTGCTCGTGGTCGACTCCGTGCAGACGCTGGCCAGCGCCGAGGTCGAGGGCTCCGCGGGCGGGGTGACGCAGGTCCGGGAGGTCGCCGCCTCCCTGATCGCCGCGGCCAAGAAGCGGAACATGACCACGCTGCTCGTGGGGCACGTGACCAAGGACGGCTCCATCGCCGGGCCGCGGCTGCTCGAGCACCTGGTGGACGTCGTGTGCCAGTTCGAGGGCGAGAAGCACTCCCGGATCCGGCTGCTGCGGGCGGTCAAGAACCGCTACGGCCCCACGGACGAGGTCGGCTGCTTCGACCTCACCGAGACCGGGATCACGAGCGTGGAGGACCCCTCGGGCCTGTTCGTCTCCCGCACGGCCCTGCCCGTCTCCGGCACATGCCTCACGGTGACCCTGGAGGGCCGCCGGCCCCTGCTCGCCGAGGTGCAGGCGCTGCTGGACCGCTCCTCCACCGCCCAGCCCCGGCGGGCCACCGCCGGCCTGGACTCCCAGCGGGTCGCCATGCTGCTCGCCGTGCTGCAGCGGCGGGCCGGCGTGAACCTGGCCGGGCTGGACTGCTACGTCTCCACGGTCGGCGGGGTGAGGCTCACGGAGCCGTCCACCGACCTCGCCGTGGCCATGGCGCTGGCCTCGGCCGCGCAGGACCGGCCCCTGCCGCAGCGCCTGGTGTGCTTCGGGGAGGTGGGCCTGGCCGGCGAGGTGCGGCCCGTCCCGGGCATCGGGCGCCGCATCCAGGAGGTCGCCCGGCTGGGCTTCACCCACGCGGTCGTGCCCGCGAGCCCCACCGGCCCGGGCCCGGTCCCGGCGGGGTTCACCGTCCGGGAGGTGACCACCATCAGCGATGCCATGGAGCTGCTCTTCCCCCGGTCCGCCGCCGCGCCCGCACGGAACCGGCAGACCGCCGCGGCCGTATGATGTGACCGTGGCGAAGACCCCTGAGAACGCACTGCGCAAGACGCTGGCCCGCATCGCACCCGGCACGGAACTGCGCACCGGTCTCGAGCGGATCCTGCGCGGGCGCACGGGCGGGCTGCTCGTGCTCGGCTTCGACCGCTCCGTCGAGGCCATCTGCTCCGGCGGCTTCGACATCGACACCGACTTCACCGCGCCCAGGCTGCGGGAGCTGGCCAAGATGGACGGCGCCATCATCTGCGACCGGGACGCCACCCGCATCCTCAAGGCCGGGGTGCAGCTCGTCCCCGACGCCTCGATCGGCACCACGGAGTCCGGCACCCGGCACCGCTCCGCCGAGCGCACCGCCAAGGAGACCGGGGTGCCGGTGATCTCCGTGAGCCAGTCCATGAGCGTCATCACGATCTACGTGGGTGAGACCCGGTACGCCATCGAGGGCTCCCAGTCGATCATGGCCCGCGCCAACCAGGCCCTGCAGACCCTCGAGCACTACAGCCACCGGATGGAGCAGGTGCTCGGCAACCTGTCCTCGCTCGAGATCGAGGCGTCCGTGACGGTGCGGGACGTGGCCCTGACGCTCCAGCGCATGGAGATGGTCCGGCGGATCTCCTCCGAGATCGGCTGGTACGTGCTCGAGCTCGGCGTGGACGGGCGGCTCATCGCGCTGCAGCTCGAGGAGCTCACCGCGGGCACCGGCCCGGGGCCGGACGTGGTGCTGCGCGACTACCTGCCCGACGGCACCCCCGCGGAGGGCATCGAGGAGGGGCTGGGGCGGCTGGCCGAGCTCACGCCCACGGAGCTCATCGACCTGCAGCGGATCGCGGTGTCGGTGGGTCTCGTCGAGCCGCAGGGCAGCCTCGAGACCGACCTGCATCCGCATGGCTACCGGCTGCTGGAGGGCATCAAGTCGATGCCCCGGGCGGTCGCCAACCGGCTGGTGCGCCAGTTCGACGGCCTGCAGTCCCTGATGGCCGCCAACCTGGAGGACCTCAAGGCGGTCGAGGGCATCGGCGAGCAGCGGGCCCGCACGGTGCGCGAGTCCCTCTCCCGGATGGCCGAGACCAGCCTGCTCGAACGCTTCATGTGAGCCGCGCGCGGCGCGCTCACTCCAGGACGAACGGCACCGGCTCCGCGGTGCGCTCCCCGAGGGACGTCACGAGACGGTAGTACCCGGCCTGGGCCTCGCCCCCCGCCTCCGCGCAGCCCTCGGCGGTGCGCAGGCGGTTCCACGTCAGCCGGGCAACCTTCTCCTGTCCGGGCTCGACCGTCACCTCCGCGTCCTCGGAGCCGGCCTGGCAGTGCCTGCTGTCGAAGACGGTGTCCGCCCCCGAGGTCACCTCGTAGACCATCTGGGACGTGCCCGCGTTGACGCGGCAGGGGTCCTCCCCGGTGTTCTCCAGGGTCAGCTCGAGGACCGGCTCGACGTCCTCCGGGTAGCTCTCCCGGTCCGTCGACGCCCGCACGGCGAGGTCGGGGCCGCACTCCTCGACCGGCCCCTCCGTGGCGGGCGCGGACGCGGACCCGGACGCGGACCCGGACGCCGACGCGCTCTCGTCCGGCCGCGGAGTGAAGTCCGCGAAGGGCTCCTCCGAGGCCGCGGCGGCCGAGGCGGTGGCGGCCTCCGGCGCCGGGACGTCCTCCGTCTCCCCGGAGCCGAGCATGCCCGCGACCGCGGAGACCAGTCCCACCGCCACGAGCACCAGCAGCACGCCCGCCGCGAGGGCCGCCACGAGCCGGCGGCGCCGGTACACCTCGGGGCTCAAGCGCCGGGATCCGGGGTCGCGGGGAGCTCGTCCGTCGTCGTCGTGACCGTTCCCCGACCGTCCGTGGGGGGTGCTCCCGGAACCCTTCTGCGCCATGCTCCCAGGCTACAGTGGACTGCGATGAGCTCCCCGCACACTGCCCCGACCGCCGCCGCGGAGCCCGCTCCGCCGGGCCTGCACCGGGCCGTGACCGACTGGTTCGACGACGCCGCCCGGGACCTGCCGTGGCGGGACCCGTCCTGCTCCCCGTGGGGGGTCATGGTCAGCGAGTTCATGCTCCAGCAGACGCCCGTGGTGCGCGTGCTGCCCGTGTGGCGGGCGTGGATGCAGCGCTGGCCGCGGCCCGCGGACCTCGCGGCGGAGAGCACCGGGGAGGCCGTGCGCGCCTGGGGCCGGCTCGGCTATCCGCGGCGGGCCCTGCGGCTGCACGCGGCCGCCGTCGAGATCACCGAGCACCACGGGGGCCGAGTGCCGGCCGCGCACGAGCTGCTGCTGGCCCTGCCCGGGGTGGGCGCCTACACGGCCGCCGCGATCGCGGTCTTCGCCTTCGGCGACCGGCAGACCGTGGTGGACACGAACATCCGCCGCGTGCACGCCCGGGTGGTCACGGGGCGGGCCCTGCCCTCGCGGTCGCTGACCGCCGCGGAGCTGCGCCTCGCGGAGGAGCTGATGCCCGCCGACGACGCCCTGGCCGTGCGCTGGAACCAGGCCGTGATGGAGCTCGGCGCCCTCGTCTGCACGGCCCGCTCCCCCCGCTGCGAGCAGTGCCCGGTGCGGGACGCGTGCGCGTGGGTCGCCGCGGGCCGGCCCGAGCCCGTCGAGGCGCCCCGCGGCCAGGCCTGGCACGGCACGGACCGCCAGGTCCGCGGGGCGATCATGGCCGTGCTGCGGGCCGGGTCCGCGCCGGTGCCGGCGCCCTCCCTCACGGGCCCCGTGGACGTCGCCACGGGCGCGGGACTGGCGCCGGAGGCCCTGCGGGCCCTGGACGCCCTGCACGGGCTGGGCGCCCCGGAGGAGCAGCGCCGGCGCGCCCTGGACGGGCTGCTGCGGGACGGGCTGGCCGCCGCGGGACCGTCCGGGGTCAGTCTTCCGGGCTGAGCTGGAGCAGCATCCGGGTGTTGCCGAGGGTATTGGGCTTCACCCGGGCGAGGTCCAGGTACTCGGCGACGCCCTCGTCGTGCGAGCGCAGCAGCTCGGCGAACACGTCGGGGTGCACCTGGTTCTGGTTGGGCATGACCGCGAAGCCGTGCCGGCTGAAGAAGTCGACCTCGAAGGTCAGGCAGAACACGCGCGAGACCCCCACGGCGCGGGCCCGCTCGATCAGCCCGGCCAGCAGGGTGCGTCCCACCCCACGGCCCCGCCACTCGTCGGAGGTCGCCAGGGTGCGGACCTCGCCCAGGTCCTCCCACATCACGTGGAGGGCGCCGCAGCCGACGAGACCGGCCTGCTCGTCCCCGACCGCCTCCACCACCAGGAACTCCTGGATGCCCTCGTAGTAGGCGACCGTGTCCTTGTTGATCAGCACCCCGGCGCGCGCCAGGGGGGCCACGAGGTCCTTGATGGCGGGGACGTCGGAGGTGCGGGCGGGTCGGAGGCGCAGGTCGGTCACGACCCCCAGTGTACGCTTGCGAACTCCGCCGGCCCGCCGGAGCCTCTCTCCGTGACCGTCCCCACTTGGGCGGACGCCGAGGGGCCCGCCGCGCGGTTGCGCGACGGGCCCCTCGGCGGGCACCGGGCCGGCTCAGCCCTCGGAGCGGTTCTCACCGTCGCCGCGGGCGACGTCGACGTCCTCGAGGCCGCCCATCGGGTCGACCATGCCGTCGCCGGTGAGGTCGGACATCGGGGTGGAGGAGAAGGTCAGCTTCTCCGCGTCCCCCTCGCCCTCGGTGTCCACGAAGATCTTCTCCCCGGTGCTGATCTCCCCGAAGAGGATCTTCTCGGACAGCTGGTCCTCGATCTCCCGCTGCATGGTGCGGCGCAGCGGGCGGGCGCCCATGGACGGGTCGTAGCCCTTGCGGCTGACCCACCGCTTCGCGGCGTCGGAGAGCTCGATCGACATGCCCTGGTCGCGCAGCCGCTCCTGCAGCCGGGCCACGAACAGGTCCACGATCTGCACGATCTCGTTCTCGGTGAGCTGCGGGAAGACGATGATCTCGTCCACGCGGTTGAGGAACTCGGGCCGGAAGTGCTCCTTGAGCTCGTCCTGCACCTTCGCCTGCATGCGCTCGTAGTTGGACGCGGGGTCCACGCCGGTCTGGAAGCCGACCGGGACGGCACGGGAGATGTCCTTGGTGCCCAGGTTCGTGGTCATGATGATCACAGTGTTCTTGAAGTCCACCACCCGGCCCTGCGAGTCGGTCAGGCGACCGTCCTCGAGGATCTGCAGCAGCGAGTTGAACAGGTCCTGGTGCGCCTTCTCGACCTCGTCGAAGAGCACCACCGAGAACGGCTTGCGGCGCACCTTCTCGGTGAGCTGGCCGCCCTCCTCGTAGCCCACGTAGCCCGGAGGGGCGCCGAAGAGCCGGGAGACGGTGTGCTTCTCCTGGTACTCGGACATGTCCAGGGTGATGAGGGCGTCCTCGTCCCCGAACAGGAACTCCGCCAGCGCCTTCGCGAGCTCGGTCTTGCCGACGCCCGTGGGCCCGGCGAAGATGAACGACCCGCCCGGGCGCTTGGGGTCCTTCAGGCCCGCCCGGGTGCGGCGCATCGACCGGGAGAGCGCCTTGATGGCGTCGTCCTGGCCGATGATGCGCTTGTGCAGCTCGTCCTCCATGTGCAGGAGACGGCCCGTCTCCTCCTCGGTGAGCTTGTAGACGGGCACTCCCGTGGAGGCGGAGAGGACGTCGGAGATGACCTCGGGGGTCACCTCGGCGAGCTCGTCGCCGCCCTCGCGCCAGGCACGGTCCTTGTCGTCCCGCTCCGCGATGAGCTTCTGCTCCGTGTCGCGCAGCGAGGCGGCCTTCTCGTAGTCCTGACCGTCGATCGCGGCCTCCTTGAGCCGCTTGACCTCGACGATGCGGTCGTCGAGCTCCTTGATCTCCGGCGGGGCGGTCATCCGCTTGATGCGCAGGCGCGCACCGGCCTCGTCGATCAGGTCGATCGCCTTGTCCGGCAGGAACCGGTCGGAGACGTACCGGGCGGCCAGGTGCACCGCCGCCTCGAGGGCGTCGTCCGAGATCGAGACGCGGTGGTGCGCCTCGTACTTGTCGCGCAGGCCCTTGAGGATCTCCACGGCGTGCGCCTCGGAGGGCTCGTCCACCTGGATCGGCTGGAAGCGGCGCTCGAGAGCCGCGTCCTTCTCGATGTGCTTGCGGTACTCGTCGAGGGTCGTGGCGCCGATCGTCTGCAGCTCGCCCCGGGCCAGCATGGGCTTGAGGATCGAGGCGGCGTCGATCGCGCCCTCGGCCGCGCCGGCGCCCACGAGGGTGTGGATCTCGTCGATGAACAGGATGATGTCCCCGCGGGTGCGGATCTCCTTGAGCACCTTCTTGAGCCGCTCCTCGAAGTCGCCGCGGTAGCGGGAGCCCGCCACCAGGGACCCGAGGTCCAGGGTGTAGAGGTGCTTGTCCTTGAGCGTCTCCGGGACGTCGCCGCGCACGATGGCCTGGGCCAGGCCCTCGACCACCGCGGTCTTGCCCACGCCGGGCTCGCCGATCAGCACCGGGTTGTTCTTGGTGCGCCGGGAGAGGATCTGCATGACCCGCTCCATCTCGCGGAACCGCCCGATGACGGGGTCCAGCTTGCCCTCGCGGGCGGCCGCGGTGAGGTTGCGGCCGAACTGGTCCAGCACGGCCGAGCCCGCGGGCGTGCCCTCGGACTGGCCGGCCGAGCGCACACCGGCGCCCTCCTTCTCGGGGGTGCCCCCGCCCTGGTAGCCGGAGATCAGCTCCAGCACGGTGGAGCGCACCTTCTGGGGCTCCGCGCCGAGCTTGGTCAGCACCTGCGCCGCCACGCCCTCGCCCGCGCGGATGATGCCCAGCAGGATGTGCTCGGTACCGATGTAGTTGTGGCCGAGCTGGAGGGCCTCGCGCAGCGAGAGCTCGAGGACCTTCTTGGCCCGGGGGGTGAAGGGGATGTGCCCGGACGGGGCCTGCTGGCCCGGTCCGATGATGTCCTGGACCTGCTCGCGGGCGCCGGTGAGGGTGATGCCCATCGAGTCGAGCGCCTTGGCGGCCACTCCCTCGCCCTCGTGGATCAGCCCGAGCAGCAGGTGCTCGGTGCCGATGTAGTTGTGGTTGAGCATCCTGGCCTCTTCCTGGGCCAGCACCACGACCCGGCGGGCGCGGTCGGTGAAGCGTTCGAACATGGATACTCCTCAGTCGATGTCTGCACCCGATGCTACGCACCCGAGGGGGTGATCGGGGGGCTGTTCGCCACCGGCGAGAAGACCGGACGGCCGGGGCGCGGGCCGTCCCCGGAACAGCCCGGGGGAAATGCCGGTGTTCGCGTCCGCACCAGCAAAGGCGCAGGTCATCAAAAGAATGCCGGGGCATTTCGTGCCCGGGCCCCGCGGCGGCCGATAGGGGCACGAGCCCGGCGGAAGGAAAAGGGAAAGGAGGGACCGGCGGACCGGCCCCTCCTCTATTCCGCCGGACGCGGAACGCGCGCTCTTATTTGTGGGCGTCGTAGTACGCCTTCTGCACGTCCTGGTGAATACGGCCGCGGTCGGAGACCGGGTGGCCGTTCTCTCGGGCCCACTGTCGGATGGCGGCGGTGTCCGGATTGGACTTGCCGGTGGGCCGGGCCTGCTTGGACGTCTGCTTGCCCTGCTGGGCGCGCCGGGCCTTGGCGATGAAGGGCCGCACGGCGTCGCGCAGCTTGGCGGCGTTCTCCTCGGAGAGGTCGATCTCGTACTGCGCGCCGTCGAGGCCGAAGCGCACGGTCTCCTCCGCGGGCCCGCCGTCGAGGTCGTCCTCGAGAATGATCTGCACGGTCTGTGCCATAACTGGAACTCTCCTCCGCCTTTCGGCGCTCGTCTCTGCCCGGCCGCGCCGAGAGCGGCGCTTCCTGAGGCGGTGCTGATTCCCCCGTGTGATACCGGATGATCCTGATCGTGAATTCCGGAGAACTCCGACGGACCCGAACACCCGGCGTCGTCGAGTTTATCCTACAATTACCGGGCGGAATTCAACAGCACGAAAAGGCGGACAAACAGGGCGCCAATTCGAATTCATTCGAAAGACGGTGCGGCGGGGGCCGGGAGCTCAGCGCTCCGTCCGGCGGCCGCGGCGCGGGGAGTGGCCGAACGGCAGGTCCTCGCCGTCGCGCTGCTTGAGCTCCTCGTACCAGCGCTCGGCGTCCTCCTGCGAGCGGGACTCGACGGCGCGCTCCGTGCGGTCGCCGCGGAAGATCCAGCGGAGGATGAACCAGAAGATGATGCCGATGCTGATCGAGGGCAGCAGGACAGCGATGTATTCCATGGGTGCGATTCTCCCGGGGAGATCTGGGCGGAGGCTGGGGACGGCGAGGGGCCGCGGCACGGCCGCGGCCCGGGCTCAGTCCTGCTCGGGCTTCATGAGGGGGAACAGGATGGTCTCCCGGATCCCCAGGTCGGTGAAGAGCATGATGAGCCGGTCCAGGCCCAGGCCCAGGCCGCCCATGGGCGGGGCGCCGTGCTCGAGGGCGCGCAGGAAGTCCTCGTCCAGCCGCATGGCCTCGTCGTCGCCGGCCGCGGCCCGGTGGGACTGCTCGGTGAGCCGCTCGCGCTGGACCACGGGGTCGATCAGCTCGGAGAACGCCGTGCCGCGCTCCATCCCCCCGATGATCAGGTCCCACGCCTCGATCAGGCCGTGCTCGGAGCGGTGCTGGCGGGCGAGCGGCTGCGCCGAGGGCGGGTAGTCGCACACGAAGGTCGGCTGGACCAGGGTGGGCTCCACGATCTCGCCGAACAGCTCGAGCACGTACTTCTCCGCGTCCCACATCGGGCCGACGGGGACCTCGTGCTCCTCGGCGATCCGGTGCAGGGTCTCCACGGGGGTCTCCGGGGTGATCCGCTGCCCCACGGCCTCGGAGAGGGCGGGGTAGACGGACAGCCAGCGCCACTCCCCGCGCAGGTCGATCGTGCCCTTGTCCGTCTCGATGGTGTCGACGCCCAGGGCGTCGGCGCACGCGAGGATGATCTCCTTGATCCGCTCGGCCATCGTGAACTGGTCGGCGTAGGCCTCGTAGGCCTCCAGGGTGGTGAACTCGGGGCTGTGCGAGGAGTCGACGCCCTCGTTGCGGAAGACCCGCCCGATCTCGAAGACCCGCTCGATCCCGCCGACCACGGCGCGCTTGAGGTAGAGCTCCGTGGCGATGCGCAGGGTCATGTCCTGGTCGAACGCGTTGAGGTGCGTCTCGAACGGCCGTGCCGTGGCCCCGCCGTGCACGAGCTGCAGGATCGGCGTCTCGATCTCCACGTAGCCGCGCTCCACCAGGACGTTGCGCACCGTCTGGATGATCCGCGCCCGCTGCACGACGACGTCGCGGGCCTCGGGCCGGACGATGAGGTCGAGGTAGCGCCGGCGCACCCGGGTCTCCTCGCTGAGCTCGTTGTGCAGCGTGGGCAGAGGCCGGAGCGCCTTGGACGCCATGGTCCAGGCGTCGGCCATCACGGAGAGTTCGCCGCGGCGGGAGGCGATCACCTCGCCGTGCACGGCGACGAAGTCGCCGAGGTCCACGAGGGACTTCCACTCGCCCAGGGGCTCCTCCCCCACCTTCGCCAGGGAGAGCATCACCTGCAGGCGGGTGCCGTCCCCCTCCTGGAGGGTGGCGAAGCACAGCTTGCCGGTGTTGCGCACGAAGACCACGCGCCCGGCCACGCCGACGAACTGCCCGGTCTCCTCGCCGGGCTCGAGGTGGCCGTGGGCCTCCCGCACCTCGGCGAGGGTGTGCGTGCGCTCCACGCCCACGGGGTAGGCCTCCCGGCCCGACTCGAGGAGCCGGGCGCGCTTGGCGAGGCGGAACTGCATCTGGTCCGAGAGCTCGGCCTGCTCGGCCTCTGCCTGGGCGGTCGGGGAGGTGTTCTGCGCGTTGGTCACAGTTGTCCAGGATAACGGGGAGGGTCAAATCCCGGCCGGGGCCCTCACAGCACGAGGTTGTCGATCAGCCGGGTGCCGCCCACGTGGGCGGCCACGAGGGCAAGGGCGCCGGGCGCCGGCTCGACCGGCGCCAGGGTGCGGGGGTCGACGACGACGAGGTAGTCGAGCCGGACCCCGTCCTCGGCGGCGATCCGCCGCCGGGCGGCCTCGAGCTCCAGCTCCCCGGCGGCGAGCGCCCGCAGGGTGCGCGGGAGCACGAGCGCGGAGCGGCGCTGCGCGGCGTCGAGGTAGCGGTTGCGGGAGGACAGGGCCAGCCCGTCCTCGTCGCGCACGATGGGCACGGGCCGGACGGTGACGGGCAGGTCGAAGTCGGCGACCATCCGGCGCACGAGGAGCAGCTGCTGGGCGTCCTTCTCCCCGAAGTACGCCCGGAACGCGGCCGGCCCGGGCGGGGCGGTGATGTTGAGCAGCTTGTTGACCACGGTCAGGGCGCCGTCGAAGTGGCCGGGGCGGCTCGCGCCGTCGAGCACGGCGCCGAGCCGGCCGGAGGTGACGCGCACGAGGGGCTCCCCGTCCGGGTACATCTCCGCCGTCGACGGGGCGAAGACGAGATCGGCGCCGAACCGGCCGAGCAGCTCGACGTCTGCCTCGAGGGTGCGCGGATAGCGCTCGAAGTCCTCGTCGGGGCCGAACTGCAGCGGGTTCACGAAGACCGAGACCGCGACCACGGTGTTCTCCTGCCGGGCGAGGCGCACCAGGTGGCCGTGCCCCTCGTGCAGGGCGCCCATGGTGGGCACGAGGCCCAGGGACGCCCGCTCACCGGGCGCCCCGTCCCGGGCCGCGCCGAGCCGGTCGGCCAGCGCGGCCCGGAACTCCTCGATGCCCCGGCAGACGCGGGGGACGCCGGTGGGGGCGCCGGTGGGGTCTCTCACAGGGTGTCCTCTCCGCCGGTGCCGCGGGTGCCCTCGGTGCCGTCGGTGTCCCGGGTGAGCTCGAGGGCGGCGAGCACGGCGTCGTAGCGCGGGCGGTCGAGCAGGCCGCGGTCCAGGGCACGGCGGGCGGTGACGCGGGCGAGGTCCAGGTAGGCGAGCAGGACGTCGTCGCTCCCGTGGCCGTGGGCGTACTCGTCGAGGGCGTCCCGGTGGGCGGCCACGGTCCCGGCGTCGCCGCGGGCCACGGGTCCTGTGAGCGCCGACTCCCCCGCGGCCAGGGCGTTGTCCAAGGTCGCGCGCAGCAGGGGCCCCACCATCCGGTCGGGGCGCTCGACGCCGATGTCGCGGAGCACCTGCATGGACTGTCCGGCGACGGTCATCAGGTGGTTGGCGCCGTGGGCGAGGGCCGCGTGGTAGAGCGGGCGGTCGGCCTCCGCGACGACCACCGGCTCGGCGCCCATCTCGACCACCAGCGCCTGGGCGATGGGCAGCACCGGTCCCGGGGCCGTGATCCCGAACGAACAGTCGCTCAGCCGGGCAAGGTCCAGGCTCATGCCCGTGAAGGTCATGGCCGGGTGGATCGCGAGCGGGATCGCCCCGAGCCGGCGGGCCGGGTCCAGGACGCGGGTGCCCCAGCGGCCCGCGGTGTGCACCACGAGCTGCCCGGCCTGCCACAGCCCGGCGTCGGCGAGGCCCTGCACGAGCCCGGGCAGCTCGTCGTCGGGCACGGCGAGCAGCACGAGCTCGGCGCGCTCGAGCACGGACGGGACCTCGAGGACGGGCACGCCGGGCAGGAGGGCCTCGGCGCGGTCCCGGCTGGCCTCGGAGACGGCGTTGACGCCGACGACGGCGTGGCCGGCGGCGCGCAGCGCGGCGCCCAGGACGGCGCCCACCTTCCCGGCGCTGACGACCCCGACCCCGAGGCGTCCCGGGCGGTCGGACGGGTGGCTCATGGTCTCTCCTGGCGGGGGGTGTGGGGGTGGCTCGGGCCGTCGGCCAGTCTACGGGCCCCGGCCGCGTGCACCGCCTGGGCCGCGGCGAGCGCCCGGGCGTCCCCGGCGTCGAGATGCGGGACCATGACGCTCACGGGCCCCGGCGTGGAGTGCAGCTGGACGTCGGCGAGCCCCAGGGCCCGCTCGAGCGGGCCCTGGCTCACGGCCACCGACTGGGTCTTCTCGTGCGGCAGCACGGCGGTGCGCCGGCTCAGCCGCCCGGACCGGACCGCGAGGACGTCCTCGGTCGCGGCGAAGCCCGTCCGGCGGTGCACGAGGGGGTCGAGCCACCGGGCCCGGCGCGGAGAGGTGGTGAACCGGCCCTGCGCGCCCAGGCCGTGCAGGCCCTCCCGCAGCAGCGCGGCGAGGTCACCGTCCCGGGCGCCGGGCAGCGCGAGGTGCAGGACCTGGTGCACCTGGGGCAGGGTGCCGACGGGCAGCAGGGTCGAGCGCATGGCCTCGCCCTCCCCCGCCGCGGGCCCGTAGCCGGCCACGTTGACCCGCACCCGGTACCAGCCGAAGGGCCGCCAGAGCAGCGGCTGGTCCACGCCCACCGCCTGGATCCGCCCCGCCGGGACGGTCTGGGAGCGGACGCTGAACAGGCCGTAGCGCACGCGCATGCCCTCGGGGACGCGCAGCAGCCGGAAGTGGTAGCCCTGCTCGACCCGGCGGTAGGAGACGGCCCCGAAGCTGATCAGCCCGGGCAGCCAGGCGGCGAGCATCGCCGGGGCGGCACGGGCGTCCACCAGCAGGGCGGCCGGTGCGGCGGCCAGCAGCACGGCCAGGGCGACCGACGAGCCCGAGGCGAGCACGGAGCCGATCAGCCGCGGCACCGGCACGCCGAGCACCGGGCGCTCCTGGTCCCCGGTGACCGCCCAGGGGGCCGGTCGCTGCACGGGCGCGCCGGGCGCCGCGCCGGGCGCCGGGGCGGCGCGGTCCTGGCCCGGGGCGGCCAGGCCGAGCCGGCCCAGCAGCTCCCCGCGCAGCACGCGCGCCTGGGGGTGGGTGAGGTAGGACAGGGACACCGCGGACTGCCCGGCGTCGGCCACCTCGAACTTCAGCTCCGCCAGCCCCAGCAGCCGGGGCAGGAACGGGCGGTGGATGTCGATGGCCTGCACCCGGTCCAGCCGGGCCTGGCGCTCCTGCCGGAAGAGCACCCCGGAGCGGATCCGCACGTGCTCCGGGGTCACCTGGTAGCGGGTGAACCACCAGGAGACCAGCACGGCCGCGGCGAACACGAGGAGCACGAACGCCACGAGCCCGGCCAGCACCCACCAGAAGACGGCGCCCATCCGGGCCGGGTCGAAGTCCTGGGGCGGCACGGCGTCCCCGCGGCCGAGGAAGGCGTTGAGGAAGTCGTCGAGGAGGATGTTGACGAAGGCGCCCGCGATCACGACCATCGCGAGCCACCCCTTGA
Source organism: Kocuria salina (assembly GCF_013368965.1). NCBI lineage: Bacteria > Bacillati > Actinomycetota > Actinomycetes > Micrococcales > Micrococcaceae > Kocuria > Kocuria salina. The sequence continues at coordinate 95,171 of NZ_SSSF01000006.1, forward strand.
CCACCGGGGTCAGCGGGTGGACACGGTGCCACTGCGGGGCCGGCGCGGGGGCGGGGGCAGCGCTCACAGGCCCGCCAGGAGGGCCTCGCCGCGCGCGGTGAGCCGCTCGCGCAGCCGGGACGCCTCGGCGTGCTCCACCCCCGGGATCTCGGCGTGGCTGCCCACGGCGGCGGTGTGCAGCTTCACGGTGGCCAGGCCGAAGCTGCGCTGCAGCGGGGAGACCGACACGTCCACGTACTGCATCCGGCCGTAGGGGATCACCGTGACCCGCTGGTAGAGCAGGCCGCGCCGCACGAGCAGGTCCTCGCCGCGCTCGGCGTAGCCGATCGCCCGGACCCGCCGCGGGGCCAGGAGCACGGAGAGCAGCCCGGCCGCCAGGACGGCCGCGGGCGGCAGCAGCAGCAGGCCCAGGGGGGCGCCGGACCAGACGCCCGTGGCCGCCAGCACCGCCGGCCAGCCGAGGGCGGCGAGCCAGAAGAGGGTGCTGAGGAGGGTGGAGAGCACCACCACGGAGAGGTGCTTGGGCGAGACCCGGGTCCAGGCCAGGCCCTCGGGGTCGATCGCGGGGTTGCTCAGGGGCACCCGGTCACCGGGCGTCCCCGCCACGGGGCCGCCGACGGGCCCGTGGGCGGATCTCTCGGGCATAACCACCTTCTCCCTCGGGAAGCTCCTTCTGCCGCCCCCTACGGTACTCGGCGCCCTCCTCCGCGTCGGGATCGTCCGGCGGCAGCTTGCAGAAGCCCTCCACGATCCAGCCCACCACCACGAGCACGAGCCCGGCCCCGGCGTGCACCAGGCTGGCCCACAGCGGGCCCTGCTCGGAGCGCACGGAGACCAGCGCGAGCTGCTCGACGGCCACGGCGGCGTGCCAGCCGGTCAGCATCGCCCCCGCCCAGGCCACCGCCTGCGCGCCGGCCGCGGTGCGGGCGGCCACGAGCGGGTCGAAACGCTCCGGGCGCGCTCCGTCCTGGTGCCGCTTGACCCGCACGCCCAGCACCAGCAGGGCCGCGGCCACGGCGGCGAGGGCCGCGAGCGAGGCCCACGGCAGGATCAGCAGCGGCCCGCCCGCGCCCGTGGACAGCCGGTTGGCGGTCCAGCCGACGGCGCCGGCGGCGGCGGCGCACATCAGCAGCGCCGGGACCGTGAGCACGTGCACGGCGGCTCCCCCTCAGTCCCCGTCCCCGCCGGGAGCGGGGTCCTCGGGCAGCAGGGGGATCGTGTCCGGCCCCAGGCCGCCGAGGTCCTCCGCCCGGCGGGCCAGCTCGGCGACGCTGCGCCCCTCGAGCGTCGCGCCGGGGTCCATGAGGGCCCAGGGCACGAGCACGAACGCGCGGGTGCCGGCGCGCAGGTGGGGCACGGTGAGGTCCGGCTCGTCCAGGCGCAGGTCCCCGTAGACCACGATGTCGACGTCGAGGGTGCGCGGGCCCCAGCGCTGCGTCCGGGTCCGGTGGTGGCGCTCCTCCACCTCCTGGCACGCCCGCAGCAGCCCGAAGGGGCTCAGCTCGGTCTCCACCTCGACGACCGCGTTCAGGTAGTCCCCCTGGCCGGCCGGTCCGCCGACCGGCCGGGAGCGCACGATGGGCGAGGCGCGGACCAGCGTGATCCGCGGGTGGGCGGCCAGCTCGAGGGCGGCGCCGCGGAGGGTGGCCTCCCGGTCGCCGAGGTTGGCGCCGAGGGCGAGGACGGCCCGGGTGCCCACCTCAGCGCTCCCGGTAGATCGTGACGGAGACGTCGGAGAACGTCACCTCGATGGGCGCCTTGGGCTTGTGCACGGTGACCTCCACCGCGTCGAGCGGGAAGCGGGCGAGCAGCCGCCGGGCGACCTGGTCGGCGAGGGTCTCGAGCAGGTTGACGCTGGGGCCGATGACGATGTCCCGCACCTCCTCGGCGACCTCGCCGTAGTGGGCGGTCAGGGCGACGTCGTCCGAGGCCCCCGCCGCGGCCAGGTCCAGGTACATGACGAGGTCCACGAAGAAGGGCTGGCCGCTGCGCTTCTCCTGGTCGAAGACGCCGTGGTAGCCCACCGCGCCGATGCCCAGGAGGTTGATCCGGTCCCGGCGGTCGGGGGCCCTGGTGGTGGACACCGGGACGTGCTGGCGGCCGGCCCGGTCCCCGGCGCGCATCCGGGCGGCGTCCGCGTCCTCGCGCGGCACGCGGTTCACCGGTCCGCTCCGGAGGACGCCGGCAGCACGCCGGCGTCGGCGGCGGGGCGCAGCAGGGCCGGCTCCACGCCGCGCCAGGCGTGCGCGGCGGCCACGGCGTCGGCGCTCGGGCGCACGGCGTGGACGCGCACGCACCACGCGCCCGCGTGGGCGGACAGCGCGCTGATCGCGGCCGTCGCCGCGTCCCGCCCGGCCGCGGGGCGCGGTGCGCCGTCCTGCTCGAGCAGGGTGCCGAGGAAGCGCTTGCGGGACGCCGCGACGAGCACCTTGTGGCCGGTGGCCGTGAAGCGCGGCAGCGCCCGGAGCAGCTCCCAGTTCTGCGCCCCGCGCTTGTCGAAGCCCAGCCCGGGGTCCAGGACCAGCTTCTCGGGGGCCAGGCCGGCGGCCAGGCAGCGCTCCGTCAGCGCCTCGAGCTCCCCGAGCACCTCCCCGGCCACGTCGTGGTAGACGGCCCGGGAGTCCTGCACGTCGGGCAGGCCGCGGGCGTGCATGAGGACGTAGGGGGCCTGCCGCTCGGCGACCAGGTCGATCATGTCCTGGCTCGCGCGCAGCCCCGAGACGTCGTTGACGATGTGCGCCCCGGCGTCCAGGACGGCCTCGGCGGTCCCGGCGTGGAGGGTGTCGACGCTGAGCACCGCGCCCGCGGCGGCGAGGGCCTCGACCACGGGCAGGATCCGGCGCCGCTCCTCGGCGGGGTCGATCCGCTCGGAGCCGGGCCGGGTGGACTCGCCCCCGACGTCGACGATGTCGGCGCCCTCGGCGAGCATGCGCAGCCCGTGCGCGATCGCGGCCTCGTGCCCGGCGTGCTCGCCGCCGTCGCTGAAGGAGTCGGGGGTGACGTTGAGGATGCCCATGACCAGCGTGCGCCCGGTGGGCAGGTTCTCGAAGGAGCCCCAGCCGGAGGGCCGGTGCGCGGGGTCGGTGCGGAGGGGGGGCGTCATGTGCTCAGCGCCCCAGGATGAGGCTCATCGCCTCGGCGCGGGTGGCGGGCTCGCGCAGCTGTCCGCGCACGGCCGAGGTGACGGTCTTGGCGCCCGGCTTGCGCACCCCGCGCATGGACATGCACAGGTGCTCGCACTCGACCACCACGATCACCCCGGCCGGCTGGAGGTGCTCCACGATCGCCTCCACCACCTGGGTGGTCAGCCGCTCCTGGACCTGGGGCCGGCGGGCGAAGAGGTCCACGAGGCGGGCGAGCTTGCTCAGGCCGGTGACCATCCCGTCGTGGCCGGGGATGTAGCCCACGTGGGCGTGCCCGTGGAACGGGACGAGGTGGTGCTCGCAGGTCGAGTAGAAGGGGATGTCCTTGACGAGGACCATCTCGGAGTGGCCGATGTCGAAGGTCGTCCCGAGGATCTCGGCGGGGTCCTGGTGCAGGCCCGCGAACATCTCCGCGTACGCCCGCGCCACGCGCCCCGGGGTGCCCTGCAGGCCGTCCCGGTCCGGGTCATCGCCGATCGCCAGCAGCAGCTCGCGCACGGCCGCCGCGACGCGCGGCTGGTCGACCGCCCCGGCGCCGGCCTCCAGCGCGGGGGCGGGGTCGGGGTACGGCGGGTCGAACGCCTCCGCGCGCAGGTCGTGCGCGCTCGTCTGCTTCGTGCGGGCCTCGTGGGGCAACGCGCCCTCCTTCGGGATCTGCCGGTGCGGCGGGGTCTGCCGGACGGGACGGGAGTCGGCGGACGCGACCGGCTGTCGCTCCATCCTAGGCCCGGCTCAGTCCGTGCCGGCCCCCGGGGCGCGCTCCGCGGAGGGTCCGGTGGTGCTCGAGGAGCCCGCCCCCTCCCCCGGGGGCACCGAGTGCCCGCGCTCCGGGACCTCGAGGGGGTGCTCCGGCTTCGCGGCGGCCGCCTGGTCCTGCGGGGCCAGGGTCGCGGGGTCCTGGGCGTGCAGCCGCCGGGCCTCCTCGCGCTCGGCCTGCGTGACCACGGGCGGGTCCTCGGAGAGCGGCCGGGTGTCCTTGGACAGCCACACGGGCCGCAGGTCCCGCTTGCGGATGTCGTGGAAGAGGTCCGCGATCTGCGCCTCGTTGAGCGTCTCCTTCTCGAGCAGCTCGAGGGCGAGCCGGTCGAGGACGGGACGGTTGTCCATGAGGATCGCGTGCGCCTCGTCGTGGGCCTGGTCCAGCAGGGCCCGCACCTCCTCGTCGACGATCGCGGCGGTGCGCTCGGAGTACTCCCGGCCCGAGCCGGCGGCGTCCCGGCCGAGGAACGGCTCGGAGCTGTCCCCGCCCAGCTTGATCGAGCCCACGCGGGCGCTCATGCCGTACTGGGTGACCATCTTGCGGGCCGTGTCGGTGGCCTTCTGGATGTCGTTGGACGCGCCGGTGGACGGGTCCCGGAACACGATCTCCTCCGCCGCGCGCCCGCCCATGGCGTAGGCCATCTGGTCGAGCAGCTCGTTGCGGGTGGTCGAGTACTTGTCGTCCATGGGCATGACCATGGTGTAGCCCAGGGCCCGGCCGCGGGGCAGGATGGTGATCTTCGTGACCGGGTCCGTGTTGCGCAGGGCCGCGGCCACGAGCGCGTGCCCGCCCTCGTGGTAGGCGGTGACCTTGCGCTCGAGCTCCTTCATGATCCGGCTGCGCTTCTGCGGACCGGCGATGACCCGGTCGATCGCCTCGTCCACGGCGCGGTCGTCGATGAGCTGGGCGTGGGAGCGGGCCGTCAGCAGCGCGGCCTCGTTCATCACGTTGGCGAGCTCGGCGCCCGTGAAGCCGGGGGTGCGCTTGGCCACGGCGGCGAGGTCCACGTTGTCCGCGAGCGGCTTGCCCTGCGAGTGCACCCGGAGGATCTGCAGGCGGCCCTTCATGTCGGGGGCCTCCACGCCGATCTGGCGGTCGAAGCGGCCCGGGCGCAGCAGCGCCGGGTCCAGGACGTCGGGGCGGTTGGTCGCGGCGATCAGGATGACGTTGGTGGTGGCGTCGAAGCCGTCCATCTCGACGAGCAGCTGGTTGAGGGTCTGCTCGCGCTCGTCGTTGCCGCCGCCCATGCCCGCGCCGCGCTGGCGGCCCACGGCGTCGATCTCGTCCACGAAGATGATGGCCGGCGCGTTCTCCTTGGCCTGCTGGAACAGGTCGCGGACCCGGGAGGCGCCCACGCCCACGAACATCTCGACGAAGTCGGAGCCGGAGATCGAGAAAAAGGGCACGCCGGCCTCGCCGGCCACCGCCCGCGCGAGCAGGGTCTTGCCGGTGCCGGGAGGGCCGTAGAGCAGCACGCCCTTGGGCACCTTCGCGCCGAGGGCGGTGAAGCGCTCCCGCTCCACCAGGAACTGCTTGATCTCGTCGAGCTCCTGCACGGCCTCGTCCGCGCCGGCGACGTCGGCGAAGGTCACCGTGGGGTTGTCCTTGTCGAACATCTTGGCCCGCGAGCGGCCGAAGCGCATGACCTGGGACCCGCCCCCCTGCATCCGGGAGAACACGAACCAGAAGATGGCGAGGATGATCAGGAACGGCAGCATGAAGCCGAGGAGGCTGGTGAACCAGTTCGACTCGACGGGCTGGTCCGTGAACCCCTGGAGGTCCGCCGCGTTCATCGCGTCGACGACCTCTTCCCCGCGCGGGGTGACGTAGTAGAACTCGACGCTGCGCCCGAGGTCGCGGCCGTCGAGGGAGAGGTCCTCCTCCAGCTGGAGCTCGACCTTCTGCTGGCCGTCGTAGATCTTCGCCTCGGCGACCTGGCCCTCGCGGAGCAGCTGCAGGCCGACGTTGGTGTCCACGCGCCCGGAGGAGCCCGTGGTGAGCGTGCCCACCAGGGGGAAGAGGATCAGAGCGGCCAGCAGGACCCAGAACCAGGGTCCTCTGAAGAAGTTGTTGGGTTTTTTCGCCGTGGCCAAGCCGCTGATCCTCCCGTGGATGGTTGTCCGGGCCCCCTCGAGCCCGTGCCCGCCCAGGGCCGGAGGTCCAGGGGACGCAGACCTACAATGTACAGCCCGGACTCGGGGTCGGGCCCCGGACGGGCCGGGAGTTCCCTGTCAGCGGACACCCGGCCCGGGAACCGCCGCGGCGCACGCCCGCCGGGGGCGCCGGCTCACTCGTAGACGTGCGGCGCCAGGGTCGCGATGCAGTCGAGGTTGCGGTACTTCTCGGCGTAGTCGAGCCCGTAGCCCACCACGAACTCGTTGGGGATGTCCCAGCCCACGTACTTGACGTCGATGGAGGTCTTCGCGGCCTCGGGCTTGCGCAGCAGGGCGCAGATCTCCACCGAGGCCGTGCCGCGGGACTCGAGGTTGGCGCGCAGCCAGGACAGGGTCAGGCCCGAGTCGATGATGTCCTCCACGATGAGCACGTCCCGCCCCGTGAGGTCCGTGTCCAGGTCCTTCAGGATGCGGACCACGCCCGAGGACTTGGTCCCGGAGCCGTAGGAGGACACGGCCATCCAGTCCATGGGGTACTGGCCCTGGAGCGCCCGGCACAGGTCGGCCATGACCATCACCGCACCCTTGAGCACGCCCACGAGCAGGACGTCCCGGCCCCGGTAGTCGGCGTCCACGGCGGCCGCCAGCTCGGCGATCCTCGTGTCGATGTCTTCCTTGCTGTACAGGACCTCGGTGAGATCCCCCTGGACGTCCTCAGCCTTCACGGCGCTCCTCGGGTGATGCGGATGCGGGTCGGGTGGCGCTCGCGGGCCGCGGGCGGACGAGCTCCAGGTGCCCCGGGCCACGGGTGCCCGCCGTCGGGCGGCGGCGCCACACCGACACCTTACCCGCCATCTGCACGGGCCCCGCGGCCCCGTGTCCCGCGGCGAACTCGTCCAGCGCGCCGAGCCGCTCGTAGGCCGGGGTCTGTCCGCCGGCGGCGACCACGGCCGCCGACAGGGCGCGGCGGCGCAGCGCGGGGTGCGCGGCCCGCACCGTGGCGAGGTCCAGGGCCAGGGAGCCGGGCAGCTCCGGGGCGGCGGCGCGGGCGCGCTCGAGCAGCTCCCCCGCGGCGCCGTCGAGGCAGTCCGCGTCGGGGCCGAGGATCGCGGCGGACCGGGCCAGGGCACGGGCCAGACCGGGGCCGAGCTCGTCCTCCAGCAGCGGGAGCACGCGGTGGCGGACCCGGGAGCGCATCAGGGTGGTGTCCCGGTTCGTGGGGTCGTGCCAGGGCTCGAGCTGCTCGGCGGCGCAGATCTCCAGGGTCTGCGCGCGGGAGAGGTCGAGGAACGGGCGGAGGTAGGTGACGCCGTCGAGCTCGCGCACGGGGGGCATCCCGGCCAGCGAGCGGGTGCCGGAGCCGCGGGCGAGGCCCAGCAGGACGGACTCCGCCTGGTCGTCCAGGGTGTGCCCGAGCAGCACGGCGTCGGCGCCCGTGCGCCCCACGACCTCCGCGATGCCCGCGTAGCGGGCGGTGCGGGCCGCCATCTCGGGGCCGCCCGCGTCCCGGCGCACGGTCACGGCCGTGACGACGACGGGCGCCAGCCCGGTCTGCTCGAGCGTGCGGGCGGCGCGGGCCGCGACCGCCGCGGAGTCCTCCTGGAGGCCGTGGTCGACCACCACGGCGCCCACGCGCAGCGTGCCGCGCCGGGCGAAGTGGGCCGCGGCGGCGGCCAGCGCGAGGGAGTCGGGGCCGCCGCTGCAGGCCACCAGCACGAGCGGGGGCTCCGCGGAGGTCCGGGGGACGTGCTGCCGGACGGAGTCGAGCACACGGCGCCGCCCCGCGGCGACGTCCGGGGACAGTCGGCCGCGGCGGGCGAACTGGGTCACCGGCGGGCGTCCTCGCGGTCGCTCGCGGCCTGCTGGTTCTGCGACTCCCGCACGGCCAGGCGCACGACCTTGGCGAGGGTCGGGGCGGTCTCGCCGAGCAGGTCCAGGGCGGCCTCGAGCTCCTGCCGCGGGACCACGTGGGCGAGGGCCGCCACGGCGTTGGTCTCGCTGTGGATGCCGGCCTGGATCTGCGTGGTCGACAGCACGGGCTGCGAGGCCTCGACCGCGGCGAGGACCTCCTCGATGTCCGGGGTGCCGATGCGCTGCTCCAGCATCACCAGGCGCTCGTAGACCGCCGGGTTGCCGATCTTGATCCGGCGGCCGCTGTTGAGCTGCGACAGCATGGGGGCGGAGAGGCCGAGGACCTCGGCCAGTCGCCGCTGCGTGATGCCGTAGGCCTGGACGACCGTGCCGAAGCGCTCCGACAGGGGCTGGCCGTACAGCTTGACCTGCTGTTCGATATTCTCTGTGCTCACGTAAAGATTTTGTCACACAAAGGTGATCCGACCTACCGCGTGTCGCGCCGTGACCGAGGTCTCCGAGGCGGGACGCCCCACCCCTAATGTGTATGAATCTGCATGTCAAACGGGGGTGCGTGGTGTCTACCACATTCCCGGCGGCTCCGGGGCGGGGAGGGGCCGGCGCGGCGGTGCGCCCGGGCCCAGCACGCGCTCGATCCAGCGCTCCGGGGCGTGGATCTCGGCCTCCGTGGGCAGGTGCTCCGGGGCCTCCCAGATCCGGTTGAACGACTCCAGCCCCACGGTCCCCACCACGGTCGTGACGAACCGCTGGCCGTCGCTGTACTGGCGCATCTTCGCGTCCATCCCGAGCAGGCGCCGGACGAAGCGGTCGAGGCTGCCCTGGAGCTCGGAGCGCCGCTCGAAGCGCCGCCGGATCGTCTTCACGGAGGGCACCACGGAGGCGTCCACCCCGTCCATCACGAAGTTCGCGTGCCCCTCGAGCAGGCTCATCACGGCGGTGAGGTGGGAGAGCACCTCCCGCTCCCGCCGCCCCATGAGCAGGCCCACCACGCCGAGGGAGGCCCGGGGCTCCTCCGCCCCCGCGCCGCGCCCGGGCAGGGCGCGGACCGCCTCCGTGAGCCGCGCCCCGAGGGTCTCGGCGTGCCCCATGAGGGAGTCGGCGAGCTCGTTGATCTGCTCGATCATGTGCTCGCGCAGCCACGGGGCCGCGGCGAACTGGACGCGGTGGGTCTGCTCGTGCAGGCAGACCCACAGCCGGAAGTCCTCCGGCTCGACGTTGAGCTCCCGCTCGACCGTGAGGATGTTGGGCGCGACGAGCATCAGCCGCCCGCCGGGGTGCCGCTGCGCGGCCACGGCGGAGACCAGCCCGGCGTACGGGTCGTACTGGCCCAGGACCTTCGCGGAGAGGAACCCGAGCACCGCCGCCATCTCCATGGCGGTGGCCGTGCCGCCGAGGGCGGTGGCGGCCGCGCCGAACTGCTCCGGGCGGCGCCGGCGCAGGGCCTCGACCGCCGGCTCCATGAGCACCTCGAAGGCCTGGGCGTTGGCCTTCGACCACCCGGCGCGGTCCACGACCAGCACGGTGGAGTCCCGCAGGTCCCGCGCCGCCTCGAGCCCGGTGATCCGGTGGACGTGGTCCACGGACGCCTCGGCGTGGCGGCGCATGGAGGCCACCGCCGCCTGCATGGCCCGGGCGGACATCCTCGGCCCCGGGGGCGTGAGCCGGGCGGCGGCTGAGGCCGCGAGGTCCCACCGGACGATCCCGGGCGCGTCCGTCTCCGGCGGTCGTTGTGCTGCGCTCATGGCCTCATGCAACCACACGCGCCTGGGAGCGCCCGGCGCGGGCCGTCACAGGAGGGCCAGGGCCGCCACCGCGCGGTCCACGGCGTCCCGGGCGGCGGCGGGGTCGGCGACCTCGTTGAGCACCACGGAGAACGTCAGCAGCCGCCCCCCGTCCGTGCTGACGTGCCCGCTGAGGGCGACCACGGAGTTCAGCGTGCCCGTCTTCGCCCGCGCCAGGCCTCGCCCGGGGCGCTCGGCGTCGTCGTCGAACCGGCCGGCGAGGGTCCCGCTGCCGCCGGCCACCGGGAGCGCCCGGGCGCCGGGGGTCAGCGCCCCCGTGGGGTCGGTGACCATGGCCCGCACGACCTGCTCGAGCGCGCGGGCGGGGATGCGGTTGCGCAGGGACATCCCGGACGCGTCGGAGAGCACGGCGCCCGGCGCCGGGACACCGTGCGCCTCGAGCGCCGCGGCCGCGGCGGCACGGCCGCCGGCGATGCTCGCGGGCCGGTCCGCGGCCCGGGCCGCGAGCCGCGAGAGGACCTCGGCGAGGTGGTTGTCGGAGTCCTGCAGCATGAGCTCGGCCTGCTCGGCGAGGGTCGCGGACTCGACGACGGCCAGCTCGGCCGCACCCTCGGGCGCCCGGCCGGGCGCGACCGCGGGGACGGAGGGCGCCCCGCCCCCGGGGAGCCGGGCCGCGAGCTCGGCCGCGAAGACCTCGGCGACGTCCTGCGCCGCGTCCACGGGCCGCTCCGCCGACGGGCCCTCCCCCGCGGGCACGCGGTGGGACCAGAACGCCATGGGCGCGACCGGCCCGATCTGCCCCGCCGCGACGTCCCCCGAGGCCCAGTCCTCGTTGACGTCCGGTCCGGCGAACAGGCTCGCGTCCCACCGCACGGCGGTGGGCCCGGCCGCCCCGCGCTCGGCGAGCGCCTCGGCCGTCTCCTGCGCCAGGGTCCGGATCCCGGCCCGGCCCAGCACGGCGTCCGGGTCGGAGCCGCCCGGGCTCAGCAGGGTGTCCCCGCCGGCCACCAGCACCACCGTGCCCGGCTCCGGCCCCTCGACCACCGTGGTGCGCAGGCGCCGGCCGGGGTCGGCGTGGGTGAGCAGGGACAGCGCCGTGACGAGCTTCTGGTTGGAGGCCGGGACCAGGGGCGCGTCCGCGTCCCGCTCGAGCAGCGGCTCCCCGGTGAGGGCGTCGGCCACGAGGACGGAGCGCCGTCCGGCGGTGCCTGCGAGCACGGGCTCCACCGCCGCGGCCACCTCGGCGGCGCCGGGCACGGGGGCGGCCGGGTCGGGGGGAACGGCCCCGGCGGGGGCGGGCGCCTCCGCGGGGAGGACTCGGGCCGCCGGGAGGTCGTTCCCGGCCAGGCCCAGCGCGGGGGCCCAGTGGGGGTGCAGCCAGCCCGCCACGCCCACGCAGCCGGCGGCGAGCAGCGCCGTCAGGGCGCGGTGACCGGGGCCCGGACGGGCCCGCGGCCGCCGTCGCCCGGCGGGGGGACCGTGGCGTCGGGGACTGCTCATGCCCCCATTGTGGCCCGGTCCGCGGCGCCGCGGCGGACCGGCGCCGGCCCCGGAGCGGCGCCGCGGCGGGCCGGGCGCGGCCCCGTGGCGGGCCGGACGGTTACCGCCGCCCGCGGGGCCGCCGCTATCGTGGGTCTCGGATCTGCCCCACCCCGCCCGGGTGGTGCGGCCGCGCTCGGCCGCTGTCAGCCCTTTCCGGCCCTTCCGGGCCCATCCAGCACGAGGAGAAGCACCATGGAGTTGGACGTCACCATCGAGATCCCCCGGGGATCGCGCGTCAAGTACGAGATCGACCACGAGACCGGCCGCCTCCGCCTGGACCGCGTCCTGTTCACGTCGATGCAGTACCCCGCGCACTACGGCTACTTCGAGGACAGCCTGGGCGAGGACGGCGACCCCCTGGACGCCCTCGTGCTCCTGGACTTCGAGATCGTCCCGGGCGTGCTCGTGGAGTCGCGCCCCATCGCCGTGTTCAACATGAACGACGAGGCCGGCGGGGACGCGAAGATCCTGTGCGTGTCCACGGACAAGCGCTACGACCACATCCAGGGTCTCGACGACATCGACGAGTACAAGCTCAAGGAGATCCAGCACTTCTTCGAGCGCTACAAGGACCTCGAGCCCAACAAGTGGGTCAAGGGCGAGGGCTGGGAGGGCCGGGAGACCGCCGAGCGCCTCGTCGAGGAGGCCCGCGAGCGCTTCGAGCAGTCCCACTACGACTCGGCCGCCGAGGCCGAGGAGAAGGCCCCGTCCACCGACTGAGCGGACGGGCACGCGCGGGGGCCGGGGACCGGAGGGTCCCCGGCCCCCGCGCGTCCGGGGCCCCGGGCCCGACCCGGGTCGGCGCGTGACGTGCGCCCTACAGGGATTCCATGAATTTCGTTATATTGGGATCGGCCGGCTCAGCCGGCCCGACGGCCCCAGGATGCATCCCCCCATCGGCATCCGGGCCGCCGACCGGGATCGAGGTCGCCGGAGCGCACCCGCGAGGTGCCCGGTGGCGGCGGGGGTCCCCCCACCCGCGCCGCATCCCATCGATCTCTCCCGGTCCATCCCGGCGGGCCGGTCACCGGCCCCCGGGAGTCGGCCGGCAGGTCCGAGGACCTGCCGGTCGATCCCCGTCCTGCGCTGCCGGTCCCGCCCTCCTTGTGACGTCCGGTCCCTGTGGTTCGATGGACGCGGACCCGGGACGGACCCGGCGCCGTCGGAAGGATGCGCATGTTCCTGCTGGGCCCCGAGGCGGACCTCGTCTTCTCCGCGAGCGACCTGGTGCGCGCGGCCGAGTGCCCCTACGCGAGCCTGTGCGTCCTGGACGAGAAGCTGGGGCGGGCGCCGCGCCGGGCCCCGGAGCGGGACGCGATGCTCGCCCGCACGGCCGAGCTGGGCGACGCCCACGAGCACCGGGTCCTGGCCGCGCACCTGGCGGCGTTCGGCCCGTGGGACGCGGCGACCGGACGGGGGGTGCACGAGGTCGAGCCGGCCCGGCGGATGGACCGGGACGAGCTGACCGCCAAGCACGCCGAGTCCCTGGACGCCCTGCGCGCGGGCGCCGACGTGGTCTTCCAGGCCTCCTTCTTCGACGGTGCCTTCCACGGCCGCGCCGACTTCCTCGTCCGCCGCCCGGACGGCGCGTACGCGGTGCACGACACCAAGCTCGCCCGGCACGCCAAGGTCACCGCCCTGCTCCAGCTCGCCGCCTACGCCGACCAGCTCGAGCGGGCCGGGGTGGACGTGGCCCCCGAGGTCACCCTGGTCCTCGGCGACCAGCGGGAGGCGGTCTTCCCCGTCTCCGAGCACCTGGCGGTCTACCGCGAGCGCCGGGAGCGCTTCGTCGCGGCCGCCGCCGCGCACCGGGCGCGGCCCGGGCCCGTGGACTGGCAGGACGACGACGTCGCCCGCTGCGGCCGGTGCGAGCACTGCGCCCGGGCCGTCGCCGAGCACCGGGACCTGCTGCTGACGGCGGGGCTGTCCGTGCGGGTGCGCCGCACGCTGCGCGACCGGCACGGCGTGCGCACCGTCGACGAGCTCGCGCTGCTGGAGGACCGGCGGCTCCCCGCCGCGCTGCGGCGGCTGCGGGACCAGGCGGCCATGCAGACCGGCCGGGGCGGGGAGGACGGCTCGGTCGAGTACCGGAAGGACGGGGGGACCCGCCGGATCGCCTACCGGGTCACGGCCACGGACCCCGTGCGGCGGCTGCCCGCCCCGGACGCCGGGGACGTGTTCTTCGACTTCGAGGGCGACCCGCTGTGGCAGGACCCGGGGGACCCGACGTCCTGGGGGCTCGAGTACCTGTTCGGCGTCGTGGAGCAGCCCCCGGAGCCCGGCGCCGCCCCCGTCTTCCGGCCGTTCTGGGCGCACTCCCGGGCCCAGGAGCGGGACGCGCTCCGGGCGTTCCTCGACTACGTGGCCGAACGGCGCCGGCGCTTCCCCGGCATGCACGTCTACCACTACGCCAACTACGAGAAGGCGGCCCTGCGCCGGCTCTCGCTCGTGCACGCGGTGGGCGAGGACGCCGTGGACGAGCTGCTGCGCGAGAACGTGCTGGTGGACCTCTACGACACGGTGCGGGGAAGCCTGCGGCTGTCGGAGAGCTCGTACTCCATCAAGAAGCTGGAGCCGCTCTACATGGGCGAGCACCTGCGCACCGGGGACGTCGTGGACGCCGGTGCGTCGGTGGTCGCCTACGCCGACTGGTGCACGGCCCGGGCGGCCGGGCGGGAGGAGGACGCGGCGCGGCTGCTGGCCGGGATCGCCGACTACAACGCCTACGACTGCCTCTCGACCCTGCGGCTGCGGGACTGGCTGCTGGGCCTCGCCGGGATCTCCCCGGACCCGGCGGACCACCCGCCGCGCCCCGCCCAGGAGCGGCTCGAGCTGCCCGAGGAGCTGCCGGACGCCGGGATGACCGGTGCCGAGCAGCGCCTGCACGAGCACCTGGACGACCCGTCCGCGCGGGACGTCCTGACCGAGGAGCAGCGCACGGCCGTCGCGATGGTCGCCTCCGCCACCGGCTACCACCGGCGCGAGCGCAAGCAGTACTGGTGGTCCCACTTCGACCGCCTCGAGGGCCCCGTGGAGGACTGGGAGGACACCCGCGACGTGTTCGTGGTCCGGCGCGCGGAGGTCCTGGAGGACTGGGCGAAGGACCCGGGCAAGCGCAGCAGCGCCGCACCCACCCGGCTCCTGCGCCTCGCGGGCCGGTTCGGCGAGGGCTCCACCCCCAGACCCGGCACCGCCGGGCTGTTCCTGATGTACGGGGCCCCCGTGCCCGCGCACCTGGCCGAGGACGCCGCCCCGCGCGGCAGCGGCCGCGCCGGGGACTGGACCGCCGCCCTCGAGCACGTCGAGGAGCACGAGGACGGCACGGCGGTGCTCACCGTGCGCGAACGGCTGAAGAAGCCGCGGGACGCCCCGGCCCCCGAGCCCTGGGCGGAGCTGCCGATCGCGCTGGGCCCGGCCCAGCCGATCGCCACCCGCTCCCTCGAGGAGTCCCTGCAGACCCTCGCCGCCCGCACGGCCGACGCCCTGCCGGAGCTCCCGCGGCAGCCCGGCCTCGAGCTGCTGCAGCGCCGGGCGCCGCGGCCCGCGGACGGCAGCCCCCTGCCCCGCCCGCACGACGGCCCCGACGGCACGATCGACGCCGTGGTGCGTGCCCTGCGCTCGCTCGACCGCAGCTTCCTCGCCGTCCAGGGGCCCCCGGGCAGCGGCAAGACGTTCCTCGGCTCCCACGTGATCGGCCGGCTCGTGGAGGCCGGCTGGCGAATCGGCGTGGTGGCGCAGTCCCACGCCGTCGTCGAGAACCTCCTCACCGGGGTGCTCGAGAAGGGCGGGGTCGCCCCCGAGCGCGTCGGCAAGAAGCCGCCCTCGGGCCGGCCCGCGGACCGGGAGACGCCGTGGCGCGACGTCCCGGGGAAGGACTTCGCCGCGTTCCTGGCGGACGGCGGCGCCGTGGTGGGCGGCACCGCGTGGGACTTCTCCAACGCCAAGCACCTCGAGGACGAGGCCCTGGACCTGCTCGTGGTCGACGAGGCCGGGCAGTACTCGCTGGCCAACACCCTGGCCGTGTCCCGGGCCGCGCGGCGCCTGCTGCTGCTGGGCGACCCGCAGCAGCTGCCGCAGGTCTCGCAGGGCACCCACCCCCTGCCCGTGGACGAGTCGGCGCTGGGCTGGCTCTCCCACGGCTCGCCCACCCTGCCCGCCGAGCACGGCTACTTCCTGGACCGCACCTGGCGGATGCACCCGGCCCTGTGCGAACCGGTCTCCGAGCTCTCCTACGCCGGGCGGCTCGGGTCCGCCCCGGCCGCGGGCCGCCGAGAGCTCACCGGCGTGGCCCCGGGCCTGCGCACCTGCTACGTCGAGCACACCGGCAACCGCACGGCCTCCCCCGAGGAGGCCCGGCGCGTCGTGGAGCTGGTGCACGAGTTCGCCGGGACGCCGTGGCGCTCCGGTCCGGGGGCACCCCCCGTGCCGCTGGCGCCCGAGGACGTGCTCGTGGTGGCCGCGTACAACGCCCAGGTCGATTTGATCGGCCGGGAGCTCGCCGCCGCGGGCCTGCGGGACGAGGACGGCGGCGGGGTCCGGGTGGGCACCGTCGACCGGTTCCAGGGCCAGGAGGCCCCCGTCGTGATCGTGTCGATGGCCGCCTCCGCGGCCGACGGCCCCCGAGGGATGGAGTTCCTGCTCTCCCCCAACCGGCTCAACGTGGCGGTCTCCCGGGGGCAGTGGTGCGCCGTGGTGGTGCGCTCCCCCGCCCTGACGGACTACCTGCCCGCCACCCCGGAGGCGCTGCAGGTGCTCGGCCGCTTCACGCGGCTGTGCCGCCGCGGACGGCCCGCGGGGCTGCCGTGAGCACCGAGCGCGTGCCCTACGTCCTGCACTTCGAGTCCAGGACGGTGGTGCTCGGCGAGCCGGCCCACCTGGAGGAGCTGGACGCCCTGCTGCGGCGCGCCGACGTCCGGACCCGCCCCACCTACTGGCACGGCATGCACCAGGACGATCCCGGGGCGGCGCTCAACAGCGTGGGCACCGACCTCACCGCGGAGCAGTTCTGGGACCGCGTGGACGCCGGGGCGTTCGCCGCCGCCCGGTGGCCCGTGGACCTCGACGGCCCGCTCTACCTCCCGGCGCCGCCCGCGTGGCTGCAGCAGGCCCGGGCGTGGGAGTACGACCCCCTGGCGCCGGCCCTGGGCGCGGCGGCACCGGGCGGGTGGCTGCGGGTCCCGGGCTGGGCCGGGACCGAGAACAACGACGCCGGGGCGGCCGTGGGACTGCTCCAGCTGACCGACCCGGACTCCTTCTGGGTGCTCGGCTCCGACGCCGACCTGGCGGAGGTCGCCGCCACGGCCAAGGAGCTGGCCTCGTTCCGGCAGGGCTTCGACCGGCTCACCGCCTACTTCGGCCCCGACGACCGCATCGGCTGCCTGCGCCTGCCCGTGGTGTGCCGGGAGCCCCTCGAGGACGAGCTCATCGTGCAGGGGGTCGACATCGAGCCGCGGTTCTGGGAGTGAGTCCCCGCCGCGCCCCCCCTCCCCCGCGGCCCCCGTGCCCGATACTGGGACCGTGTACGTCGTGACCCTGGACCAGCGCCGCCGCGAGGCGGGCGACCTCGTGCCGGGCCTCCTGCGCCGCCTCGCGGACCTCGAGACCGTGGTGCCGTTCCAGCGCGCCCGGGCGCACGCGGTGCAGGGCATCACCGCCGATTCCGGCGCCGCGGTCGCGGCCGCGCTCGCCGGTCTGCGCGGATCGGCCTGGAGCGTGGGGGTCGGGGTGGGGCCGGTCCGGCTGGAGACGGCGACCGACCCGGAGGGCCGGACGGGCCTGCGCGCCGACGGCCCCGGGACGGCGCACGCGCGCGCCGCCGCCGAGGCCGCCGCGGGCCGGGTGCCGGTGCGCGTGGTCGCCGAGGACGCGCCCGCCGCGGCGCAGGCGCAGGCCGTGCTGCGGCTGCTGGGCCGGATCGTGGCGGAGCGCAGCGACGCGGAGTGGCGCGTGGTCGACCTGCTCGTGCCGGGGGCCCGCGGCCAGCAGAAGGCCGTGGCCGCCGAGCTCGGCATCTCCCCGCAGGCGGTCTCCAAGGCGGTGGCCCGCTCCCTGTGGCAGGAGGAGCAGGACGCCCGGCCCGCGGCGGCCCGGCTGCTGGGCCTGTGCGAGCCGGCCCGGGGCGGCCCGGCGGGCGGGGCTCAGGGCTCGACGATGAACCCCTCGGAGATCATCCACTCGTAGGCGACGTCGGCCGGGTCCCGCCCCTCGACGTCCACCTGCCGGTTGAGCTCCTGCATCACGTCGTCGGTGAGCGCCGCGGCGATCGGCTCCAGGACCTGCTCGAGCGCTGGGAACTCGTCCAGCAGCTCCGTGCTGAAGACGGGGGCGGCGTTGTAGGCGGGGAAGAACTGCCGGTCGTCCTCGAGCACGGTCAGGTCCAGGGCCGGGATGCGGCCGTCCGTGGAGAAGACCTCCCCGAAGTTGCACTCCCCGTCGTCGGTCGCCGAGTAGATCGCGCCGGTGTCGTAGATGCCGATGTTGCCCTCGGGCACCTCGCTGCCGCGGTCCAGGCCGTAGTGGGCCAGCAGGGGGGTCATCCCGTCGCTGCGGGAGTTGAACTCCGACTCCACGCAGAACGTCCGCTCGGCCACCGGCAGGTCCGCGATGTCCGAGACGGTCGCCAGGTCGTTGGCCTCGGCGTACTCGGAGCGCACGGCCATGGCGTAGGTGTTGTTGAGGGCCGCCGGGGCGCCCCACGTCAGCCCGTTGCCGAGGTCCTCCTCGTACACGGCCCGCCACTGCTCCTGCTGGTCCGGGATGCCCTCCGCCCGCCCGAGGTAGGTCAGCCAGGCCGTGCCGGTGTACTCGAAGGTGAGATCGGCGTCCCCGGAGAGCATGAGCTCGCGCACCGGCTGGGACCCGGGCACGTTGGTGATGTCCTCGGTCTCGAAGCCGGCGGCCTGCACCGCGAGCACCCCGATCTTGCCGAGGATCAGCTGCTCGGTGAAGTTCTTGGACGTCACCCGCACCTCGGTCCCCTCCGCGCCCTCGACGGGCCGGATGGAGCCGGGCGCGGCGTCGGGCACGTAGGCCGTGGACGGCTCGAGCCCGCAACCGGTCAGCAGCAGGCCGGCGCAGGAGAGCAGCAGGGCGCCGCCGGCGGCGCGGGAGGTTCTCATCGCAGTCCCTTCGGCCGCGCGACGTGCTCCACGACACGGCCGACCCAGTCGATGGCGAGGGCGAGCAGCGCCACGAGGATCGAGCCGGCGATCAGCACCCGCACGAGGTTGAGGTTGACCCCGGTGGTGATCAGCAGCCCGAGCCCGCCACCGTTGATGAACGTGGCGAGGGTCGCGGTGCCGACCACCAGGATCAGGGCGGTGCGCACGCCGGCCAGCATGACGGGCACGGCCAGGGGCAGCTCGACCCGGAACAGGACCGCGGCGGCGCTCATCCCCATGCCCCGGCCCGCCTCGACGAGGCTGCGGTCCACCCCGTCGAGGCCCACCATCGTGTTCTTCAGGACGGGCAGGATCGCGTAGACGATCAGGGCGACCACGGCCGCCCGGAAGCCGAAGCCGAACCAGAAGGCGAACAGGACGACGAGGCCCACCGCCGGGGCGGCCTGGCCGATGTTCGCCAGCGCGATGACCGGGCCCGTGAGGAAGCGCAACGGTCTGCGGGTCAGGAGGATGCCGACCGGGATCGCGATGAGCAGGACCACCACCGTGGCCACGACCGTCAGCTGCAGGTGCTCCAGGGTCAGGGCCCACAGCGATGCGGGGCTCAGGGTCACGGCCTCCGTCTCGGTGAGCTCCGCCGTGGTCAGCCAGAGCACGAGCAGGCCCAGCGCCGCGAGGATCGCCACGGGCTGCAGGAGCAGGCCCTTCCAGGTGCGCTGGTCCGGGTCGGCCGCGGCCGGGCGTGACACGGGGTCGTCGGCGGGCTCCGGCTCCGCGGCGGCGGGGCGCTCGGTCTGTGCGCTCATCGGTCCCCGCCTCCCGGGCTCGCGCTGACCGCGGGCATCTCACCCGTGTTGTGGCCGAGGGGCGCGTCCTCCGCGGCCACGGCCCGGCGGGCCTCGGTGATCGCGGCCATGACGGTCTCGACGTAGATGACGCCCTCGAACCGGTCCCGCGGCCCCACCACGAGCGCCGCCCCCGTGCTGGAGACGAGCATGGTGTCCAGCGCGTCGTTGAGCGTGGAACTCGTGCCGACCAGGGGCAGGCGGTCGTTGTGCTCCCCGGGGACGGTCCCGAAGCGCTCGAGCTGACGGCGGGAGGGCCAGGACAGCGGCCGGCCGCGGTCGTCGACCACGACGACGTCCCGGGTGCCCGCCTCGTCGACCCGCCCGAGCACCGCCCGGACGTCCTCGCCGGGGCGGGTCGTCACGGCGGGGACGAGGTCGACCTCCCGGACCCGGGTGAGGGTGAGCTGCTTGAGCCCCGCGCCCGAGCCGATGAAGTCCTCCACGAACTCGTCCGCCGGTTCCGCCAGGACGCGCTCCGGGGCGTCGTACTGGACGATCCGGGCGCCCTCGTCGAAGACCGCGATCCAGTCGCCGAGCTTGACCGCCTCGTCGAAGTCGTGGGTCACGCACACGATGGTCTTCTGCAGCTCGTGCTGGATGTTGATGAGCTCGTCCTGGAGCCGCTGGCGGGTGATGGGGTCCACGGCCCCGAACGGCTCGTCCATGAGCAGCACGGGCGGGTCCGCGGCCAGGGCGCGGGCCACCCCGACGCGCTGCTGCTGACCCCCGGAGAGCTCTCTCGGGTACCGGTCGCGGTAGACGGCCGGGTCGAGGGAGACGAGCTCGAGCAGCTCGTCCACGCGGGCGGCGATGCGCTGCTTGTCCCAGCCGAGCATCTTCGGGACCATGCCGATGTTGGTGGCCACGCTCATGTGCGGGAACAGCCCGCCGGCCTGGATCACGTAGCCGATGCCGCGGCGCAGCTCGTCGCCGTTCATCGAGGTCACGTCCTGGCCGTCGATGACGATCCGGCCCTCGGTGGGTTCGATGAGCCGGTTGATCATCTTCAGCGTGGTGGTCTTGCCGCAGCCGGAGGGGCCCACGAACATGACGATGCTGCCCGCGGGGATCTCGAGCGTCAGGCCGTCGACCGCGGCCTTGGCCTGCCCGGGGTAGCGCTTGGAGACGTTCTCCAGCAGGATCCGGGCCCCGGTGACGGAGGAGTCTGTGCGGGGGGTGGTCATGGAGTCAGACACGGATACCTCGCGATGTGGTGAGCCGGCCGAGCAGCACGAGCAGCCCGTCCAGGATGAGTGCGACGACGATGACGGCCACGACGCCGGTGACGACCGACGCGAAGGAGTTGGCGCCCCCGAGCCGCGACAGGCCCGAGAAGATGAAGCCGCCCAGGCCGGGGCCGAGCACGTAGGCGGCAATGGCGGCCACGCCCATCACCATCTGCGCCGAGACCCGCATGCCGGCCTGGATGACCGGCCACGCCATCGGCAGCTCCACGCGCAGGAAGGTCGCCGCCCTGCTCATGCCGAGCCCGCGCGCCGCCTCAACGGTGGCCTGCGGGACCCCGGCGAGCCCCACGAGCGCGTTGCGCAGGACGGGGAGGACGGCGAAGAAGGTGACGACGACGACGGCGGGGGCCACCCCGAACCCCAGCGGGGCGATCAGCAGGCCGATGAGCGCGAAGGACGGGATGGTCAGCCCCACGGCCGAGACGTTGTTGGCCACGGTCGTGAGCCGGGGCGAGCGGTAGCACAGCGCCGCGAGGGCCACCGCCAGGACCGTGGCCAGGACCAGGCACTGGACCACCAGGGAGAAGTGCTGCCAGCTGGCGAAGAGGATCTGTTCCCACCGGTCGGAGACGTACTCGATCACGGCACACCCTTCGGTCGTCGTCGATGACGTGGTCACCCGGCCTGGCAAGAAGGCTAGCACTCCGTTCTCATGGAGATGGCCCGGATCACACCTGCCCGAGCGCCGTCGGGGCTGTTGTCGGGCGGCGCGCCCGTTGGCAGACTCGGGGCATGACAGAGCCCCGGGACAGGTACGACGTGGTGGTGATCGGCGGTGGTCCGGTCGGCGAAAACGCGGCCGACCGCGTGGTGCGGGGCGGGCTGAGCGCCGCGCTCGTCGAGGCGGAGCTCGTGGGCGGGGAGTGCTCCTACTGGGCGTGCACGCCCTCGAAGGCGCTGCTGCGCCCGGGCGCGGCCCTCGAGGCCGCCCGCGGAGTGGCCGGGGCGGCCGAGGCCGTCACCGGCCCGCCGGACGCGGCGGCGGTGCTGCGCCGCCGGGACGGGTTCGCGGCGCACTGGGACGACACCGGCCAGGCGGAGTGGCTGGCCGGGGCCGGCGTGGACCTGGTCCGGGGCCGGGGCGCGCTGGCCGGGCCCCGGCGGGTCCGGGTCACCGCCGAGGACGGCGGCGTCCGGGTGCTCGAGGCCCGGCACGCCGTGGTGCTGGCCACGGGCTCGCGGCCGGTCGTGCCCCCGGTCCCGGGTCTCGGGGACGTGCCGTTCTGGGGCACGCGCGACGCCACCGCCGCCCAGGATGTCCCCGGGTCCCTGGCGGTGCTCGGCGGGGGCGTGGCCGGCACGGAGCTCGCGCAGGCCTTCGCCCGCCTGGGCTCCCGGGTCACGGTGGTCGCCCGCAGCCGGCTGCTGAGCGCCTTCCCGTCCACCGCCGCGCGGCTGGTCGCCGAGGCCCTCGACGCCGAGGGCGTCACGGTCGTCGAGGGGCGGGCCACGGAGCGGGTCCGGTCCGCCGGCGGCGGTGTCGAGCTCGACCTCGAGGGCGGCGGGACCGTGTCCGCGGAGCGGCTGCTGGTGAGCACGGGGCGGCGGCCCGCGCTCGCGGACCTGGGCCTCGAGGAGCTCGGCCTGGACCCCTCCGCGCTGCGGGTCGACGGCTCGGGCCTCGTGGCGGGTGCGGAGGGCGGCTGGCTCTACGCCGCCGGGGACGCGGCGGGCGGGCCCCTGCTGACCCACCAGGGGAAGTACCAGGCGCGCGCCGTCGCGGACGCGGTCGTGGCGCGCGCGGCCGGCCGGCTGGGGGCGTCCGCGCCCCCGTGGTCCCCGTACGCGTCCACGGCCGACGGGTGCGCCGTCCCGCAGGTGGTCTTCACCGACCCCGCGGTGGCCTCCGTGGGCCGCTCCGCCGAGCAGGCCCGCACGGACGGCCTCGAGGTGGACGTCGTGGAGCACGCCATCGACGTGGCCGGGGCGCTCCTGCACCGCGACGACTACCGGGGCTGGGCCCAGCTCGTGGTCGACCGCCGGCGCCGGACCCTCGTGGGCGCGACCTTCGCCGGCCCGGACGTGACGGAGCTGCTGCACGCGGCGACCGTCGCCGTGGTCGGCGAGGTGCCGCTGGAGCGGCTCTGGCACGCGGTGCCCGTCTTCCCCACCATCAGCGAGGTCTGGCTGCGGCTGCTCGAGGAGTACGGGCTCTGAGCCGCCGGGCTCAGAGCAGGGAGCGCAGGATCCGGGCGACGCCGTCCTCGTAGACCGTGTGCGTCACCTCGTGGCACGCGGCCGCGACCTCGTCCGGGGACTGGCCCATGGCCACGCCGCGGGCGGCCCAGTCGAGCATCTCGATGTCGTTGCGGCCGTCGCCGACGGCGACCGTGTGGGACGGGTCCACGCCGAGCCGGCGGCGGATCTGCTCCAGGGCGCTGGCCTTGGAGACGCCGTTGGCGGCGATGTCGAGCCAGGCGCTCCAGCCCACGGAGTACGTGACGCCGTGCAGCCCGGCCTCGTCGATCGCCCGGGCGAACTCCTCCGGGGTGTGCTCCGTGCTGTACACCACCATGCGCACGGCCTTCATCCGCGCCAGCTGGTGCAGGTCCACGCCGATCGCCTCGATGCCGAAGGACGCGTCCTGGAAGCGCTCCGTGGAGTAGAAGGACCCGTCCTCGGTCTCGAGGGCGAACTTCGCGGTGGGCAGGCGCTGCTCGAGGGCCTCGAGGGCCTGGCCGGGGTCGAAGGAGACGCACTCGAGCACCCGGTGGTACGCCGGCAGCTCCGGGTCCAGCTCGAGCGTCATGCCGCCGTTGGAGCACACGGCGTAGCCGCGCTCCTGGCCGATGAGCTCCACCACGGGCAGGGTCGCCCCCTTGGAGCGGCCGGTGGAGATGACCACGTGGTGGCCGGCCGCCAGCACGGCCTGGGCCGCCTCGCGCACCGGCCGGGACATGTGGCCGTCGTGGTCGACGAGCGTGCCGTCGACGTCGAGGGCCACCAGGTACTGGACGCCCGCCTCCTTCTTCCACCCGTTCGAGCGGGGAGGCTGGACCTTGAGGGGGATCCGGACGTCGGCGGCGGAGCGCGCGGGCGCGGTGGTGCCGCCGGCCGTGTCGCTGAGGTCTTCCGAGTGCTCGACCTTCAGCGGGACGGTGGAGTTGATGCCGACGAGTTCGTGCTGGTCCTCGGTGCCAGCGGTCTTTTCTTTTGTCATGCGGGACATGGTGCCACATCACACCGACAGGATGGCCGAGATGTCGATGTGAGATGAACGGGAGCCGAACGCCTCCCGGCGGCTCAGCGCCGGACGGGGATGGTCTCCTGGCCGCGCAGGTAGGGCCGCAGCGCCTCGGGGACGCGCACCGACCCGTCCGCCTGCTGGTGGGTCTCGAGGATGGCGGCCAGCCAGCGGGTGGTCGCCAGCGTCCCGTTGAGGGTGGCCACCGTGCGGGTGCCGCCCTTGCGGACCTTGCCGGCGGCGTCCGTGGTCTCGGGCAGCCGTTCCCGGATGTTGAGCCGCCGCGCCTGGTAGGTGGTGCAGTTCGACGTGGAGGTCAGTTCCCGGTACTTGCCCTGGGTGGGGACCCAGGCCTCGCAGTCGAACTTGCGGGCCGCGGAGGTGCCGAGGTCCCCGGCGGCGGTGTCGATCACCCGGTAGGCGAGCTCGCACTTGGCGAGCATCTCCTCCTCCCACGCGAGCAGCCGCGCGTGCTCCGCCTCCGCGTCCTCCGGGGAGCAGTAGACGAACATCTCGAGCTTGTTGAACTGGTGCACGCGGATGATGCCCCGGGTGTCCCTGCCCCCGGAGCCGGCCTCGCGGCGGTAGCAGGAGGACCAGCCGGCGTAGCGCAGCGGGCCGTCGGAGAGGTCGAGGATCTCGTCGGCGTGGTAGCCCGCCAGGGGGACCTCGGAGGTGCCCACGAGGTACAGCTCGTCCTTGCCCACGTGGTAGATCTCGTCGGAGTGGGCGACGTCGAAGCCCGTGCCGCTCATGATCTCGGGGCGCACGAGGTTCGGGGTGGTCATGGGGACGAAGCCGTTGTCCAGCGCCTGGTCCTGGCCCATGAGCAGCAGGGCGGTCTCGAGCCGGGCGACGTCGCGCTTGAGGAAGTAGAACCGGGCGCCGGAGACCTTGGACCCCCGCTCCATGTCGATGCCGTCCACGAGCTCGCCGATCTCCAGGTGGTCCCTGGGCTCGACGCCCTCCGCGGCGAAGTCGCGGGGCTCCCCGACGGTCCGGAGCAGGACGAAGTCGTCCTCCCCGCCCGTGGGGACGCCGTCGAGGACGAGGTTGTCGACGACCGCGACGAGCTCGTCCTGACCGGCACGGGCGGCCTCCGCGGCCGCCTGCGCCTCCTTGACCCGGGCGGCCAGCTCCTTGACCTCGGCGAGCAGCGCCTGCTTCTGCTCGCCCTGGGCCCGGGCCACCTGCTTGCCGAAGGCGTTCTGCTCGGCCCGCAGGGACTCGTACTCGGTGATCAGCCGGCGGCGCTCGACGTCCGCCTCCAGGATCCGGTCGATCAGGGTGTCGTCCGCCCCGCGGGCACGCTGCGAGGCGCGGAAGACGTCGGGGTTCTCACGGAGCTGGTTGATGTCGATCACCCTGACAGGGTACCCAAGTCCTCCGGACGCGACGGGGGTTAGGGTGGAGGCCCGTCGCGATCCGCCCGGCGCCGCGGGCCCGCGGCCCCGTGCCGCGGCGCCACCGCCCCACCGCACGGCGCCACCGGTCCCCGGCGCCGCAGAACCGAGGAGTCCTTCCGTGACCGCCACTCCCGTGGCCCCCAAACGGGTCGCCGTCGTCATCAACCCCATCAAGGCCGACGCGGACGTCGCCCGCGACGCCGTGATCATCGGGTGCCGCAAGGGCGGGTTCCCCGACCCCGTGTTCTACGAGACCGCGGAGGACGACCCGGGCTCCTCGATGACCCGCGAGGCGCTCGAGCAGGGCGCCGACCTCGTCATCGCCGCCGGCGGCGACGGCACCGTCCGGGCCGTGGCGGAGGCGCTGGTCGGCCACGACACCCCGCTGGGCCTCATCCCGCTGGGCACCGGCAACCTCCTGGCCCGCAACCTGGGCGCCGACCTGGGCGATCCCCACCGCAACGTGGACATCGCGCTCTTCGGCGCGGAGCGGGCCATCGACATGGCCACGTTCCGCGTGGAGCTCGAGGACGGGACCGTGGGGGACCACGCGTTCTGCGTCATGGGCGGGGCGGGCTTCGACGCCCAGATCATGACGGACACCCGGGACGAGCTGAAGAAGCTGGTCGGCTGGGCGGCCTACGGGGAGGCCGGGGTCCGGCACCTGATCGCGCCCCCGCGGTGGGCCCGCTTCCGGATCGACGACGGCGAGTGGCAGAGCCGCCGCGTCCGCTCCGTGATGGCCGCCAACTGCGGGATCCTCACCGCGGGCCTGATCCTGGTGCCGCAGGCGAAGATCAACGACGGCCTGCTGGACCTCGTGGTGATGTCCCCGCGCAGCACGCTGGAGTGGGCGCTGATGGCCGCCAAGGTCGTGTTCCGGCAGCGGCGCGACCTGCCCGTGATCGAGTTCTTCGCCGCGAAGAAGGTGCGCGTGGAGTTCCACGAGCCCATCGAGTCCCAGATGGACGGGGACGGCACCGGGCTGATCAACGGGTTCGAGTCCGAGATCCTCCCGGGCGCGCTCTCCGTGCGGGTTCCGCCCTCCCAGGGCGACTGACCCGCACGGGCGCCCGGGCCCCGCGGGTCAGTCGGCGGGATCGGGCCGGCGGCTCAGGCCCGCCACGAACGCGGCCACGAGGGCGAGCACGGCCAGTCCCACGGCCACGAGCGGGCCCTGCCCGCGGTCCGTGACCGAGGCGACCGGCTCCGGGACGACCCGGGAGGCCGGCACGAGGTCGAGGGCGTCGGCGGTCCGGGGGTCCCCGACGACGGGGCTCGGGCCGATCTCGACGCGGACCACCTGACTCGGCTCGGGCGGCGCGGCCGCCGCGGCCGGCGGAGCGGCGAGCGCGCAGACCAGGAGGGCCGGGGCGGCGGCGAGGGCGAGGCGGCGGACGGCGGGAGCAGGCATGGTGGCACCTCCGGTCGGGCTCGGTCCCGACCCGGGGGGTCGATCGACACCGGCTGAAGATCGCGGGCACGGACGCGCCCGCACTCCCCATGGTGCATGTATTCGCAATTGCTAACAAGCGGGGGTGCGGTGCGCGTCCTCGCGTTACGCGCCGCCCGGCGCGCCCTGCACGGGCGGGGTCTCCGGGGCCCGGCGGTCGCGGCCCTGGAGGGCGGCGACCCAGGCGGCCGCCTCGCGGAAGGCGTCGTCGGAGTGGTGCGGGGCCACGGTCGCCACCTTGTGGTCGGCCCGCGGATAGGAGCCGAGGAAGCGCGTGCTGGGACAGACGCGGCGCAAACCCTCGACGGCGTCCGCCACCCGGGCGTCGAGGATGTGACCGTCGACGTCCACGCTGAAGA
This sequence comes from Kocuria salina, assembly GCF_013368965.1. Taxonomy (NCBI): domain Bacteria; kingdom Bacillati; phylum Actinomycetota; class Actinomycetes; order Micrococcales; family Micrococcaceae; genus Kocuria; species Kocuria salina. The sequence goes on from NZ_SSSF01000006.1 coordinate 121,962, forward strand.
AGTACTCCCCGAGGAAGTTGCCCGTGGGCCGCGACTCGATCCGCGAGAGGTTGACCCCCCGGGTCGCGAACTGCTCGAGGATCTCCATGAGGGCCCCGGCGCGGTCCTCCCACAGGGGAATGACGAGCGTGGTGCGGTCCGCGCCCGTGCGCGGCGGCAGGGGCGCCCCGGGCCGGGCCACGAGCACGAACCGGGTGACAGCGGCCCTGTTGTCCCCGATGTCCTCCGCCAGCACCTCGAGCTCGGGGTGCTGCTCGACGACCACGGGCGAGCAGACCGCGGCGTCGAAGCCCGCCCGGGACGCCGGCCCCTCGCGCCCCGCCCCGCCGGGGAGCAGCGCGAGCGCCGCGGCGGCCGTGGAGGACGCCGGGACGTAGTCCACGCCCGGCAGCCGCTCGTCCATCCAGCCCCGCACCTGGGCCCAGGCGTGGGAGTGCGTGGAGACCGTGCGGACGTCGGCGAGCGCCGTGCCCGGCGGGGCCACGAGGACGAAGCTGATGGGCACCAGCGCCTCACGGACGATGCGCAGCTCGCTGCCGGTGGCCACCGCGTCGAGGGTCGCGGTCACGCCGCCCTCCACGGAGTTCTCGATGGGCACCATGGCGGCGTCGACCTCGCCGGAGCGGACGGCCGCGAGCGCCACGGGCACGGAGGACACGGGGAGGCGCTCCGCCTCACGGGCGCCCGCCACGCTCAGCAGCGCGGCCTCGGTGAAGGTGCCGGCGGGGCCCAGGTAGGCGTACCTCAACGGACGTTCGGGGTCTCGCCCGTCTCGGACACCATGGGCTTCTCGGCGTCCATCCACGCCCCCATGCCGCCCAGGACGTTGATGGGGTCGAAGCCGTACTGCTGGAGGTACGCCGTGGCCTTGAGGGACCGGCCGCCGGAGCGGCAGATCACGTACACGTCCTCGTCCACCGGCACCTCGCCGTAGCGCTCCGGGAGCTGCCGGAGCGGGATGTGCTGGGCACCGGCGATGTGCCCGGCCTCCCACTCCTCGTCCTCGCGCACGTCCAGGACGCGTGCGCCCTCGGGGATCTCCTCCACCGAGGCGCTCGGCAGGCTGTCCAGGTTGTCCATCGTCCGGGTCCTCTCGTCGGGAACGGGCTGTCCCGGACCAGCCTAGTCCGCGGGCGCGGGGGCCGGTGCGTCCACCCCGCGGGCGGACGGGGGCTTCCAGGCGGCACACAGGGACGAAACAATCCCTGTATAAATTGTGCCCTCGCCGCCGGGAGTGCCGTGCGGCGGGTACGACCAGGCACCTCGTCCGGGTGTCCTCGACAGAAGGAAGAACTCCCATGAGCACCAGCGAACCCCGCAGCGCGGGGCCCGACGCCCCGGACCGCGAGGACCACGGCTTCAAGAAGGTCCTCGGCCGCCTCGACGCCATCGCCCTCGGCTTCGGCGCGATGATCGGCTTCGGCTGGGTCATCCTCACCGGCGACTGGCTGGCCGAGGCCGGGACCATGGGCTCCGTGCTGGCCCTCGTCACCGGCGGGCTCATCATGGCCGTCGTCGGACTCGTCTACGGCGAGCTCGTCGCCGCCATGCCGTACGCGGGCGGGGAGCACAACTACCTCCTGCGCGGCATGGGCGCCCGGTGGGCCTTCGTCGGGTCCTGGGCCATCACCGGCGGCTACATCACCATCGTGGCCTTCGAGGCCGTGGCGGTCCCTCGCACCCTGCAGTACATCTTCCCGGGCCTGAGCCAGATCCCGCTGTGGACGGTGGCCGGCTTCGAGGTGAACCTGACCTGGGCGCTGGTGGGGTCGCTGACCGCCGTCATCATCACCGCGATCAACATCCGCGGCGTGAAGCACGCCTCCATGGTGCAGATCTTCGTGATCCTCTTCCTGCTGATCGTGGGACTCATGATGATCTTCGGGGCGTTCACCCGCGGCTCGGTCGACACCATGGAGCCGTTCTTCACGAGCGGCACGGCCGGCTTCTTCCTCGTGCTCGTCACCGTCCCGTTCCTGTTCGTCGGCTTCGACGTCATCCCCCAGGTCTCCGAGGAGATGCACCTGCCGGCCAAGCAGCTGGGCGGGACCATCATCGTCTCCGTGCTGCTCGCCGCGGCCTGGTACGTCATGGTCGTGCTCACCACGTCCTCGGCGATGTCCGGCGCGGACATCGCCGGCGCGGACATCGCGGTCGCGGACGCCATGGGAGCCATGTTCTCCAGCACGGCCGTGGCCAACCTGCTCATCGCCGGCGGCCTCGCCGGCATCCTGACGTCCTGGAACTCGCTCCTCATGGGGGCGTCCCGCCTGCTCTGGGCGCTCGGCAACTCCCGGATGGTGCCGCAGTGGTTCGGCCGCCTCCACCCGAAGTACGGCACCCCGGCCAACGCCCTGCTCTTCGTGGGCGCCCTCTCCTTCGTGGCCCCGTTCTTCGGCGCCGAGATGCTGGGCTGGCTCGTGGACTCCGGCTCCCCGTCCATCGTGATCGCCTACGCCCTGGTCTCCGTGGTCTTCGTGATCCTGCGCCGGACCGAGCCCGGCATGGAACGCCCCTTCCGGATCGGCGGCCACGGCCACGGCGGAACGGCGATCGGCGTCCTCTCGGTCGTGCTGTGCCTCGCCCTGATCAGCCTGTACCTGCCCGGGATGCCCGCCTTCCTCAGCGCGCCCGCCTGGACCATCTTCGGGCTGTGGTGGCTGCTCGGGCTCGTGTTCCTGCTGCGCATCCCCACCGGGATCCGGCCGGGCGCCGACGCCGAGCACCGGCTCGTCGCCGAGGTCGAGCGCCGCAGGCAGCGGAGCTGAGACGGCCGCCGCGCCGGGAAGGACAGCGAGGACTGCGGAAGAGGAGGACTGCCCATGGTCACGGTCGCCCAGGTGCTCGGCCTGCCCGGGCTCGGGCTGGAGCCCGTCGTCGAGGCGGCCACCGACCTGCCGGTGAGCTGGGTGGTGACCAGCGAGCTCGCCGACCCCACCCCGTACCTCGAGGGCGGAGAGGTCCTCCTGCTGACGGGCCTCCACACCTCTGCCCGGGCGCACTCCTGGACGGAGTACGTCCGCCGGCTCACGGACCGGGGCGTGGTGGCGCTGGGCCTGGGCGTGGGCGGACGGCTGTCCTACCTCCGCGTGCCCGACGCGCTCGCCGCGGCGTGCCGGGACGCCGGGCTGACCCTGTTCCGGGTGCCCGAGCGCACCCCCTTCCTGGGCATCATCCGCGCCGCGGCCGAGATGCGCGCGGCGGAGGCGCGCACCGCCCTCGAGACGATGCTCTCCGAGCAGCGGCGCCTGACCCGGGCCGCGGTGGGGCGGAACGGCCCGGCCCGGGTGGTGCGCACGCTGGTGTCGGTGCTCGGCGGCGGGTGGGCCGGCGTCTGCGCGGCGGACGCCCGGATCGTGGAGCGCTCCGGCCCCGGGCTGCCCGAGCTGCCCGCGGGCCGGACGCTCCCCGAGCTCCTCGACCGGCTGCGGCCGGCCGGGCTGCGCGGGTCCCTGAGCGAGTCCGGCCCGGCCGGCGCGGTGGTCGTCCACCCCCTCGGGGTGGACGGCGCCCCCCAGAGCTACCTCGTGGTGGTCCTGCCCGGCCCGGTCGACCCCGTCCGGACCGGCGTCATCGCCACCGCCGTGGCCCTGCTCTCGCTGCACGCGGAGCGCGCGGCGGAGCAGGCGCTGTTCCGCCGCCGGGTCCGCGCGGGGGCCCTCGCCCTCCTGCTCAACGGCGAGGTGCGCTCGGCGGACGCCCTGCTGGGGGTGGCGGACGACACGACGTGGTCGACGGCGCCCCGGGTGCGGGTGGCCCGCCTGCGCGGCGGCGCCGAGGAGCTGCGGGACGGCGTGCGGCGCCTCGAGGCGCAAGCCGCCCACGGCGCGAGACCGGTGCTCGTCGGGGCGCCGGCCACGGAGCCCGGCGGCGAGCAGACCGTCGCGGTGCTGCTGGAGGACCTCCCGGAGCGGCTCGCCGAGGTGCGTGCCGCCGCCGAGGCCTCCGGGCTGCGGGCCGGCATCGGCGGCCCGGCGGCCGTGCACGAGACGGACGCGAGCGACCGGGAGGCCCGCGAGGCGCTGGAGCGCACCACGGACCGCCAGCGCGTCGGCACGTGGGACGACCTCGTGGCGGGCGGCGTCGCCGGGCTCCTCCCGCCCGAGACCGCCCGGGCCTGGGCGCGGCAGCTGCTGGGCCCCCTCGACGGGGCCGGGCGGCTGTCCCTGCTGCGCACGTTCCTCGCCCACAACGGCAACCGGAGCGGGACGGCCGAGGCCCTGGGGATCCACCGCAACACCCTGCAGCAGCGGCTGCAGGAAATCGAGGAGGCGCTCGGCCGGTCCGTGGACGACCCGCAGCTGCGCGCGGAGCTGTGGATCGCCCTGCGGCTGTCCGACCGGCCCGACCGGTCGACGTCGTAGCCCGCCGTCGTTCCTCTGTGCACTGTGCACGACGACGTCACGAAGATTCAGCATCCTGCTGGGTCGCCCCGGCGCTAGCCTGGAGCAGTCGGGGGACCGTGGCGGCCCCTCGGCGCCGGCTCCGCCCCGGCTCGGCGTCACCCGGTGACGACGTCCCCGCGGGGGAGCCCGTCCGGAGTCCTACGATGGACGGGCGGGCCCAGTGCTGTCGCCCGCCCGTCCGACGAACCCCCTGACGCAGCGCAGCGCCACCGGTGCCCGGTGGCCCGGCGCGCGTCGAGAAGAGAGGCTGATACATGAGCACCACGGACAAGGCCCCCGCGGCCACCGGCATGAAGGACCGCATCGAGGCGGTCCTCGCCAAGACCCCCACGGGACTGCTGATCAACGGTCAGTGGCGCGACGCCTCGGACGGGGGGACCTTCGAGGTGGAGAACCCGGCCACCGGCGAGGTCATCGCGACCATGGCCTCGGCCACCCGCGAGGACTCCCAGGCCGCGATGGACGCCGCCGCCGACGCCCAGGAGTCCTGGGCCCGCACCCCCGCCCGGGAGCGCTCGGAGATCCTGCGGCGCGCGTTCGACCTCGTGCAGGAGCGCGCCGAGGACCTCGCGCTGCTGATGACCCTGGAGATGGGCAAGCCGCTGGCCGAGGCCGCCGGGGAGGTCAAGTACGGCGGGGAGTTCCTGCGCTGGTTCGCCGAGGAGGCCGTGCGCGACTACGGCCGCTACCTCGACACCCCCGAGGGCAACCTGCGCATGCTGGTCACGCACAAGCCCGTGGGCCCGTGCCTGCTGATCACCCCGTGGAACTTCCCGCTGGCGATGGCCACCCGCAAGGTCGCCCCGGCCGTGGCCGCCGGCTGCACCATGGTGCTCAAGCCCGCCCGGCTGACCCCGCTCACCTCCCAGTACTTCGCCCAGCTCATGCTGGACGCGGGCCTGCCGGCCGGGGTGCTCAACGTCGTCTCCTCCAAGTCCGCCGCGGCGGTCTCCGAGCCGATCATGGCCGACCCGCGCCTGCGCAAGGTCTCCTTCACCGGCTCCACCCCGGTGGGCAAGCAGCTGATGAAGCTGGCCACGGACAACGTGCTGCGCACCTCCATGGAGCTCGGCGGCAACGGGCCGCTGATCGTCTTCGAGGACGCCGACATCGACAAGGCCGTGGCCGGCGCCATGGCCGCGAAGATGCGCAACATGGGCGAGGCCTGCACGGCCGCCAACCGGCTGCTGGTGCACGAGTCGGTCGTGGACGAGTTCGTCGAGAAGATGGCCGCGAAGATGGCCGCGCTCACCGTGGGCAACGGCGTGGACGACGGCGTGAGCGTGGGCCCGATGGTCGAGGCCAAGGCCCGGGACTCCGTCGAGGAGTTCGTCACCGACGCCGTCGAGCGCGGGGCGAAGGTCGTCGTCGGCGGGGCGCGCGTGGACGGGCCCGGCTACTTCTTCCAGCCCACCCTGCTGCGCGACGTCCCCGTCGACGCCCGCGCGGTGACCGAGGAGATCTTCGGCCCCGTGGCCCCGGTCGTCACCTTCAAGGACGAGGACGAGGCCGTGGCCCTGGCGAACTCCACCGAGTACGGCCTGGCCTCCTACGTGTTCACCGAGAACATCTCCCGCGGCCTGCGCATCGGCGACCGCATCGAGTTCGGCCTCATGGGCCTCAACGTCGGGGTGATCTCCAACGCGGCCGCCCCGTTCGGCGGCGTCAAGCAGTCCGGCCTGGGCCGCGAGGGCGGGGCCGAGGGCCTCCACGAGTACACCACCACCCAGTACATCGGCGTGGAGAACCCCTGGGCCAACGTCCCGAACCCCGGCACCGGCACCCCCGCCTGAGGTCCTGACCCGCGTTCCCGCACCGGGACGGCGGTCGTCGCAGGCAGCTGCGGCGGCCGCCGTCCCGTGCCGGGGCACTCCCGCCCGGCGCCCCCGACCGTTCCGTCCCGTCCCCACCGTCCCGTCCCCACCGTCCCGTCCCCACCGAAAGGAGATCTCGTCGTGACCGAGATCCAGTACCGGCTCGAGCAGGTCCGTCGCCTCGACGGCGCCCTCCCGGGCCCCAAGTCCCGCGAGCTGTCCGAGCGGCGCGCCGCGACCGTCGCCTCCGGAGTCGCCTCCTCCGTGCCCGCCTACGCCGCGGACGTGGACGGCGGGATCGTGCTCGACGTCGACGGCAACCAGCTCGTCGACCTCGGGTCCGGCATCGCCGTGACCAGCGTGGGCGCCTCCGCCCCCGCCGTGGTCGCCAAGGTGCAGGAGGCCGTGGCGCACTTCACCCACACCTGCTTCATGGTCACCCCGTACGAAGGCTACGTGGCCGTCGCGGAGAAGCTCGCCGAGCTCTCCCCCGGCGACCACCAGAAGAAGGCGGCGCTGTTCAACTCGGGCTCCGAGGCCGTCGAGAACGCCGTGAAGATCTCCCGCGTGCACACCGGCCGCCAGGCCGTGGTCGTGTTCGACCACGCCTACCACGGGCGCACGAACATGACCCTCGCGATGACCGCCAAGGTGATGCCCTACAAGCAGGGCTTCGGCCCGTTCGCCGGCGAGGTCTACCGCGTGCCCGTGTCCTACCCGTTCCGGGACCCGGAGGGCATGACCGGCGCCGAGGCCGCCCGCCGCGCGCTGCTCCAGGTGGAGAAGCAGGTCGGCGCCGAGAACGTGGCCGCCGTCGTGATCGAGCCCATCCAGGGCGAGGGCGGGTTCATCGTGCCGGCCGACGGCTTCCTGCCCGCGCTGTCCGAGTGGTGCACCGACAACGGCGCCGTGTTCGTCGTCGACGAGGTCCAGTCCGGCATCGCGCGCACCGGCGAGTGGTTCGCCGTGGACCACGAGGGCGTCGTCCCCGACCTGATCACCGTGGCCAAGGGCGTGGCCGGCGGCATGCCGCTGTCCGGCGTGGTCGGCCGCGCCGAGATCATGGACTCCGTCCACGCGGGCGGCCTCGGCGGCACCTACGGCGGCAACCCCGTGGCCTGCGCCGCCGCCCTCGGCGCGCTGCAGACCATCGAGGAGTGGGACCTCGTGGCCCGCGCCCGCCGGATCGAGGAGATCATCCGCGAGGAGCTGGCCCCGGTGGCCGAGGAGACCGGCACCGTGGGCGAGATCCGCGGCCGCGGGGCCATGATGGCCCTGGAGTTCGTCCGGCCCGGCGGCACGGAGCCCGACGCCGACGCCGCCAAGGCGATCGCCGCGGAGTGCCTCGCGCAGGGCGTCATCATCCTGACCTGCGGGACCTTCGGCAACATCGTGCGCCTGCTGCCCCCGCTCGTCATCGGTGAGGAGCTGCTGCGCGACGGCCTGCAGGTGCTCGCCCAGGCCGTCCGCAACGCGGCGGCCTAGGCCAGCTCGAGGAGTCTCGTTCAGCATCCCCCTCACGCCGAGGGGTCTCGTTCGCACGGTCAGTCAGTCACATTCCGTCCGGACGGGCCCCCTCGGCGCGGCGGGCGGCCGGTCGCGACCCCTCGCCCCGCGCACCCCGGCTCGGCCCCGTCACCGGCGGTGCGCGACCCCCATGGCCTCCCACACCAGGGCGACCGCCACCGGCACCCGGCCCCGCGTCGTCGTCGTGTGCCGGTGCAGGTCGTGAGCGCAGATCCGGAGCTCCCGCCACCCCGCCGACTCCGTGGCCCGCAACCGCCTGATGTCCAGCACTCGCTGCTCCGCCCGGTCGTGGTGGCCGCCCTCGTACTGCAGGCTGAGCCGGTGGCTCTCCAGGGCGAGGTCGGGCTGCGCCAGCAGCGTCCCGTCGGGCCCCAGCAGGGGATGGTCGAGCACCAGGCCCCGGATCCCGTGGTCCTCGAGCAGCAGCCGCAGCCGTGTCTCGCCGGGCGAGTCCGACCCCACCCGCATCCGCTCGACCGCGGCGCGGGCCGTGCGGATGCCACGCCGCCCGGCGTGCGCCCGCACCCCGGTCTCGAGCTCGTCCGGCCGGCACACCGCGGCCACGGCCCGGCGGATCCCGTGGCGGTGGGCGTCGACCAGTCCGTCGGCGAGCACCACTGCCTCCGTCACCGTGAGCTCGGCGCAGACGTCAAGGAACGTGCGCACCGGTGACGTGACGGCCACCCCGTGGACGCGGACCACCTCGTGCGGACCGAGGCGTCCCCTCCGGCAGACGACGCCGGGCCGCCTCAGGGCCCTCGAGTCGTCGGCGCGCGTGAGCCACAGCTCCGAGGACCGCTGCCAGGGGTCAGGAACCCGCATCCGGTGGAGCAGCGCCGCGGAGCGGTGGCTGATCACCGTCCCCGGATACCGGCGGGTCAGTGCCCGTGCCGCTTCCAGCAGCGGAGCGGGACAGCCGGCGGGGACCCGCACTCCCCTGCCGACGGGGCTGGTGAGGTCGGCGTCCCGGAGCCGGTGCTCCGCGACGCCCAGGGCGAGGGCCTCCCGACGTGAGAAGCCGATGCCACGGAGTTCGGGCGGCAGGGGTGCGGGGTGTCTCATGCCGGGAGCATGACCGCCGGGGACGGGCGGAGGAGGGCGCGAGCACACGGAGTGGCGCAGTCCTGCTCTCCCGGACCGTCATCGTGCCCCGGTGGAGTGCGATTGCGCCGCCCGGCATTCTGCGGCCCCTCCAGGGCGAGGGGGCGGGTTCTGCACGTCGCCATCACCGACGGGTCGCTGCCGGACCCTCCGCGGCGCTGTTTCCCACCGAACGCGACCCCTCGCGCCCCCGGGAGCGCCGAACGCGACCCCTCGCGCACGGCGGGAGGTCAGCCGGAGCAGCGCTCCTGCAGGCCTCTGACCTCCTGGACCACGCTGATGAAGGAGCGCTCGCCCTGCCGGAAGCCGGCGACGGCCTCACGGACCGAGGTGAGCTGCCCGGACAGCTCGTCCGGGGCGGTGGCCGCGAGCTCGTCGACCTCGGTGAACAGCCCGGCGGGATCGTCCCGCAGCTGCTGCGGCGCGGTGCGCACGGTCTCGAGCACGCGGGCGCACGTCTCCTGGACGGTGGCCGGCGAGGCTCCGCCGGAGGCCGTGGGGGCGCTCGCGGCGGCGGACGCCGTCGAGTCCGGACCGCTGCCGGCCGCGCCGTCCCCCTCGGCGGAGGACGAGCAGCCGGCGAGGGCCAGGAGCAGGACGGACGCCGTCGCCGCGCGGATCGCCGCGGGACGGGGCGCACAGGCGGTGGGCACGGGGGACTCCTGCGGGTCGGGGAAGATCGGGAACCGGGGCGCGCGGGCACGTCCGGACAGCCGCCAGCCTACTAGCCTGGGCTCAGCGCCCTGCGGAGCCCCGGGGGGACCGCGCGACCGTCGGACAGGAGCCTGCCGTGACCTCGATCGGGGACCTCAGCGCCGTGCAGCTGCGGGACGCGCTCGCGCGCGGCGAGCTGGGCGCGGTGGAGACCGCCGAGCACTTCCTGGCCCGGATCGAGGCGCGCAATCCGGCGCTGGGGGCGTTCGTCCACGTCGCTGCGGACCTCGCCCTCGACCGGGCGCGCGCGCTCGACGCCCTGCCCGCCGGGGCCGCCCGCGGAGCGCTGCACGGCGTGCCGCTCGCGGTGAAGGACCTGCACGACGTCGCCGGGATGCCCACCACCTACGGTTCCGCCGCCGTGACCGGGCGGCGCGGCGGCGCGCCCGTGGCGGAGGACGACGACGACCTCGCGGCCCTGCTCGGCGCGTCCGGGGCGGTGTGCCTGGGCAAGACCCAGGTGCCCGAGTTCGGCCTCAACTGCTACTCCGAGAACCTCGTGGCCCCGCCCGCCCGGAACCCGCACGACACGTCCACGGGGGCCGGCGGCTCCTCGGGCGGCCAGGCGGCGGCCGTGGCGGCGGGTCTGCTCCCGGTGGCGCCGGGCTCCGACGGCGGAGGGTCGGTGCGCATCCCGGCGGCGGTGTGCGGGCTGGTCGGGCTCAAGCCCAACCGCGGCCGGGTGCCCACCGCGGACGCGCAGTCGGACGCCGCCCAGCTCGTGGTGAACGGGCCTCTCGCCCGCACGGCCGAGGACGCGGCGCTGCTGCTCGACGTCCTGTGCGCCCCCGCGCCCGGCCCGGCGCACGGCAACGTGGTGCGGCGGGCGGTCCGTGCCGCCCCGCAGGGGTCCTTCCTGGACGGTGTGCGCGCGGCCCGGCGGGGCGACCTCCCGTGGGGGGACCGGCCGCTGCGGATCGGGGTGAGCACCGCCTCCCCGTTCGACGCCGTCCAGGACATCGAGGTCTCCCCGGAGGCCCGCGCCGCTCTCGACGCGGGCGTCGCCCTGCTGCGGGCCGCCGGGCACGAGGTCGAGGAGGCCGAGCTGTCCTACGACCCCGAGTACCCGGGGGCCTTCTTCGACGTGTGGACCACCTCGATGGGCACCGCCCCGCTGGACGACGAGCAGGCGGGGAGGCTCACCGGCCTCGCGGGGGCCTTCCGCGCCCGCGCCCTGCGCCGGTCGGCGGTCGAGCTGGCGCAGGCCGTGGGCGTCCTGCGCCGGATCGAGCAGGACGTGGTCCGGGCCTACGGCGCCTGGGACGTGGTCCTGACGCCCGCGCTCGCCATGACACCGCGGCCGCTGGGCTGGTACTGGGAGGGCTACGACCTCGCGGACCCCGCGGGCGCGGACCAGGACTACCGGCGCCAGTGCGCGTACACGCCGTGGACCTCGGTCGTGAACGTCGTGGGCCTGCCCGCCGTGACCGTCCCGACGCTGTGGACCCGCGCGGCGGGCGACGACGACGGGCCGGTCGTGCCCATGGGCGTCCAGCTCATCGGCCGCCCGAGCGCGGAGGCGCAGCTGCTCGCCGTCGTCGCCCAGCTCGAGGACCAGGGCCGCCCCGGCCCCCGCGCCACCGCCTAGGAGTGGCCCAGGGCCTCCTCCTCCGAGTCGGGGTCGTCCGGATCGGTGGCCGCCTGGGGATCCTCCTCCGGCTCGAAGCCGGTCGCGTTCTCGTCGGTGGTCAGCCCGACGCCCTGCTCGTTGTCCGGGACGGTGCCCTCCGGGCCCTTGCCCGAGCCCTCGGTCGTCCCGCCGGGTGCGTCGCTCATGGTGTCCCTGCCTCCTCGTTCGGTCCTGCCCTGTCTGGTGCCCTCATCCTGTCCCACCGGCCGCGATTCCTCCACCCCCGCGCGGGCCTCCCGCGCGGCACGGAGCACGAAACCTGGCGACCCGATCGCGTGCCAGCCTCCGCGGGCCCGCCGCCCGGCGGTAGGTTGGGCGCCATGACCAATCGTGCGGGCACCGTCGCCCAACCCAGTGACCTCGTCGACCTCGGCAAGCTCCTCGACGCCTACACCGACGTCGTGCCCGACCCCTCGGACCCGGACCAGCGCGTGGCGTTCGGCACGTCCGGGCACCGCGGCTCGTCCCTCAAGGCCTCGTTCAACGAGCAGCACATCGCGGCGATCACGCAGGCCATCGTGGAGTACCGCGCCGGCCAGCGGATCACGGGCCCGCTGTTCATGGGCAAGGACACCCACGCCCTGTCCGGGCCCGCGCAGGACACCGCGCTCGAGGTGCTGGCCGCCAACGAGGTCACCGTCCTGCTGGACTCCCGGGACGGCTACGTGCCCACCCCGGCGCTGTCCCACGCGATCCTGACCCACAACGCGGGCCGGGCGGAGGCGGTGGCCGACGGCATCGTCATCACCCCCTCGCACAACCCGCCCGGTGACGGCGGCTTCAAGTACAACCCGCCCAACGGCGGCCCCGCGGACTCCGACGCCACCGAGTGGATCGCCCAGCGGGCCAACCAGTTCCTCGAGAACGGCATGTCCGGGGTCCGCCGGGTCTCCCTGGAGCGGGCGCGGGCGGCGGAGACCACGGGCGCCTACGACTTCCTCGAGGAGTACGTGCGGACGCTGCCGGAGGTCGTCGACCTCGACGTGGTCCGGGACTCCGGCCTGCACATCGGCGCGGACCCCATGGGCTCGGCCTCCGTGGCCTACTGGGGCGAGATCGCCCAGCGCTTCGGGCTGAACATGACCGTGGTGAACCCGCAGGTGGACCCGCAGTGGGCGTTCATGACCCTCGACTGGGACGAGAAGATCCGGATGGACTGCTCCTCCCCGAACGCCATGGCCTCCCTCATCGGCAACCGGGACAAGTACGACATCGCCACCGGCAACGACGCCGACACCGACCGCCACGGCATCGTGACCCCGGACGCGGGGCTGATGAACCCGAACCACTACCTGGCGGTGGCGATCGACTACCTCTTCCGCGAGCGCACCGGCTGGTCCCCGGACGCCGGGGTCGGCAAGACCCTGGTGTCCTCCTCGATCATCGACCGGGTGGCGGCCTCGCTGGGCCGCGAGCTCGTGGAGGTACCGGTGGGCTTCAAGTGGTTCGTGCCCGGCCTGATGGACGGCTCGATCGGCTTCGGCGGCGAGGAGTCCGCGGGCGCGTCCTTCCTGCGCCGGGACGGCTCCGTGTGGTCCACCGACAAGGACGGGATCATCCTGGCCCTGCTGGCCTCGGAGATCACGGCCCGCACCGGCAAGACCCCGTCCCAGCGCTACACGGAGCTCACCGAGGAGTTCGGCGCCCCGGTCTACCAGCGCATCGACGCCCCGGCGAGCCGGGAGCAGAAGGCCGCCCTGAAGAAGCTCTCCCCGGCCCAGGTCGAGGCGGACACCCTGGCCGGCGAGCAGATCACGGCGAAGCTCACGAACGCCCCCGGCAACGGCGCGGCGATCGGCGGGCTGAAGGTCACCACGAAGAACGCGTGGTTCGCGGCCCGGCCGTCCGGCACGGAGGACGTCTACAAGATCTACGCGGAGTCGTTCCTCGGCGAGGAGCACCTGCAGCAGGTCCAGCGGGAGGCCAAGGCGCTGGTGGACGGCGTCATCTCCTGACGGGCCCCGGAGGCGGTCCGGGCCGGTCCCGGGGCCGGACCCAGACCGCCTCCGCGGCGAGGACGTCCACCTCGACGACGTCCCCGTCCAGCACCACGGGCACCGCGCGAAACCGGTGCTCGCCGAGCACGAGCTCGGTGCCCGGCCGGATGCCGGCGGTTCCGAGCCGGCGCAGCACGGCCGGATCCGCGTCCGAGACCCGGGCCACCACCACGGGACTGCCCGGGGCGACGTCGGCGAGGAGCACGGCCGGGGCGGACGGCACGGTGCCGTCCCGCCGCGGGATCGGGTCGCCGTGCGGGTCCCGCTCCGGATGGCCCAGGAGGGCGTCCAGCCGGGCGACGAACTTCTCGCTCACCGCGTGCTCGAGGACCTCGGCCTCCTCGTGCACCTCGTCCCAGGAGTAGCCCAGGTGGCCGGTGAGGAACGCCTCGAGGATCCGGTGGCGCCGCACCATCTGGACGGCGACGTCCCGACCGCGGTCGGTGAGGACGATCCCGCCGTGGGCGGGCCGGCTCAGCAGCCCCTGCGCGGTGAGCTTCTTGACGGCCTCCGACACGGTGGACGGGGACAGGCCCAACCGCTGGGCCAGCCCGGTGGTGGTCACGGCGTCCGAGGACCACTCCTGGGCCAGCCAGACCGTCTTCAGGCAGTCCTGGACGGACCGGTTCAGTTCTTCCGCGCGCACTCCCCCAGGCTAGCGACCCGCAGGCGGCGCCGCCCGGCGCCGACCCCGGGCGGGCGGACCGGGGCGCATTGTGCACCCTGCGAGCCCCCGGCACGAGGAGAACCCGCCCGGACGCCCCGTGTTGCGAAGTGTGACGGATCCCGGGACCTTCCGGGGGCAGGAGCCTAGCCTGGCAGGAGTGCCCGAGCGGCGACGACGCCGCCCCGACCCGACGGAAGGAACCCCCATGTCGCTCCACCTGCTCGAGATCGTTCCCGCCTCCGCGTCCAAGGACGCCGTGACCCAGCTCATCGCCACGGTCTCCGAGGCCGTCTCCGCGGCGGGCGCCGAGTTCATCGAGTCCCAGGTCACGGCAGACCACGGACGGGTGTTCGTGATCGTGGAGGCCGACAGCGCCGAGGGCCTCGCCCAGACCGTGCGCACCGCCGCCGGGGACGCCGCCGCGGAGGTCACCGGCCCCGACGCCGTCCGCCTCGTGGGCGCCGAGCTCGACGACATCAAGAAGCTCAAGGGCGACGCGCAGTACCTGGTGGAGTGGGACATCCCCGCCGAGATCACCATGGAGCAGTACCTGGCGCGCAAGAAGGCCAACTCCCCGAAGTACGCCGAGGTCCCCGAGGTCTCCTTCCTGCGCACCTACGTGCGCGAGGACACCGCCAAGTGCCTGTGCTTCTACAACGCCCCCGACGAGGCGGCCGTGGAGCGGGCCCGCCAGGCCGTGGGCACCCCGTTCGACCGGCTGTTCAAGCTCAACGTCTGACGGGCCGCAGCACACGACGACACGGCGGTCCCCGCGAGCCGGGGGCCGCCGTGGTGCTTCGACGCCCGGGCCCGCCCGCCGAGCGGACGAGCCCCGCCCCGCACTCCCCGGCAGAACGGAAGACCATGACCCAGTCCACGCGCTCCCCGTCCACGGCCGGCGGGCCGGACCCCGAGAGCCGGCCCCTGCTCGCGCCGCTCGTCGACTACCCCGAGCACGAGTTCGTCCGCCGCACCGCCGCGGCGCGGGCCCGCGACGTCGACACGGCCGCCGCCTCCCCGCTGGGGACCCTGCGCGAGCTGGGCGCCCGGGGGCTCCTGGACCTCGGCCTGACCGGGTCGCTGGCCCCGCAGGCGGCCGTCGTGTTCGACCTCGCCACCGAGTGCACCGCCACGGCGTTCTCCCTGTGGGCCCACCGGGCGACCGTCGAGTACCTCGCCGCCACCGGGACGGAGATCCCCGCGGACGTGCGCTCCGGGGCCGTGCCCGGCTGCTCGGCGATGGCGCCGGCCTTCAAGGACGCCGCCGGCATCGGCGAGATCCCCGTGACGCTGACCGCCGGCGCGGCGGGACCGGTCCTCGACGGCACCGTGCCGTGGGCCTCCAACCTGTACCCCGAGGGCGTCGTGGTCCTGCCCGCCGTCCGGGAGGACGGCACCCGCGTGGTGGTCCGGACCCGGGTCTCGGCACCGGGGGTGACGGTGCGCCTGCTCGAGAACCTGATGGCGCTCAACGCGACGGCCTCGGGCGTGCTCGTCCTCGAGGGCGTGGCCGTCGACCCCGCCGAGGACCTGCTGAGCGAGGACGTCCCGGCCTTCCTCGCCGCCGTCCGCGGCCCGTTCCTGCTGCTGCAGACCGCCTTCTGCCTCGGCCTCTCGGCCGCCGCGCTGACCGCCGCGCACGAGGCCCTGCAGGGCGTCGCCGAGGTGTTCCGGGAGGAGCTCGAGGAGGCGACCGCCGAGTACCGCCGCCTGCGCGCCGACCTCCTGCGCCTGGCGGAGGCGCCCCGGGAGACCTCCCCCCGGGAGCTGTTCTCCCTCCGGCTGGACGCCGCGCTGCTCACGGGCCGGGCGACCCGGATCGAGGGGAAGGTCGTGGGCGGGCGCGGCTACGCCATGTCCTCCCCCACCGCCCGCCGGGCCCGCGAGGCCGCGTTCCTGCCCGTGCAGTCCCCCACGGAAGGTCACCTGCGGTGGGTGCTGCAGAACCTGGCCTGAGCCGCGCCGCGCCGGCGCTCACCGTCCGCGGGCTGCGCAAGAGCTACCCGGGGGCCTCCGCGCCCGCCCTCGACGGGGTGGACCTGACCCTGCGCAACGGCGAGACGTTCGCGGTGCTGGGGCCCAGCGGGTCCGGGAAGTCCACGCTGCTGCGGGCGATCGCGGGGCTCGAGCCCCTGGACGGGGGCAGCATCGAGTTCGGCAGGGCCGACGAGCGCTTCGCCGTCGTCTTCCAGGACCCCGGGCTGTTCCCCTGGCTGTCGGTGCGCCAGAACATCGCCCTCGGCGGGCGGTACCGGCGCAACCGGGACCGCTTCGAGGACGCCCGCGTGGACGACCTGCTCGAGATCCTCGGCCTGGTCCCGCTCGCGCACACCCCCGTCCAGGAGCTCTCCGGCGGGCAGGCCCAGCGGGTCTCGGTGGGCCGCGCGCTCGCGGTGCGCCCCGACGTGCTGCTGCTCGACGAGCCGTTCAGCGCCCTGGACCCGGCGACCCGCAAGGACCTCCAGCTGTGGCTGCGCGGGCTCGCGACGGAGCTCGACCTGACGGTCTTCCTCGTCACCCACGACGTCGACGAGGCCATCACCCTCGGCGACCGGATCGGCTTCTTCGCCGGTCCGCGCGGGTTCCGGCAGCAGTGGGTCCCGGCGCAGGACGGCACGACGGCCGAGCAGATCCTCGCCCACTACCGCGGGGCCGACGACGGCTCCGGGAACTGGGTCATATGAGCGCCGGCGGGCCGAGCCGGCGGGTCCTGCTGCGGGCCGGGGCAGGGGCCGCGGCCCTCACCGGGCTCGGCTGGGGCGCGGGCTCCCTCTACGCGGACAGCCAGCAGGAGGCGCGCGGCGCGGCCGACCCGGAGCGCCCGGTGCGGATCGGGTACCTCCCGATCACGGACGCCTCCCCCCTGCTGGTCGCCCACGCCAACGGGTACTACGAGGACGCCGCCGTCCCCGTGGCCGACCCCGTGCTCTTCCGCAGCTGGTCCTCGCTGTCCGAGGCGTTCGTGGCGGGCAAGGTGGACGCGATCCACCTGCTGATGCCCATGGCCCTGTACATGCGCTACGGGCTGCGGGCCGACGTGCGGATCACCGCGTGGAACCACACCAACGGCTCCGCCCTCACGGTCCGCCCGGACGTGGCGGAGATCGCCGACCTGGCCGGGGAGTCCGTGGCGATCCCGGCGTGGTGGTCCGTGCACAACGTGGTGGTCCAGAAGCTGCTGCGGTCCGCGGGCCTGACCCCGGTGATGCGCGAGAACCCGTCCCGGGCGCGGCGCACGGTGGCCCTGCTGCCCATGGCGCCCTCGGACATGCTCCCCGCGCTGAACAACGGCGTGATCGGCGGATACGTGGTGGCCGACCCGTTCAACGCCGCCGCGGAGGCGCGGCAGGTGGGGCACATCCACCGCTTCCTCGGCGATGTGTGGCGCGACCACGCGTGCTGCGTGACCATGATGCGCGGCGAGCTCCTGCGCAACCGCCCCGCGCACGCCGCCGGGTTCATGGACGCCCTCGTCCGGGCCCAGGCCTGGGCCCGGCAGAACCGCCCCGAGACCGCGGCGCTGCTGGCCGCCGGCTACCTCCCCCAGCCCCGGCCCGTGATCGAGCAGGCCCTGACCTACTCCGCCGCCGCGCACGGGGACGCCCTGCACCACCCGGACTGGCACGGCGAGCGCCTGGACTTCCGGCCATACCCGTACGCGAGCTTCACCGAGGAGCTGGTCCGCGCCATGCAGGACACCGTCGTCGACGCCCCGGCGGGGTTCCTCGACGGACTGGACCCGGCGCTCGTGCACCGCGAGCTCGTCGACGACACGCTCGTGACCCGCAGCATCGAGAAGGCAGGCGGACTCGCCGCCTTCGGCATGACCGGCACCACCCGGACCGAGGAGATCAGCGCATGAGCGCGCCGCACCCCGCCCCGCACGACACCCCGGCGTCCCCCACCGACCTCGACGACGCCGCCCGCGGCGCTCCGGCCGGGACCGGTCCGGCGGGCCCCGCCCCGGCGCGGACGCCCCGGCGCACCGGGTCCCGCTGGACCGGCCCGGCCTGGGGGGCCTTCGGGGTGCTGGTCACGATCGCCGTGTGGTGGGCGTTCACGCACGCCGCGGCCGGGGCGAACACCATGATCGCCTCCTTCCAGCCCGAGCGCATGCCCGGTGCGGTGGCCTCGCTGGCCGAGCGGGGGGTGGTGGTCCAGGACGGCCTGACCAGCCTGTGGCGCCTGCTGTGCGGGCTGGCCGTGGCCACGGGCCTGGGCGTGCCGCTGGGCCTGCTCATCGGCTCCTACCGCCGCTTCCGGTGGACCAGCGCCCCGGTGGTGCAGTTCCTGCGCATGGTCTCCCCGCTGTCCTGGGCGCCGGTGGCCGTGGCGCTGCTGGGGGTGGGCAACGCCCCCGTCGTCTTCCTCGTGGCCGCCGCCGCGGTCTGGCCGATCACCATGAACACGGCCGCCGGCGTCAAGGCCCTGGACCCGCTGCACCTGCGGGTCGCCGAGACGCTCGGGGCCACCCCGGTCGAGCGGCTGCGCACCGTGGTGCTGCCCAGCATCCGGCCGTTCGTCATGACCGGGGTGCGGCTGGCCCTGGGGATCTCGTGGGTGGTCATCGTGCCGGCCGAGATGCTCGGGGTCAGCAGCGGCCTGGGCTACGAGATCCTCAACGCCCGGGACCGGCTGGCCTACGACGAGATGCTCGTGGTGATCCTCGTCATCGGCCTGCTGGGCATGGCGCTGGACCAGCTCGCCCAGTGGTTGCTGCGCGAGCCGGGACCGCGCCGCTGAGCCTCAGCGGGCCCGGAACCGGGCCCGCTTGTGCGAGCCGTCGCAGAACGGCTTGATGGACGACGCCCCGCAGCGGCACAGCGCCACGGTGGCGCGCCCGGGGTCGATGGGCCGGTCGTCGCCGTCCAGCAGCTCGTAGCCCCCGCGCACCAGCAGCGGGCCGTCGGGGCACACGGTGATCGTCGCCGCCGCGCCGGACCCGGCAACAGCGGCCGGTCCGGGGTCGGGCACCGGCGCAGACTCGGGCACGGGCTCGGCGGCCGGGGCGGGGCCCAGGACCGCCCGGACGTCCTCGGGGCGGTGCGCCGCGCTCACCGGACGAGCTCCGCGGCGCCGCGCCGGGACGGCTCCGCCGCGGCCGGGCGCAGCGCGGACTCCCCCGCCTCCCACCGCGCGAGCGCGTGGCGGGCGGCGAGCGCGTCCAGGTGCAGGACGCAGCGCGCGCCGAAGAAGACGTCCGCCGCGACGGCGGGCTCGTCGACCACGAGGCCGCCGGCCATGTCCCGGGCCGCGATCTGCTCGTGGGCGGCGTCGGCCTCGACGTGCTCGTCGTAGAACGCCGCCGCGGCGGGCAGTCCCAGGCGGTGGAAGCCGCGCGCCAGGAACTTGGAGGGCACCGACGACGTCATCTCGTACATCGCCAGGTGCCCCACCACCGCGCCGCGCAGCCGGCGGTGCAGACCGAACATCGTGACGGTGTTGACCCCGGCGAGCCACTCGGCGGGCACCCGGTCCACGGCGCTGCCGTAGGAGTCGTCGAGGCCGGCCTCGCGCATCCCGGCCGCGAACAGGGCCGAGTGCATGCGCGCGGCGTCGCCGCCGCCGTACTCGTCGACCTGGATCTCGATCAGGCCGGCCTTCGCCCGGCCGCTCAGCCGGGGGATGCCCCAGGTGTGCGGGTCGCCCTCCATGAGCTGGTAGACGGACTTCAGCTGCAGGAACTCCCGGGCCTGCTCGGCGTCCGCCCGGCCGGAGAGGTGGCGCGCGAGGCTCGGCCCGTCGTCGTCGGCGGCGATGGCGAACAGGGCGTCGGCGACCGCCTGCGGCGTGCCGGGCACGGTGTCGGCGGGCAGCTCCGCGCGCAGCTCGGCCTCGAGCGCGCCGGAGAGGACCTCCCGCGCGCGCAGCAGCTCGGGGTCGCTCTCCCAGCGGTCGTCGACCCCGTCGACGCCCTGGTAGTGCAGGGCGTGCAGGACGAACAGGCTGAGCTGGACGTCGTCGTCGGCGAGCACGCCGTCCGCGCGGGACACGGCGGCGCGGGCGGTCGCCGGCAGCGCCCCGGCCCGGGCCTCGGCCCCGGGGGTGCCGGGCTCCTCCCGGAGCACCGCGAGGAGGTCCTCGCCGAGCGGCCCTCGTGGCTGTGGCTGACGCATGTGTCGACTCCTGTCCGGGTGCGGGGGGTGATCGCCCACCATCATAGTTTCCATCACCGTGCTGATCATATGGACGGCCTCCGACAGCGCCGGGTCCGGCCCGCCGCTCCGCCCGGCGGGGCACCGAGTACAGTGGTGGAGGCCCGGATCCGGGCTCCCACCCCGCCGTCGAGGAGACCCGCATGAGTTCCCCCGTGCCCGGACGCACCATCGCCACCCGCCTCGGCCTGGGCTGGCGCCTCCACGGCGACGGCCGCACCGTCACTGCCGGGGAGGTCGTCAGGCCGCGCGAGCGGCTCACCTGGCCCCGGACGGTCACCATCGGCGCGCAGCACGTGGTCGCCATGTTCGGCGCCACGTTCCTGGTGCCGCTGATCACGGGCTTCCCGCCGTCCACCACGCTGTTCTTCTCCGGCGTGGGCACGATCCTGTTCCTGGTGGTCACCGCCGGCCGGGTCCCCTCCTACCTCGGCTCGTCCTTCGCATTCATCGCCCCCATCACCGCCTCGATGAACCAGTACGGTCCCGGCGGCGCGCTGGGCGGGGTCCTCATGGCCGGCGCGGCGCTGTTCCTCATCGGCCTGGTGGTGCAGTTCGCGGGCACCGCCTGGCTCCAGAAGCTCATGCCGCCGCTGGTCACGGGCACCATCGTGGCGCTCATCGGGTTCAACCTGGCGCCGTCCGCGAAGGACAACTTCATGGAGGCCCCCGTCACCGCGCTGGTGACGCTGTCCTCCATCATCCTCGTCTCGGTGCTCTTCCGCGGCCTGCCCGGGCGCCTGTCGATCCTGCTGGGCGTGGCCATCGGGTACGTCACCGCGGTGCTGCGCGACGAGGTGGACTTCAGCCGGATCGACACCGCCTGGCAGCAGCAGGGCCTCTTCGGGCTGCCCCCGTTCCAGACCCCCGAGTTCCACCTGCCCCTGATGGGCCTGTTCGTCCCCGTCATCCTCGTGCTGGTCGCCGAGAACATCGGGCACGTGAAGTCCGTGGCGCTCATGACCGGCGACGACCTCGACCCGTACATGGGGCGGGCGATCATGTCCGACGGGCTCGCCACCATGATCGCCGGCTCGGGCGGCGGCTCGGGCACCACGACCTACGCCGAGAACATCGGCGTCATGGCGGCCACGCGCGTCTACTCGACGGCGGCCTACTGGGTCGCCGCCGTGGTGGCGATCCTGCTGAGCGTCTTCCCGGTCTTCGGCGCCGCGGTGGCCACGGTCCCCGCAGGGGTCCTGGGCGGGGCCGCCACGGTGCTGTACGGGATGATCGGCATGCTCGGCGTGCGGATCTGGGTGCAGAACCGCGTGGACTTCTCGAACCCGGTCAACCTCACCACCGCCGCGGTGGCCATGATCATCGGGATCGCCGACTACACGTGGGAGGCCTCAGGGCTGCAGTTCGCGGGCATCGCCCTCGGCACGGCGGCCACGCTCGTGGTCTACCACCTCATGTCGTTCCTGGCCCGCGTGCGGGGGACGGTGGGCAGCGACCCGCTCGCCCCCGACACCACGCGGCTGCCCTCCCCCCTGGGCTGAGCTGCGCCGGACACCCCTCTACTCGTCGGTAGACGAAATGTGCCGGTGAGGGGCCGCCTTTCTTGGTGACCCAGGTCTCCTTTCCCCTAGCGTGGAGTGCGGGAGGGCCGAGCAGCCGGCCGCGCACCACGAGCTGCAGGGGAGAGACCATGCACCACAAACCGTCCGTTCTCGTCCAGGTCGACCTCGACGGCCGGCACATCCGGCTCGTCGTCAGCGGGTGCGTCACCGAGCTCAACCACCGGGCCCTGTGCCCCCTCGTCCGCCGTGCCCGCACCCTCGCCCCGGACATCGCCGTGGTCGTGGACCTCACCACCGCCCACCACGTCGAACCGGTCGCCGTGGACCTGCTGCGCTGGGCCGCGGAGCACGAGGACGCGGTGCGCGGCACGCCCGCCGTCGACTTCGTCCTCCCCGCCGAGCTCCCCGGCCACGGCACCGTGACCCGGCTCGCCGGGTGGGCGAACGCCCGCCGCCGCCCCGGGGCCCCGGAGCCCGCGCGCCGGGGGGCACGGAGCGGAGCCGCCCCGCGGTCCCGCCTCGCGGGCTGAACCGGCCCGTACCGTCCCACCAGAGGGAGGACACCCCGTGAGCACGATCAGCCGCGCCCTGATGGCGCACCCCGCCGCCCCCGAGCTCGCGCGCGAGGAGCGGGCGGCGGAGGTCCGGTGCATCGAGGCGTGCCTCGAGGCCGCCCAGATCTGCCGGATCGGCGCCGACGCCTGCGTGGAGGAGGACGCCGTCGCGGACCTCCGCGACTGCCTGCGCGCCGAGCAGGACTGCGCGGTGATCGGCTCGGCCACCGCCCAGGTGCTGGCCCGCCTCGGCTTCCCGGAGCCCGGGGACGGCCGGGCCGTGCTGGTGCCGCTGCTCGAGGCGTGCGGGGCCGCGGCCCGGGCGTGCCGGGACGTGTGCCGGCGGCACGCCGAGGTCTACGAGCACTGCGCCCTCGTGGCCGAGGCGTGCGAGCGGTGCGACGAGGCCTGCGCGGACCTGCTGAGCCCGAGGAGCTGACGTGGCCGCCCCCGAGGTCCACTGGTTCGAGGAGCTCGGGATCGCGGACGTCCCCCGGGTGGGCGGCAAGAACGCCTCCCTCGGGGAGATGGTCCGGGAGCTGGCCTCGCGGGGGGTGCGCGTGCCGGGGGGCTTCGCGACCACCGCGGACGCGTACCGGTCCTACGTGGAGGCCAACGGGATCGGGCCCGCCCTCCGGGACCGGCTCGAGGACCACCGCGCGGGCCGTGCCACGCTGCGGGAGACCGGCGCCGCCGTGCGCGAGCTGTTCCTGCGCGGCGAGTTCCCCGCGGGGACGGCACGGCAGATCCGGCAGTTCTACCGGGAGCTCTCCGCGCGCACGGGCCGCGCCGGGCTGTCCGTGGCCGTGCGCAGCAGCGCGACCGCCGAGGACCTCCCGGACGCGAGCTTCGCCGGCCAGCAGGAGACGTTCCTCAACGTGGTCGGCGAGGACGAGCTGCTGGAGGCGTGCCGGCGGTGCTACGCGTCCCTGTTCACGGACCGGGCCATCACCTACCGGGAGCTCAAGGGGTTCGACCACCTCGCGGTCGCCCTGTCCGTCGGCGTGCAGGAGATGGTCCGGGCGGACCTCGGCTGCTCCGGGGTGATGTTCTCGATCGACACCGAGAGCGGCTTCCCGCGCGTGGCCGTGGTCAGCGCGACCTGGGGCCTGGGCGAGACGGTCGTGCAGGGCACCGTGGACCCGGACAAGTACCTCGTGTTCAAGCCCCTCCTCGACGTGGCGGAGGCCCCGATCGTGGAGCGGACCCGGGGGGCCAAGCTGCACAAGCTCGTCCACGACGACGACGCCCCTGCCGGGGCCGCCGCCACCCGGCTCGTGCAGACCTCCCCCGCGGAGCGGCAGGCGTGGGTGCTCGGCGACGACGACGTCCTGCGGCTCGGCCGCTGGGCCGTGCTCGTCGAGGACCACTACGGCCGCCCCATGGACCTGGAGTGGGCGAAGGACGGGCTGACGGGAGAGCTGTTCCTGCTGCAGGCCCGGCCGGAGACCGTCCAGGCCGGTCGCAGCGGGACCCGCTTCACGATCCACCACCTCCGGGGCGAGGGGCGCGTGCTCGCGGTGGGCGCCGCGGTCGGGGACGCCGTGGCCACCGGCCCGGCCTGCGTGGTCCGCACCGCGGCGGACATCGAGTCCTTCCGGGACGGGTCGGTGCTCGTCACCGAGATGACGGACCCGGACTGGGTCCCGGTGATGAAGCGCGCCGCCGCGATCGTCACCGACCACGGCGGGACCACCAGCCACGCGGCGATCGTCAGCCGGGAGCTGGGCCTGCCCGCCGTCGTCGGGACCGGGGACGCCTCGCGGACGATCCCGGAGGGCCAGGAGCTGACGGTCTCCTGCGCGGCGGGCGACCGGGGCACGGTCTACGAGGGCACCCTCCCGTTCGACGTCGAGGAGGTCGTCCTCGGGGAGCTGCCGGAGTCGCGCACCGCGATCATGGTCAACGTGGCGAGCCCCGCCGCGGCCTTCCGCTGGTGGCGGCTGCCGGCCGACGGGGTGGGTCTGGCCCGGATGGAGTTCGTCGTCAACAACATCGTCGAGGTCCACCCCATGGCCCTCGTGCACCCGGAGCGGGTCCGGGACGAGGCGGACCGCCGGCGGATCGCGGAGCTGACGGCGGGCTTCCCGGACGGCCAGGAGTACTTCGTGCAGACGCTGGCGCTGGGCCTGGCGAAGCTCGCCGCCCCGTACCACCCCCGGCCGGTGATCGTGCGGCTCAGCGACTTCAAGTCCAACGAGTACGCCCACCTCGTGGGCGGGGCGGCCTTCGAGGAGCCCGAGGAGAACCCGATGCTCGGCTTCCGGGGGGCCTCCCGCTACTACGACCCCCGGTACCGCGAGGGCTTCGCCCTCGAGTGCCGGGCGCTGCGGCGGGTGCGCGAGCGCATCGGCTTCGACAACGTGGTGGTCATGGTCCCCTTCTGCCGCACCGTGGGCGAGGCGGACCGGGTCCTGGCCACGATGGCCGAGCACGGCCTCGAGCGCGGGCGGCACGGCCTGAAGGTGTACATGATGTGCGAGATCCCCTCCAACGTGGTCCTGGCCGAGCAGTTCGCCACTCGGTTCGACGGCTTCTCCATCGGCTCCAACGACCTCACGCAGCTCGTCCTGGGGGTGGACCGGGACGCGGAGGCCCTGCGGGCGCTGTTCGACGAGCGGGACGAGGCCGTGACCCGGATGATCAGCGAGGCGATCCGCAAGGCCCACGCCGCGGGCATCCCCATCGGCATCTGCGGCCAGGGGCCCAGCAACCACCCCGACTTCGCCGAGTTCCTGGTGCGGGAGGGGATCGACTCGATCTCCCTGAACCCGGACAGCTTCCTGCGCACCGCGCGGCGGATCGCCGAGACCGAGCGGCGCCTCGCGGCCGGGCCCGGGCCCGGGAGCACAATGGACGCATGAGCCTCTCGGTGGGCGCACGCCCCGACCTGGACGTCGAGCCCGGCCGCGCGGGGCGGCTGCTCGGGTTCCCGCGGCGCTATCCGCTCGTGGCCGTGACCCTGGCCGTGGGCGCCGTGGTCGTGGGGCTGCTGGTCGCCGGGCAGCCGGGGCCGGCGCAGTGGCTGGGCTCCGGGTGGGCCCTGGTCGTGGCCGCCCGGGTGGCGTGGGGCATGGTCGCGGACGTCGTCGCCGGGCACTGGGGCGTGGACCTGCTGGCCGTCACGGCGATCAGCTCGACCGTGGCGGTCGGCGAGTACCTGGCGTCCCTCGTGGTGGTCCTCATGCTCACCGGTGGCCAGGCCCTCGAGGACTACGCGGCGAACCGGGCCCGCAAGGAGCTCAACGCGCTGCTCGAGCGGGCTCCGGTGCTGGCCCACCGGCGGCACCCGGACGGGTCCGTCGAGGACGTCCCGGTCGAGGAGGTCCGCCCCGGGGACGAGCTGCTGGTCCGCCCCGCCGAGGTCGTCCCCGTGGACGGGTGCCTGGTCGGCGCGGAGGCCGACTTCGACGAGTCCTCCATCACCGGGGAGAGCCTGCCCGTGACCCGCCGCGCCGGGGAGCCGGTGCTCTCGGGCGTCCTCAACGAGCAGCAGGCCGTGGTGCTGCGGGCCACCGCCACCGCGGCGGACAGCCAGTACTCCCAGATCGTGGCGATGGTGCGGGAGGCCGCGGAGTCCCGAGCGCCGGTGGTGCGCCTGGCCGACCGCTACGCCGTGCCCTTCACCGCGTTCGCCCTCCTCGTGGCCGGGCTGGCGTGGTGGTACCACGGGGACCCGGTGGTCTTCGCGGAGGTGCTCGTGGTGGCCACCCCCTGCCCGCTGCTGATCGCCGCCCCCGTGGCGTTCCTGGGCGGGATGAGCCGGGCGGCGCGCAACGGCGTCATCATCAAGAACGCCGGGACCCTCGAGCGGCTCGCCGCGGTGCGCACCGTGGCCTTCGACAAGACCGGGACGATCACCTACGGCCGCCCCGAGCTGCTGGCCGTCCACGCCCGCCCCCCGTTCCCGGAGGAGGAGCTGCTGCGCCTGACGGCGTCCGCCGAGCAGTACTCCTCCCACGTGCTCTCCGCCTCGGTGCGGGACGCCGCGCTCGCCCGGGGGCTCGCGCCGGCCCCGGCCGAGGAGGCCCACGAGGAGGCGACCCACGGGGTCACCGCCACCGTGGAGGGACGCCGGGTGGTGGTCGGCAAGCGCGCCCACGTGGCCCGCTCCGCCCCGGACGTGGTCGAGCAGGCGCTCGGGCCGGGCGAGCTGGCCGTCTACGTGGCCGTGGACGGCCGCTTCGCCGGCACCCTGGTGATGAGCGACCAGGTGCGCGAGGACGCGGCGGCCACGATGGCCGAGCTGACCGCGCTCGGGGTCCGGGAGATCCTCGTGCTCAGCGGCGACGCCCGCGCCACCGTGGAGCACGTCGCCGCGGCGCTGGGCATCACCCGGGTGCTGCCCGAGTGCCTGCCCGAGGACAAGGTCCGCACCGTCCGCAGCGCCCCGCACCGTCCGGTGCTCATGGTCGGCGACGGCGTCAACGACGCCCCCGTGCTCGCCGCCGCCGACGTCGGCGTCGCGATGGGCGCCCGGGGCGCGACCGCCGCCAGTGAGTCCGCCGACGTCGTGATCCTCACCGAGGACCTCGCCAGGACCGCGACGGCGGTGCGGATCGGCCGGCGCACCATGCAGGTGGCACTGCAGAGCATCTGGCTGGGCATCGCCCTGTCCGTGGTGCTCATGCTCGTGGCCGCCACCGGGGCGATCCCCGCGATCTTCGGCGCCCTCAGCCAGGAGGTCGTGGACCTCCTGGCCATCCTCAACGCCCTGCGCGCCCTCCGCGGGCCCCGCGGCGAACGGTGACCGGCCGGCTCAGTGCCGGACGACGAGCACCGGGCAGTGGGCGTAGGAGACGCACGCGTGGGAGACCGAGCCCAGGGAGGAGCCGAGCAGCCCGCCGCGGCCGCGCCGGCCGAGCACGAGCAGCTGCGCGGTCTCGCTCTCCGTGATGAGCCGGCCCGCCGGGCGGCCGTGCGTCACCGTGGTGGTCAGGCGGCCGGGGACGTCCTCCCCGAAGACGGCCGCGACCGTGCGCGCAAGGATCCGCTCGTGGTTGGCGCGCAGCGCCTCCTCGTCGACGAGGAGCTCGGCGTCCAGCACGGTGGGGTCCCCCGCGCACGCGATCGCCTCGAGCGGGGCGTCGAGGGCCTCCGCGAGCCTCGCGGCGAGCCGCAGGGCCTCCATCGAGGACTCCGAGCCGTCGATCCCCACGAGGATCCGCTGGTCCGTCGGTGCGTTCATGACCGAACCTCCTTGTCCGGGCCGGCTGCCGGGAGCCGGCCTGTCGGTGCCGCGTGGCCCGCGCCGGGTGGCCGGCGCCGGCCGGTCAGTGCCGGACGACCAGCACCGGGCAGTGGGCGTGGTCGATGCACGCGTTGGAGACGGAGCCCAGGGCCGAGCCCCGCAGGCCTCCGTGGCCGCGGCGCCCGAGCACCAGCATCAGGGCGTTCTCGCTCTCCTCGACCAGGCGGGCCGCGGCCCGTCCGTGGAGCAGCTCGGCGCGCACGTGCTCCGGGGGGTCCGCGCCGAACACGTCGGCGACCGTCGAGCGGAGCAGCTCCACGCTGCCGGCCGGCGGCCGGTCCGGGTCGACGGTCTCCCAGCCCTCGTAGAGGGGCGGCCCCTCCCAGAACATGAGGGCGGTCAGCGGGACGCCCAGGGCGCGGGCGATCCTGTCCCCCGCCCGGAGGGCCTCCTTCGAGGAGTCCGATCCGTCGATGCCGACGAGGATCCGCTGCTGTGACGGTGTCTCCATGGCCGAGCTCCTTCGTTCCGGCGCCCGCGGTCCGTGCCCGGGGCGCGCTCCGGCCGCCAGGAACCTGGCGGACCGCTCAGTGCCGCACCACGAGGACGGGGCACTTGGCGTGGGAGACGAGGGCCGAGGAGACGGAGCCGAGGATCATCCCCAGCACCCCGCCCGTTCCCCGCCGGCCCACCACGAGCATCCGGGCCTCCTCGCTCTCCTCGATGAGCCGGGCGGCGGGCTGGCCGCGCAGGAGCCGGGTGGTCAGGTTCGCCGGGCGCTGCTCCCCGAACACCTCCTCGAGGGTGCTCTCGAACAGCTGCTCGCTGCCGCGGCGGAACTCCTCGGGGTCCACCACGCGGTAGCTCTCGTAGAGCAGCGGGTCCTCCCAGCACATGACGGCCTCGAGCGGTGCGCCCAGGGCCTCGGCGAGCCGCACTCCCTCCCGGAGCGCGGCCTTGGACGACCCGGACCCGTCGACTCCCACGACGATC
The DNA here is from genome assembly GCF_013368965.1 of Kocuria salina. NCBI lineage: Bacteria > Bacillati > Actinomycetota > Actinomycetes > Micrococcales > Micrococcaceae > Kocuria > Kocuria salina. The sequence continues at coordinate 150,234 of NZ_SSSF01000006.1, forward strand.
CGGCCTCCGGACGACGGCTCGCCCATGGTGTTCCCCCTTGTTCCCGGCGGGCCGGCCGGTCCGCCTGTCTCCACGATAGGACCCGGTGAGGTCCGTCACAACGGATCCCCGGTCCCGGGGCCCGCATGACGGCCGACGGGCGGCACCGCCCCGTCCCGCCTGCCGTCGCACGGGCGGCGCGCGGCGTCCTCAGCCGCGGGTGACCTGGATCTTCCGGGTCGCGGGCGGCTCGACGTGCCCGGCGACGGGCACGCGCACCTCCAGCACGCCGTCGCGGTACGCGGCGCTGATGTCCTCGTCCCGGCACCCGGCGGGCAGCGGCAGGGCGCGGGAGAACGAGCCGTAGCGGAACTCCGAGCGGTAACCGCCCTTGTCCTTGTGCTCGGTCCGCTCCCTGCGCTCGGCCCGCAGGTGGAGCACGTCGTCGGCCACCGTGAGCTCCACGTCCTGCTCGGGGTCGATGCCGGGCAGCTCCGCCCGGATCACCACGGTGTCGCCGTCCCGGTACTCCTCCACACGGGGCCAGGAGGCCTCGACGTCCCCCTCCAGGAGGCGTCGGAGGGGCTCGAGCATCTCCAGCCCCTCCCTGCGCATCAATCCGGCCATGACCTGACTCCTTCCCGTGGCACCGGTGCCGCGGCCGTCCGGGACGTCGTCCCGGACGGCCGGCGGGACCGGTGCGGTCCGCCTCGACCCTTCAAGCGTAGACACCGCCGACCGGGCGCGTAAGGGCCGCGGGGTCCGGGACGCATGATGACGGGGGCCCGCTCCACCGGCCCCCGGGGACACTGGATTCGCAGCTGCGACAGGGCGATAATCGGGGCATCCCCACGGGTTCTGTCGCCGTCCGGCGGCCACCCCGGGGACCGGGAGAGAGCGGGGTGTCCGCGGTGGACAACAACGTGATGAAGATCGTCTACACGTTCTTCCTGGGGGCCCTGCTGGCCCTGTTCGTGGGCCTGGGGATCCAGACGTTCTATCCGGGGCCGGAGATGCCGGAGTCGACCGCGGGGATGGAGTTCGTGCCCGAGGGGGGCGCTCCGACCGAGGAGCAGCGCGCGGAGTTGGAGGAGAACGACCGGCAGTGGCGGCAGTGGCAGGAGGAGCAGCAGAGCTACAGCCGCGACGTGGCGGTCGTGGCCCTGGGCGCCTCCGTGGTGCTGCTCGGTCTCAGCCTCGTGCTGGAGAATCGCAACAGGGTGCTGACCAACGGGGTGATGCTGGGCGGGCTGTTCACCCTGATCTACGCCATCGGCCGCAGCTTCGCCTCCAGCGAGACCACCATGACGTTCGTCGCCGTGAGCGTGGGCCTGGCGGTGGTGCTGGTCCTCGGCCACCGGCGCTTCTTCCAGGACCGTCCCCCGGCTGGCGCGCCCGAGGAGGCGCACCGGGAGCAGAGCGGCGTCTGAGCCGCTCCGCCGGGACGCCTCTAGAAGCCCGTCGGCTCGGGCTCCTCGGGCGGGGCCTCGTGGTGCAGGGGCCGCAGGGCGGCGGTCGTCCCGAACCACAGCAGCGCGTCGTAGCGCTCCCCCATGCGGGTGGGGACGTAGTTGCCGGCCTCGCGCCACGGGTGGTACACCACCCCGACGGCCCGGTGGCCGAACCTCCCGGAGAGCCAGGGCCCGGAGCGGTCGCGGCCGAAGACGAGCACCGCGTCCTCCTCCAGCGCCCGGTGCAGGAGGTCCTCGTGGCTGCCGGCACGTGCCTGCGGGACGGCGAGCACCTCCTCGGCCGCGCCCCACGCCTCCGCCGCGACCACCGTGCCGGTCCAGGAGGCGAGGCCGACCAGCACCACCTCGTGCGCGGGGTGGCGCTCGCGCAGCAGCTGACCCACGTTGACCAGCCCGGCGTCGAACATGTCGGTGGCCCGGGCGTCCCCCACGTGGGAGTTGTGCTCCCACACCAGGCCCTTGGCACCGGGCCCGTGGTGGCGGGAGAGCAGGTCCGCGGTGTCCGCCATGTGCTCGTCCCGCACGTTCCAGGACTGCCGGTCGCCGCGCACCATGGTCCGGTAGTAGCGCTCGGCGTCGACCGCCACCATGGCGTTGAGGGCGGCGTCGAACGCGGCGGGGTCCCCGGCCGTCCGGTCCATGGTGCGCCGGCGCACCTCGGCGAGGAGGGCGACGACGTCGGCCTCGCAGCTCTCGGGCACGATCCGCGTCCGCCACGCGTAGCGGTGCGGGTCCTCGTGGAAGGGGACGAAGCACTGCCACGCCTGCAGCGCGGCGGGCAGCGCCTCGGGGGCGCTCGTCCCGAGCCAGCCGATGATCTCCCGCAGCGAGTCCCACAGCGAGTAGACGTCCAGGCCGTAGAAGCCGACCTGCTCGTGGCCGGCCCGGCGGGCGTTCTCCTCCCGGAGCCAGTCGAGGAACTCGGCGACCTCCTCGTTCGCCCACATCCACGTGGGCCAGCGCTCGAAGCCCGCGAGGACGCCGTGGGCGTCGAGGTCCTGGTCCGCCTCGCCGCGCACCCACCGGTCGATCCGCCAGCAGTCCGGCCAGTCCCCCTCGACCCCGATCCAGGTGAAGCCGTGCTCCTCGATGAGCCGGCGGCTGAGCAGGGCCCGCCACCGGTAGTACTCGTGCGTGCCGTGGGACGCCTCCCCCACGCACACGAACCGGGCGCCGGCGCAGCGCTCCACGAGCGGGTCGAGGTCCTGCGCCGTCTCCAGCGGCTGGGCGAGGGAGCGGATCTCCGCGAGGACCCCGGCCTCCCGGGAGGGGCCGCGCCCGAGCGGGCTCACCGGGACGTCCCGTCGCCGTGCTCCCCGGCCGGGGAGAGGTGGCGCAGGAACCAGTCCCGGGCCAGCGCGGCGGCCTCGGCGAGCGTGCCGGGCTCCTCGAAGAGGTGCGTGGCGCCCTCCACCACGGCCAGCCGGGTGGGGCAGCGCATCGACTCCTGCGCCCACCGGTTGAGGCCGAGCACCTCGGAGTCCTCGCTGCCGACGATCAGCAGGGTGGGTGCCTGCACCGAGCGCAGCCGCTCGTCCGCGAGGTCCGGCCGGCCGCCGCGGGAGACCACGGCCGCGATGGACGCGCCGGGCTCGGCAGCGGCCCACAGGGCGGCGCCGGCGCCGGTGCTCGCCCCGAAGTACCCGACCGGGGACGCCGCGGAACCGGGCTGCTCGCGCAGCCACGCCGTGGCCAGGAGCAGCCGCTCGGCGAGCAGGCCGATGTCGAAGACGTTGCCGCGGTCCGTCTCCTCCCCGGGGGTGAGCAGGTCGAGCAGCAGGGTGCCGAGCCCCGCCTGCTGCAGGACGGAGGCCACGTACTGGTTCCGCGGGCTGCGCCGGCTGCTGCCGCTGCCGTGGGCGAAGACCACCACCCCGGCGCCGGGCGCCGGCAGGTGCAGGTGCGCCTCGAGCTGCTCCCTCCCGGCCGGGATGCGCACGTCGGCGTCGACCGGATAGCCGTGCGCGGCCGGCCCCGCCCGGGGCGGCGCGGGCAGCTCCGGCTGGTGGCGGCGCCGGGCGGCGTCCAGCAGGGCCACCACCTCGTCGTCCTCGGTGGCGGAGAAGTCCCGGTAGTGGTAGCCGACGGCCGTGAAGTACGGCGGGGTCGCGAGGCAGATCACCTCGTCCGCCTCCACCACCCGGCCCAGGGCCTCCTGCGGGGCCACCGGGACGGCCAGCACCACGCGCGCGGCGCCCAGCTGGCGGGCGATCCGGCAGGCCACGCGGGCCGTGGAGCCGGTGGCGATGCCGTCGTCGACGACCAGGGCGGTCCGCCCGGTGAGATCGACCCGCTCCCGGCCCTCCCGGAAGCGCGCCGTCCGCGCCTCGAGCACGGCCCGCTCCCGCGCCTCGATCTGCTCGAGCTGCGCGTCCGTCACCCCGAAGTACTGGAGGGTCCGCTCGTCGAGCACGCGGGCGCCCTTCTCCCCGATGGCGCCCATGGCCAGCTCGGGCTGGGAGGGGACCCCCAGTTTCCGCACCACGATGACGTCCAGCGGCGCGTCCAGGATGCGGGCCACCTCGTGGGCCACGGGCACCCCGCCGCGGGGCAGCCCCAGCACCACCACGTCCTGCCCGCGCAGGGACCTCAGCCGCTTCCCCAGCTGCCGCCCGGCCTCGACCCTGTTCTCGAAGACCACCATGGTCCCCACCGCCTCTCCGGCGGGCGCGCGGCCCACCGCCCTCCGGTGCTCGCCCGGCTCCGTTCGCGCCCCCGGGTCCCGTGGGCCGCCGCGGAGGACTCCAGCGTAGGCAGGCGGGGAACACGGTGGAAGGCCCGCGGGCCAGGTGACGGACGTGGACAACGGAGCAGGCCCGCCCCACAATGTGAGCACGCCCCGGCGGCCGGCCGGCCGCGGACCCGGGCGCCCTGGACGGACGTCCCGCACCGGCGGGGGAGACGGAGCACGCCGCATGAAGGACCGCACGCAGGACAGCGCCGAGGACCGCACGGACGGCAGGGTCATGCGGACGGTCTACACGTTCTTCCTGGGGCTGCTGCTGGCCCTGTTCGTGGGTCTCGGCGTCGCCACGGTCCACCCCGGCCCGGAGGAGCCCGCGCCGCCCCCGGCGGTCGCGATGGCGCGGGAGACCCGCGAGCTCGCCCCGGAGGAGCAGCAGCAGTGGGCGGCCTACGAGCGCGAACGGGGGGCGTGGGAGGTCGAGCACATGCGGTACAGCCGCGACGTCGGCGTGATCGCCCTGGTCGCGTCCGTCGTGCTGCTGGGGGCGAGCCTGGCGGTGGAGCGGCGCCGGCCGGTGCTCGCCCACGGCGTGCTGCTCGGCGGTCTGTTCACGCTGCTGCACAGCGTGGTCCGCAGCCTGGTCTCGCAGGACACCGTCGCCTCGTTCGCCGTGGTCACCGTGGCGCTGGCCGTGGTGCTGTACCTCGGCTACCGCCGGTTCGTGGACCGCCCCACCCCGGCCGGTGACCGGTGGGGTCCTCCCCGGCCGGTGGTCAGCGACAACGGGAAGCACCCGTCCCGCCGCTGAGCGCGCCGGGCCGGTGCCGGCCGGTCAGCGGGGCAGCGGCAGCTTCTCGTCGAGCACGGCCCGGACGGCCGCGACGTCGACGTCCGTGACGGAGGCGTGCTCCCAGGCCGGCCGGTTGTCCTTGTCCACGAGGACCGCCCGCACGCCCTCGGCGAAGTCGGGGCGGGCGATCGTGTCCGCGGCGAGGCGCAGCTCCCGCTCGAGGCAGGAGCGCACGCTGTCGTCGGCCGCGCCGCGCTCCAGCAGCTCGAAGGTGCGCACCAGCGAGGAGGGGCTCATCCCCGCGAGGTCCTCCGGCGCGGCGGCGACGATCTGCTCGAGGGTCGGGGCGCCGTAGCGCTCCTCGATCTCCTCCCACCGCGCCACCACGGAGGACGGCTCGGGCTCGCGCGCGAAGCGGGAGAGGGCGTCCTCCGGGCCCTCCTCCACCACGGCCCCGGCGAGGGCCTCGAAGTCCTCGTCCGCCACGAGGACGTCGGCCAGCCCGAGGGCGACGGCGTCCGCGCCGCCGAGCCGCTGCCCGCCGAGGGCGAGCCAGCGGCCCACGGCCAGGCCCGGTTCGCCGCGGTGGTCCGGCCGGGAGACGCGCGGCAGGAACCAGGAGGCGCCGATGTCGGTGAAGAAGCCGATCTTCGTCTCGGGCATCGCCATGACCGTGGAGGGACCCACCACGCGGTGGGAACCGTGCACGGAGATGCCCATGCCGCCGCCCATGCAGATCCCGTTCATGAGCGCCACGTAGGGCTTGGGGTAGTCCGCGATCAGGCAGTCGAGGGCGTACTCGACGGCGAACACCCCCGTGGCCTCCTCCGTCCGCCCGGCGAGCACGGCGTCGCGGACCTCCCGGATGTCGCCGCCGGCGCACCACGCCCGCGGGGAGGCCGAGGTGACGAGCACGTGGCGCACGGCGTCGTCGTCCCGCCACGCGTCGAGCGCGGCCTTGAGGTCCCGGTACATCTGTGCGGTGAGGGCGTTGAGCTGACGGGGCCGGTTGAGCACGATGTGTCCGGTGCCGTTGCGGACCTCGGTCAGGACGTGCTGCGCGGTGCCGGTCGTGGCGGTGTCGGTCATGGCTCCCACCCTGCCACGGGCCGCGCCGTCGTGCCACGGCTCACACGCCGGAGGGCGGCCACTGTCCACGCTGCGCCAGGAGGGAGGCGAGCAGGTCGGCCCGGTCGGTGACGATCCCGTCGACCCCGAGCTCGAGCAGCTCCGCCATCTCGGCCGTCTCGTTGACGGTCCACACGTGCACGTCGATGCCGTGCCGGTGGGCGAAGTCCAGGAAGCGGGGGGTCACGAGCTGGACCTCGGCCCCGCCCCGCACCCGGTACCGGCGGGGGATCTGCACGGTGTCGAACGGCTCGATCCACCGGGCGGCCGCCCGCCGCGCGAGACGCCAGGTGGGCCCGCCCAGCCACGAGCACACGAGCAGCAGGCGCATCCCCTCCTTGCCGGAGGACGTGGGCACGGTCCGGCCGTCCAGCTCGCGGATCCGCCGCAGCGTGCGGCGCCGGCGGCTCTCGGAGAAGGAGGTCACCCGCACCCGGTCCACGGCGCCGAGCTCGTGGAGCAGCGCCGGCAGGGCCGCCACGGACGCCTCGTCCTTGACGTCCACGTTGAACTTCAGCTCGGGGAGCTCCGTCAGCAGGTCGGCGAAGCGGGGGATGCGCCCGACGCCGGCGACGCGCTCGGCCCTGATCTGCGCCCAGGTCAGGGCGGAGACCTTCCCGCTGCCGCCGGTGACGCGGTCGAGGGTCTCGTCGTGGAAGGACAGGACCACCCCGTCGGCCGTCGTGTTGACGTCCGTCTCGATCCACTCGTAGCCGAGGTCCCGGGCCGCCCGGAAGGCGTCGAGGGTGTTCTCGGCACCGTCCCGGCAGAAACCGCGGTGGGCCAGGGCTGCGGGGGCGTCGCGCCGGTGCGCTGGAGGGGTCACCCCCCTATTGTTACCCCGTGGTAGCGGATTGTCCCGCCCATGACGCGCCAGGTCGGCCGCCGCGCAGCAGGGCCTCGATCACCTGGGCCACCCCGTCCTCCTCGAACGGCGGGGCCGTGCGGCCCACGGCCCGCGCGACCGCGGGGTGCCCGCTCGCCATGGCGTAGCCGTGGGCGGCCCACGTGAGCATCTCGAGGTCGTTGGGCATGTCGCCGAAGGCCATCACCTCGTGCGGGCGGATGCCGCGCTCGGCCGCGTACTGCTCGAGGGTGCGCGCCTTGGTGAGCCCCTTCTGCCCCATCTCCACGAGCGGGGCCGCCGCCACGGAGTGCGTCACGGACAGCCGGCCGGCCACGAGCTCGGCGAGCGCCCGGAAGTACTCCTGCGGCTCGGCGGTGTCCAGCTTGGCCAGGAACTTCACCAGCCCCTGGTCCTCCGGCAGCCGGTCCCGCAGCGCCCCGACCAGGGGGGCGCCGACCTCCATCCGGTCGGTCCTGGCCCACCCGTGGTCCGTGAAGACCCCCTCGAGGGTCTCCGCCGCGAACAGCGTGCCGGGGTGCCGGGCCGCGACCTCGTCCATGACCGCGAAGGCGTCCCGGGCCGGGAACAGGCTCGACTCCACGACCAGGTCGGCGCTGAGGTCGTAGACCACCGCCCCGTTCGAGCAGATGACCACGCCCTCGTGGCCGAGCTGCTCGCGCAGCGGGTCGAGCCAGCGCATGGGCCGGCCCGTCACGAACACCACGTGGATGCCGCTGTCCTGGGCGGCGTGGATCGCGTCGACGGTGCGCGGGCGGAAGCGGAAGTCGTGCCCCAGGACGGTGCCGTCGAGGTCGCTGGCGATCATCCGGATCGGCGCCGTCCCGGGGACCTCCGGATCAGGGCTCACGGGTGTTCTGCCACCTAGGCCTCGTGCGTCCCGGTGAGGCAGGCGCGGGCGATCCCGGAGCTGAAGAGCTGGAAGTTGACGACGGCGGGGCTGGCGCTCTCGTCGACGTCGATCTGCTCCTCGCCCACCGCGGTCACGCACACGATGTAGCGGTGCGGCCCGTGGCCGGGGGGCGGGGCGGCGCCCACGTACTCGTCGGTGCCGCCGTCGTTGCGGTGCTTGACCGCCCCGGCCGGAGGGTCGGACGCCGCGCCGCGCGCGAGGGAGGTGACGTCGGCGGGGATGTTGGACAGGCACCAGTGCCAGAAGCCGCTGGGGGTGGGGGCGTCCGGGTCGAAGACCGTGACCACGTAGCTCTTCGTGCCCTCCGGGGCCCCGGACCAGCTCAGCTGCGGGGACACGTCCTGGCCGCCGGCGCCCATGATGCCCGAGAGCTGGGCCGGGGCGAGCGGGCCGCCGTCGGAGATGTCCTCGGAGGTGAGGGTGAAGCTCGGCAGGTCGGGCAGGTCGGCGTACGGGTCGCGCTCGGGCACGGGCTCTCCTTGGACGGGACGGGTGGGGTCGGGGCGGGTCAGGGCGCGGGCAGCTCGTCCTTGCGGGGCAGGTCCGCGCCGGCGCGGGAGACCGTGACGCCGGCCGCCGCGGCGGCGTAGCGCAGCAGCTCGCCGACCTGCTGCTCGTCCAGGTTGTCGATCCGCTCGCGGGCCGGCGCGCCCGTGTAGCCGTGGTCGGTGAGCCAGCCGAGCAGCGCGGCCATGAAGGAGTCCCCGGCCCCCACGGTGTCCACGACCGTGGTGCGGGCGGCGGGCACCTCCACCCCGCGCGGCCCGGTGGCGCGGGTGCGGGCCCAGGGCCCCAGGGGCCCGCGGGTGACGACGACGAGCTCCGCGCCGGCCTTGAGCCAGGCGCCCGCGCTCTCCTCGACGCTGCGGTGGGGGTACAGCCACAGGAGGTCCTCGTCCGAGGCCTTCACGACGTCGGCGAGGGCCACGAGCTGCTCGGCCCGGGCCCGGGCGTCCGAGGAGTCCGGGATGATGGACGGCCGGCAGTTGGGGTCGTAGGAGATCAGGGCCGAGCGGTGGGCCTGCTCCACGGCGTGCAGGACCTTCGAGGCGCCGGGCTCGAGCATCGCCCCGATCGACCCGACGTGCAGCAGGGAGGTGTCCCGGAGCAGCTCGGCCAGCTGCTCGTCCGAGAGGTCCAGGGACCAGTCGAGCTGGAAGTCGTAGGTCGCGGCGCCGTCCTCCCCGATGACGGCCTCGGCCACGGAGGTGGGCCGCGTGTCGGCGTCGAAGGGCAGGAGCACGCCGTTGTCCCGCAGGTGCGCCTCGACCTGCGTGCCGTACTCGTCCTCGCCGTAGCGGCCGAGGAACTGGACCTCGTGGCCGAGCCGGGCCAGGCCCACGGCCACGTTCATGGGGCTTCCCCCGGCGTGCGCGCGGGGCTCCTGGCCGCGCTTCGAGACCACGTCCACGAGCGCCTCACCGATGACCGTCAGCATGCTCTCACGGTAGCACCCGCCGGCCCCGCCGCCCCCGGCACCGGACCGGCCCGCCGGGCCCGTAACGGGAGCCCTTCCCGCCCCCGGTGCCCCTAGAATGGAGGGCGGCGTCCTGCGCGAACCGCAGCGGCGCGCACCCGACCGCGCAACGAGGCGCGGCACGTCACGGCCGGACACGATGACGTCCCCGGCCGAGGAAGAGAGTCATTCTTGAGCACTCCTGAAAGCTGGGCCGACCGCGAGTCGCTCGCCGAGGGCATCGTCCCCCTGGTCGGACGCCTGCACCGTGAGAACAAGGTCGTGCCGACGGTCTACGGCCGCTCCCTGGTGCACAAGTCCGTCACCCAGATCATCAAGGCGCACCGCTTCGCCCGCCGGATCGACGGCGAGGAGCTGCCCCTCGAGGACACGACCCGCCTGCTCGAGGCCATGTCCGGGCTGAACCTCGGCACCTGCGCGGTGGACCTCGGCAAGCTCAACCGGCTCGCCCAGGAGTCGGACCAGGACCTCGAGTCGTTCCTGCGCGAGGAGCTCGCCCCCGTGGTGGACCGCAGGGCCCAGAACTCCCCGGAGTCCCAGGACGTGGTGCTCTACGGGTTCGGCCGCATCGGCCGCCTGCTCGCCCGCATCCTCATCAACCGCAACGACGGCACCGGCCTGAACCTGCGCGCCGTCGTGGTGCGCAAGAAGCCGGGCAACGACCTGGTCAAGCGCGCCTCCCTCCTGCGCCGCGACTCGGTGCACGGGAAGTTCGACGGGACCATCCACGTCGACGAGGAGAACGACGTCATCACGGCCAACGGGGTGGCCATCAAGTTCATCTACGCGAACGACCCCACCGAGATCGACTACACCGCCTATGGGATCGACAACGCGATCGTCGTGGACAACACGGGCGTGTGGCGCGACGAGGCCGGGCTCTCGAAGCACCTGCAGGCCAAGGGCGTGGCCAAGGTGCTGCTCACCGCACCGGGCAAGGGCGACCTGAAGAACATCGTGTGCGGGGTCAACGACGACGTCATCACCGCGGAGGACACCATCCTGTCCGCCGCGTCCTGCACCACCAACGCGATCACCCCGGTCGTGAAGGTCCTGCACGACAAGTACGGCATCGCGCAGGGCCACGTGGAGACGGTCCACTCCTACACCAACGACCAGAACCTCATCGACAACTGGCACAAGGGCGACCGCCGGGGCCGCTCCGCCGCCCTCAACATGGTCATCACCGAGACCGGCGCCGCGAAGGCCGTGGCCAAGGCCCTGCCGGAGATGGCCGGCAAGCTGACGGGCAACGCGATCCGCGTCCCCACCCCGGACGTGTCCATGGCCATCCTCAACCTGCAGCTCGAGCAGGCCCCGGAGTCCGAGGACGCGGTCAACCAGTACCTGAAGGACATCTCGCTGAACTCGTCCCTGCGCAAGCAGATCGACTACACCGACTCCCCCGAGATCGTGTCCACCGACTTCGTGGGCTCCCGCCGCGCGGGCGTCGTCGACGGTCTCGCGACGATCGTCAACGGGAGCTCGCTGGTGCTCTACGTCTGGTACGACAACGAGTTCGGCTACTCCTGCCAGGTCGTGCGGGTGCTCGCCCGGATGGCGGACATCGCGATGCCGCAGTTCCCGGCCGAGCGGGTCGCGGTCGGCACGGCGTCGATCCCCGGCTGAGCCGCCCCTCGCCGGCAGCGAACCGTCCGCGCCGAGGGGTCGCCACCGAACGGAACGACCGACTCGCACCGTTCAGTGGCGACCCCTCGCGCAGCAGGTCGAGCAGACGGCGCCCCTCGAACGGCGGCGCGGCGGGTCAGGCGGTGTAGAAGGCCCCCGCGACCGCCCCGAGGGCCGCGACGTCGTCCACGTGGCACAGCTCCCGGGCCGAATGCATCGACAGCAGGCCGATGCCGACGTCGATCGTGCGCACCCCCAGCCGGGCCGCGGTGATGGGCCCGATCGTGGACCCGCACGGCACCCGGTTGTTGGAGACGAACTCCTGGTAGCCCACACCGGCGCGCGCGCAGGCCTCGGCCCAGATCCCGGCGCCCACGGCGTCCGTGGCGTAGTGCTGGTCCGCATTGATCTTCAGCAGCGGCCCCGCCCCCGGCACCGGCTGGTTCACGGGGTCGTGGTGGCCCTGGTAGTTGGGGTGCACCAGGTGCCCGGCGTCGGCGGACAGGCACACGGACCCGGCCAGGGAGCGCCGGTGCTCGGCGGCGGAGCGGCCCAGGCCCTCACCGATGCGCACCAGCACGTCCTCGAGGAACGGTCCCGCGGCGCCGGAGCGGGTGCGGGAGCCGATCTCCTCGTGGTCGAACGCGGCGAGCACCGCGATGTGCCGGCCCTGCTCGACCGCCTCGGCCTCGCGGGCGAGCGCGCTCAGCCCGGCGTGCACGGAGGACAGGTTGTCCAGCCGCCCGGAGGCGAACAGCGTCCCGCCCTGCCCGAACACGGCGGGGGGCTGGGCGTCCGCCAGCACCACGTCGTAGCCGACGATGCGGGCCGGGTCCACGGGCCCGCCGTCCGCGTGCTCGGCCAGCAGCGCGAGGACGTCCGCGTCCTCCGGCTGCCCCACTCCCCAGATCGGCTGCACGTGCTGCTGGCGGTCGAGCTGCAGGCCCTTGTTGGCCTCGCGGTCCAGGTGGATGGCGAGCTGCGGGATGCGGGCCACGGGGCCGGTGGCGGTCAGGTGCTCCACCGGGGCGCCGTCCGTCCCGCGGACCACGAGCCGGCCCGCCAGGCGCAGCTCGCGGTCCAGCCACGAGTTCAGCAGCGCCCCGCCGTAGGTCTCGACCCCGGCCTGGTGCCAGGTGTGGGCCGTGGTGGTGGGCCTCGGCTTGAGCTTGAAGCCCGGCGAGTCGGTGTGCGCGCCGAGGATCCGGAACCCCGCCGCGGGCGGGACCTCCGCCGGGGTGGCCCACGCGATGACAGCCCCGTCGCGGAGCACGTAGCGCCGCCCGCGGACGCCGGTCCGGGCCCAGTCCTCCGTCTCGTCGAGGCGGACGAAGCCCACCTCCTCCAGCCGGGCGGCGGCGGCGTGCGCGGCGTGGAAGGAGCTCGGCGACTCCATCACGTAGCGGCCGAGGTCCTCGACGGCGGACCGGGGGTCGACTGTGGTGCGGGGTTCCATGCCGTCAGTCTACGAAAGGTGCTGGGGCGCTCGCCCGGGCGCCTGTCCCGCCCAGTGGCCGGGACAGGCGGGCGGGCCGGGGCACACCCAGGCTCCGGGCCCACGGCCCTCCCCACCGGGTCCGGGGCCGGCCGCGAGGAGGAGGGCCGGCCCCGGCGGGTGCACGGTCCGGGTCACCTCCACGCCGCGCCGGCGCGCACCGCGGACCACGAGCCACGCGAAGAGCAGCTGCAGGCCCGCCGAGAGGGCGAGGGCCACCCAGGACGACTCCTCGGCGTCCGGGTCGGCCAGGCCGAGCGCGCCGAAGAGCGTGGCGATGACGTTGTTGACCACGTGCAGGGCGATCGCCGCCTCGAGCCCGCCGGTGCGCCAGGTCAGCCAGCCGGCGACGACCGCCATGACCGCGACCGCCAGCAGCCCCCAGGCGTCGTACAGGTGCCCGAACGTGAACAGGGGCACCGGCAGCAGGATCGCGAACACGGGCCGGCGCAGCCACCGTCCCACGGTCTGCAGCAGGTAGCCCCGGAAGACGAGCTCCTCCGCCGCGCACTGCAGCGGGACCACCAGCACGATCATGGCGATCAGCCACCAGAAGCCCTCCACCGGCTGCGGGGCGGTCAGCGAGCCGAGCAGCGCGTACTCCACGAGGAGGGCGGCCGCCTGGCCCACCGCGTAGACGGCAAGGGCCACGAGGAGGCACCGGCCGAGGAGGCCCCAGCGCAGCCGTCCCGTCACGGACAGCAGCAGCCCGAGGGGGCGGGGGCCCGTGATGGCCCGGGCCGCGAGGAGCGCCGGGATCATGAGGACCAGGGAGAAGAACAGCATGAAGAAGATCGCCGGGTCCATCATGTCCAGCTCCGTGCCCCCGAGGAAGACCTCGTCCAGGGCCTCCTCGCCGCGCACGGCCACGAGCCCCACGGCCCACACGATGCCGAACACGATGGCCAGCACCCCGTAGAAGGCGCCGAAGAGCAGCAGCTCCACGAGCGGCTTCCACCACCGGTGGTCGGGGTCGGCGTGGCCGAGCCGGTGGTACGGCAGGAGCCGGGGCCCGGGGCCCGAGGGGTCGTCGTCGAGGGATCCCTGCCTCCAGGGGGCGGCGCGCGTGGTCATGCCTCCCACGGTATCCGCAGCCGGTCCCTTCCGGACACGCGACAGTTCGGGGGCGCCCCGTCGTGGCGCCCGCCGGTCAGGGCAGGTCGCTGCGGTAGCGCAGGCCCATCTGCCGGCGCGCGTCGTCGAGCAGCTCCAGCACCAGCACGGTGTCCGCGAGCGGCATGCGCGGGCTCTCGGTCAGGCCGGCCTGGAGGCACCGGTTCACCTCCCGCAGCTCGTGGGCGAAGCCGTGCCCGGCGGCCCGGAAGCGCTCGGTCCGCGGCGCGGCTCCCCCGGACCGGACCACGAGCTCACCGGGGTGGTAGAGGGGCGCCCCGGTGCGCAGCCAGCCGTCCGTCCCGCTGATGGTCACCGTGCCCGGGCAGTCCGTCTCGATGGACGTGGTGAGGTGGGCGTGCGCCCCGTCCGCCCAGGTGAGGGTCAGGCCGTTGTGCAGGTCCACGCCGTCCTCGTGGAGGACGCCGTGGGCCGTGAGGCCGGCCGGTGCGCCGAGCGCCGCGAGCGCCCAGGTGAGCGGGTACACGGCGAGGTCCAGCAGGGCCCCTCCGCCCGCCGCGGGATCCCAGAGCCGGGACCCGGGGTCGTACGGAACCGGGGCGCCGAGGTCCGCCTGGAGCCAGCGGACCCGGCCGATCTCGCCGGAACGGACGATGTCGAGGGCGCGCCCGAAGCTCGGCAGGAAGCGCGTCCACACCGCCTCCATGAGGAACAGCCCGCGCGCCCGGGCGAGCTCCCGCAGCTCCCCCGCCTCCCGGGCGTTCATGGTCAGCGGCTTCTCGCAGAGCACGTGCTTGCCGGCCTCGAGGGCCGCGCGGGCCACCGCGTGGTGCTGGGCGTGGGGCGTGGCGACGTAGACGACCTCCACGGCGGGGTCCGCGACGAGGCGCTCCCAGCCGGTGGTGCCGTCGTGGTCGTGGTGGCTCCGGGCCGCGCCGAAGCGCTCGGCGAACGCCTCGGCGGAGGACCGGGAGCGGGAGCTGACGGCCGAGAGCACGGCGTCGTCGAGCAGCGCCAGGTCCTGGACCACGCGGCCGGCGATCGACCCGGTGGCGACGACGCCCCAGTGCATGGGACGGCCGGTCGCCGTCGCGGGGTCGTCGCCCGCCACCGGGGCGGGGAGGGCTGGAGGGTGCATGGTGGCCTTTCGGGGAGGATCCGGGGACGCCGACGACGGCGCCGGGGCGTCGCCCGGCTCGGGGCGGGAAGGACTAGACGGAGTCCCGGAGCACGAGCGAGGTCGACATGATGGTCACCCGGTCCGTCGGCCGGCCCTCGATCATGTCGACGAGGGTCTCGGCCATCTTCCGGCCGAGCTCGACGATCGGGTGGTTCACCGTGGTCAGCGCCGGGGTCACCGACGTCGCGAAGGAGTCGTCGTCGAAGCCCACCACGGCGATGTCCTCCGGGATGCGCAGGCCGCGGCCCTGGATCACGGTGTACGCCCCGGCCGCCATCTGGTCGTTCGCGGCGAACACGGCGTCGACCGGCCGGCCGCGGTCCAGCAGCCGCTGCATGGCCCGGGCCCCCGAGGCGAGCGTGAAGTCGCCCACCTCCACCAGCTGGTCGTCCAGCCCGGCCTCCCGCACCGCGGTCCGCCAGCCCGCCAGCCGGTCGATGCCCGGGGGCATGTCCTGCGGCCCGGCGATGGTCGCGATGCTCCGCCGCCCGCTCGCGGTGAGCAGCCGGGTGGCGCTGCAGGCAGCGGCCTCGTTCTCGACCTCCACGTAGTAGGCGTCCTCGGCGCCGACGAGCGGGCGACCCGCGAACACCATGGGCAGCGACCCCGAGAGGTGGGTCCACGAGTGGTCGCCGCTGTGGTGCGAGACCACCAGGGCACCGTCCACGTTGCCGCCGAGCAGGAAGCTGCGGGTCTTCTCGGGCTTCGCCTCGGACGCGATGACCATGTTCAGGGTGAAGTCGGTGTCCGTCAGGTACATCGCGATGCCCTGGACCACGGTCGTGAAGAACGGGTCCGCGAACACCCTGGACGTGGACTCCGGGATGATCAGGGCGACCGAGTTGGCCCGTCGCTTCGCCAGCGAACGCGCCGCCCGGTTCGGGGTGTAGTCGAGGGCCTCGATGGCCTTCCGCACCGACTGCGCCAGCTCGGGGTCGACGCTGGGCGAGTCGTTCACCACCCGGGACACGGTCGCCCGCGAGACCCCGGCCAGCGCGGCCACCATCTCGAGCGTCGGCACGGGCCGGGGGCCGCCTGCGCGCTGCGTCATGATCATCTCCGGTGCTCTCGGCGGGTGGGCTGGCATCAATGCTAGGCGCCCGTGGACGGGGCCACCGGCGTGCGGTCCGCGGCGGCGGCGATGACCCCGGCGTAGGCGCGACCGCTGTCCTTGACCGTGCGCTCGAACGTCCCGTAGTCCACCCGGACCACGCCGAAGCGCTTGCCGTAGCCCCACGACCACTCGAAGTTGTCCAGCAGCGACCACACGAAGTAGCCGCGGACGTCCGCGCCCTGGTCGATGGCCTCCCCCACGGCCGCGATGTGGCCGAGGACGAACTCGGTGCGCTCCGTGTCGTGGACGGCGCCGTCGTCGCTGACGACGTCGTCGTAGGCGGCGCCGTTCTCGGTGACGTACAGGGGCGGGAGCGCGGGGTACTCCTCGCCCAGGCGCACCAGGAGCTTCCGCAGCCCGTCCGGGTTCACCTCCCAGTCCATCGCCGTGCGCGGCAGGCCGCGGCTCGGGAACGCGATGTCCTCGGAGCCGATCCAGCACGAGGACGTGGGGCGGCTGGCGCCGCCGGAGTGGCCGTCGCCGCCGGAGGACTCCGGGTGCCCGCTGATGAGGTCGTCGTGGTAGTGGTTCACGCCGAGGAAGTCGAGGGGCGCCCCGATGGTCGCGAGGTCACCGTCCCGGACGAGATCGCGGAGGCCGAACCGGTCCAGGTCCGCGAGGGTGTCCTCGGGGTACGCGCCGCGCAGGATGGGGTCCAGGAAGAGGCGGTTCTGCAGGGAGTCGAACCGCCGGGCCGCGTCGAGGTCCACCGGGTCCGAGGGGTCTCGGGGGATCGAGTTGCTGAGGTTGAGGGTGATGCCCAGGTGCTCGGCACCGCGGGACCGCAGGTGCTCGACCGCGAGGCCGTGGGCCAGGTGCTGGTGGTGCACGGCGGCGACGGCGGCCCGGGGGTCCTGCCGGCCGGGCGCGTGGACCCCGGCCGCGTAGCCGAGCAGCGACGAGCAGAAGGGCTCGTTGAACGTGGTCCAGTGCCGCACCCGGTCGCCGAGCACCGAGTGCACGTCGTCGGCGTACTCGACGAAACGGTGCGCGGTGTCCCGGTGGGCCCACCCGCCCTTCTCCTCGAGCGCCTGCGGCAGGTCCCAGTGGTACAGGGTCAGCCAGGGCAGGATGCCGGCCTCGAGCAGCTCGTCGACCAGGCGGGAGTAGAAGTCCAGGCCCTCGGGGTTCGGGGCCCGGTCACCGGGACGCACCCGCGCCCAGCTCGTGGAGAAGCGGTAGGAGCCGAGCCCGAGCTCCTTCATGATCCGCACGTCCTCGGGCATCCGGTGGTAGTGCTGCACGGCGTCCTCCAGGGTGTCGCCGTTGGCCACGGCGCCCGGCAGACGGGCGAAGGCGTCCCAGACGGAGTCCTCCTTGCCGCCCTCGTGCCCGGCGCCCTCCACCTGGGCCGCGGCGGTGGCCGAGCCCCAGAGGAAGCCCTCGGGCCAGCTGCGGTGGTGCACGGCTGCGTCTTCTGCGTTGTTCGGCATTAGCCCTTCACTGCTCCTTGCATGATTCCGGAAATGAGTTGTCTGCCCGCGACGGCGAAGAGCGCCAGGAGGGGAAGCGTGGCCATGACGGCGCCGGCGAGGACGATCGAGTAGTCCACGTAGCGGGCCGACTGCAGCTGGCTCAGCGCCGTCTGCAGGGTGGGGTTGCTCGCGTCGAGGACGAGCAGCGGCCACAGGAAGTCGGTCCACGCCGTCATGAAGGTGAACAGGCCGAGGATGGCCATGGCCGGGCGGGCCGCGGGGAGCGCGACGTGCCAGAAGGTGGAGATCATCGACGCCCCGTCCATCCGGGCCGACTCGATGAGCTCGTCGGGGATGACGTCCACGAGGTACTGGCGCATGAAGAACACGCCGAACGCCGTGACGAGGGTGGGCACGACGACCGCCCCGATCTCGCCGGTCCAGCCGAGCTCGCGCATGAGCATGAACAGCGGGATGATGCCGAGCTGCGTGGGGATGGCCATGGTCGCGACGACCGCGACCATGAGGCCGTCGCGCCCCTTGAACCGCAGCTTGGCGAACGCGTACCCGGCGAGGGTGGAGAACGTGACCACCGAGACGGTGATGATCCCCGAGATGAGCACGCTGTTGCCGAGGGCCAGCCAGAAGGGGATGGTGTCGAAGACCTCGCCCACGTTCGTCCAGAAGTTGCCGCCCGGCAGCAGCGGCGGCCAGGTGCGCCCGAGGGCCTCGTTGGAGCGGCTGCCGATGATCACCGACCACCACAGCGGATAGGCGCTGGCCAGGAAGAACGCGGACAGCAGGCCGTAGGTGAGGAAGCCGGGGCGGTGCCCGTCCCCGAAGATCCGCCGGCGCACGGGCACCGCCCGCGGCCGCCGCGTCCTGGTCCTCGTGGGTGCGCCGGTGACGGTCATCGTGTCCTCCTCGTGGTCGTCGGTGCTGCGGCCGCCCGTGGCGCGCCGGTGCCGGTGTTCGCCGCCGCGTCGGGGACGACGGCGTCCACCGCACGCGGCCTCCGCCGCCGACCGGCCCCGCGCCCGGTCCTGCGCGGCGGCCTCCCCCCGTCGGACGCCGTCGCGATGCGGCGCGAGACCAGGTAGTTGACCAGGCCGAAGAGCAGGATGAGGAGGAATAGCAGCCAGGCGATGGTCGCGGCCTTGCCGAAGTTCTGCCGCTGGAAGGCCATCTCCCAGAGGTAGAGGACCGTGGTCTGGAACTGGCGCTGCGTGCCGCCCGCGGCCACGGGGTCGAAGAGCCTCGGCTCCGTGAAGATCTGGAGGCCGCCGATGGTGGTCGTGATGACCACGAACACCATCGTGGGACGGATGCTCGGCAGGGTGATGCTGAAGAACCGGCGGAGAGGGCCCGCGCCGTCGATCGCGCCGGCGTCGTACAGGTCACGGGGCACCGCCTGCATCGCCGCGAGCAGGATCAGCGCGTTGTAGCCGGTCCAGCGCCAGTTGACCATGGCGGCGATGGCGATGTGGCTGGGCAGCGTCTCGTTCTTCCACAGGATCGGGTCGACCCCGAAGCTGCCGAGGATGTTGTTGATGAGCCCGTACTGCTCGCCGAACATGTTCGTGAAGATCATGGCCACGGCCACCGGGGTGACCACGTAGGGCAGCAGCACGCTCATCTGCCACAGCGTCCTGGCGCGCAGGTTCTGGTCCAGGACCGCCGCGATCAGCACCGCGGCCGCCAGCTGCGGGATGCTCGAGAGCAGGAAGATGCTCACCGTGTTGAACAGCGAGTTCCAGAAGAACCGGTCCCGCAGCACCTCGGTGAAGTTGCCCAGCCCCACGAACTCGCCCCGGCCGGTGAGCAGGTGCCAGTCGAAGAGCGAGACGAAGAACGTGTACCCGAGCGGGAAGAGCCCCACCACTCCGAAGAGGACGAAGAAGGGCGCGATGTACAGGTAGGGGGAGGCTTTCAGGTCCAGGACGATGAGCCGCTGTCTGCGGGTCGGCCTGGGCGGACTCGGCGCCGGCGCGGCGGGCGCCGCGGCGGCGGGGCGGTGGGCTGTCGTGGTCATGAGGGTCTCGCGCTTCCGTGAGGGGGCCTCCGGCGGATTCCGGAGGCCCCGTGGCCGGGTCCTGCTAGTTGTTGACGACCAGGTCGTCGAGAAGCGCGAGGGCCTCGTCCCAGGCCTCGTCGGCCGTGGCGGTCCCGGCGTCGAGGCGCTTCAGCGGCGGCAGGAAGACGTTCTCCTGGATCACGGAGTCGTGCGGGCCCTTGAACTGGGCGACGACCCCCTCGGCGCGGGACGCGAGGATCACCCCGGTGGGTGCGTCGTTGAACACGGGGTTCGGTTCGGCGTCCTCGACCAGCTTCTCCTGGGCCTCGATGGTGCTGGGGAAGTTGTTCGCCTTGGCCGACTGCTTGACCTGCTGCTCGGGCGCGGTGAGCCAGGCCGCGAGCTTCGCCGCCTCCTCCGGGTGCTCGGAGGTCTCCGGGACGGAGAGGAACGCGCCGTCCCAGTTGGAGGCGCCGCCCGGGAAGACGTCGGCGAAGTCCCACCCGCTGCCCTCGCCGCCGCCGGCGGACTCGAGCTGGCCCTCGATGGTGCCGAGCATCCAGCCGGGGCAGACGAAGGTCGCGAAGGAGCCGTCCACGAAGGCCTGGCCGTTGCCCCAGTCGAACTGGGTCTGGTTGGCGGAGAGGCCGTCCAGCGTGCCCGCGGCGAGCAGGTCGAAGCGCTCGCGCAGCTGCTCGTTGCCCTCCACGTTCAGCTCGCCGTCGGCGGTGTAGTAGCCCTCGTCGAGCTGGTTGACCATCGAGTTCCACACGAAGCCGGACTGGTCGTACCAGGCCTTGCCCGTGGTCTCCTGGTACTCGCGGCCGAGCTCGAAGTAGGTCTCCCAGGTGGCGTCGTCGCCGCCGAAGAGCTCCGCGACCTCCTCGCGGTCGCTGGGCAGACCGGCCTCCTCGAAGAGCTTTCCGTTGTAGCAGAGGCCCTGGGGGCCGATGTCGGTGCCGTACCCGATGACGCGGCCCTCCGGGTCGGTCCCCTGCTCGAACTTCCACGGCACCCAGTTGTCCTTGATGTCGGCCGCGCCGTGCTCGTTGAGGTCCACGAACTGGTCGGAGACCTCCATGATCGAGCCGAGCCAGCCCTCCTCGATGGCGGTGACGTCGCTGAGCCCGGACCCGGCGGCGATCTTGGTGAAGGCGTCCGTGCGCGCGTTCGAGCCGCGGTCGATGTTCGTGGCCTTGATGGTCACGCCCGGGTTCAGCTCCTCGTACTCGCCGTAGAGGTCGTCGTAGCCGAAGGTCCCGAAGGTGGTGACGGTGAGCTCGACGGGGTTGTCGGCGCTGGCCGGCTCGCCTCCGCCCCCGCCGCACCCCGTGGCGACGGCTGCCAGTGCCGCCGCACCCGCCAGGGCTGTCGTTCGCTTGAGTCGCGTGTGTCCCACGGTCACTTCTTGTGTGAAGGGCTGGAGAGGAGCTGCTCTCGAGAGAGCGCTCTCTCTGCTGTGCCTCGACTGTATGTGCCGTGGCTCACACCGTCAAGAGAGCGCTCTCTCAGATCTCGGAGAAGTCGCTCCGCGTCGTGCGGCGAGGACGGGACGGGACGGGCCCGTCCGCGACGCGTCAGCGGGCGTAGCGGTCCACGAAGGCGGCGAGGATCTTCTCGGGCTCGGTCACGGGCGGCCCCGTGCGGATCCGGTCCTTGACGTCCTCGGCCTCGGCCGGCGGGAAGTACCCGTGCTCCTTGTACGCCTCGATCCGGCGGAGCAGGGCGGGGGCGTCGAGCTCGGGATGGAACTGGGTCGCGTAGAGGTTCTGCTTGATCCGGAACATCTGGACGGGGCAGTCCGCGCCGGTCGCGAGCAGGACGGCTGCGGGCGCCAGGGTGCGCGTGCCCTCCTTGTGCCCCACGAACCCGTGGAACGCCGGCGGGAACTCCCGGAGCAGCGGGTCCCGCAGCCCCTCCTCGGTCAGGGTGACCTCGATGACGCCGATCTCCTCGCCGCGGGTGCGGTCCACGATCCCGCCCTGGTGCGTACCGAGGGTGCCGACGCCGTAGCAGGCGCCGAGGAACGGGAAGTCCCGGGCGACGACCTCGTCGAGCAGGTCCCGCATCTCGGACTCGGCCCGCCGCTGCACCTCCGACTTCTGCTGCGGCGGGTCGGAGGAGTTGAACGGGGACCCGCCGATGACGACCCCGGAGTAGCGCTCGAGGTCGATCGGCGGCATGGGCCCGGCCTCCAGCCGGACCCGGTGGAGGTGGCTCTCCTGCAGGCCGCTGAAGCGGCAGATGGTCTCGTACTCCTCGTCCGCGACGTCGTCCTCGGCGCGGGTGGCGAGCAGCAGGAAGGGCTTCATGACCCCATCGTAGCCAGCGGCGGGGCGCTCCCCCGCCCGCTCAGGGGACCAGGCGCTCCCGGTGCGCATAGGCGTTGAAGGAGGTGCCGCGGCTGAAGCCGAGCAGGGTGACCCCCGTCTGCTCCGCGAGGTCCACGGCGAGTGCCGAGGGCGCCGAGACGGCCGCGAGCGCCGGGACGCCGGCCATGTACGCCTTCTGCACCAGCTCGAACGAGGCGCGGCCCGAGACCTGGAGCACGGTGGAGCCCAGAGGCAGGAGATTCTCGCGCAGGGCCCAGCCCACCACCTTGTCCACGGCGTTGTGCCGCCCCACGTCCTCGCGCACGCACAGCAGCTCGGGCTCGCCGGCACCGTCGCCGTCGGGGCCGTCCGGGAAGCGGAAGAGCCCCGCGGCGTGGACGCCGCCGGTCGTGGCGAACAGCTTCTGCCCGGTGCGCAGCCGGTCCGGCAGGGCGAGCAGCGCGGGCACGGGGAGCCCGGTCCGGTCCGCGGCGGGGTCGAACGAGGAGACCTTGGTGACGGCCTCGATGGACGCCGTGCCGCAGACCCCGCACGACGACGACGTGTAGACGTGCCGCTCCATGGAGGTGTCCGGCAGGGCGACCCCCGGCGCGAGCCGCACCTCCACCACGTTGTAGGTCCGCTGCCCGTCCGGGCCGACGCCGCTGCGGTAGTCCATCTGCACGATCTCGGCCGGCGCGCGCACCACGCCCTCGGAGACGAGGAACCCGGCCACGAGGTCGAAGTCGTGACCCGGGGTGCGCATCGTGACGGTGAACGGCCTGCCGTCGAGCCGGATCTCCAGGGGCTCCTCACCGGCCAGGGTGTCCGCGCGTCCGGTCCCGCCGCCGTCGGCGGTGTACCGGTGCACGCGGCGCCGCTGGGAAGCTCGGGTCATGGCGGTCCTCCGGTCCCGGCTCCACCGGGTGGGAGCCCTCCCCCGGCATCCTATGGGCGCGGCCCGCGGGGGCCGAAGCGGCGGCATTACCGAGCAGTAACGTCGGGCGAAGTGGGGACAGGCATGTTCTGTTCTTATTCATAGACTTTTGTCTAGAGTTGACGTGTCAAGGGAATTCGGCGGCAGGGCTGCCGGCGGATCCCCCGGGCGATCCACTGCGGTTCCACGGGCCGGCGCGCCGAGGCGCGGCCGTCGCAGCGGGCACCCCGTCCCCCGTGATCCGGGGGGACCGGGTGCACGCCGCCTCCGCGGACACCCCACCGGATGCCCGGCACCACACGCGCACCGATCCAGCGCGGCCTCTCCTCTCACCCCTCTCTCGCTCGAAGGCGGAACCATGAACACTGCAGCGCAGACCCCCCTGTCCGAGTCCACCGCGAAGGCCGGCCGGAACCGGCGCGCCGGCAAGGCCGTCCTGGCCGGCGCCGTGGCCGTCGGCCTCCTCGCCGCCGGCGGCGGCACCTTCTCCAAGTGGTCCGACGACAAGGACATCTTCGCCGCCGGCACCTCGGTGTCCACCGGCAAGCTCCAGCTCGGCAAGATCACCACGACCCAGTGGTCCGATCAGCACGGCGTGCTCGAGGACTTCGGTTCCTTCGAAATGGTCCCCGGCGACTCGCTGTCCTACACCGTCGGCAGCTCCGTGGTCGCCGAGGGCAAGAACGTCACCGGCACCCTCTCCGTGGACACCTCCGAGCTGCCGACCGGCATCCAGCAGATGCTGGCCCACGGCGCCCTGGGCTACGACGCCACGATCACGGGTCTGGCCGACCAGGACACGGACGGCGACGGCAAGTACCGGGTCACGCCGGCGGACAACGGTCAGCCGATCACAGTGACGGCGAAAATCACCTGGCCGGAGCAGCTCACTAACGGGCAGACGATGCAGGACGAGAACTTCGCCCTGGACGCCATGAAGCTCACGCTCGTGCAGAACGTGTGACGCGGGGCCGACCGGCCCCACGGCACCCCGGTGTAGCGACGATGTCGCACCGGGGTGCCCCGCCCCCGTCTCGCTCCGTCTCACCCCCAGAGGCCCCCATGACGCGCACTCCCCGCTTCCGCCCCTCGACCGCCGGCCGCGCCCTCGCCGCCGCCGCGGCCGCGCTCCTGGCGCTGACCCTGCTGGGCAACAGCCTCGGAACGGCCGCCCGGTGGTCCGACACGGCACCGCTCGAGACGCAGGCCGTCACCACCGGCACCCTCGACGTGGCGCTGGAGCCCGCGCGGGCGACCCTCCACCGCACCGACGTCGATCCCACGACCGGTGCCCTCCGGCGCGGAACCACCGACCTCACCGGAGCGGCGGACGCCCTGTCCGCGCTGGCCCCCGGCGACACGGTCGTCGTCACGACCCGCGCGGTCCTCGACGTCGAGGGCGCGAACCTCGCCGCGACCCTCACGGTCGATCCCGGCGTGCCGGCCGGCGGCGCGGTCGTCCCCCGCGTCGAGCTCGTGCCGGTCTCCGGCGCGCCGCCGCAGCCCGGGCCGTCCTCCTGGACGGTGACCTCGGCCCACGACGGCGCGGTCTACGACGTCACCGTCTCCTACGAGGTGTCCCCGGACCCCGCCGCCCAGGGCACGACCGTCACGCCGGGCCCGCTCACGGTCGCCCTCACCCAGCACTGACCCCCCTCCCCCAGGAGCTCCCATGAGCCAGTACCGCACTCCCACGGCCTACGTGCTCGGCGTCCTCGTCCTGCTCGCCGTCATCGTGCTCACGACCCCGAACGGCGGGACCCACGCCCGCTGGTCCGCCACCGCCCTCGCCGAGGTGCCCACCATGACCACGGGCCGGATCGGCTTCGAGATCGCCGCGGTCGAGGGCGCCGGAGGCGCCGCGACCCTGACCAGCACGTCCGGCTTCGACGTCCGGTACCGGCCGGTGCAGGTCTCCCTGGTGGACTCCGCCGGGCGGTCCGTGGCCGCGCCGGCGGGCATGCGCTTCGCGTACCGCACCGGCGCGGCCTGCGACGACGGCGCGGCGCCGGCCGAGTGGACCGCCACCGCACCCGGAGGATCCGCCCCGGCCCGCGTCGACGGCGGGACGCGGGCGTCCCTGGAGCACGACCGGCCTGCCGGGCTGTGCCTGACCGTCTCGACCGAGGCCGTTCCGGTCGCCGCGCTGCGTGCGCTGAACGAGCAGGAACTGCGGGTCGTGACGCAGGTGGAGGCCGCCTCGCTCGAGGAGGGCGCCTGGCCCGCGACCCGCCCGTGGACAGTGCCGCTCGTCCTGAAGATGCCGGCCGAGGAGCAGCCGACGACCGCTCCTCCCCGCCCGGCGGCGGGACAGTGCAGCGTTGACGGGCCAGCCGCGCTGCTCCGGTGGACCTGGTCCGGTGGCGCCGATGCTCCGGCCGTCACCGCATGGGAGATCTGGATGCGCCCGCTGGGCACCACGGCGGCGCCCACTCGGGTGAAGACCGTCTCGGGCGGAGCGGCACGGACGGTTCATGTGGCCGTCTCCGAGCTGCCGGCCTCATCGGACAACCGGCCCAGCCAGGACTACGAGACCCTCGTGCGGGCAGTGTTCGCCACGGGGCCCGCGTCCCACGCGGACAGCGCCTACGCGTGGAAGCTCAAGACGCCCGGCGGAAGCGGCAAGATGAACTGTGAAGGACTCCCGTCATGACCACCGTGCTCCGCAAGACCCTCCACCCGCTGCTCGTGCTCGCCCTGGCCGCGGTGGCCGCGCTGCTGCTCGCCGTCGTCGTCCTCCCGCTCGCGCTCGGCTGGGTGCCCCTGACGGTGCTCTCCGGCTCGATGGAGCCGACCGTCCCGACCGGCAGCCAGGTCGTGGTCGCCCCGCTCGAGGGCGAGGACGACGCCGCGGGACTGAGCACCGGGGACGTCGTGACGTTCATGCCCCGTCCGGACGACCCGACCCTCGTGACCCACCGGATCGTGGGCGTCGCGGTGGACGGCGAAGGGCGGCGCAGCTTCACGACGCAGGGCGACGCCAACGCCGCCCCGGACGCGGAGCCGGTCACCGCCACCCAGCTGCGCGGCCTGGTGAAGTACCACGTGCCCTGGGCCGGCTACGCCGCCACCCTCCTGGACGCGGAGCAGAAGCGCAGCGGGATCGTGCTGGTCGCCGCGGCGCTGTTCGGCTACGCGCTGTGGCAGCTCGTGGGCGCCGTCCGGGACCGCGCCCGGCCCACGGACGAGAGCACGGACGAGAGCACGGACGCGGACAGGGACGCGGAGCGGGACCACGGCACCGGCGGTGTGGCGGAGCAGTTCCCGGCCGGGGAGCAGACGTCCCCGGCGGAGGCCCCGACGGAGGCGCTGGCGCTGGTGCCCGCCGCCGCCGGCCGCTGAGCGGCGCAGCGCTCGCCCGGGGGCCGGGGCGGCCTGCCGGACCGTCGACGCCGGGCGAGCCGCCGTTGCCGGTCCCCGGCGGCGGGGCCATGATGGGGACCATGACCGAGACCCCGCTCACGCACGTCGACGAGAACTGGCAGCGCGCCCTGGTGGTGGTGGCGCACCCGGACGACATGGAGTTCGGCGCCGCCGCGGCCGTGGCCCGCTGGACCGGACAGGGCAAGGACGTGGTGTACTGCCTCGTCACCAGCGGCGAGGCCGGCATCGACGGCCTCGAGCCGCAGCAGTGCGGTCCGCTGCGGGAGGCGGAGCAGCGGGAGTCCTGCCGGGTCGTGGGCGTGGAGCAGGTGGAGTTCCTGCACCTGCCGGACGGGGTGCTCGAGTACGGGGTGGCGCTGCGGCGCCGGATCGCGGAGGTGGTCCGCCGGCACCGCCCGGACGTGGTCATCACCAACAACTTCCGCGACACCTGGGACGGCGCCACCAACCTGAACCAGGCCGACCACATCGCCACGGGCCGGGCCACCCTGGACGCCGTGCGGGACGCCGGCAACCGGTGGGTCTTCCCGGAGCAGGTCGAGGCGGGCCTGCAGCCGTGGCCCGACGTGCTGGCGGTATGGGCGGCGGCCTCGCCCGACTCCCGGCACGCGGCGGACGTCACGGAGACCTTCGACGCCGGCGTGGAGTCCCTGCGCGCGCACGGCGCCTACCTCGAGGGCCTGGGCTGGACCGACTTCGACCCGGACGCCTTCCTGCGGGGCAACGCCGCCGCCGTGGGCGAGCGGCTCGGGGTGCCGCTCGCGAGCTCCTTCGAGGTGCTCCCCCTGCGGTGGGGCGGCACGGAGGACTGAGCCCGGCTCCGCCGGCGCGGAGCGCTCAGGCCGGCTCGGGCTCCCGGAGGACCAGGAGCACCAGCAGCACGGCGAGGACCACGAGGGCCGCCACGAAGCCGACGGCCCCGGCCCAGCCGGTGACCGTGTAGAAGACCCCGCCGGCCGTGCCCAGCACGGACGAGCCCGCGTAGTAGAAGAGCGTGTAGAGGGACGAGGCCTGCGCCTTGCCGGTGCGGGAGCGCACCGGGACCCACCCGGACGCCACGGCGTGCGCGGCGAAGAAGCCCGCGGTGAACAGCAGCAGCCCCACGACGATCACGGGGATCGACGGGACCAGCGTGGCCAGCAGCCCGGCGAGCATCACGGTCCCGCTGCTCGCGAGGACCACCCGGCGCCCGTGGGCCGCCGCGATCCGGCCGGCCGTCCCGGAGGACCAGGTGCCCGAGAGGTAGGCGAGGAACAGGAGGCTCACCACGGTCTGGGACACCCCGAACGGCTCCTCGCCGAGGTGGAAGCCCAGGTAGTTGTAGATCGCCACGAACCCGCCCATGAGCAGAAAGCCCTGCAGGTAGAGCACCAGCAGACCGCGGTCCGCCAGATTCGCCCCCAGCCGCCCGAGCAGCCCGGCCGGCCCGGTGAGCCGGACGGTCTGGCGCACGAACCCGCGCTGGCGCGGGGCGATGAGGACGAAGACCACGGCGGCGAGCGCGGCGAGCACGCTCACGGTGATCGTGCCGGTCCGCCAGCCGAACGCGTCGCCCACGGGTGCGGCGATGATGCGCCCGGCAAGGCCGCCCAGGCTGGTGCCCGCCACGTAGGTGCCGGCGGCCACGGCGGCGTGCCGGCGGTCGAGCTCCTCCGCGAGGTAGGCCATGGCCACGGCGGGGATCCCGCCCAGGGCGATGCCCTCCGCGAAGCGCAGCGCCACCACGGCCTCGAAGCTCGGCGCCAGGGGCATGACGAGCCCCAGGACCGTGGCGGAGACGACCGCCATGACCATGGTCCGCAGCCGGCCCCACCGGTCGGAGACCACGGACCACGGCAGGACGCCCACGGCGAGGCCGAAGGTCGCGGCGGAGACGCCCAGGGAGGCCCGCGCGGCGTCGATCCCGAGGTCCGCGGCCAGGAGGGGCAGCACGCCCTGCACGGAGTAGAGCTGGGCGAACGTCGCCACGCCGGCGCACAGCAGCGCCAGCAGCACCCGGCGGTAGCCCCGGCTGCCGCGGTCGTAGCCGGTCCAGCCGCCGGGCTCAGCCACGACCGGCCCCGCGGTTCTCCCGGGCCCCGGCCCGCAGCCCGGTGACCACCCACAGGCCCAGGAGCAGGAACAGGGCGAGATAGGGCAGCGCGGCCACGACGTCGATCGCCGGCCCGGGGACCCCCACCGGCCTCAGCCACGCGTCCCAGCGGATCGGCCCGACGTACAGGCCCACCAGCGCGACCCCGCCCAGCACCAGGGCGAGCCGGCGCGGACCGTCCCGGAGGAACGCCGGCCACGCCTCGACCCACAGCGCCGTGCACACGAGCCCCCACCACACGTGGTGGTGGGACCAGGTGACCGGGGACAGGTAGAGCATGAGGAGGGCGTTGACCGCCACCACGGAGAGGATCATCCCCCGGGCGGCGAGGACCCGGATCAGCAGGGCGACGCCCACGACCGCGGCGAGGAGCAGGACCCCGCGCAGCAGGGGCTCCGGCCCCCCGGGGACGCCGAGGTGGAGGAGCACCCCCTGCAGCGAGGTGTTGTCGACGTACGCGGTGTCGCCGACGCGCTCGTCGCTGAGCACGGCCTCGGTCCAGAACACGACCGCGTCCCGCGGCAGCGCCAGGAACCCGATCAGCACGGTCGCGGCGAAGGTGAGGCCCATCGTGAGGATCGGCCGCAGCTGTCCGCGCACGAGGAACACCAGCCCGAACGCGAGGGGGGTCAGCTTGATGCCGGCGGCCAGGCCGATCCAGAACCCGCGCGGGATCCGGCCCAGCAGGGTGTCGTCGCGGGTGCGCAGCAGGTCGTAGAGCACCAGGGCCATGAGCAGCGCGTTGATCTGCCCGAGACCCACGTTGCGCATCCACGGCCCCGACCACAGCAGCACGGCGGTGCCGGCGGCCACGGCGGTGGCGGGGCCCAGCAGGGCCTGCAGGGGCAGCGGCCGGCCGCGGGCGGCCGCCCGGCGCAGGAGCACGGCCGAGAGGACCGCGGCGACGCCCATCGAGGCGAGACCCAGGGCGAGCTCGGTGAGCCGTTCGGGGAGGAAGGCGAGCGGCACGAACAGCAGCGCCGCGAACGGGGGGTAGGTGAACGGCAGCCCGCCGTCGCCGTCCGGGCTGAGCCCGGGGCCGTAGAGCTCGTCGTCGAAGCCGTGCCGGTCCACCAAGGCCATCCCGCCGAGCCGGTAGACGTCCAGGTCGATGCTGCTGTCGAGGACCAGCCACACGGACCGCACCAGCACGCCCGCCAGCAGCAGCCACACCAGGCCGGTCAGCGCCGTCGAGCGTCCGGTGCGGGACGCGACGGCGGCGGACGGAACGCTCACCAGGGCCTCAGTTCTCGGGTCGGTGCGTGCCGGAGCGGACGCAGGCGGAGGTTGCGGCCCCCACTCTAAGCCCGCCCGGCCCCGTCTCCCGTCCCGGTCGGCCCGGGGCCAGGACCGACCGCCCGGGAACACGGCATGATGGACCCTGACACGTCGGAGACACCGCGACGGCACGGACCCCGGGCACCGGGACCGCGTGCCTGCCGCGAGCACCGGAGGAGAACCATGACGGAGCACCAGACGGGCGGCCCGGCGGGGGCGTCCCCGCACGAGCTGCTGCTCGAGAGCGAGGACATCGCGTCCTTCCTCGACGCCCTCTCGGGCCGCATCGCCCAGGCCCTGTCCACCGACGGGGACGAGGTGTGGTGCGCGGTCACCCTGCTCCGGCCGAAGCGGTCCTCCACCGTGGCCTCCTCGAGCCCCGCGGCCGAGGCCCTGGACGAGATCCAGTACCACTACGGCGACGGGCCGTGCCTCACGGCGTCCCGCGAGAACCGGCTGGTCCACGTCCCGGACACCCGTTCCGATCCCCGGTGGCCCGAGTACGGCCGGGCCGCCGCCGCCCACGGCATCCTCTCCGCCCTGGGGGTGCCCCTGGACCTCGCCGGCGAGGCCTCGGCGGCCCTGGACGTCTACGCCGACCGTCCGCACAAGTTCGACCGGGCGACGATCGAGGTCATCCAGCGCGAGGTGGCCTCCGCCTCCAGCGCGCTGCGCCTGGCCGTGCGGATGGAGAAGCACCGGGACGCCGAGGCGGACCTGAAGGCGGCCATGGCCTCGCGCACCACCATCGATCTCGCCGTGGGCATCGTCATGGGCCAGAACCGCTGCACCCAGGAGCAGGCCTTCGACATCCTCCGGTCCGCCTCCAGCCACCGCAACGTCAAGCTGCGCGACCTGGCCGCGGAGCTGGTCGCCACCGTCGGACAGGGCCCGGCCACCACCCACTTCGACCGCTGAGCACACCTCCGGCGGGCTCCGCTCCGCTCCCGCGGAGGGACCGTGGCCGCGTGCGGCGCGGGAGCGGCTACCCCTTCCGCCACTCGTCGCTCGTCAGGTGCGAGCCCGCCTGCGGTCCCATCTGCACCATGCCGCCGTCGACGACCCAGGACGCCCCGGTGACGTAGGCGGAGGCCGGGGACGCGAGGAACGCGATGACCGCGGCGACCTCGCGGGCGTCCCCGGGCCGGCCCAGCGGCACGCCGGGACGGTGGGCGGCCCGCGGGTTCTCGTCCTCCTGCCCCGTCATGGGGGTGGCGATCTCCCCCGGGGCCACCGAGTTCGCGGTGATCCCGTGCTCCCCCAGCTCGAGCGCGATGGTCTTCACGAGTCCGCCGAGGCCGTGCTTGGCGGCGTCGTAGGCGCTCGAGCCGACCCGGGGCACGTGCTCGTGGACGCTCGTGACGGCGATCAGCCGCCCGCCCCGTCCGGCGGCCACCAGATGCCGCGCCGCCGCCTGGAGGCACACGAACGCGCCGTCGAGATCGGTGGCGAGCACCTTGCGCCACGTGCCCAGGGACGTCTCCAGGAACGGGACGTTCGCCCCCGTGCCCGAGTTGTGCACGAACACGTCCAGGCCGCCCAGCCGCTGCACGAGGCCATCGACGACGGCGCCGCAGCGCTCCAGCTCCGTGGTGTCCAGCCGCGCCACCACGGCCCGGCGGTCGTAGGACCGGACCTCCTCCGCCGTCCGCTCGGCACCCTCCTCGTCCCGGTGCCAGGTGATCCCCACGTCCATGCCGGCCGCCGCGAGCGCCACGGCGGTCGCACGCCCGATGCCGGAGTCGGAGCCGGTCACCACGGCCGTGCGGGGCTCGAAGTCGGGAGCGTGCTCCATAGTCGTCGCCTTCCCTCCGTGCAGAGCGCGGACCGCCGTGCGGGACGGCCCGGGGGCACCAGCCTATTCCCGGCGGTGACGCGGCGCACACCCCCCGGCCGGAGCCGTTGCGGACCGCGACCGAGGAGAGGAAGCTCTTGAGCAAGCTGATGGTCGGAGACGAGGAGAGCGTCATGGCACACCAGGACCCGTCAGGATCGACCGTCCCGGAGGATCCCCGGGAGCGCGGAAAGGACCGGCCGGGCGCCTCCACCCCGCGGGGGCGGCGGCAGGAGGTGGTCGCCGCGGAGAAGCGGGAGTTCGGGGGCGTGAAGTTCGGCTCCGCGTTCTTCGGCTGGATGACCGCCACGGGCATCGCCGTGCTGCTCACCGCCCTGCTCGGTGCGATCGGCGCGGGCGTGGGGGTGGCGACCAGCTCGGACCCGGGCGAGATCGCGGAGCAGGTGGCGCAGGACGCCGGCACCGTGGGCCTCGTCAGCGGCATCGCCCTGGCCCTGGTCCTCTTCGTCGCCTACTTCGCCGGGGGCTACGTGGCCGGGCGGATGGCCCGGTTCGACGGAGCGAAGCAGGGGGTGGCCGTGTGGGTGTGGGCGGTCCTCATCGCGATCGTCCTGGCGGTCCTGGGCGCGGTGGCGGGCGAGCAGTTCAACGTGCTGCGCGAGCTCAACAGCTTCCCCCGCATCCCCATCGGCGAGGGCGCCCTGACCACGGGCGGCATCATCGCCCTGGTGGTCGCCGTCCTGATCCCGCTGCTCGCGGCGGTCCTCGGCGGCCTGGCCGGGATGCGCTTCCACCGGAAGGTGGACCAGGCCGGCATCGACCACCAGTACCGCTCGCACTTCTAGGACCGCTTCCGGGACCGGGGCGGGTCAGAACTCGAGGACGAGCCGCCCCCGCACGCCCCCGGCCTCGAGCCGGCGGTGCGCCTCGGCGGCGTCCGCGGCGGGCAGGACGGCGGCCACGCGCAGGGAGAGCACCCCCTCCTCCACGTACCGGCGCAGCCGGTCCAGCTTCGCGCCCGAGTGGTACTCCTGGGGCACGCTGATCCGGTGCACGGTGATCCCCCGGCCCGGGTCCCCCGTCCAGTGCCGCACGGTCGCGAACCCTCCGCCGTCCCGGACGGCAGGGGCCGCCTTCTCGCTCAGCACGGCGGCGTCCACGAGGGCGTCGACCCCGTCGGGGAAGAACTCCCGGATCCGCTCGGCGACGTCGTCCCCGCGCGCCACCACGTGGTCGGCGCCGAGACTGTCGACGAGCTCCAGATCCTGCTCCGCGGCGTCCGCGATCACGGTGAGGCCCTCGTGCTTGGCGAGCTCCACCACGTAGTTGCCGAGGGTCCCGGCGGCCCCGGTGACGGCCAGGGTCTGCTCGGGCTGGAGGTCCAGCACCTCGAGGACCTGCAGGGCCGTGAGCCCGTTCATGGGCAGCGTGGCGGCCGTGGCGAAGTCCGTGTCCGCCGGGAGGCGGGCGATCGAGTCGTCGGGGGCGACCAGGAGCTCCGCGTAGGCGCCCCCGTGCTCCCCGCGCGGCAGGGCGATGGCCATGACCGCGTCCCCCACCCGCCAGGCGCTGCCCTCCCCCACCTCGTCGACGACCCCGGCCGCGTCCATCCCCGGCACGTACGGCGGCCGCAGGTGCTCCACGGGCTGACCGCCCGCGCGCAGCAGGGTGTCCGTGGGGCTGACGGCGGCCGCCCTGACCCGGATCCGCACCTCTCCGGGGCCGGGGTGGGGGTCCGGCACCTCGTGGACGGCGAGGACCTCGGGCCCTCCGAACGTCTCGACTCCGATGACTCGCATGCCCGTTCCAACCCCGGGGCGCCCGCACCCATTCCGGCTCCGCACCGATGCCGTTCCGATGCCGTTCCGATGCCGTCCTGACATGCGGGCGAGGATCCCGTCACACCGTTGCGGCCCCGCCGGTCCGGGGCCATGCTGAGGGCGGGTCCCGCCGCACCACGAAGGGGAGCACCATGGCACCGACAGACTTCATCACCCTTCCCGTCTCGGACCTGGAGCGATCGAAACGGTTCTACTCCTGTCTCGGCTGGCGGCTGCACCCCGCGTTCGAGGGCACCGGCGCCGGGACCGTCGAGATCCGCGAGGACGAGCACGTCATGGTCCTGAGCGAGGACCGCCACCTGCGCCTGGTGGGGCCCGGGACCCCCGGCACCCCGGCCGACGCCTCCGTGGTCAACGCGCTCAGCGTCGACTCCCCGGACGAGATCGACGTCATCGTCGACCGCGCCGTCCGCGCCGGCGGGACCGAGGGCGACGCCCAGGACTACGGCTTCCTGCGCTCGCGCTGCTTCCGGGACCCCGACGGCCACCAGTGGGAGATCCTGTGGGTCGATCCCGCGGCGGCCTCCGTCCGCGCCGCCCGCCGGCGGTGACCGCGGGCACGGCGGAGCCCGGTCACCACGGGTGACCGGGCTCCGTCCCGTCTCGGCGGCTCAGGTGCTCACTTCTCGGAGACGGCCGCCGCGAGCCGCTCGAGGGAGTGCTCCAGGGCGCCCTCCTCGAAGAGCGGGAAGGACACGGCCTTCTTGGCCTCCGGGGTCGCGTGCTCCCACGAGTAGGTCTCGGTGACCAGCGTGGCGCCGGGGCCCTGGGGCTCGAGCTCCCAGATCCACTCCCAGCCCTCCAGCTCGGCGCCCTGCGGCTTGGGCTTCCAGGCGAGGAGCTTGTTCTCGTCGTAGCCGGAGACGGTGTTCTCCATGACGTAGTCGCCGCCCATGTGCTCGCCGTTCATGTTCATCACGAACACCTGGCCGACCTTCTGGATGCGCTGGTCGTCGCCGGAGACGACCGTGCCGGAGCCGTCGATCTGCCGGTGGCGCGAGGGCAGGCTGAGGACGTCGAAGATGGCGTCGGCGGGGGCGTCGATGACGCGGCTGGCGGACAGGCTGTTCTCGGACACGGGTGGTTCCTCTCGTCGGCAACGGTACGGCCCCACCGTAGGCAGACGGGGCCGGTCCCTGGCCAGGGCTGTCCGCTCCCCGCGTAGCCGGGTCCGGCCCGTGCGCTCAGCCCTGCCCCGCGCCGAGGCTCTGCGGCTCCCCCGCCAGCGCCCGCAGATAGCCGGCGAAGCCCCGGTCGACCCGGCCGGTGCTCCGGCCCGAGGTCAGCACCCGCACCCGGTCCGTGGCGAGCACCCGGTGCCCGCGCGCCCGCGCCGCCTCCGCCAGCCCGACGTCCTCGCCGTGCGGCAGGGCCGGGAAGCCCCCGCACGCGGCGTACACGTCGGCGCGCACGCCCAGGTTCGCCGCGTGCACGTGGGGGTGCCCCTCCTCCAGCCGGTGCCGGGCGTGCCAGCGCGCCAGGAGACCCGCGGCCAGGTCCCCGGGGTCGGGCTCCACGGTGCCCAGGAGCAGCTCCGCCCCGCGCCCGGCGGCGTCCAGGTGGCCGGTGAGCCAGTGCGCGGGCACCGCGCTGTCGGCGTCGGTCGACACGATCCAGGTGCGCGCCCCGGCGGCTCCCGCGGCGGCCACCGCGGCGGCCCGGGCCGCCCCCGCGGTGCCCCAGGACCCGGCGACGACGTCCACCCCCGCCGCCGCCGCGATCCGGGCGCTGCCGTCGGTGCAGCGGTCCAGGGCCACGACGACGTCCACCTGCACCGGGGGCCGGGCCGCCCGCGCCCGGGCGGCGGCGTGCTGCACCGTGGCCAGGCACCGGCCGAGCAGCCGCTCCTCGTTCCGGACCGGCACCACCACGACCACCCGCTCCACCCCGGTCAGCACGTGCCCGCGCCGGCGGTCCGCGGCCCCACGGGCTCGAAGACCTCCAGCAGGAAGTCGCGCTCCGTGTGGCGCAGCAGGGGCCCGAAGCGGGCGTCCGCGTGCACGGCGGCGTGCACGTCGGCCCCGTCGAGGGGCCAGCCCTCGATCGGGTGGCGCCAGTGGCACAGCAGGAGGTGGCCGTCCGGCTCGAGGGACCCGGCCACGCGGTCGAGGAGCCCGCCCAGCTGCGCGGCGTCGAGGAAGTAGCCGGTCTCGGAGACCACCACGAGGTCGAACCGCCCGGGCGGCCACTGCCCGGGCAGCCTGCGCTGCTCCACCTGCACGCCGGGGAGCTCCGCCAGCCGCTGCTGGGCGCGCTCGACCGCCACCCCGCTCGCGTCCACGGCCAGCACGGACTCCGCCCGGTCCGCGAGCTCGGCGGTGAGGGCGCCGAGGGAGCACCCCGCCTCCAGGACCCGGCGGTACCGGGGGCGCGGCAGCGCGGCGAGGGTCACGGCGCGCTTGCGCCGCTCGTACCAGGATGAGTCGACGTCCCAGGGGTCCTCGGCGCCGCGGTGGACGTCGTCGAACACGGCGGCGGCGTCCGGGGCCTGCCCTGCGGGCGGGAGCACGAAGAAGTGCTCGGCCGGGCGGCGGAACCGGGCCAGCACGTGGGGGCCCAGGAGGGCCTCGTCGCCCGGGGCCGGGGACAGCGGCAGGACCTGCGAGGCGTGCGCGGCCAGGGCCTGCTCCTTGGCCGCGCACGCGGGGGCGTCCAGGGCGAGGACCCGGATCCCGTGCGGGGGCAGGTCCTCGGGCCCGCCCCAGTGCCACAGCCAGACGGGGTACTCGAGACACTCGACGCCGTGGACGGAGGCGGCCGCCCGGGCGGCCCGGCCCAGCACCTCGTGGTCGACGTGCCCGTCGTCGCCCCACGGGGCGGCCAGCACGCCACGCCGCCCCGCGGCGGCCCACGCCGCGGCCTCGGCCACGGGGGCGCGCAGCGCCTCCCCCGCCGATGCCAGGGCCCCGTCGGGCAGCCCCAGGAGCTCGGGGACCACGCCGTCGGCGAGCCGGTCCGTGGCGGCGGCGGCCTCGGCCCGGCGCACCCGGGCGAGGTCGGCGGGGGTCCGGGTCGGCGAGCGCGGGTGCGACTGCTCGCCCAGGGTCGCCACGACCACCCGCACCCGGGCGCCTGCCCGGGCCGCGAGGGAGATCAGGCCGCCCGCGCCGAGGCTCTCGTCGTCCGGGTGGGCGGCGAGGACCACGAGGCGGTCGATCCCGTCGAGCTCGAGCGGGCGCGCGGCGTGCAGGCGCGGCGCCCGCGCCCACACCGCCTCGGGGGTGCCGGGGTCCCGGTGGTCGAACGTCACCACGGGCGGTCCCCCGCCGCGCCCTCGAGCAGGGCCCGGCCCAGTGCCGCGGCGTCCCGCTGCGCGTGCTCCTGCCGGACGTACACCTGCAGGGCGCTCACCCGGCGGACGTGCTCGGGCGCGCCGGTGAGCGGGCCCGGCCCGGTGGCGGCCGAGACCTCCGCGGTCACGGCCTCCGCCGTCCGGGCGACGACGCGGCGGGTGCGCAGGGCCAGGACCGCGCCGCGCTCCCCGCCGGCCCGGCCGGCGTCGACCTGCTCCGCCGCCGAGCGCAGGGCCGTGCGGGCGGAGTGCAGGAGGGTGTCGACAACGCCGAGCGCCGCGTGGCCCACCTGGTCCAGCGGCCGCACGTCCGGGGCCCAGCGCCGCACGGCGTCTCCCCACAGGACGTCGGCCACCCCGGCCGCGCCGCCGTACCAGCACGCGGCCACGCCGATCCCGCCCCAGGCGAAGCCGGGGCGCTCCAGGTACCACCCGTCCTCGCCGACCGGCACGGCCGGCACCGCCGTGCACCGCACGGCGCCGGTCGGCACGTCCCGCAGCCCGGCCGGCCGCCAGTCCTCGGTGCTCCCGGGGACGACCCCGGGGTGGGCGAGGTCCACGGCGAAGGCCCGGCGGCGGCCTCCGCCGGTGCTCGCGGTGACCACGGCCCGGTCGAGGTGCGCGGCGAGCGAGCACCACGCCTTGGTGCCCGTGAGCTCCCACCCGCCGGTCCCGTGGCGGGCCACGAGCTCGTGACCGGGGGCCTCGGCGGCCCAGACGCCCCAGGCGGCGGGCGGACCGGCGAGCTCCTCGAGTCCCGCCTGGTGCAGGATCGCGAGGGCGTCCAGGTGCGGCTCGACCACGCGGGCGAGGGACAGGTCGAGCCGGGCGAGCTCGGCGAGCCGCCGCCACAGCTGTCCGGTGCGGCCGGCGCCGGGCAGGGGGAGCTCCTCGCCGAGCGCCCGGGCCACGCCCAGGGCCCGGTCCAGGGCGCCCGGGGTGCCGGCGCGCAGGGCCGCCGCGGCCTCCTCGGCGCGTCCGGGGCCGGCGGCGGGTCGGGGGTGCGGCGGGGGCATGCGGTGTCCATCGGTCGGCGGCAGGGAGACGATCAGCCTACGTCCTGCCCGCCGGGCCCGCTCGCGCCCCTCCGCAGCGCTCCGGCGAGGACCCGCGAGCGGGCCTCGGCGGACCGGGTCAGTAGGCCTGCTGGGACGGGTCCACCTGCTCGATCCACGCCAGCACCCCGCCCTCGAGGTGCGCGACGTCGGTGCGGCCCGCGGCGCGCAGGAGGTGCAGGGCCCGTTCGGAGCGCGCCCCGGCCTTGCAGTGCAGCAGCACCCGGCGGCCCGGGGCGATCCGGGCGAGGGCCTCCCCGGACTCGAACTGGTCCAGCGGGAGCAGCCGTGCCCCGGGGATCGCCGCGAGCCGGGCCTCGTAGGGCTCCCGGACGTCGACGAGCTCGAAGTCCGCGGCGCCGCGCTCCCGTGCCGCCAGCAGCTCCGCGAGCTCGGGGGCCGTCACGGTGGGGACGCCTCCCGGCTGCGGGCCGGGCGCCGGGCGGGCGGGGGCGCTGTCGCCGGCCGACGCCAGGGTGGTCACGGGCGCGCGGCCCGGCGTGGGCACCAGCGGGATCTCCCACCAGCGCGCCGAGAGGGCGTCGTAGGTGGCGACCCGGCCGAGCATCGTGGTGCCGATCCCGGTGACCAGCTTGACGGCCTCGACCGCCATGGCGGTGCCCAGCAGTCCCGGCAGCACGCCGAGCACCCCGGCCTCGGCGCAGCTGGGCACCGTGCCCGGCGCCGGGGGCACGGGGTAGAGGTCGCGGTAGGTGGGCCCGTGCGCGCCCCAGAACACCGAGTACTGGCCGTCGAAGCGCAGGATCGAGCCCCACACGTGCGGGACACCGGCCAGCTCGCACGCGTCGGAGACGAGGTAGCGGGTCTCGAAGTTGTCCGTGCCGTCCAGGACGAGGTCGTACCCGGCGAGGACCTCCTCCGCACTCTCCGCGGTGAGCCGCTCGCGGTGCTCCACGACGCGCACCAGCGGGTTGAGGTCGGCGATCCGCGCGGCGGCCGAGGCGGTCTTGGGCGCCCCGAGGGTCCCCTCGCCGTGGATCACCTGGCGCTGCAGGTTGGAGGCGTCCACGTCGTCGTCGTCGACGACACCGAGGGTCCCGACGCCCGCGGCGGCGAGGTAGAGCAGGGCCGGGGAGCCGAGGCCGCCCGCGCCCACGCACAGCACCCGGGCGTTCTTGAGCCGCCGCTGGCCCTCCTCGCCGATCTCGGGGACGGTCAGGTGGCGGGCGTAGCGGCGCAGCTCGGCGTCGGTGAGCTCCGCGGCTGGCTCGACGAGCGGGGAGAGGTCCACGGCGCTCAGGCGTCCAGTCCGACCCACTCGGTGGAGCCGTCCGCGAACCGCTGCTCCTTCCAGATGGGCACCTCGGTCTTGATCCGGTCCACGAGCGCGTCGCAGGCGGCGAAGGCGAGCTTGCGGTGGGCGGCGGCCACGGCGGCCTCCAGGGCGGAGTCCCCCACGCGCAGGTGGCCGACCCGGTGGGCGGCCCAGATCCGCACCCCGGGGAACTCCTCGGCGACCCGGCGGGCCACGTCCTGGACGGCCCGGTCCGCGCCGGGGTGGCAGGTGTAGTCGAGGCTGGTGACGGGGCGGCCGCCGTCGTGGTCGCGGATGACACCGCTGAAGGAGACCACGGCGCCGGTGCGCTCGTCCTGCACGGCCTCGACGGCCCGGGCGTGGTCCAGGGGCTCCTCGGTGACGAAGGCGCCGACCACGGCGGTCTCCGCCTGGATCGGTCCGGGTGTGCTCATCGGTCGGTCTCCTCGTGCGGTCGGGGGTCGTGGCGGGGGCCGTCGTGCCCGCGGTCGCGGTGGCCCTCGAGCTGGTCGCAGACGTGGTCGAGGATCGGCTCGAGGACCTTCAGCCCGTCCCAGACCCCGCCGGTGGAGCCGGGGAGGTTGACCACGAAGGTGGCGCCGCTGACCCCGGCGTGCCCGCGGCTGAGCACCGCCAGGGGGGTGGTCCTCCGGCCCTCCGCCCACAGTGCCTCCATGATGCCGGGCAGCTCGCGGTCGAGGAAGGGCCGGGTCATCTCGGGGGTGAGGTCGTCCGGGCCGAGGCCGGTCCCGCCGCTGGTGACGACCACCCGGGGGCGGTCCGCGGGGGCCCGGGTCACGAGCAGCCGCTCCAGCTCGGCGCGCACGTCCTCGCCGTCGGCCACCACGAACGGACCTTCGACCTCGAAGCCGTGGGAGCCGAACCAGTCGGCGGCGATCCGCCCGCTCCGGTCCTGGTAGACCCCGGCGGCGGCGCGGGTGGAGGCGACGATGACGGCGGCGCTCCTCATGCGGCGTCCCCGTCGGTCCGCGCCCAGTCCCCGGACTTGCCGCCGGACTTCGCGAGCACCCTGACCCGGTCGATCTCGGCCAGCTTGTCCACGGCCTTGATCATGTCGTAGAGGGTCAGGGCGGCCACCGAGGCCGCGGTCAGCGCCTCCATCTCCACGCCGGTCACCCCGCGCGTGCGCACCGTCGCGGTGATCCGCACGCCGTCCGCCAGCCGCTCGAAGTCCACGGTCACCTTGCTGATCGGCAGCGGGTGGCACAGCGGGACGAGCTCCGGGGTCCGCTTGGCCGCCATGATGCCGGCCACCCGGGCCACCGGCAGGGCGTCCCCCTTGGGGAGGTCCGCGGCGAAGACCTGCTCGACGACGTCGGGGCGGGTGCGCAGCGTGGCCGTCGCGGTGGCCTCGCGGGTGGTCACGGCCTTGTCGGAGACGTCCACCATGTGCGCGGACCCGTCCGCCCGGACGTGCGTGAGGCTCTGCTGCTGCTCGGTCATGTCGGTTCGGTCCCCTTCGGCTCTCCCGTATGGTGCGTCCCTCCCATTCTGGCCCACCCCCGTGCCGCGCACCGCCGCGTCATGTCTGGTCCCGTGCCGGGGCGCGGTGCTAGCTTGACGGAACGCGACCAGAGCGCCGTCGACGCCGCCGGCACTCGGAAGGAGCCACCGTGCTGTCAGACACCTCGTACCCCGTCGTCAAGGCCACGCTGCCCGTGGTCGGGGACAACATCCAGGAGATCGCCCGGCGCTTCTACGCGCACATGTTCGGCGAGCACCCCGAGCTCCTGGACGGGCTGTTCAACCGCGGCAACCAGGCGGACGGCCGGCAGCAGCAGGCGCTGGCCGGGTCCGTGGCCGCCTTCGCCGGCTACCTGGTGAACAAGCCGACCGAGCTCCCGGACCACCTGCTGTCCCGCATCGCGCACAAGCACGTGTCCCTGGGGCTGCACCCGGACCAGTACCAGATCGTGCACGACAACCTCATGTGGGCCATCGTGGACGTCCTGGGCGACGCCGTGACCCCGGAGGTCGCCGCGGCCTGGGACGAGGTCTACTGGCTGATGGCCAACGTGCTCATCAACCAGGAGCGCGGCCTCTACGAGGCGGTCCGGCTCTCCCCCGAGACCGTCTGGCGGACCTGGCGGGTGGTCGAGAAGATCCCGGAGACCGAGGACGTCACGACCTTCGTGGTGGAGCGCGTCGACGAGCGGGAGGTGAAGCGGTCCCTGCCCGGCCAGTACGTGACCCTCAGGATGGAGATGCCCGACGGCGTGCTGCAGCCCCGGCAGTACAGCCTGACCCGCGCCGACGACGGACAGCACCGGCGCTTCGCGGTGAAGCGGGTGCGCGGCAACGGCACGCCGGCCGGCGAGATGTCCACCCTCCTGCACGAGACGGTGCAGGTGGGGGACGAGGTGGTGCTCTCGGTGCCCTCCGGCGACGTGGTCCTGGAGTACTCGGACCGGCCGCTGGTGCTGGCCAGCGCGGGCATCGGCGTCACGCCGATGGCGGGCATGCTCTCGCACCTGGTGAAGGACGGCTCCCAGCGCACCGTGCAGTTCCTGCACGCGGACGCCTCCCCGGAGACGTTCGCGCTGCGCGGGCAGATCGAGGAGGACCTCGCCGCCCTGGAGGACGGCTCCCTGAAGGCCTGGTTCGAGCAGCCGCGGGCGGCCGGCGAGCGCGCCGAGAACGAGTACGAGGGGTTCATGGACCTGCGCGCCGTGGAGCTGCCGCACGACGCGCAGTACTACCTGTGCGGGCCGCTCCCCTTCATGCAGGCCGTGCGCAGCGCGCTCGTCTCCCGCGGAGTCCCGCCCCGGGACATCCAGTACGAGGTGTTCGGCCCGGACCTCTGGCTCGCCGACTTCGAGTGACCGGCCGTGCAGGCCCCGGGAGAACGACCGGGGCAGGACCAGGACACGGCCCGAGGGCCGGACGACGACGACGGAGGACACGATGACGGACACGCACGGCAACCACGTGGAGGAGCTGGCGGTCAACAGCTGCTGGGACCTGCTCCGGGACGCGGGCGTCGGCCGCCTCGCCGTGTGGGTGGAGGACCACCCGGACATCTTCCCGATCAACTTCGTGGTGGACCACGGGACCCTCGTCTTCCGCTCGGCCGAGGGGACGAAGGTCGCCGGGGCCCTCACCGACGTCCCCGTGGCGGTGGAGATCGACGGGTACGACGAGCCCGCCGGGAAGGCGTGGAGCGTGGTGGTCAAGGGCCGCGCCGAGCGCATCCAGCAGGTCCAGGAGCTCACGGACACCCTCGACCTCCCGCTGTTCCCGTGGCAGGCGGGGCGCAAGGGCATCTTCGTCCGGGTCGTGCCGTCCCTCGTGACCGGCCGCCGGTTCCCGGTCGCGGACCCGGAGGTGTGGCGCACCCCGCTGTCGGGGGTGCGGCGCTCCCCCGACGAGTGAGCCTGCGCCGGGACGTGCTCCTCCGCCGGGCCGCCCCGCTCCCGAGCTGACCGCCGGCTGCGGTCCGGGCCGCGCGTCCGGCGCCCGGACGGCGGTCAGGTCCGGGCCCGCTCGTCGTCCTTGCCCCCGTTGCGCACGGTGAAGGTGAGCACCAGGGCGGCCACCGCGAACACGGCCAGCAGGGTCAGCCCCACGAAGTAGCTGTTGTTCTCGGCGTCGTAGGTGGCGCCCATCACGAGCGGCGGGAAGTAGCCGCCCAGGCCGCCGGCGGCCGCGATGATTCCGCCGATCGTGCCCACGTCCTTCGCCGGGGC
Organism: Kocuria salina; assembly: GCF_013368965.1. Lineage (NCBI taxonomy): Bacteria > Bacillati > Actinomycetota > Actinomycetes > Micrococcales > Micrococcaceae > Kocuria > Kocuria salina. Next base: position 192,434 of record NZ_SSSF01000006.1, read on the forward strand.
GGCGCGTCCCACCCACCCGAACACGCCGCCGGTGCCCAGGCCGAGGAACACCGCCATGGCCAGGAACGTGGCGCCGTAGGCCACCTCCTGGATCGGCTGCAGCGCCACGACCATCGCGAGGACCGCCGTGCCGACGAGCGAGGTGATCGTGACGATCTTCGGGCCGAGGCGGTCGGCGAGGATCCCGCCGACCGGGCGGGCGACCACCGCGGCGAGGGCGAAGCCGGCGGTGCGGGTCCCGGCCGCGGTGGCGTCGAAGCCGTAGACGGTGTTCAGGTAGGTGGGCAGGTAGTTGGAGAACGCCACGAACGCGCCGAAGACCACGCCGTAGAGGAAGCACAGCTGCCAGGTCACCCGCAGGGTGAAGGCGTGCCTGATCCGGGGCAGCACCGGCTGCGGCACGGCGCCGGCGCGGACCGGGGACTCGCGCAGCCCGAGCCAGCAGACCACGGCCATGGCCGCGACGATCGCGGCGATGACCGCGTGGGCGCCCAGGTACCCGATGCCCGCGACCAGGCGCGGGGTGACGAACGCGGAGACCGCGGTGCCGGCCATGCCCGCGCCGAACACGCCGGTGGCGAAGCCCTTGCGGTGGGACTCGTACCACGCGGAGCAGAACGGGATGCCGATGGCGAAGACCGTGCCGGCGATGCCGAGGAAGAACGCGACGACCAGCAGGAGCCCGAAGCTGCCCAGCTGGCCCACGAGGGCGGTGAGCAGCACCAGCGGGGCGGTCAGGGCGAGGATCGCCGTGAACATCACCCGCCCGCCGAAGCGGTCCGTCAGGGCGCCGACGGGCACCCGGGCGATGGAGCCGACGAAGATCGGCATCGCCACGAGCAGCGCGGTCTGCGAGGAGCTGAGCTCCATCCGCTCCGCGTAGCGCCTGGACAGCGGGCCCACGATGGTCCAGGCCCAGAAGCCCGCGGTGGACGCCAGCGTGGCGAGGAGCAGGTTCCGCAGCTGGCCGGAGCGCAGGTCCGGGGCCGCGGTGCCCGGGGAGGCGGCGGACGACGACGAAGATGACATGGCGGTCCTCGCAGATGGGGCTGGTCAGCGGCGGGTGCCGGCGCGGTTGCGGTGGGCGCTCCTGTCCCGGTCCTGGGTCCCGACGGGGTCCCAGCCGCGGCGCACCGGCACGGACCCGGTGGACCGGTGGTCCCGGGAGCGGTAGACGATGTACGGCCGGAACAGGTAGTGCACGGGGGCGGTGAACGCGTGCACCAGGCGGGTGAACGGCCAGACGGCGAAGAGCCCCATGGCCCACAGGGCGTGCACCTTGAAGGAGATCCCGGCGGCCGTCATCGCGGCGACGTCCGGCTGCAGGATCCAGATCGAGCGGAACCACGGGGAGACCGTCTGGCGGTAGTCGGGCACGGAGTGGTCGAACACCGAGATGAGGGTGGTGCCCAGCCCCGTGAGCAGCGCGGCCACGAGCATGACGTACATGAACTTGTCGTTCTTGGTGGTCGCCATGAACACGGGTCCGGTGGTGCGCCGGCGCCAGATGAGCATGATGATCCCGAGCAGCGTGCCCACGCCGGCCACGAGCCCGATGCTCAGGGCCAGGAAGTGGTACATCCCCTCGGTGACCCCCACGGCCTCGGTCCAGGTCTTCGGGATGATCAGACCCATGACGTGGCCCGCGAGCACGGCGAGGATGCCGAAGTGGAACAGCGGGGAGGCGATGCGCAGGATGCGGGACTCGTAGAGCTGCGAGGACCGGGTGGTCCACCCGAACTGGTCGTACCGGTACCGCCAGACGGTGCCGCCGATCACGACCGCCAGCACGACGTAGGGCAGCACGCCCCAGAGCAGGATGTCGCCGACCCCCACGGAGGCGGCGGCCGGGGCCGCCGCCTCGAGGGGGAGGGAGGTCCCGGGCGCGAGCAGGCTCGCGGCGGTGGCGGTCATGCGCTGTTCCTTTCGGTGACGGGCAGCAGCCGGGGGTCGTACGGGTCGAGGCCCACGGACTCCGTGGGCGGACCGTAGCCGGCCATCCGCAGGGCGGCGTCCCGGTCCTCCGGGGAGACCCCGGGCAGGGTGGAGCACACGAGGGCGACGACGCCGTGGTACGGCAGGCCGTCGTCGCGCAGCGCCAGCCGCAGCAGCTCGAGGGACGGCCGGTAGCGCTGGAGCAGCTCGTAGCCGTCCTCAGGGGAGACCTTCGCGGCGAACTCGAGCACGAGCGGCAGGTAGTCCGGCAGCTCGGCCCCGTCCAGCTGCGCGCCGTGGGAGCGGTAGACCTCCTTGAAGGCGGCGAGCGCCTCGCCCCGCCGCCGGGTGTCCCCGTCGGTCCAGTAGGTCAGGTGCAGGCTGTGCCGCCGGGAGAGGTCGAACTCCTGGACGTAGTCGGCCTGCACCTGGTCGAGCGGGCGGGCGCGCAGCCAGTCGAGGAGGTCCTCGGGCACGGGCGCGCCCACCTCCTCGAGGGCTTCCCGCAGGACGGGCAGCATGACCAGGAGCTCGTGGTCGGGATAGCCGAGCAGCACGGCGGCGGCCTGCCGGGCCACCGCGCTGCGCCGCGGGTGCCGGTCCGTGCAGCGCCCGGGGTCGAGAGTTCCCCTGCCGGCCTTGCCCAGCAGCCTCTCCAGCAGGCTCACGGCCGGTCCCCGTCCTCGGAGCGCGGCGGGAACAGCCCCGCGGGCGCCCCTCGGCCGTCCCAGTTGAGCAGGTTCACGCGCCCGGCCATCTGCTGCTCCGAGGTGGCGGACTCGCCGGTCTGTCGCGCCCGCAGGGCGTTGAAGTTCTCCACGGCCACGGGCGTGGGGCGCCCGGAGGCCTCGCCGAAGACGCCGGTCTGGCCCATCCCGGGCCCTCCGTCCACGTCGAGGGAGCAGCCGATCTCCTCGAGGTTGTGGGCGTCCTCCAGATGGGCGGAGGGGATCACGTAGCGCTCGTCGTACTTGGCGATGGCCATGAGCCGGTACATCTTCTGGATCTCGGAGCCGGTCATCCCGACGCCCTCGGCGATCGACTCGTCCGGGGCGTCCCCGAGGGCGATGTCCCGCATGTAGGAGCGCATGGCCGCGAGCTTGCGCAGCACGTCCGTGACGATCTGCGTGTCCCCGGCCGTGAACAGCTCGGCGAGGTACTCCACCGGGATGCGCAGCGAGTCGATGGCGCCGAACAGGTTGCCCGCGTCCTCGCCGTCGTGCCCCTGGTCCTTGAGCAGGTCCACCACCGGGGACAGCGGCGGGACGTACCAGACCATCGGCATCGTCCGGTACTCCGGGTGCAGCGGCAGCGCCACCCGCAGCTCCTTGGCCAGGGTGTAGACGGGGGACCGGCGCGCGGCGTCGAGCCAGTCCTCGGGGATGCCCTCGGCGCGGGCCGCGGCGACCACCCCCGGGTCGTGCGGGTCGAGCATCAGGTCCAGCTGGGCCTCGTAGAGGTCCCGCTCGTCCGGGGTCGCGGCGGCCTCGGTGACCCGGTCCGCGTCGTACAGGAAGATGCCGATGTAGCGCAGCCGGCCGACGCACGTCTCCGCGCAGACCGTGGGGATGCCCACCTCGATCCGGGGATAGCAGAACGTGCACTTCTCGGCCTTGCCGGACTTGTGGTTGTAGTAGATCTTCTTGTACGGGCAGCCGGTGACGCACTGCCGCCAGCCGCGGCAGCGGTCCTGGTCCACCAGCACGATCCCGTCCTCGGTGCGCTTGTAGATCGCCCCCGAGGGACAGGAGGCCATGCAGGACGGGTTCAGGCAGTGCTCGCAGATGCGCGGGAGGTAGAACGCGAACGTCTGCTCGAACTCGAACTTGATCCTGTCCTCGGACTCGCGGCGCACCTTCTCCACGATCGGGTCCAGGTGGCCGGCCTCGGTGACGCCGCCGAGGTTGTCGTCCCAGTTGGCGGACCACTCGATCTTGGTGTCCTTCCCCGTGATCAGGGACTTGGGGCGGGCCACGGGGAAGTCGGTGCCGGCGGGGGCGTTGGTGAGGGTCTCGTAGTCGTAGGTCCACGGCTCGTAGTAGTCGTCGAGCTCCGGCTGGACGGGGCTGGCGAACAGGCCCGCCAGCTTCGCCCAGCGCCCGCCCGACTTCAGCTTGAGGTTGCCGCGGCGGTTGAGCTCCCAGCCGCCCTTCCACTTCTCCTGGTCCTCGTACCGGCGGGGATAGCCCTGCCCGGGACGGGTCTCCACGTTGTTGAACCACACGTACTCCGTGCCGGCGCGGTTCGTCCACGCCTGCTTGCACGTCACCGAACAGGTGTGGCACCCGATGCACTTGTCGAGGGCCATCACCATGGCGACCTGGGCCATGACTCGCATCAGTACTGGACCTCCTGGGAGCGCTTGCGGACCACGGAGACGATGTCGCGCTGGTTGCCGGTGGGCCCGAGGTAGTTGAAGGCCCAGGACAGCTGCGCGTAGCCGCCGATCATGTGGGTGGGTTTGACGAGGATGCGCGTGACCGAGTTGTGGATCCCGCCGCGGCGCCCGGTCGCCTCGGACTTCGGCACGTCGATGGTGCGCTCCTGGGCGTGGTGGACGTAGACCACCCCGGCCGGCATCCGGTGGGAGACGATGGCCCGGCCGATGTAGACGCCGTTGGTGTTGACGCACTCGACCCAGTCGTTGTCGGCGACCTCGATGAGTGCGGCGTCCTGGGGGCTCATCCACACCGTGGTGCCCCCGCGGGACAGGGAGAGCATGAACAGGTTGTCCTGGTACTCCGAGTGGATCGACCACTTGTTGTGCGGCGTCAGGTACCGCACGGCGATCGACAGCTCGCCGCGCTCCCCCAGCTGCGGCTCGCCGAAGAGCCGGTGCATGTCCAGGGGCGGCCGGTAGATCGGCAGGGTCTCGCCCATGTCCTTCATCCAGTCGTGGTCCAGGAAGAAGTGCATCCGCCCGGTGAGGGTGTGGAAGGGCTTGAGCCGTTCGATGTTGACGGTGAACGGGGCGTAGCGCCGCCCCCCGGTCTCGGAGCCGGACCACTCCGGGGACGTGATCACCGGGACCGGGGCGGCCTGGGTGTCGGCGAAGGTGATGCGCTTCTCCTCGGAGCCGCGGGCGAGGTCCGCGAGCTCCACCCCCGTGCGCTTCTCGAGGGTCTCGAAGCCCTGCACGGCCAGCTCCCCGTTGGTGGTCCCGGAGAAGAGCAGGATCGCCTCCGCCATCCGCGCGTCGGTGTCCACGGCCGGGCGGCCCGCCGCGGCCCCGGAGTCGAAGACCCCGTGCAGGCGCGCCAGCTGGTCCACCTGGTGGGAGACGTCGTAGGTGATGTGCTTCGTGGTGAAGCCCAGCCGCTCGGCCAGGGGCCCCACCGCCGAGAACTTCTCCCCGATCGCGGTGTAGTCCCGCTCCACGACCGCGAGGTTGGGCAGGTTCTTCCCGGGCACGGCCGGCAGGTCGGTGTGCTTCCAGTCGGGCGCGTGCCCGCCGGGCTGGGCGATCTCCCCCGGGGTGTCGTGGGTGAGCGCGGTGGCCACCAGGTCCTTGCGCACCCCCAGGTGGGTCCGCGCCTGGCGGGAGAACTCCTCGGCGAGCAGCCGGAACAGCTCGTAGTCGGTCTTGGCCTCCCACGGCGGGTCGATCGCCGGGGTGAACGCGTGCACGTACGGGTGCATGTCCGTGGAGGACAGGTCGTGCTTCTCGTACCAGGTGGCGGCGGGGAGGACGACGTCGGAGAGCAGGGTGGAGCTCGTCATCCGGAAGTCCGCGGAGACCAGCAGGTCGAGCTTGCCCTCGGGCGCCTCCTCGTGCCAGGTGACGTCCTTCGGCCGGGACGCGGAGTGGTCCCGGCCCATGACGTTGTGGTGCGTGCCGAGGAGGTGTTTGAGGAAGTACTCCTCGCCCTTCGCGGAGGACCCCAGCAGGTTGGAGCGCCACAGCACCAGGGTGCGGGCCCAGTTCTCGGGGGCGTCGACGTCCTCGACGGCGAAGCGCAGCTGTCCCGACTTCAGCCGGTCCGCGACCCACCGGGCCTCGTCGGGGGCCTCCCCCCGGGCCACGCCCTCGGCGGCGAGGTCCGCGACGTCGAGGGAGTTGCGGTCGAACTGCGGATAGAACGGCATCCAGCCCATCCGGGTGGACTTCGCGACCACGTCCGCGGTGTGCATGCCCTTCAGGTGCCCCTCCGCCAGGGGCGACTGGAGGGAGTCGGACGAGTAGCCGTCGGAGCGCCACTGGTCGGTGTGCATGTACCAGAACGCGGTGCCGATCATGAAGCGCGGCGGGCGGGTCCAGTCGGTGGCCGCGGCCATCGCGGCCCAGCCCGTGATGGGGCGGGCCTTCTCCTGCCCCACGTAGTGCGCCCACCCGCCGCCGTTGCGCCCCTGGCACCCGCACAGCATGAGCATCGCGAGGATCGCCCGGTAGGTGACGTCCCCGTGGTACCACTGGCAGATGCCGGCCCCCAGGATGATCATCGACCGGCCGCCGGACTTCTCCGCGTTGGCCGCGAACTCGCGGGCGGTGCGGATCACGGCCCGGGCCGGGACCGAGGTGATCTCCTCCTGCCACGCCGGGGTGTAGGGGGTCGCGACGTCGTCGAGCCCGGCCGCCCAGTCCCCCGGCAGGCCCTCGCGGCCCACGCCGTACTGGGCGAGCATCAGGTCGAAGACCGTGGTGACCGTCCGTCCGGCGACCTCGGTGACGGGCACGCCGCGGCGCAGCACCGAGCCCTCCCCCGTGGCGTCGGTGAAGGCGGGCAGGTGCACCGCGCTCACCGAGCCCTCGTAGGAGGAGGCGTCCGCGAGCGAGAGCGCCGGGCGCACGCCCTGCAGGTCGAGGTTCCACTTCCCCTCGTCCTGCTCGTTGTAGCGGAAGCCCATGGACCCGTTCGGGACCACCGGCGTGCCGGCGTCGCGGTCGATCAGCACGGTCTTGAACGCCGCGTCGGAGGCCGTCGCCTCGCCCCCGCCCAGGTCCGCGGCGGTGACGAACTTGCCGGGCACCACGGTGCCGTCCTCGCGCTCGTCGAGGGTGACGAGCATGGGCAGGTCGGTGTACTGCAGGACGTAGTCCTCGAAGAACGGCACCCGCCGCTCCACGAAGTTCTCCCGCAGGATCACGTGGCCCATCGCCATGGCGAGCGCGGCGTCCGTGCCGGCCTGGGCCGGCAGCCACTCGTCGGCGAACTTCGTGTTGTCCGCGTAGTCGGGGCTGACCGAGACGACCTTCGTGCCGCGGTAGCGGGCCTCCACCATCCAGTGCGCGTCCGGGGTGCGCGTGACCGGGACGTTCGAGCCCCACATCATGAGGTAGGTGGCGTCCCACCAGTCGCCGGACTCCGGGACGTCGGTCTGGTCTCCGAAGACCTGGGGGCTGGCCACGGGCAGGTCCGCGTACCAGTCGTAGAAGCTGTTCATCACACCGCCGATGAGGTTGATGAACCGGGCCCCCGCGGCGTGGGAGACCATGGACATCGCGGGGATCGGGGAGAAGCCGGTGCACCGGTCGGGGCCGTAGGTCTTCACGGTGTGCACGTGGGCGGCGGCGGTCATCTCGAGGGCCTCCTGCCAGCTCGAGCGCACCAGGCCGCCCTTGCCGCGGGCCTGCTGGAAGGCCCGGCGCTTCTCCGGGTCGCCGACCACCGCCTGCCACGCCAGCACGGGGTCCCCGCCCACCTGTTCCTTGGCCGCGCGGTACATCTCCAGCAGCACCCCGCGGACGTACGGGTAGCGGACCCGGGTGGGCGAGTAGGTGTACCAGGAGAAGGCGGCGCCACGGGGACAGCCGCGCGGCTCGTACTCCGGGCGGTCCGGGCCCACCGAGGGGTAGTCGGTCTCCTGCGCCTCCCAGGTGATGATCCCGTCCTTGACGTAGACCTTCCAGGAGCACGAGCCCGTGCAGTTCACCCCGTGCGTGGAGCGGACCACCTTGTCGTGGCTCCACCGGTTCCGGTAGAACGCGTCACCGGCCCGCCCGCCCTCGCGGTAGACCGCGCGGCCGTCCGGGGACTCCTCCCAGCGGGTGAAGAACTTCCCGAGCTTGAGCAGGGCGTGGGACGCGGGGCCATCGGTGCCCGGCGGAACGGAGCTGGCAACCATGGTGCCAACCTATCGAATTCGGCATTCTGAATTAGGATTTTCTTGTGGACCAATGAACGGCAATTCGGTGGAAAAGAATTCATGACACATCAATTTCAGAATTCATTTTCCGTCAAGAATTCCGGCACCCTTGTTTTTCTCGGCGGAAAGGGGATGACCGAGCCCCGGCTCTCGCGCGGACGGGCGCCGGCCGGGACTAGCCTGGCCGGATGGACCGACCGACCCTCCGCCCTCCCGGTGACCTCCGCCCCGGCGTGCGCCTCGACGTGCGCGACGACGGGCCCCCGGACGGGGAGCCCGTCCTGCTGCTGCACGGCTTCCCCCAGGACGGCACGAGCTGGTCCGGGGTCGCGCCCGTGCTGCGGCGCGCCGGCCTGCGCACGCTGGTGCCCGATCAGCGCGGCTACTCCCCCGGCGCCAGGCCCCGGGGTCGCCGCGCCTACCGGCTCGAGCTGCTCGTCCAGGACGCCGTGGCGCTGCTGGACGCCGCCGGGCTGGAGCGCGCCCACGTCGTCGGCCACGACTGGGGCGGGATCGTGGCGTGGACCCTCGCGGCCCACCGGCCGGAGCGGACGGCGTCCCTGACGGTGGCCTCGGTCCCGCACCCCCGGGCGCTCGCCCGCTCCCTGACCCGCTCGCCGCAGGCGCTGCGCTCGGCCTACGTCGGGGCCTTCCAGCTGCCCCGGCTCCCGGAGGCGCTGCTCGGTCCGCGCCTCGAGCAGCTCCTGCGCCGCTCCGGCCTGCCCGCGGCGGAAGCCGCCCGCTACGCGGCCCGGATGCGGGAGCCCGGCGCGCTCACCGGCGCCCTGAACTGGTACCGCGCCCTGCCGCTGTCCCGGCTGCGCACCGGACCGGTGGACGTGCCGACCACGTACGCGTGGGGCGCCCGGGACCCCGCCCTGGGCCGGCGGGCCGCGGAGCTCACGGCCGAGCACGTGCGGGGGCCCTACCGGTTCGTGGAGCTGGACGCCGGCCACTGGCTGCCGGAGACCCGTGCCGAGGAGCTGGCGGGACTGGTGCTCGAGCGCGTCGGCGGGACCGCGAACACCCCGTAGCGGCTCAGCCCCGCGGGGAGGGTCCCTCGGACGGCGCGTCCTCGCGCCGGCGCCGGGGGGTCCCCGCGATGCGCAGCGCGGCCTGGACCGCCAGCAGCGCGAACGCCGCGTAGTAGATCCCCACGGAGGGGTAGAGCTGGGGGACGGTGCCGTTCCAGCCCACCAGGGTGAGCACGAACAGGATGCCGCCGAGCACGAGCAGCCCGAGGTGCGCGGTGCCGAAGGCGCCCCGCTCGCCGCGGCGGGCGAGGAAGAGCGCCAGGACGGCGAAGAAGATCGGGAAGAGCATCTGGCCCACCACGGTGATGCCGTTCTGGTGGTACTCGTAGCGGCCGAGCGCCTGGATCACGGCGGTGGCGGCGAGGAGCAGCGGGGCGAGCAGGGACGTCATGGGGACCTGTTCTGTGCGATCGTCCGGGCGGGGGCGCGGACCAGTCTAGCGAGCGGCGGGGACACCGCCGCGGCGCCCCGGGCCCGGCCGGAGCCGCCCCGGCGGTGGTGGGGTCCTGCGGTGGTGCGGCCCTGCGGTCCCGCGGGCCGGGCGCGCACCGGGTCAGTCGAGCAGCAGCAGCTCCACCGGGGTCCCCGCCGGCAGCTCGGCCCCGCCCGCCGGCACGAGCGCGAGGGCGTTGGCCCGGGCCGCGGCGGCCAGCAGGTGGGAGCCGGGCCCGCCCGCCATCCGCACCGTGGCGCCGTCCCAGACGGCGCGGCGCACCTGGGTCCGCCCGGGCAGCGGCCGGACGGCCTCCGCGAGGGGCCCCGTGCGGCGGGCCCGCGGCGCCGGGGCGCCCACGGTCCCGGTCAGGGCGGGGCGGAGGAACATCTCGAAGGACACGAGGGTGCTGACGGGGTTGCCGGGCAGGCAGACGAAGGGAACGCCGCCCGGTGCCGCGAGGCCCTGCGGCCCCCCGGGCTGCATCGCGACGTGCACGAACTCGCCGTGGGGCGCGAGCACCTGCCGGACGACCTCGTAGGCGCCCTCGCTGACCCCGCCGGAGGAGACGAAGAAGTCGGGCCTCCGCGCGGTGTCCTCCGCCAGGCGTGCCGCGAAGGCGCCGGCGTCGTCGGAGAGCAGGTGGGCGCCGACCACCTCCACGCCCGCCTCCGCGAGCTGGGCGCGCAGGATCGCCGCGTTCGCGTCGAAGATCTGGGCCGGGCCGCGCGCGGCGCCGGGCGCCACGACCTCGTCGCCCGTCGTGTAGAGCACGGCCCGGGGGCGGGCGCGCACGGTCAGCTCCGCGCACCCCAGCGCGGCCGCGAGCCCGATCCGGGCGGGGGTGAGCCGCTGCCCCGCGACCAGCGCCGTGTCCCCGGCGACGACGTCCTCGCCCGCACGGCGGACGAACCTCCCGGCCGGCTGGCCCGCCGGGAGCCGGAGGTGCGTCCCGGGTGCCGGGAAGCCCCCCGGCAGCGACTCCTCGACGGGCACCACGGCGTCCGCGCCGGGCGGCAGGGGCGCGCCGGTCATGACGGGGGCCGCCTCCCCGGGACCGAGCGGGCCGGGGACGTGGCCGGCGGGCACGGGGGCGACGACGACGAACGAGGTGCGCCCGTCCTCCCCGGGCGCCGTCCGGCTGTCGGCGGCACGGATCGCGAAACCGTCCATCTGGGAGTTGTCGAAGGGCTGCAGGCTCAGGGGCGCCACGAGGTCCTCGGCCAGGACCCGGCCCGCCGCGGCCGCCAGCGGCAGGGTCTCCGTCCGGGCGCGGAGACCCCGCAGGGCCTCCGTGACCGCGCGGCGGTGCTCGTCGACGCTGCGGACCGGATGCTGCGCGTGCCTGCTCATTCCTCCAGCGTAGGTGCCGGGGCGCGCCCGTCCTGGCAGGATCGGGGCCATGACGCAACGGGATGTGGAGCACACGCCGGACGGCCGGTGGATCGTGGTGGACGGACGGCGGTGGCGCCGCCAGGATCCCGGGCTGCCCGAGGACGTCGCGGCCCGGCTGACGTCCCACCTGGGCCGGGCCCGGGCGGCCGTCCGCACGGTGCGGCGGGACGGCACGGAGGAGGAGCTGCGGGCCGTGCGGGACCGGGTGGGGATCGCCAAGCTGGGCCTCGGTGAGCGCGGCACGCCGTGGTGGGAGCAGTCGCCCGCCGAGCAGGAGGCCCGGTGGACGGATGCTCTCGCGCGGCTGGACGAGCAGGCCCCGCCGGAGCCGGCGTGACGCCGTACGGCGCCCGGGGCGTTCTCGGCGTGCTGGGGACTGATTACACTGGGCGGACCATCCCGGCACGCCGAGCACCGTGCGGGCCGGGGACGACCACCGAGGCGGTGACATGAGCGTTTCCCTGGGACTGCCGCGGCTCCGCGATGCGGGTCCGGGCCCGAGCGGTGCACCGCGGGAGGCGGGGCTCGTGGACCGCCACGGCCGCCGCGCCACCGACCTGCGACTGTCGGTGATCGACAAGTGCAATCTGCGCTGCACCTACTGCATGCCCGCCGGAGGTCTGCCCTGGCTGCCCGCCGCCCAGCTGATGACCCCCGCCGAGATCACCCGCATCGTGCGCGTGGGCGTCGAGCAGCTCGGGGTCACCGAGCTGCGCCTGACCGGCGGGGAGCCCCTGGTGCGGGCCGACCTCGAGGAGATCGTGGCCGGGGTGCGGACCGCCCACCCCGAGCTGCCGGTCTCGCTGACCACCAACGGCATCGGTCTGGCCGCCCGCGCCCAGGGCCTGGCCGAGGCCGGGCTGACCCGGATCAACATCTCCCTGGACTCCCTGGACGCGGCGACCTTCCGCGCCCTGGCCCGGCGGGACCGCCTGGCCGACGTGCTGGCCGGGGCGGAGGCGGCGGCCGCGGCCGGGCTGACCCCGGTGAAGATCAACGCGGTGCTGATGCGCGGGGTCAACGACCACGAGGCCCCCGACCTGCTCGCCTGGGCGCTGGCGCGCGGCTTCGCGCTGCGGTTCATCGAGCAGATGCCCCTGGACGCCGACCACGGCTGGACCCGGGCGGACATGGTCACCGCCGCCGAGATCCGCCACCGGCTCGCCGGCCGGTTCCGGCTGGCCCCGCACCCGGGCCCGCGCGAGGGCGCCCCGGCCGAGCTGTGGGACGTCCACCCCCGCACGGCCAGCGCCGCCCCCGTGGACTCCGGCGCGACCTCGGACGCGACGTCCGCGGCGCCCCCCGCCGCGTCCTCCGCTCTGCGCCCCGGCGCCCAGGACCCGCCGCTGGGCACGGTGGGCGTCATCGCCTCCGTGACGGAGCCATTCTGCGCCGACTGCAAGCGGACCCGGATCACCGCCGAGGGCAGGATCCGCTCCTGCCTGTTCTCCCACGAGGAGGTCGAGCTGCTGCCGCTGCTGCGGGCTGGTGCCACCGACGCCCAGCTGGCCGAGCGCTGGCGGGCGGCGATGTGGGCGAAACCGGCCGCCCACGGCATGGACCACGTAGGCCTGGACTCCCCCGACTACGTCCAGCCGGAGCGCTCGATGAGCGCGATCGGAGGCTGAGCAGGGATGCTGATCCGCTACTTCGCCGCCGCCCGCGCTGCGGCCGGCACCGACGCCGAGACCCTGGAGGTCCCCGACGACCGGCCCTGCACGCGCCGGGACGTGGAGAACCTGCTGGCCCGGGCCCACCCCGAGCCGCCACCGGGACAGCCTCCGCTGGCGCAGGTGCTGGCCCGGTCCAGCTTCCTGCTCGACGGCGTGGCCTGCCCCGATCCCGACACCCCGGTCCCGTCCGGGGCGGTGCTCGACGTCCTGCCGCCCTTCTCCGGCGGATGAGCGCGTGAGCGCCCCGGGACCGGCCCCGGTCTTCCACGCCGTGGTCCTGGCGGGCGGCCGCTCCGCCCGCCTGGGCGGCCGGCCCAAGGCCGGTCTGCGGCGAGCCGGGCGCACCCTGCTGGAGCTCACGCTGGACGCGGTCCGGGAGGCGGCGGGCGTCGTCGTCGTCGGCCCGGCGGACCCGGCCGTCCCCGCGCACGTGCTGCGCACCCGGGAGGACCCGCCGTTCTCCGGCCCGGCCGCGGGCATCGCCGCCGGGCTGCGCGCCCTCGACGCCCTGCCCGCCGCGCAGTGGACCCTGACCCTGGCGTGCGACATGCCCGGGGTGTCACGGGCCGTGCCCCTCCTGCTGGAGGCGGCCCGGACCGGTGACGGCGCCGCCGGCTACGTGTCGGTCCCGCCCGACGGCCACCGCCAGCCCCTCGCCGCCCTCTACCGCAGCGACGTGCTGCGCCGGGCCTTCGCGGGGCAGGACGCCGCGGACCGGTCCGTGTTCTCGTTCGTGCGCGAGCTCCCGCTCCGGGACGTCACCGTGCCCGAGGACGCCACCGCGGACGTCGATACGTGGGACGATGTGCACAGGCACCACCTGACCTGACCACGAGCGGGCGGCCCCACCGCCCGGGAGGAGCGGCGCATGCCCAAGGACCTGAGCCCGTCCGAGCACGAGATCCTGGAACGGTGGGTCGAGGCCGTGCGGGCGGCCCTGGACGTGCCCGACGCCGGCCTCCCCCTGGACGCCGTGCTGGGACTCACCGGCAGGATCGCCCACGGCACCGTGCGCCCCGCCGTCCCGCCCACCGCCTACCTGCTCGGCTACCACGTGGGCCGCGCCGCGGCCGCGGGCGAGGACGAGCACCGCGTCCTGGACCGCGCGCTGCAGACCGTCGACGGTCTCGTCCCCGCCGCCCGCCGAACCCCCGAGGAGAACTGATGTCCGGACTGCCCCTGCCCCACGACACCAACAGCCCCTACAAGCACGCGCTGCCCGTCATCGAGGACGACAGCGGCACGCCCGAGAGCGCCCCCGAGGAGGTCGAGACCGTCCACGACGCCGACTGGCACCGGGCCCGGCAGTTCTCCTACGACATCGCCACCGCGCTGCCCAGCCACTGGCTGCCCCTGCAGGAGGCGCTCGGCGAGGTCCTCGCCGAGGACGTCACCGCCCCGATCCCGGTCCCGCACTACGCCTCCTCCGCCATGGACGGCTACGCCGTGGCCGGCCCCCAGCCGTGGACGGTGGTCTTCCCCGAGCCTGTGGAGACCGACCCCCGCAAGATGCTGACCATCCCGCCGCGGGAGCTCTACCGCCCGGTGCTCAACCTGGAGCCCGGCGAGGCCACCCGCATCGTCACCGGCGGACTCGTCCCCGCCGGGGCCCGGGCCGTGCTGCGGGACGAGTACGCGCAGCTGTCCGAGGAGGGCACCGTGCTCACGATCGCGGCCCACGCCCCCTCGGCCGAGGACATCCCCTACGGGCAGAACATCCGCCGCACCGGCGAGGAGGTCGCGGCCGGGGACGTCATCCTGCACGCCGACTGCCTGCTCAACCCGGCGCACATCGCCTTCGCCGCCGTCAGCGGCCACGACATGCTCCCGGTCCGCCGCCGTCCGCGCGTGACGATCCTGCTCACCGGCAGCGAGGTGGTCGAGGACGGGATCCCCGAGCCGGGCCAGGTCCGGGACGCCTTCGGCCCCCAGCTGCCCACGTTCGTGGAGATGCTGGGCGGGTCCGTGGACCAGCTCCGGCGCGTCGAGGACACCGCGAAGGCGATGCTCTCCGCCCTGACCGAGGCGCCCTCCGGCATGGCGTCGGTGCTCGACGCCCGCACCGAGGTGGTCATCACCACCGGCGGGACCGGGCACTCCGACGCCGACCACGTCCGCTCGGCGCTCCAGGAGCTCGGGGCGGTCTTCCTGCTCGACGGCCTCGCCCAGCGCCCGGGCCACCCCACGTTCCTGGCACGGCTGCCCGAGGACGGCCCCTTCGTGGTGGGCCTGCCCGGCAATCCGCTGGCGGCGATGACCAGCATCTTCACGGTGGCCCAGCCGCTGCTCGCCAAGCTGCACAGCGACCGGCCCCCGGCCACGCGCACCCTGCCGGCGGCCGAGGACCTGCCGGGCCAGAAGGTCACCGCCCTGGTGCCCGCCTACCTCCGGGACGGGACGGTCGCCCCCCGGGACCGGGTCGGCGCGAACATGCTCCGCGGGCTCGCCCACGCGGACGTCATCGCCGTGGTCCCGCCGGGCGGCGTGGCCGCCGGGCAGGACGTCGAGGTGGTCCCCCTGCCCTGGCGCTGACGCGCCGTGGGACGCCGAGGGCCCGGACACCGCTGGTGTCCGGGCCCTCGGCGTCCCCGGCTTCGCGGGCTCAGGCGGTCGTGAAGAGGACCAGCGCGCCCAGCACGAAGACCGTGGAGGCGGCGAGCGCGCACGCGAACTCCACGACGATCCCCAGGCCCGCCGCCTTGAGACCCGCCCAGCTGGAGTCCAGCGCCGCCCGGAGGTCCCGCTGGCGGGCGGTCTCGCTCAGCAGCAGGCCCACGAAGAACCCCACGAAGATCCCGACCACCGGGATCACGAACAGGCCCACCACGGCGCCGGCCGCGGCGTAGAGGAGGGAGCGGTTGGGGATCTGCCGGCGCTTGAGCCGGGTGCCGGTGAGCACGGCGCTCGCGGCCATCCCGGCGATCGCCAGCGCGGAGCCGATCCCCAGCACGGTCCAGCCCTCGACCGCCTGGACCGTGAGGGCCCAGACGAGGAGGCCGACCACGATCAGGATCGAGCCCGGCAGCACCGGCACGATGATGCCGAGGCACCCGACGACGAGCAGGGCGGCGGTGATGAGGGTCGCGATGATCTCGGCAGTCACGCCCTCATCGTAGGCGGCACACCCGGCGACAGCCGCACCGTATACTAGTATTTGCTCCGCAAATTAAATGGGCAGGTGAGCTCCGTGCACGCATCCGCACGCCCCCGGGGACGGACGTCCTGGCACCGCCGGGCCGGCAGACCGGTCCGTCTGTGGATGGCGGCCCTGCTCCTCGTCGTGCTCTTCCACCGCTGGCTCCCGGAGACGCGGTGGCTGCTGGTGCACCTCGTCACCCTGGGGCTCGTGACCAACTCGGTCCTGGTGTGGTCACAGCACTTCACCGACTCCCTGCTGAAGAACCGGGTGCCCGACGACGCCCGGGGTCGGCAGCTGGCCCGGATCGGGCTGCTCAACGCCGGCACCGTGCTGCTCGTCGTGGGAATCCTCACCGGCTGGTACGTGCTGGTGCTCTTCGCCTCGACCGCCGTGGGCGCCGCGGTGGCCTGGCACGGGGCGGCCCTGCTCCGGCAGCTGCGCACGGCGCTGCCGTCCCGGTTCGCCGTCACCGTGCGCTACTACGTGGTCGCGGCCTTCCTGCTGCCGGTGGGCGCGGTCCTCGGCGCGCTCCTGGCCACCGGCCCCGCCGGCGCCTGGCACGCGCGCCTGCTCCTCGCCCACGAGGTCACCAACGTCCTGGGCTTCGTGGGCCTGACCGTCGCCGGGACCGCGCTCACCCTGTGGCCCACGATCCTGCGCACGCGCATGCCGGAGCTCTCCACCCGGGTCAGCACCGCGGCGCTGCCCGTGCTGACCGGGGGGCTGGTGCTCACCGGGACGGCGGCACTGGCCGGGTCCCCCGTGCTCGCCGCGGCGGGCCTGGCGGTCTACGCGGCGGGGCTGGGCGCCGTGGTCGCGGTCATGGCCCGGACCGCGGTGCGGGCCCGTCCCTCCGACTACGCGGGCTGGTCCGTGGCCGCCGGCGTCCTGTGGTGGACGGTCACCGTGGTGGCCGCCGTCCTCGTGGTGGCCCTGCACGGCTTCGACGCGGCGGCGCTGGGACAGCTGACCGTCCCGTTCGTGGCCGGCTTCCTGGTACAGGTGCTGCTGGGGGCCATGACCTACCTCCTGCCGGTGACCATGGGGGGAGGGCCGGCGACCGTGCGGGCGGCCCACCGGGCCATCAACCGCGCCGGGACGTTCCGCGTGGTGGTCGTCAACCTGTGCGTGCTGCTCTTCGCGCTCCCACCGGGCGCGGTGCCCTCCTGGGTCCGGGCCGTGGTCTCCGTCCTGGGCGCGGCGGCGCTCTTCGCGTTCGTCCCGCTCATGGTCTCCGCCGCCCGGACCTCGCTGGCGGGGCGCCGGGCGGCCATGGCCCGCCGGGCCGGGGAGCCGGTGCCCGTGCCGGAGGCCGTCGCCCCCGCCGCGCCTCCGCGGCCGGCCCGCGAGGCGCTGGCGGGGGTGCTCGTGGTGGCCCTGGGCGTCGCGGCGGGCATCGCCGTGAACCCCGCCGCGGCGGGGTTCGACCTGCGCGGCGGCGGCTCCGGGGCCCCGGCCACGGGCGGGACGACCACCGTGCAGGTCAGTGCCCGGGAGGGGATGCGCTTCGAGCCCTCCGTCGTGGAGGTCCCGCTCGGCGACCAGCTCGTGATCGAGCTCACGAACGACGACCCGACCAACGTGCACGACCTCGTCCTGGCCTCCGGCACGAGCTCCGGGCGCGTCGGCCCCGGACAGACGGTGACCGTGGAGGCGGGGGTGGTCGACGGACCCCTGGAGGCGTGGTGCTCGATCGTCGGGCACCGCAGCATGGGGATGACCCTCGACGTCGTCGCCGTCGGCGCGGACGGCGCTCCCCTCGACGCGCCCTCCGCGGCCGGCCAGCGGCGCGGGGCGCCCGGCGTGGTCCCCGCCGGCACCGATCCGGCCGACGGCGCGGACCTCGGGGCCGCCCCGGGAGAGGGCGTCGAGGTCCGCTCCCCCGTGCTCGAGCCCGTCGGCGCGGGCGTCCAGGAGGACGGCCGGCGGGTGCACCGGGTGGACCTCGACGTCTCGGAGGGCGAGCACGAGATCGCCCCCGGCGTCCGCATGCGGGCGTGGACGTACAACGGCCGCTACATGGGGCCCACGCTGCACGGGGAGGTCGGCGACGTCTTCGAGATCACGCTGACCAACGGCGCAACGATGGGCCACTCGGTGGACTTCCACGCGGGCACGGTGGCGCCCGACGAGAACATGCGCACCCTCGCCCCGGGGGACTCCCTCGTCTACCGCTTCGAGGCGGTGCGCTCCGGCATCTGGCTCTACCACTGCTCCACCGCGCCGATGAGCACGCATGTGGCGGCCGGCATGTTCGGCGCCGTGGTGATCGACCCGCCGGGGCTCCCGGAGGTGGACCGCGACTACCTCCTCGTGCAGAACGAGACGTACCTGGGCCCGCCCGGGGAGGACGCCGGCGACGGGACGGGGGTGGACGCCGCCGTGGACCCGGCCAGGATCCCGGGCGGGGTCCCCAGCTTCACGGTCTTCAACGGCCACGCCACCCAGTACCTGCACGAGCCGCTGACCGCCCGCGCCGGGGAGCGGGTGCGGATCCGGGTCCTCGCGGCCGGGCCGTCCACGGGGCTGAGCTTCCACGTGGTCGGCGCTCAGTTCGACACCGTGCACAAGGAGGGCGCCTACCTCCTGGAGCGCGGCGGCGCGGGATCCGGCGGGGCCCAGGCCCTCGACCTCGCCCCTGCCCAGGGCGGCTTCGTGGAGCTGGAGTTCTCCGAGCCCGGCACCTATCCCTTCGTGAACCACTCCCTCGTGGAGGCCGAGCGCGGAGCCCGCGGCCTGATCGAGGTCACCGGCTGACCCTCCCGTCCACCGGGCGGGCGTGGAGGCTGTCCCCCCAAGAGGCCGCAGACCGGGGCGGGCGGGCCGCCCTAGCCTGGAACAAATGGCCACCACCGTCCTGGACCCCGCGCGCCCCGGCACCGAGGAACTCGCCCCGCGCGGTTCCCGGTGGTTCCTGCTGGCCTCCGTGGTGCTGCTCCTGATCGGCACCGGCGGGCTCTTCCACGCCAACGCCCCCGGGTGCTGCGGGGCGTCCCTCGGCGAGGAGCCGATCCGCACCGCGCCCGTCCCGGAGCCGTGGGGCGATGACGTCCTGGCCGCCGCCGAGCTCTCGGGGCTCCCGCCCGAGATCGTCGCCGCCCAGCTGGACGTCGAGAGCCGCTGGGACCCCCGGGCCGTCAGCCCCGCCGGGGCGCAGGGCCTCGCCCAGTTCATGCCGGACACGTGGAAGCGCTACGGCCGGGGCGACCCGTTCGACCCGCGGGCCGCCATCCGGGCCCAGGGCCTCTACCTCAAGGACCTGCGGCGCATGGTGCGGGGACTGGCGCCCGCCTCGGCCCGGGAGGAGATCGACCTCGTGCTGGCCGCCTACAACGCCGGGCCCACGGCGGTCCTGCGGCACGGCGGGATCCCCCCGTTCGCGGAGACCCGCGGCTACGTGGCGCAGATCCGCGAGCTCGCGGCCACGACGTACGCCGGGGTCGGCGCCTGAGCGCTCGTCAGCCGGCGGGCCGCCGGCTCCTCGCGAGGCCCCGCAGCGCCCTGCGGGCGGCGTGGTACCCGGCCATGCCGTGCACCCCGCCGCCCGGGGGCGTCGACGACGAGCACAGCCAGACCCCCGGCACGCCGGTGGCGTAGGGGTCGGCCTGCACGGCCGGCCGGAACAGCTGCTGCAGCCCGTCCAGGGAGCCGCCGCCGATGTCCCCGCCCACGAGGTTCGCGTTCCACGCCTCCAGCCCCGCCGGGGAGGTGTCCACGCGCTCGCGGATCCGGTCGCGCACCCCGGGGGCGAAGCGCTCGAGCTGCCGGAGCACCCGCTCCCCCGCCCGGGGGTCGTCGCACCCGTGGGGGACGTGGGCGTAGGCCCACAGCACCTGCCGACCCGCGGGGGCCCGGGACGGGTCGGCGGCCCCCTGCTGGGCCACGAGCACGAACGGGCGCTCCGGCAGCCGGCCCGCCCGCGCCTGCTGCTCCGCGGCGCCGATCTCGGCGAGCGTCCCGCCCACGTGCACGGTCCCGGCCTCCGCCACGCGCGGGTCCCGCCACGGCACGGGGCCGTCCAGCAGCAGGTCCACCTTGTAGGAGGCCGTGCCGTAGCGCCACCGGGCGAGCGCCCGCCGGTACCGGTCCGGCAGCTCGAGCCCGCGCAGGCCCAGCACCTGCCGGGGCGTGAGGTCCAGCAGGACGACGTCGGCCGGCCGCACCTGGGCGAGGTCCGTCACCGGGGAGTGGACGAGCACCCGCCCGCCGTGCTCCTCGAGATCGGCCACCAGGGCGTCGACGACGGCCTGGGTGCCGCCGTGGGCCACCGGCCACCCCGTGGCGTGGGCGGCGGCGCCGAACAGCGTCCCGAAGGCGGAGGTCAGCGCGTGCCGCGGGGGCAGCACCGCATGGGCGGCGGACCCGGCGAAGAGCCCCCGGGCCTGCTCGGTGCGGAACAGCGCCCGCGCCGTGGCCGCGGCGGGCCACGGCGCGCGCAGACCGAATGACGCCAGTGCCCGCGGGTGCTCGGGCACGCGCACGAGCGGGCCCAGCACCGACTCGACCGTCTCCTCCCAGCGCTCCACCACGCCGCGGTGCAGCAGGGACCACGCCCGGCCGTCCGCGCCCAGCCCCGCCGCCGTGCGCTCGAGCGAGCGGTGCAGCAGGCCCGGCGGGCCGTCGTCGAGCGGGTGCGCGGCCACGACCGGCGGGTGCAGCCACTCCAGGCCGTGCCGGTGCAGGCCCAGCTGCGCGAACAGCGGGCTGGCCACGCCGAAGGGGTGGACGGCGGAGCCGAGGTCCACCACCGTGCCGGGGCCGAGCACGGCCGCGGAGCGGGCCGCGCCGCCGGCCGAGCCCGCCGCCTCGTGGACCGTGACGTCGAGGCCCGCGCGGGCCAGCACCACGGCCGCGGCGAGCCCGTTGGGCCCCGAGCCGACGACCGCGGCCGTCCCCTGCACGGGCCGTCCTAGCCGACCAGGGCGCTGCGCATGGTCCGCAGCGCCACGGACAGGGACGCGAGCTCCGCGGAGGCCTCGCCCGTGTCCTCGGCCTCGATCTCCCCCAGCACCTCGCGCAGCCGGCCCAGGCGGGACTCGTTGCTGGACTCCCAGGACTCCACCTTCTCCCGCGCGTCCCGGCCGGGGGCCTCGAGCGCCTGGTCGGCGAGGGCCACCAGGGTCGCGTACACGTCCTCCCGCATGGACATCCGCGCGAGGTTCTCCCAGCGGGTGGTCTGCGGCAGGCCGGTGATGCGGTTGAGCAGGCTCTCGATGCGGTAGCGGTCGTAGAGCCGGAAGTAGACCTTGGCGATGGTCTTGATCTGCTCCTCGTCGAGGCCGCCGTCCTCGGCGATCGCCTCGCCGGAGGCGTGGGCGAGCCGGGCGACGTCGAGCAGCGCGAACGCGTCCAGCAGCTGCGACCACTCCGTGGCCAGCGCCCCGGGGACGCCCTGCCGCGCGGCGGCCTCCGCCCGCGAGTCGACCCGCTGCCGGGAGTCCTCCCCGAGCAGCCGGTCCTCGAGGAACCGGATGTCCACGGTGGGCTTGTAGCGGTCGATGACCTCGGCCACCGGGTTGGCCGTCTCCTCCCGGTTGATGAGCCAGCGCACCACGCGGTCCAGCAGGCGCCGCATGTCCAGGAACATCCGGTCCCACACCTCGGTGGGCACCTCCGCGGGCAGCTCCCGGTGCTGGTGGGCGTAGCGGTCGATCTCGTAGATCTGCACGGCCGCCACGAAGGCCCGGGCCACCTCCACGGGCCCGCACCCGGTCTCCTCCATCACGCGGTAGACGAACGGGATGCCGCCGTAGTTGACCATCTGGTTGGCCACCATCGTGCAGATGATCTCGGCGCGCAGGGGGTGGGTGCCGACGAGCTCGCCGAAACGCTGGGTGATCTGCTCCGGGAAGTAGGCCTCCAGGACCTCCCCGAACCACGGGTCCTCGGCGAGACCGCCCTCGACCAGCGCCTCCGAGAGCTGGATCTTGGCGTAGGCCGCCAGCACGGACAGCTCCGGGGACGTGAGCCCGTGGCCGGTGCGGACCCGCTCGCGCAGCTGCTCGTCGGAGGGCAGGAACTCGATGCCCCGGTCGAGGTCGGCCTCGTCCTCGAGCCAGTGCAGGAACCGGATGTAGGCCTCGTTGAGGGCCCGCACGCGCGAGCGCTCCGTGGTGAGCAGCACGTTCTGCGCCACGTTCGTCTCGAGCACCAGCCCGGCGACCTCGTCGGTCATGGCCTCGATGAAGCCGGCGCGCTCCGCCGCGGAGAGCTCGCCCGCCACGACCATGCGGTCCACGAGGATCTTGATGTTGACCTCGCGGTCGGAGGACTCCACGCCGCCGGAGTTGTCGATCGCATCCGTGTTGATCAGCACCCCGTTCAGCGCGGCCTCCACGCGGCCGAGCTGGGTGCAGCCCAGGTTGCCGCCCTCGCCGACGACCTTGGCCCGGAGGTCCCCGCCGTCGACGCGGATCGGGTCGTTGGCCTTGTCCCCCACGTCCGTGGAGGTCTCCTGCGCCGACTTCACGTACGTGCCGATCCCGCCGTTGTACAGGAGGTCGGCGGGCGCCGTCAGGATCGCCCGCATCAGCTCGATCGGGGAGAGCTCCTCGACGCCGTCGTCGAGGTCGAGGGCCTCGCGGACCTGCGGGGAGATCGGCACGGACTTCGCGGTGCGCGAGTACACGCCGCCGCCGGCCGAGATCTTCTCCGGGTCGTAGTCCTGCCACGAGGAGCGCGGGCGGCCGAACAGCCGCTCGCGCTCGGCGTAGGAGACGGCCGGGTCCGGGTCGGGGTCGAGGAAGATGTCGCGGTGGTCGAACGCGGCCAGCAGCCGGATGTGCTCGGACAGCAGCATGCCGTTGCCGAATACGTCGCCGGACATGTCCCCCACGCCCACCACGGTGAAGTCCTCCGCCTGGGTGTCGACGCCCAGCGCGAAGAAGTGCCGCTTCACCGACTCCCACGCCCCCCGGGCCGTGATGCCCATGGCCTTGTGGTCGTAGCCCACCGAGCCGCCCGAGGCGAAGGCGTCCCCGAGCCAGAACCCGTACTCCGCGGAGATCGCGTTGGCGGTGTCCGAGAAGGACGCCGTCCCCTTGTCCGCGGCCACCACCAGGTAGGAGTCCTGGCCGTCGCGGCGCACCACGTTCTCGGGGTGCACGACGACGTCCTGGCCGGACGCGTCGCGGACGAGGTTGTCGGTGATGTCCAGCAGGGAGGCGATGAACAGCTTGTACGCCTCCCGGCCCTCCGCCACCCAGGCGTCCCGGTCCGCGGCCGGCTCGGGCAGCTGCTTGGGGTAGAACCCGCCCTTCGCCCCGTTGGGGACGATCACCGAGTTCTTCACCATCTGCGCCTTCACCAGGCCCAGGACCTCGGTGCGGAAGTCCTCCCGGCGGTCCGACCAGCGCAGGCCGCCGCGGGCCACGGGCCCGAAGCGCAGGTGCGTGCCCTCGACCCGCGGGGACCACACCCAGACCTCGAACATGGGGTGCGGCAGCGGGGCCGTGCTGATCCGCCGGGGGTCCAGCTTGAACGCCATGGTGGGGCGGTGCCGGTACACGTTGGTGCGCAGCGTGGCGGCCATGCACTCGGCCAGCGCCCGCAGCAGCTTGTCGGCGTCCAGGGTGGGGACCTCGTCCAGGGCCTCGGTGAGCCGCCCCTGCGCGGCGTCGCGCTGGGAGCCGCGCACGGCGTCGTCGAGCGCCGGGTTGAAGCTCGCGTCGAAGAACTCGACCAGCGCCCGGGTGACCCGCGGGAAGCCCAGGAGCGTGTCCGCGATGTAGTCGAAGGAGTTGGGGTGCCCCAGCTGCAGGAGGTACCGGACGTAGGAGCGCAGCACGGCCACGGTCCGCCACGTCATGCGCTCCGTCAGGACCAGCCGGTTCAGGGAGTCGGACTCGGACCGCCCGGACAGCACCGCGCACAGGGTGTCCTCGATGAGGTCCTCGGTCTTGGCGTCCTCCGGGCCGGTCGCGTGCACGCCCTCCGGCAGCCGCACCCCGAAGTCGTAGAGCTGGAAGTGGCGGCCGTCGGCGGGGGTGACCTCGTACGGCTTCTGGTCCAGGACCGTCAGTCCGAGGTTCTGCAGCATCGGCAGCAGCTCGGTCAGGGACAGGGAGCGGGTGAGGTAGATGTTCAGCCGCACGCCCCCGGGGTCGTCGACGACGCGCACCTCCGCGGGCAGGTCCGGGTCCCGTCCCCACAGCTCCTCGCAGCGCTGGAGGTCCTCGACCGCCTCCTCGATCTCGTAGTCGGCCCGATAGGCGTCCGGGAACGCCTCCGCCCAGTTCTCGGCGTGCGTCCGCGCGAGCTCCTCCGAGAAGTCCCGGTGGATCGCGCGCACCAGCGCCTCGGACCAGGACCGCACCGCGGCCCGCAGCCGCGCCTCCAGGCCCGAGCGGTCGAAGGACTGCACCTGACCGGTGTAGGGCAGCCGGATGCGGAAGAACAGGCGGGCGAGGGTCGAGGAGGTGAGCCGGGCGTCGAAGTCGATGGACTCGGCGTCGAAGGTGCGCTTGAGCTCGGCCTCGATCCGCCCGCGCACCGACGTGTTGTACCGGTCGCGGGGCAGGAAGACGACCGCGGACATGAACCGCCCGAAGTGGTCCTGGCGCAGGAACAGCCGGGTCTGCCGCCGCTCGTCCAGGCCCATGACGCCGCGCATGATGTCGTAGAGCTCGTCCGCGGTCATGTGGAACAGCTCGTCGCGCGGGTAGTCCTCGATGTTGCCCATGAGGTCCCGGGCCGAGTGCGAGTCCTCGAGGAAGCCGAACCGCTCGGCGACCTCGGCCATCTTGTCCTTGATCAGCGGCGTCTCGCGGGCCGGCGTGTTGTAGGCGCGGCGGGTGAACAGCCCCAGCACGAGGTACTCGCCCACGATCCGGCCCTCGTCGTCGTACTTCGCGACGCCGATGTAGTCCAGGTACTCCCGGCGGTGGATCGAGGAGCGGCGGTTGGCCTTCGTGATGAACAGCGTGCCGGCCTCGCGGGCGTGCTCCCGGCCCAGCCCGGTCAGGACCTGCCGGTGCGGCTTGCGGTCGTGCTCCACGAGCAGGCCCAGACCGGTCCCGGGACGGCTGACCAGGGAGAGGCCGTCGCCGGAGTCCTCGAGGTCGTACTCCTTGAAGCCCATGAGGATGAAGTTGCCCCGGACCAGCCAGCGCAGGAACTCCTGGGACGGTCCGACCAGCGGCGGGTGCCCGCCCTCGGGCAGGTCCAGCCGCCGCAGCCGGTCGAGCTCGTCCGCGAGCCGTCCGACGCGCTCCTTGAGCTCCACCTGGTCGTCGTCGACCCGCTGGACGTCCTCGAGCAGGCTCGTGAGCCGGTGCACCAGCTCCTGGGCGGTCTCGTCCGAGATCTGCCGGGAGAGCTCCACGGAGATCCAGGACTCCACCACGTGCGTGGTGCCCCCGTCCGAGCGGAACCCGGCCAGGCTGGGCAGCGCGGTGGTGTCGCCGCTGGAGGTGGCCGAGAAGTCCGGGACCTGCTGGAGCTCGCGCAGCTCGTGCGTCCCTGCGTCCCGGGCGGCGACGAGCACGGGGTGGATGAGCAGGCGGGCACCGCCCCACTTCGCGGCGATCTCCGCGGACACGGTGCTCACGAGGTAGGGGACGTCCTCGGTGACCACGAAGACCACGGAGGTCGAGTCCTCCTGGCGCACGCCCACGGCGATCTCCCGGGGCGCGCGGACCCGGCCCACCTCGTGGTGGTGGTCGGCCCGCTCGCGCAGCTGGTCCTCGGTGCGCGCGAGCAGGTCCTCCTGGGGCACGTGGCGGTAGTACTCGTTGATCCACGCCCGGTCCCCGGACCACTCGGGGGCCCGCGGGATCACCTGCAGCGCCTCGGTCCGGTCCTCGTCGGGGATCGTGTACTGGTCAGAGGCCACAGCCGCATCACGCCTTCGTCGCCGTGGACGGCAGGGGGCACGGTCCGTGCGCCGCCCTCGCCGCCCCAGGGGGTGGACGGCACCTCGTGGGACCGTCCCTGGTGGTCCCAGCTTATTGAACGAAGCCGGGACTGTCAGGGTGCGGTGGACTCCGACGCGTCATCTCGCAGGCGCGCGGCGCCGAGGGCCTCCGTCCGCACGGGGACCACCTCGCAGTTGCCGACCCGGGGATGGGCCTCCCCGTTGAGCTCGGAGACCGTCAGGCGGATGAGCGAGCCGTGCGCCACCACCAGCACGCGGCGCCCGGGGTGGTCGGCGCGGATCCGGCGCAGCGCCGCCAGACCGCGGCGGACGACCGCCTCCGGCGGCTCCCCGGCGGAGAGCACCTGCTCCCGCGCGGCGCCCTCGAGACCCGCCAGGCGCGAGCCCTCGAGCGGGCCGAAGCTGCGCTCCACGAGCTCGTCGTAGGTCGCCGCGAGCTCGAGGCCCAGGGCCTCGCCGATGATCCGGGCGGTCTCCACGGCCCGGCCGAGCGGCGAGGAGACCAGGACGTCCCAGCCGAGGGCCTCGGCGTGCAGGTGGCGGGCGACGACCCGGGCCTGCTCCCGCCCGGCGTCGTTGAGCGGGACGTCCGTGGCGCCCTGGAGCCTCTCCTCGAGGTTCCAGTCGGTCTGGCCGTGGCGGATGAGCACGATGCGTCCGGGGGTGTTCACGTCCCCCACTCTGGGCGACGGCCCGCCGGGGGGGCAAGCGGGACGGCGGGAATCCCGGTCCGCGGGGGCCCGGGCACCGCACCGCACCCGGCCGCCGCCGGCCCTCCGGGCCAGGACACGGACGGCCCGCGGCCCGAGGTCCTGGACGAACCGGGGCAATGCGGGTTGAGTGGCACGCATGACCACCTTCACGTTCAGCTCCCGCGTGCCCCACTCCGTCGAGGACGTCTTCGCCTGGCACGCCCGCCCGGGGGCGCTCACCCGGCTCACGCCCGCGTGGACGGGCTCCGTGGTGGAGGAGTCCTCGCCCCCGCTGCAGGACGGGACGCGGTCCCGGCTGCGGGTGGCCGTGCCGGGCTCCTACGGGCTGGCCTCGGTGCCCTGGACCGCGGAGCACCACGGCTTCGTCCCCGGCCGGGAGTTCCGGGACCGGATGGTGAAGGGCCCGCTCGCCTCGTGGGAGCACCACCACCGGTTCGACGACGACGGGCACGGCGGGACCGTGGTCACGGACACCGTGGAGTACGCGGCGCTGCCGGGCAGCAGGGCGTTCGGGGACCGGCTGATGAGCCCGGCGCTGGGCCGCCAGTTCGAGGCCCGCGCCCGGCGGCTGGCCGCCGACCTCGAGCTCCACAGCCGCTATCCCGGCCGGCCCCTGACCGTCGCCGTCACGGGGGCCTCGGGCACCATCGGCGTGCAGCTGGCCGCGCTGCTGAGCACCGGAGGCCACACGGTCCTGCGCTTCGTGCGCCGCGAGGCGCGCACCCCCCTCGAGATCTCGTGGGACCCGGCGGCCGGGGAGCTGGACCCCGCCGCGCTGCGGGGGGTGGACGTCGTGGTGAACCTCGCCGGGCGCAGCATCGGGGGGCGGCTCACGGACGCCGCGAAGGAGCAGATCCACGACTCGCGGGTGCTCGGCACCCGGCTGCTCGTCCGCGCCTTCGTCGCGCTCGGCGACGAGGCCCCCGCCGCGCTGGTCAACGGCTCCGCGATCGGATACTACGGGGCGGACACGCACGGGGAGAGCGTCACGGAGAAGTCCCCGCCGGGCGACGACTTCCTCGCCGAGGTCTGCACGGCGTGGGAGCGTGCCGCCCAGGAGGCCGAGGCCATCGGCACCCGCGTGGTCACGGTGCGCACCGGGGTGGTGCAGAGCCCCGCCGGCGGCGCCCTCAAGGCCCAGCTGCCCCTGTTCCTCGCGGGGCTGGGGGGACGGCTCGGCTCCGGGGACCAGTGGCTGAGCTGGATCTCGCTGGACGACACGGTGGGTCTGTTCGCCCACGCGGTGCTCTCCCCCGGCCTGCACGGGCCCGTCAACGCCGTGGCCCCGATGCCGGTGACGGGCCGCGACTACGCCCGGACCCTCGGCAAGGTCCTCGGCCGGCCGGCCCTGCTGCCCACCCCGGGGTTCGGGCCGAAGCTCGTGCTCGGCTCCGAGGGCGCCGAGCTGATGGCGCTCGCGGACCAGCGGGTCTCGGCGGACCGGGCCATCGACCGCGGCTACCGGTTCCGCTACCCCGACCTCGGCTCGGCGCTGCGGGAGGAGCTGGGCCGCTTCTGACCCGCCCCGGCCCGCCCGCCGCCACCGCCGGGACCACCACGTCGGCCCGGGCACCCCGCGGATCCGCGGGGTGCCCGGGCCGACGTGGCGGGTCAGCGGCAGGACGGCCGTCAGAGGCGGCCGGAGACCGGGAACCGCTCCCAGGCGCGGTGGCTCTTCATGAGCGTGACCACCTGCTCGACCACGGCGGCGGCGTCCTTGCCGGAGACCACCCCGGGCGCGCCCTCGGGCAGGCCGGCCGCGGCGAGCACCTGGCCCTTGGCGCCCCAGGTGCCGATGGCCTTGGCCTGGCGGAACACCTCGCCGAGCAGCAGGTGCACGCGCGGGTCCACGCCGCCGGGGGCGACGGCTCCGGCCTTCGCGTCGAGGCCCTGCCGGGCGTCCGGGGCCGGCGGGACGGCGCCGGCCACCAGCACCGAGTCGAACTCGACGGAGCGCGCCGTGAGGTAGGTCCGGTGGGCCACGACCTTCCCGCCGCGCCCGACCGGCCCGCCGTGCGGGGCGATGACCAGCGGCACCATCCCGGCGTCGTCGATCGCGGAGACCACGGCCAGGAGGTCGTTCTCGTCGGGGTCGGGGCCCACCACGATCCCGACCTGCCGGCCGTCGAGGGGCCACTGCCCGCCGACCTGGGACAGGGCGGGGCTGGGCTTGATCCTCCCGTGCTTGACGGTCGGCTTCGGCGCCGGAAGGCCCAGGCCCTGGGCGACCACGGCGCACAGCTTCTCGTCGATGTTGGCCAGGGCCTGCAGCTGGCGCTCCTTGACCGCCTGCTCCCAGCACTTGCCGAGCTCGAAGGTGTACGCCTGCGCGATGTGCTCCTTCTCGACGTCGCTCATCGACAGCCAGAACAGGCGGGTCTGGGTGTAGTGGTCCTCGAAGGTCACGGGGTTCCCGCGCTCCTTGACCGACTCCGCGACCGGGGCCGGGTGGTCGATGAAGGGGCGGGCCGGCTCGTCGGCGGGGAAGGGGTTGTTCCCGTCCAGCGAGTTCGGGTGGTAGGGCGCCACCCCGCTGTGCACGGCCGTCTGGTGCATCCCGTCCCGGAGCATGTCGTTGACCGGGGCGTGCGGGCGGTTGATCGGCAGCTGGGTCCAGTTGGGCCCGCCCAGCCGGCTGAGCTGGGTGTCCAGGTAGGAGAACAGCCGGCCCTGCAGCAGGGGGTCGTTGGTGACGTCGATGCCGCGGACCAGGTTGTTCGGGTTGAAGGCGACCTGCTCGGTCTCGGCGAAGTAGTTGGACGGGTTGCGGTTGAGCGTCATCAGCCCGACCGGCTCCACGGGCGCGAGCTCCTCCGGGACGATCTTCGTGGGGTCGAGCAGGTCGATGCCCTCGAAGACCTGCTCCTCGTTGTCCTCGAAGACCTGCACCCCGAGCTCCCACTCGGGGTGGGCGCCTGCCTCGATGGCGTCCGCGAGGTCCCGGCGGTGCACGTCCGGGTCCATGCCCATCGCGATCTGCGCCTCCTCCCACAGCACCGAGTGCACGCCGAGCTTCGGCTTCCAGTGGAACTTCACGAGCACGCTGCGGCCGGCGTCGTCGACGAGCCGGAACGTGTGGACGCCGAAGCCCTCCATGGTGCGGTAGGACCGGGGGATGCCGCGGTCCGACATGTTCCAGATCGTGTGGTGCTGCGCCTCGGTGTGCAGGGAGACGAAGTCCCAGAAGGTGTCGTGGGCGGACTGCGCCTGCGGGATCTCCCGGTCCGGGTGGGGCTTGCCCGCGTGGATGACGTCCGGGAACTTGATGGCGTCCTGGATGAAGAACACGGGGATGTTGTTGCCCACGAGGTCCCAGGTGCCCTCGGAGGTGTAGAACTTCGTGGCGAAGCCGCGGGTGTCCCGGGCGAGGTCGGCGGACCCGCGCGAGCCGAGGACGGTGGAGAAGCGCACGAAGACCGGGGTCTCGACGTCCTTGCCGAACACGGCGGCGGAGGAGATCCTGCTCGCGGTGCCGTAGGAGCGGAACACGCCGTGGGCGCCGGCGCCGCGGGCGTGCACCACGCGCTCCGGGATGCGCTCGTGGTCGAAGTGGCTGATCTTCTCCCGGAAGTGGTGGTCCTGCAGGAGCACGGGACCGCGCCGGCCCGCCTTCAGGGAGTGGTCGGTGTCGGCGCGCCGGGAGCCGTGGGCGGTGGTCAGGTGCTCGCCGCCCTGGGCGTTGAGGGTCGGGTCGATCCCGGTGTCCTGGCCCGTGGGGCTCACCGGCTCCGGCGTGCCCTGGTCCGGCTTGGGCGGCAGCGGCGGGCGGGGCGTGGTGGGCTCCGCGAGCGGGGCGGTCTCGCTGCCGGGGACGCCGGGAGCCATGGGCGCCTGCCCCTCGGTCCTCTGCCTCTTCCTGTTCAGCCTCTTGCGCATGATGGACCTCCCGGTCGTCGAAGTGCGGTCGACACCGGCCGGTCCCGGTCCGGACGGACGGGAACGACCAGCTCACTTACCATTAGTGCACTCCCGTGAGGCAGGGCACAAGTCACCGGACCCGCCTCCGCGCTGGGTGAACAGCCGACCGCGCCCCGGGCGGACTCCCCGGACGGAGCGGAACGGACCCCCTCGGCGCCGTGGCCGAGGGGGTCCGGGACGGAGGGGCTCAGTCCTCCTCGACGTCGACCCGCTCCTGGCGCACGGTCTCCTCGACCACCTCCGTGCGCTCCGTGCGGCGCACCACCAGGCGCACCCGCTCGTAGGGCACGCGCACCGTCTGCACCACGGGCACCTCCCGGTAGAGGATGACCTCGTCCTCCCCCACCGGCAGCTCCCGGCCGGCGAGGAACGCCTCGCGCTCCTCCTCGGTGACGGGGGTGCGGACCTCCTCGACGTCCTCGGACGCCAGGGTCTGCTCCGCGCGCACCGGCTCCTCCACCACGTACTTGCGCAGCCGGGCCCGCCCGGACTCGACGCGCTCGGTCCCGACCTGCAGCCGCTCCTCGTGCCGGACCACGGAGGGGGTCTCGCCGGGGCGACCACCGCCCCCGAGGTCACCGGTCGCGTCCCCGGCGGCGTGGCGGCCGGCACCGCGCTCCGCCCCGGCCCGGGTCGTGGTGTCCCGGTCCACGGTGTCCAGGTCGGCGGTGTCCGGGCCGGTGACGTCCCGGCCGGTGGCGTCCCGGCCGGTCGCCTCCTGGTCGAAGGCCCCTCCGCCGGCGCCGGACGGCTCGTCGCGCCGGCCGTGGTCGCGCCGGTCGTCAGGCCGATCGTCGCCCACGCTCTCGCGGTCGTGGCCGGCCGTGGCGTCCGCCCCGGTCAGCGACTCGCCGGTCCCGCGCACGGGCGAGCCGTCGTCGCGGCCTGAGTCGTCGCCGTGACGGACGGCGTCGTCGTCCCCGGCGTCGATGTTGTAGGCGGGAGCCCCGCCGCGCGGGTCGCGCGTGTCGGTGGCACCCGAGGTCGCGGAGCCGCCGATGTCGCCGTCCTCCCGCCCGTAGGCGTTGTGGTCCCAGAGCTCGGTCGCCGAGCTGGGCGCGTGGCGCTCCACCCCGGTGTCGTCCGCGTCCCGCCCGCCGGCGCGCCCGGCGGTGGGCTCCTCGTGGGCGGACTCCTGGTCGTACGGACGGTCGTCGGAGGTGGACATCGTGGACTCTCCTCGGGGTTGCAGTCGACAGCCACATTTTATCAGCGTGCTGAGCTGTGGCGCATTCCACTCTACGGGGGACCGGGGACCGGCACGCCGGGTCGCCCGCCCTTGTCCGCCCGGGCTCACGGTGCGAGGATCGATGCATGAGCACCTGGACCGCCCTCGCGGCCGGCGGCGCCGAGGCCGCGCGGACGGGGGCGTGGGAGAGCGGTGCGACGGTGGCCGGAGCGGTCGTCGTCGTGCTGATGGTGGCCGCCTCGGTCTCCCTGCTGCGCAGCCCGGCCCTGGATCCCGTGCTGCGCCTGCTGTGGCTGCTCGTGATCCTCGCGTTCCCCGTCGCCCGCGCGGGACTGTGGTTCGCGCTGGGCCGCCGGGCCCCGCGCCCGCAGGACCCGCACCCCGCGTAGCCCGCTGACCCCCCCCCCCCCCCCCGCAGGACCCGGCCGAGAAAGGACTCCGCATGAGCTACACCCAGGACGGGCACGGGTTCTTCACCCGGGCCCTGGACGCCGAGGACCGCGGACGGCTCGACGAGGCCGAGACCGCCTACCAGCAGGCCATCGTGCTCTTCGAGGAGGAGGGTGACTCCCTCCAGGAGCAGGCCGCCTGCCACTACAACCTGGGCCATCTCTACCTGGGGATGAACCGCCCCGGCCGGGCCGTCACCGCCTACGAGAACGCCCTCGGGCTGTTCTGCCGCATCCCCGGCAGCGGCAAGCACCTGGCCCGCACGCACCTGATCCTGGGCAGCCTGCTGCTCGAGCTGGACCGCGCCCACGACTCGGAGGAGCACCTCCTCGACGCCCTGGGCCAGTACCTCGACGCCCCGCACGAGGCGCAGGACCAGGCGCAGTGCCACGTCAACCTGGGACGGGTGTACGAGCTGGGCGAGCGCCACACCCAGGCCATCACGGCCTACAACCGGGCGCTGGACTTCTACCAGGAGACCGAGGCCACGGCCACGGACCAGGCGGAGTGCTTCACCGCCCTGGGCCGGCTCTACGAGCGCGCGGGCCGGATGAAGGAGTCCGGGGCCGCCTACGCGGCGGCCGCCCGCCTGCGCTGGTCCGCCGAGCAGCAGCGCCTGGAGCAGCAGAGCCCCGCCCGGGACGCCGGGGTGCCCGACGGAGAGGACCGTTCATGAGCTCGCGCCTGATCTACGGCTGCATGACCATCGGGGGGTCGTGGGACGACGCCCCGCCGAGCGCAGGGACCGTGGACCGTGCCCGGGCCGCGGTGCACGCGGCGCTGGACGCCGGCATCACCGACTTCGACCACGCCGACATCTACGCCCACGGCAAGTCCGAGGAGGTCTTCGGCGAGCTCCTCGCGGAGGACCCGGAGCTGCGCCGGAGGGTGCGCCTCCAGACCAAGTGCGGGGTGCGCCTGCCGGGCAACACCGCGGCACCCGGCGCGCCGACCCACTACCGGCTGGACCGGGACACGATCCGGCGCGGCCTCGAGGGGTCCCTCCGCCGGCTCCGCGTGGACTCCGTGGAGCGCTTCATGCTGCACCGGCCGGACCCCCTGGCCGATCCCCGGGAGGTCGCGGGGACCCTGGACGAGCTGCGCAAGGAGGGGCTGATCCGCTCCGTGGGCCTGTCCAACATGTCGACCCGCCAGGTGTCCCGCTACCAGCAGGTGCTCAGCACGCCCGTCACCGCGGTGCAGCTCGAGCTGAGCCTGCGGCACCGGAGCTTCGTGGAGCAGCAGATCCTGGCCAACCACCCCGAGGGCGCGGAGCACTCCTTCCCGGAGGGGCTCCTGGAGTACTGTGCGGCCGACGGCATCGAGGTGCAGGCGTGGGGCGCCCTGGCCCGCGGCCTGTACACCGGTGCGCCGATCCCGCCCGAGGACCAGCACGCCGCGGCCACCGCCGAGACGGTCCACCGGATCGCCTCGGCGCACGGCGTCCCCGGCGAGGCGGTGGTCCTCGCGTGGCTCATGAAGCACCCCGGCGGGATCCGCCCGGTGCTGGGGACCACCGACCCGGAGCGGATCGCCGCGTGCGCCGCGGCGGAGGAGCTCGCGTCCCGGCTCGGCCACGAGGACTGGTACGCGCTGCTCACGGCGGCGCGGGGCCAGTCCGTCCCCTGAGCCCGCCCCGGCCGCTCAGCCCGTGAGCCGCGCACCCAGCTCGCCGGCCGCCTCCCGGAGGGCGGGCACCATGTCCACGAGGTCCTCCAGCCGGTGCCGGAACACCGGCGCGGACAGCGCGAGCGAGCCGATGCAGCCCCCGCCCGGCCGCAGGACGGGCACCGCGACGGCGACCATCCCCACGTCGTGCTCCTGGTCCTGGGTGGCCCAGCCCTCCCGCCGGATCCGCTCGACCCGCCGGCGCAGCTCGTCCCGGTCCGTGAGCGTGGCCGGGGTGCGGGCCTCGAGCTCGATGGTGCCGAGCAGGTGCTCGCGCACGTCCTCCGGGGCGAACGCGAGCAGGCACAGCCCGAGGGCCGAGGAGTGCAGCGCGCCGCGGTAGCCGGGGTCGGAGGTGACCCGGAAGTCCGGCCCGTCCTCCTTGGCGAGGGTGTGGAAGCGGTCGCCGTCCAGGACGGCGAAGAGGCAGGACTCCCCCGTGCGCTCGACCATCCGCCGGAGCACGGGCACGACCGTCCCCGTGATCCCGAGGCGCTGGGCCACGCTGTGGGCGGCGTGGAAGATCTTCAGCCCCAGGACGTAGCGCCTGTCCTCCTGCAGCTCGGCGAAGCCGTCCCGGACGAGCGCGTTGAGCAGCCGGTAGGTGGTGCTGAAGGGGTAGCCGCAGATCTTGGTGGCCTCGGCCGCGGTCAGCCCGTCCGGGTGCTCCCCCAGCAGCTCGAGCAGCCGGAGGGCCTTGCCCACCATGTCCTGGCGGGCGGCCCCCGCCGGCTCCGGGGCCGTCACCGGGGGCCCCTGGCGCCGGGGAGGGCGGTTCTGATCGACGTTCGCACAGCAGCGCTCCGTCCGTCCTGCGGTTGACATGTGGACCAGCTCACAGAGATCATGATCACACAGTAGCAGTGACTTCCACAATATGAGAACCAGATCGCGTTGTGGACCGACCCGAAGGACCTCCATGAGCTCAGCAGCGACGACCGCCGGGACCACGGCCCCGCCGCCCTCCGGCCGGACGCCCCGCAAGGCCGCGCTGGCCAGCTGGATCGGCAGCGCCCTCGAGTACTACGACTTCGCGGTCTACGGCACCGCCGCCGCCCTGGTGCTCAACCACCTCTTCTTCCCCGCCGAGACGTCCCCCGGCGTGGCCATCCTCTTCGCCATGGGCACCGTGGGCGTGGCGTACGTCGTCCGCCCGCTGGGAGCCCTGGTCATGGGTCCGCTGGCCGACCGGTTCGGCCGCAAGTTCGTGCTCATGCTGACCCTGTTCATGATCGGCGGGGCGACCTTCGCCGTCGGCTGCCTCCCGACCTACGACCAGGTGGGGATGCTGGCCCCGGTGCTGCTCGTGCTGTGCCGCGTGGTCCAGGGGCTGTCCGCCGCGGGCGAGCAGGCCAGCGCCATCTCCATGTCGCTCGAGCACTCCGACGAGGACCGCCGCGCGTACACCACCAGCTGGACCCTGCAGGGCACCCAGTTCGGGACCCTGCTCGCCACCGCCGTGTTCATCCCGTTCACCCTCCTGCCGGAGGAGGCGCTGTTCAGCTGGGGCTGGCGCGTGCCGTTCTGGCTCTCCGCCGTCGTCGTGGTGGTGGCCTACCTGATCCGCCGCCACCTGGAGGAGCCCCCGGCCTTCCGGGAGGCCCGCGCCGAGACCCCCGCCGAGCAGCCGGAGTCCCCGCTGCGCGTGCTCCTGCGGCACCACCGGGCCGCCGTGGTCCGGATCGCCGCTGCCGCCATGATCAACACCGTCAACGTGGTGTTCACGGTGTGGTCGCTCTCCTTCGCCACCTCCGTGGTCGGCCTCGAGCGCTCCACCATGCTGTGGGTCTCCGTGCTGGCCAACGCCGTCGCCCTGTTCGTGATCCCGGTCGTGGCCGTGCTCGCCGACCGCATCGGCCGCAAGCCCGTCTTCCTCACGGGGGTCCTCGGCCCCGCCGTGCTGATGTACCCCTACCTCTCGGCGGTCCACGCCGGGAACTGGCCGCTCATCTTCGTGCTCGGCGCCGTCATGTCCGGGTGCTTCTACTCGATGGCCAACAGCATCTGGCCCTCGTTCTACGCCGAGATGCTGCCGCTGCGGGTCCGGGTCACCGGCCTGGCCCTGGGCACCCAGATCGGCTTCGCCGTCTCGGGCGGCTTCGCGCCCGTCCTCGCCTCCGCCGTGGCCGGTCCCGCCGGCGACAACTGGCTGGGCGTGGCCGTGTTCGTCACGGTCGCGTGCCTGATCTCCGGCGGCGCCGCGCTCACCGCGAAGGAGACGGCGCGGAAGTCCCTCGACGAGATCGACGCGCTGCACACCTCGCGCACCGAGGCCGCCGAGCTGCGCGCCCTCGAGGCCCGGGGCCGGGGCGCCGAGAACGAGGGCGCCGCGGAGCCGGCCGCCGCCGGGGCGGCACGCTGATGCGCACCTCGATCGCCACGGTCTGCCTCTCGGGCACCCTCGAGGAGAAGATGCACGCCGCCGCGGCCGCCGGGTTCGACGGCATCGAGGTCTTCGAGCAGGACCTGGTCGTCTCCCCCTCCTCCCCCGAGCAGATCCGGGAGCTCGCCGCGCAGCTGGGCCTGAGCCTGGATCTCTACCAGCCCTTCCGGGACTTCGAGGCCGTGGGCCCCGAGCGGCTGGCCGCGAACCTGCGGCGCGCCGAGGCCAAGTTCCGGCTGATGGACCGGCTGGGCATCACCACCCTGCTCGTGTGCTCCAACGTGGCCACCGCCGAGATCGACGACGACGAGGTCATGGCCGACCAGCTGCGCCGGCTCGGCGAGCTCGCCGCGCGCCACGGCGTGCGCCTGGCCTACGAGGCGCTGGCCTGGGGGAGGTTCGTCAACGACTTCGAGCGCGCCCAGCGGATCGTGGACCTCGCCGACCACCCGAGCGTGGGGACCTGCCTCGACAGCTTCCACATCCTCTCCCGCGCCTGGGACCCGGCCCCGATCGAGGACATCGCGGCGGAGAAGATCTTCTTCGTGCAGCTGGCCGACGCCCCGCTCCTGCACCTGGACGTCCTGTCCTGGTCCCGCCACCACCGGGTGTTCCCCGGGGAGGGCGACTTCGACATGGTCGGCTTCATGTCCCACCTGGTCCGCGCCGGCTACGACGGCCCCGTGTCCCTGGAGATCTTCAACGACGCCTTCCGCCAGGCCGACGTCAACCGCACGGCGGTGGACGGGCTGCGCTCCCTGCGCTGGCTCGAGGACCAGACCCGGCGGGCCCTGGCCGGGGAGCGGACCCGGGACACGCTCGAGCTCCAGCCGCTGCCCGCGGTCGAGGAGCCGGCCGGCCACGACTTCGTGGAGATCCGCACCGGGCGGCTCGGCGAGACCACCCGGCTCCTGCACCAGCTCGGCTTCGCCCTGGGCGGGCACCACCAGTCCAAGGAGAACGTGCAGGTGTGGGTGCAGGGACCGGTGCGGGTCGTCGTCAACGACGCGGTCCCGGACGGCTCCCCCACCGAGGTCGCCGCGCTCGGCTTCGACGTCGCCGACCCGGACGCCGCCGTCGACCGGGCCGCCCGGCTCAAGGCCCTGCCCGTGCCCCGCTCCCAGCGCGACGACGAGCAGGTCCTGCGCGGCGTGTTCGCCCCGGACGGCACGGAGATCTTCTTCTGCGAGCGCACGGCGGACGGGGTCCCGGGGTGGCTGGGCGAGTTCGGCGCGGACGACGAGCTCGACACGAGGGCCCTGGTCACCGGGGTGGACCACGTCAACATGGCCCAGCCGTGGCAGCACTACGACGAGGCCGTGCTGTTCTACACCTCGGTGCTGGCGCTGGAGGCGCAGGCCGCCCAGGACGTCCCCGGCCCCTCGGGGCTGGTGCGCAGCCAGGTGATGCGCTCGGCCAACGGGGCGGTGCGGATGCCGCTCAACGTGGCCCCGACCGCCGCGGAGCAGGGCTCCTTCGTGGGCGCGGCCTACCCCGAGCACGTGGCGCTGTCCTGCACGGACGTCTTCGCCGCGGCCCGGCGGGCCCGCCGGCGCGGGCTGCGGTTCCTGCCCGTGCCGCAGAACTACTACGAGGACCTCGACGCCCGCTTCGACCTCGACGCCGGGTTCGTGGCCTCCCTGCAGGAGCTGCACCTGCTCTACGACCGGGACGCCGAGGGCGAGTTCCTGCACTTCTACACGGAGACCCTGGGCACGGTGTTCTTCGAGGTGGTCGAGCGCCGCAACGGGTACTCCGGCTTCGGCGCGCCCAACGCCCCGGTCCGGCTCGCGGCGCAGTACCGGCGCTCGCAGGCGGCCCACCGGGCGCGCACGGAGGCCTGAGCACCCCGCCGCGGGGCGCGCGGGTCAGCGGAAGACGCGCGGGCCCGCGTGCGGGGCGAGGAGCTCCTGCTGCTCCGCCGAGATGCGCAGCACCGTCCCCGTGGCGGGCACGAAGAACGCGAGCTGGGTCTCGGCCCGCACGCACGCCCGGCGCGAGACCACGTCGGTGATCTCGAAGCCCAGCGTCAGCGCCCCGCCGCGGGCGGAGACGACCCACACCCGGACCTCCACCGGCGTGTTGCGGTACTCGAGGGGGCGGAGGTACCTGATCCGGTTCTCGGTGATCAGCGCCTGGGTGCCCTCCGGCAGCGCGGAGAAGAACGGGATCAGCGGGGGCTCCACCTGGTCGCCGGTGCCCACGGGCACGCCCAGGGCCGCGATCCGCGACTCCTCGAGCAGCCGCACGACCTCCACGTTGTTCACGTGCCCGTACGGGTCCATGTCGCCCCAGCGCATGGGCACCCGGCACAGCACCCCGGTCTCGTCCTCCACCGTCATGCGGTCCGTCCTCCTCGGTCCTCGACCTGCCGTGCGCACGGCACGTCCGCGCGGCACGCCCGCGCGCACCGCACCGGCGTGCTACATCGTAGGCCCGCACCGGCCCGCCCGGGCGGCCTCGGCCCGTCACACGGCGGCCGCGCCCAGCGGCGGGTGCGACAATGTCGGCTGATCCGGACTCCGTCCCCACGACCGGCGAGGAGCGGCCCCGATGCCCCGCAGTGCCCGCACCACCCGCCGCCCCGTCCTCCGCTCTGCCCGGGCGACCTGGGTGCTCGTCCCGGTGCTCGCGCTGCTCCTGGTCTGGCTGGTCGCCGGCTGGACGGCGTTCCAGCACCCCCGGACCGACGTCCCGGCGCGCTCGGACGCCCTGCTCGTGCTGGGCCCGCCGGACCGGACCCGCATGGCCGAGGCGCTGCGGCTCATGGACGCCGGAGTGGCGCCCGTGCTGGTCGTGGCGAACCCCGGCACCGGCGACCTCGGCGACGCCTCGGGCCGGGTGTACTACACGCGGGCCGCGCAGACCTGCGCGGGGGGCGGCGAGCAGGACTACGAGGTGATCTGCTTCCGCCCCGACCCCTCGACCACCCAGGGCGAGGCCATGGAGCTGCGCGCACTCAGCGAGCAGCGAGGGTGGGAGCACGTCAGCGCCCTCACCTACCGTCAGCACGTCGCCCGCTCCCGCCTGCTGCTGGAACGCTGCTACGCCGGGGAGCTGGACGTGCTCTCCTTCGACTACCCGGCCGTGCCGCGGGGTCACCTGCGGGAGTTCGTCTACCAGTCCGGCGGCTTCGTGAAGGCCTGGCTCACCCCCGGCTGCGACCAGCAGCTGCCGTGGCGGCCCAAGTCCCTGGACTGAGCGGTCGGCCGGGACCGGTGGCCGTGCTCTGCGGCTCCCGCCTTCCCCCGCCGCAGCCCGAGGGGAAGACTGGGCCCATGACCGACCTGCAGTGCCCCGCCACGGCCGTCCTGCTCGACGACGCCGTCCCTCCCCCGCCGTGGACCGCGCGCCTGCGCGTGGCCGAGCGGTTCACGGCCCGCGGCGCCGAGGAGCTGGTCTCGCTCGTCGAGGACTCCGCCGACCTGTTCCGCGGCGAGACCTTCGTGGTCGCCGCCCCCGCGGGTGACATCGAGGCGGCGCTGCGGCGGCGGAGCGTGCGCGGCCGGGCACCCGTCGTCGTCGAGGTGGACTCCGCGGGGTGGCGGTCCGTGGCAGCCCCCTGACGCCCCGCTCCCCGACGGGGGCCGGTCAGGCAGAGCGCTCGAGCTCGTCGGCCACCCAGCCGTGCACGATGCCCGCGAAGGTGTGCGGGTCGGTGAGCACGCCCATGTGCGCGGTGTCCGTGACGATCCGCGTGACGTGGCCCTCCTCCGGGTCGAGCGCGTCGATCGCGGGGTCGTCGTCCCCCTGGATGAGCAGCACCGGCAGCTCGGTGTGCTCGAGCAGCAGGGGTGTGCGGTCCGGCCGGTCCCGCATGGCCTCCAGGGCCCGGACCACGGCGTCCTCCGGCCAGTCCCGGGCCTGCCGGAGCGCGGCCTCGACGTCCTCCTCGCGGGCGTCCTCCCGGAACGTCCGGGGCATCTGCCGGTCCGCGTAGGCGGCGACGCCGTGCTCCCGCACGGCGTCGAGCACCTCGCACACCCGGTCCGCGTACGCCTCCAGGTCGGCGGCTCGCTCCGGGAGGTCGCCGCCGCCGACGCCCGGCAGGTCCACCGTGAGCACGTCGTGGAAGGCCTCGAGCAGCGGCCGCGCCCGGTCCCACAGCCGCTGGGTGCACAGCAGCCCCGGGAGCAGCAGCAGGGTGGGCGCCCCCGAACCGGAGCGATCGGATCGGAGCACGGCGCTGTCCTTCCGTCGGCGGAGTCCTGGCCGTCAGCCTACGGACCCGGGGGATCCGGTGTCACCGGGCGCCCGTCGGGCGGCCCCCGGCGCTGTGCTGTCCGGCCGGGACCCTAGTGTTTCCGCTGGTGAGGTCGCCCTGACCCCACCGCACCGAAAATCCGAGGAGGACATCACTTCCATGATGGGACCGAGCCATGCGGCCTGCGGGGCGGCCGCATGGGTGGCGCTGACCGCCGACTACCAGCTGCACCTCCAGGACCTCACCGTCCCGATCGGCTGGGGCGTCCTGGACGTCGGCGACACCGGTGTGCTCACCGGGGCGCTCGTCACCGCCGGGGCGGCGCTGCTGCCGGACCTCGACCACCCGGACGGGACCGTGGCCCGGTCCCTGCGCCCGCTCTCCACCTGGCTGGCCCGCGGGATCTGCCGGCTCTCCGGCGGGCACCGGCGCGGCACCCACTCCGTGCTGGGCGTGGCGGTGTTCACCGGCCTGGCCGCCGCGGCGCAGAAGATCGGGATCCCGGTCGAGGGCCTCGGCTGGGTGTGGCCGCTCGCCGCGGTGATGTCCGTGCTCCTCATCGCCTTCGCGGTGCAGGTGCTCGCCTTCGTGCCGGACCGGGTCGCGAAGCTCAACTGGGTCGTGGGGATCGGGCTGGGCGTCCTGGTGGGGCTGCACCCGCCCGCCCACGAGTGGTGGTTCGCCGCGGCCGTGGCCACGGGGGTGGTCGCCCACCTGGCCGGGGACCTGGTGACCACGCGCGGGATCCACCTGCTCTACCCGCTGCGGATGCCGCTGCCCCTGCCCCGGTCGGTGTACAAGAACCGGTCCTTCCTCACGGTGCCGCTGATCGGCAACGCCGGCTCGGCCGCGGAGATCGCGCTGCTCGCCCCGATCACCCTCTTCGCCCTGACGGGCCTGTGGGGGGCCTTCGCCCTGACCACCGGGCTCGTGGTCGCCTGAGCCTCAGACCACCCGCCCGTCGGCGGCGTGCTCGCGCTCCTGCTGCCCGCGCTCCTTCTTGATCAGCTCGAGCGTGCGGATGAGCCGCGGCATCGTGATGATGACGAGCCCGCCCACCATGTTCAGCGGGATGACCCACAGCATCCACACCAGCCACTCCGTGTAGGAGATGTCGGCGCCCGCGTGCATCGCCCCGAAGATGACCGCCGAGTTCAGCGCACCGTGCAGCATGCCCAGCCCGACGACCAGCAGGCCGTCGATGAGCGCGATGGCGGTGTGCACCACCTCGTTGCTGGATCCCTGGCTCATCCGCGTCCCGAGCGTGATGGTGCTGCCGGCCAGCAGCGCCAGAGCGGCCGACTCCACGGTGAGGCCCCCCTCGAGGTACTTGGTCGCCGACTCCTCAAGGACGTCGTGGAACCGCGGGAACCCCGCCACGATCAACCAGGTGAACAGCCATCCGCCCAGGAGGTTGGTCAGCAGGGTCACCGTCCAGAAGCGCGCCAGCTGCCACCAGGTGCTGTGCCGGGAGACGACGGCGTAGATGGGCACCAGGAAGTTCTCCGTGAACAGCTCCGAGTGGGCGAGCTGGAGCGCGAGCAGCCCGAAGCCGAACGCCGCGCCGGCCAGCAGGTCCGATCCGGTGGCCTCCTTGACCGCCAGGTAGGCGAGGATGCCCACCCCCACGTCGATGCCCCCGAAGAGTCCGGTGATGGTCATCGCCCGCCACGTGCGGGTCAGGCGTTCGGCGCCCTCGGTGACCGTGTTCTCGAACTCCTCGACCAGCTCGTCCTCGAGCGGCTCGTCCGTCCTGCCCAGCTCCTTGCGCTTCTCCTCGAGATTCTCCCTGTCGGGTTCCATCCGTGCCCCCTGTGTGCCCTCGTCGACCCCTGACCGGGATGCGGCAAGCCTACTGACAGCAGGCCGGAGACCACGATTGGCCAACGGGGGCGACTGTGGGTAGGATTGTCGTCGTTGCCCACAGCGGTCCGCCGCTGTGATCCATCAGCGCGAGTGGCGGAATAGGCAGACGCGCACGGTTCAGGTCCGTGTGCCCGAAAGGGCGTGGGGGTTCAACTCCCCCCTCGCGCACCACACAGGCGAAGCGGGACATCCGACGGATGTCCCGCTTCGCCTTTTTGATGCCCCCGGACCGGCCGGAGCAGCCGGGCCCCGGCGGCCGGGCTCAGCCGACCGGGATCACCCCGGCGTAGTCGGTCTGGTAGCCGGTGACCGGGGCGTGCGGGATCTCGTCCCAGCGCTCCGGGTCCTCCTGCTGGACCTCCCCGGTGGCCAGGCCGAGCAGCAGCTCCTTCACGGCGAGCACGTTCTGCCGCACGCTCTTGCCGCGGGCCTTCTGACCGAGGCTGCCGTCCGAGGAGTTGCCCGAGGTCTCGAAGAACACCACCGGGTGGGAGTGCCCCTCGGGGTTGAGCCCGCCGTGGTCCAGGCCGAGCATCATCGCCGAGACGACACCGCCCTTGATGTCGATCTCGTAGCTGCCGCCCACCTGGTAGCGGTCGATGTTGATGGAGCCGTACTTCGAGAGCTCGTCGTAGACGTGCACGTTCATCTGCCGGGTGAGCCGGTCGTAGACGCCGCCCTCGAGCCCCGGCAGGGTCGGTCCGCCGGGAGCGAGGGAGATGCCCAGGGACAGGGTGACGTCGTCGCCGGTCCCGTACTGCGTCTTGAGGCCCTGGTGGTGGATGTCCACGCCCCAGGCCGGGTCGACCGTCGTCCAGTACTCGTAGAAGGCGCGGGACTCGTCGGCCGCGAAGCCCTCGGCCGTCCAGTCGCGGTTGAGGTCGATGCGCTGCGGCGTCC
The DNA here is from genome assembly GCF_013368965.1 of Kocuria salina. Taxonomy (NCBI): domain Bacteria; kingdom Bacillati; phylum Actinomycetota; class Actinomycetes; order Micrococcales; family Micrococcaceae; genus Kocuria; species Kocuria salina. The sequence continues at coordinate 235,292 of NZ_SSSF01000006.1, forward strand.
CGCCCTCCGGCGCGCCGGAGACCTGGTCCCACAGGACGGTGTGCCGGATGTTGGCCTCGGCGCCGTCCGGGTTGTACATGGGGATGATGTGGAAGGTGAACCTCGAGCGCAGCAGCTCGTACTCGGACGAGCCGTTGGTGCCGAGCTCCTTGAGCAGGCTCAGCAGGGCGTCGGTGCCGTAGGGCTCGTTGCCGTGGATCCGGCCCTGGAGCCACACGTGCTCCGTCCCCGAGCCGACGGTCGCGACCCACAGGTCCCGGCCCTGCTCGGAGGTGCTCACCTCCATGCCGGCCTCGGCCAGGGTGAAGGCGTCGACACCGTGGCGGCTGGTCCGCTCCAGCTTCTGCAGCTCCCGCTCCACGTCGTCGGGGGTCAGGATGCTCGAGATGCTGGTCCTCCCCTCCGTGGCGGGGAAGTTCGCGTCCGCGGCGGCAGGTGCGGCCGCACCGAGGGGAAGGGCGACGGCGAGCGCGAGCGCCGCCGCGGTCCGGCGCCGGCGGCGCGGGCGGCCCGAGGAGCGTGCGGTCGCGGGGTCTCGGTGCTGAGGGATCATGTGCTGGTCCTCCTGGGGGATGGGGCTGCCGGTGCGGCCCGGGGCCGCGCCTGAGGGGGTGCTCGCGATGCTATTCGCGATGGCACACGTCCGTCACCGGCCGGCCCGCAACAGTGGAAGTACTGCTCGGTAGACCTGCGTCCGCCGGCGGAACGTCCACGGGCTCCGCGCGGGACGGCCCCCCGCGGAGCCCGGTGATCCGGACCACATCGGCCGCGGGGTGACGCCCGGCGTCGCGATCCCCTGCGCCGTAGCCATAGACTGGGCGACTGTGAAAGCACTGCTCCTGGAGAACGTCCACCCCGAGGCCGAACGCATCCTGTCCGAGAAGGGCATCGAGGTCGAGACCCGCAAGGGCGCCCTCGACACCGGAGAGCTCGTCGACGCCCTCGAGGGCGTCGAGCTGCTCGGCATCCGGTCGAAGACCCACGTGACCCGGGAGGTGTTCGAGGCCCACCCGCAGCTGCTGTCCGTGGGCGCCTTCTGCATCGGCACGAACCAGATCGACCTGGCGGCCGCCACCGAGCACGCCGTGACGTGCTTCAACGCCCCCTACTCCAACACCCGGTCCGTGGTGGAGCTCGCGATCGCCGAGATCATCTCGATGGCCCGGCACCTCACGGACAAGAACAAGGGCATGCACGAGGGCGTGTGGGACAAGTCCGCCGAGGGCGCCCACGAGGTCCGCGGCCGCACCCTCGGCATCGTGGGCTACGGCAACATCGGCTCCCAGCTGTCCGTGCTCGCCGAGACCCTCGGCATGCGGGTCTACTACTACGACGTGGTGGACCGCCTGCCCCTGGGCAACGCCCAGCGCTGCGACACGCTGGAGGAGCTGCTGGAACGGGTCGAGACCGTCTCGCTGCACGTGGACGGGCGCACCAGCAACAACAACCTCTTCGGCCGGGAGCAGTTCGAGCGGATGCGCCCCCGGTCCCTGTTCCTGAACCTGTGCCGCGGCATGGTGGTCGACTACAACGCGCTGCGCGACGCCCTGGTCAGCGGGCACATCGCCGGCGCCTCGGTGGACGTCTTCCCCAACGAGCCCAAGGTGGCCGGGGACCCGTTCACCTCGGTGCTGCAGGGCCTGCCCAACGTGATCCTCACCCCGCACATCGGCGGCTCCACGCAGGAGGCGCAGGTGGACATCGGACGGTTCGTGGCCGGGAAGCTCTCGTCCTTCGCGACCTCGGGCTCCACGACCCTGTCGGTGAACATGCCGCAGGTCCAGCTGGACACCGCCGTCAACGGCACCCGCATCCTGCACCTGCACCGCAACGTCCCGGGCGTGCTGGCGACAGTCAACAGCGTGCTCGGCGACCACGGCATCAACATCGACCGCCAGCAGCTGTCCACCCGCGGGGACACCGGCTACCTCGTCACGGACGCCGGCAACGGCGTGACCCGGGAGGTCATCGAGCAGATCCTGGGGCTGCCCGAGACCATCCGTCTCAGCACCATCAACTGACGCACCGCCCGCCTCCGGCTCCTGACGGAGGCAGGTGGCACAATGACCGCATGAGCGGCGTCCTGGAGCAGCCTGCCGTCCACGGCAGGAGCACCTACGGAGCGGTGGTGCTCGCCCTCGCACCGGCGGGGGCCGCACCGGGCCCCGACGACACCGCCCGCGCCGGCGACGACGCCGCCCCGGTCCCGATACGCCCCGCCGGCGGAGTCCTGCACCCGCGCCACGAGGCGGGGGCCGCCGAGCTCTTCGCCCGCCTGCGCGCCGAGGGCGTGCTCACGGCCCTGGTCACCACCCACCCGGAGCTGGGCGCGGGACCGCCGGCGGACATCGTGGTCGCGGCCGATCCGCCGCGGGACGGGCCGGACCCGCACCCGCCGGCCGCCTCCCTGCTGCTCGCCTCCCGCCGGCTGGCGGTGGAGCCCGAGCACATCGTGGTGGTCAGCGACAGCGACCGCCTGGTGCGGACCGCCGTGACCCACGGCTTCGGGCTCGTCGTGGGGCTCGACGGCGCGGGCCGGCGGGGCCGGCTGCTCGCCGCCGGCGCCCACCTCGTGGTGGACGACCTCACGGACCTCGACATCCCGGTCGCCACCGCCCCGGAGGACTCCGACTGGGCCGGCGGCTGCGGCGGGGGCAGCCCGTGGAACCTGACCTACGCCAGCCTCGACCCGCCGCGCGAGGGGATGCGGGAGTCGCTGTGCACCCTCGGCAACGGGTACATGGCCGTGCGCGGCGCCGCGAGCGAGTCCCGGGCCGACGGCACGCACTACCCCGGCACCTACCTCGCGGGCGTCTACAACCGGCTGCGCTCCGAGGCCGCCGGTCTCGTCCTGGAGCACGAGGACCTCGTGAACGCCCCCAACTGGCTGCTGGTGCAGTACCGCGTCCAGGACGGCTACTGGTTCGAGCCCACCCCGGACAACGTGCTGGAGCACCACCAGGACCTCGACCTGCGCACCGGGGTGCTGACCCGCACCCTGCGCTTCCGGGACGAGGCCGGGCGCACCACCCGCGTGACCACCCGCCGGTTCGTCTCCCAGGACCAGCGCCATCTGGCGGGGCAGGAGACGGTCTTCGAGGCCGAGGACTGGAGCGGGACCCTGACCGTGCGCAGCCTCGTGGACGCCGACGTCCGCAACCGCAACGTCGCGGAGCACGTCGCCCTGGCCGGCCGGCACCTGGCCGACGCCCGGCTCGAGGACCTGGGCCACGGGACCGCACGGGTCGAGGTGGCCACGTCCTGGTCCGGCGTCCGGATCGCCGTGGCCGCCCGCACCCGGGTGCTCCGCAGCGGCACGGAGGACCGGCTGCTCTCCCGGGTCCCGTCCCGGCCCGCGCCCGGCGTGGTGGGCCACGAGCTGCGGCTGCGGATGGACCCGGGGCGGGCCGTGCGGGTCGAGAAGGTCGTGGCCCTCGTGACCTCGCAGGACCGGGCGATCGCCACGCCCGCGCACGCCGCGTCCACGCTGCTGGAGCGGGCGGGCGGCTTCGACGAGCTGCTCTCCGCCCACGTGGTCGCGTGGCAGGCCCTGTGGTCCGCCTTCGCCGTGGCCACCGACGCCGGCGGCCAGCAGGGCCTGGCCGTGAACCTCAACACCTTCCACGTCCTGCAGTCGGTGGCGGCCGCGCACCCGGACCTGGACGCCGGCGTCCCGCCCCGCGGGCTGCACGGCGAGGGCTACCGCGGCCACGTGTTCTGGGACGAGATGTTCGTCTACCCCATGCTCACCCTCCGCCGGCCCGAGTGGACCCGGGCGCTGCTGGCCTACCGGTACCGGCGCCTGCCCGAGGCGCGGGCGGCGGCCCGCGCGGCCGGCCACGAGGGAGCCATGTTCCCGTGGCAGAGCGGCAGCGACGGCCGCGAGGAGACCCCGCGGGCGCTGTTCAACCCCCGCACCGGCCGGTGGATCCCGGACCACTCGCGGCTGCAGCGCCACGTGGGGCTGGCGGTCGCGCACAGCGTGTGGCAGTACTACCAGGCCACGGGCGACACCCGCTTCCTGATCGAGCAGGGCGCCGAGCTCGTGGTGGAGATCGCCCGGTTCTTCTCGAGCCTCGCGGTGCACGACCCCGAGGACGACCGGTACGTGATCACGGGGGTGATGGGCCCGGACGAGTTCCACGACGGCGCCCCGGGCGCGCCGGGCTCGGGGCTGCGCAACAACGCCTACACCAACGTCATGACGGCGTGGCTGCTCGCGCGGGCGGTCGAGATGGTCGAGCGTCTCGGCCAGGACTACGGCGGGCCCCTGTGGCGGCGCCTGGGCCTGCGGGAGGACGAGGTGGCCCGCTGGGAGCGGGTCCGCACCCGGCTGCGGGTGCCGTTCCTGGCCGGCGGCGTCCTCGCCCAGTTCGAGGGCTACGAGGAGCTGCCGGAGCTCGCCTGGGAGGACTACCGGGCCCGCTACGGCTACATCGGACGCCTCGACCTCATCCTCGACGCCGAGGGGCGCTCCACGAACGACTACCGGCTGGCCAAGCAGGCCGACGTCCTGATGCTGCTGTACCTGTTCTCCGCGGAGGAGCTGCGGGAGCTGCTGGGGCAGATGGGCTACGACTTCCCGGCGGAGGCGGTCCGGGCCACCGTCGCCTTCTACTGCGACCGCTCCTCGCACGGGTCCACGCTCTCCAACGTGGTGCACTCCTGGGTCGAGGCCCGCCGGGACCGCCCCAGCTCCTGGTCCTTCCTCACCCGGGCGCTCAACAGCGACCTCGTGGATGCCCAGGGGGACACGGTCCGCGAAGGGGTGCACCTGGGGGCCATGGCCGGCTCCGTGGACATCCTCACCCGCTGCTACACGGGCCTGGAGGTCCGGGACGACATGCTGTGGCTGCACCCGGCGATCCCCCCGCAGCTGCCCAAGGTGTCCTTCTCGATCAGCTACCGGGACCAGCCCATCCAGGTCGAGGTCACCCGCGCCGGGCTGCGGCTCTACCTCGCCCCCGGCCCCGCCGAGCCCGTGCGCGTGAACGTCGACGGCGAGGTCCACGAGCTCGCCGCCGGGCAGATCCGGCACTTTCCCGTGGCGGTGACCGATGCCTGAGCCGTGCACCGCCGGCCACGGGGCCGCGGTCCCCGTGGAGGACCCCACGAGTTCACCGGATGATCACCGGGGGTTCCCCCTCGGTGGCACCGTGGTCGGGCCGCCCGGTCCACCATGGGACGACGACGCCCCCGCACTCCCCCACCCTGGAGCAGTGATGTCCTCAGACACCGTCCTTCTCGACCGTTCCACGACCCCCGGCGTCGCCGATCCCGCGGTGCCGCTCATCGGTCCCGCCACGGGCCGCGCCCTGCACGTGATGAGCTACAACATCCGCTTCCACCACAGCGGCACGCACGCTGGGAACCCGGACCACTGGCCCGACCGCGTGCCCCGGCTGGCGCGGCTGCTGCAGCTCGAGCAGCCCACGCTGCTCGGGGTGCAGGAGGCCCTCCACCACCAGCTGCCGGCGGTGGAGCGGGCGCTGCCCGCCGGCTACCGGATGGTCGGCTACGGGCGCGCCGGGGGCAGCAAGGGCGAGTACTCCGCGATCTTCTACGACGCCCGGCGCCTGGAGCTGGTGGAGTGGGACCAGTTCTGGCTCTCCGGCACCCCCGAGCTCATCGGCTCCACCACCTGGGGCAACGACATCCCGCGCATCGTCACCTGGGGCCGCTTCCTGGACCGCGGCACCGGCACCGACCTCGTGCTCGTCAACACCCACTTCGACCACGACTCCGAGACCGCCCGGGACCGCAGCGCGGAGGCCCTGGTCGAGCTCGTGCACAGCTTCCACCCGCACACCCCCACCCTGGTCACCGGGGACTTCAACGCGGAGGCGGGGGACTCCGGGGCGTACGAGACGCTCGTGGGCTCCGGGGTGCTCGCCGACACCTGGACGGCCGCCGAGGAACGGCTCACCCCCGCGTGGGGCACCTTCCCGGACTACGGCGAGGCCGTGGAGGGCGAGGAGCGGATCGACTGGGTGCTGGCCGGCCCCGGCGTCCAGGTGCGCCGCGCCGCGATCAACACCGCCCGCTTCGCGGGGGGCCACCCCAGCGACCACGCCCCGGTGCAGGCGCTCGTCACCCTCGACCGGGACTGAGCGCTACTCCCCTGCGGGACCGAGGGCGAGCGGGCGCCACGGGCGGGCGCCGTCGGCCTCCGCCCCCATCAACCCCACGGTCCGCGCGGTGCGCGCCAGGGACGCCGCGTCCTCCTCGCGGGAGCGGCAGACGTCCTCGGCCGGCAGCGCGCACCACCGGATCGGGTCCAGGGTGAGGATGTGCGGGGTCCACACCGGGTCCCCGGCCACCCACTCCCCGTCCTCGCGCGCGAAGGACATGCTGACCGTCAGACCCTCGTTGTTGACCGGCACCCGGGTGGCGTGCTCCGAGACGCTGTTGCCCAGGCCGTGCACGATCCAGGTGTCCCCGCGCTTCTCGATCGGCAGCACCGAGTGCGTGTGGTGGCCGTAGACGAAGTCGAACTCCCCGCTGTCGGCGAGCGCGTGCGTGACCTCGAACTGCTGCCGGTCGGGCGCCGAGGAGTACTCCTCGCCGGCGTGCACCGCGGCCAGCACGATCTCCGCCCCCGCCGCCCGGGCCGCGCGCGCCTTGCGGACCATCTCGGGGACGTCCAGCAGGTCCACGCGCCACGCGGCGTCCGGGACGTTGCCGTTGAGCCCGTAGGTGCCGGTCACCAGGCCCACCCGCACGCCGTCCGCGTCCAGGACCAGCGGCTCCCGCGCGTCCTCGGCGGCGCGGTACGTGCCGGTGGTCGCGATCCCGGCGTCGGCCAGGACGTCGAGGGTCCGTTCGAGGCCCTCCGGGCCGGCGTCCACCGCATGGTTCGAGGCCGTGGTGCACGCGTCGTAGCCGAGGTCCGCCAGCGCCGGGACGATCTGCGGCGGTACCTCGAACGAGGGGTACCCGGAGAAGGGGCCCTCGGCCGCGGCGAGCGGGGTCTCCATGTTGCAGACGGCGAGGCCGGCGTCCTCCGTGAACGGGCGCAGGCCCTCCACGAGCGGGCCGAAGTCCAGCTCCCCGTCCCCGTCCCCGTCCGCCTCGGCCTGCGCCCACAGCCCCGGGTGGAGCAGGACGTCGCCGGTGACCACGACCTCCAGCCGGTCCGGGGCCGCCTCCGGCGTCGCGGGGGCCGACGACGCCGCCCCGGTCCCGTCCGGAGCGCTCGCCGGCGGCCCGGCCGGCTCCGGGGAGCAGCCGGCGAGGACCGTCGCCCCCGCCAGGAGGACCGCGGTCAGGCCCGCCGCGGGGCCGTAGCGCACCGGCGGGAGGACACGACGAGAACTCATGGACCGAGGGTAGGCCACCCCGGCGGGGGCCGCCCACCCGAGGGAGGTCAGGACAGGACCGTCGACCAGAGCCCCTCGTCCTCGGGACGGTGCGGGACCTCGGTGCTGGGCACCACCTCGGCCGGCGCCGGGTGGGCCCTGCCCTTCAGCGCGAGCATCTCCTCCAGGTCCTCCAGCGGGGTGGGCGAGTTGTCGGCCCGCAGGTCGACGTCGAGCAGCACGGGGTACTGGAAGCCCGCGAGCGTGTCGGCCACGAGCACCGCGGCGCTCTGCTGCCCCCGGCTGTCCCCACCCGCGTCCCGGCCCGCGCGCAGGCAGGCCAGGAGCGCGCCGGCCATCTCGGTGCTGGTCGGCCCGGACCCCGTGAGCGCCTCGTCCATCGCGGCGCGCATCGACTCGACGACCTCCGGGCCGGTCAGGTAGTTGCCGATCACCACGAAGTCGGCCCCGGCCACGCCCCCCGCCCAGGGCGTGCACAGGCTGCCGGTGAGGTGGGCGCCGGGCCCCGCCACGGGCAGGACGGCCACCTGGCGCAGCGCCAGGTCCGGGTCGGCGTCGGTCAGGGCCGCGATCGCCTCCTCGGCCGTGCCCCCGTGGTGCAGGGTGCGGAGCATCTCGAAGCGCAGCCGCCGGTTGGTCCACGCCTGGGAGGCGACCACCCCGGCGGTGGGCACGAGGGCCGGCACGGCGTTGCCCACGGCGAGCGAGCAGCTCGCCGTGGCGGCGCCGAGCAGGCGGGAGTCCGCGCTCCGGGCGATCACGGTGTAGGTCACGAGCACCTCCTGGCCGGCACGTCCGTGCCGGCCGGTTCGTTGTCGATGGATGCCCCGCGCGGACCGGGGCGGGACGTCCTCCACCCCGGCACGCCGGGCCCGCGGTGCTGGTGGCGGGCCGTCCCGGGTGCACAGGGTGGGACGACACCCACGACCGGGTGCGCACCGGCAGGGCGGCCGCACGGAGCACCTGCCGGGTGCTCCCGGGCGGACGGCTCATTCCTACCACCGGGAGGCGGCGGATGGCACGCGGAGCACGGATCGCCGCCCTGGGGAGCGCCGCGTGCCGGGCACGGCGGTCCCGGCCTCAGGAGGCGGGGCCGCCGTCGTGCTCGAGCTCGGCCCGCACCGGGAAGTGGTCCGAGGCCCACACCCCGCGCGGACGCTCGGCCAGGACCCGGGCGTCGAGCACGCGGACCGGGCCGCCGTACAGGATCCAGTCCAGGCGCGGCGTCCTGGCCCCGGGCTCCCGGTAGCGGGGGAAGGTCCCCGCGGCGTCCGGGGGCAGGGTGTCCCGCAGCCCGCCGGCGAGCGCGGCGTCCCAGGTGCGGGAGCGGCCGGCAGCCGCGTTCATGTCCCCGAGGAGCACCAGGGGGCCGTCCCACCCGAGGAGGAGGCCCTGGAGCGCGGCCAGCTGGCGCAGCCGCGCCCGCTCCGGCCACGGGTCGAGGTGGGTGGCGCCCACCCGCCAGGCCACTCCCGTGCGCCGGTCCGTGAGGTCGGCCAGCACCAGGGTGCGGGGGAAGAGGTCCCCCGGCACCTTCGACCCCGGGACCTCCGGCAGCGCGGACAGCCACCGCTGCTGCCAGCGCTCGATCCGGAAGCGGGCGGTGTCCACGGCCAGCAGGCACCGCTCGCCGCCGCCGTCGGCGTCCCGGCCCCCGCCCAGGAGGACGTGGTCCGGCCCCAGGGCCTGCCGGACGTGGTGCAGCTGCTCCGGGAGGACCTCCTGGAGGGCGACCAGCTCCGGCCGGTGGGCCCGGAGCACGGCCTGCACGGCGGGGGCCCGGGTGAACCACGCGTCCGGCGCCATCCGGCCGTACTTCGGCAGGGGACGCCGGACGTTGAAGGTCATGGCCGTGAACGCGCCCCGGCCCCGCGGACCACGGGGGTCGGCGGGGCCGGGGCGGGCGTGGGCTGCCACGGTCGCGGGGCGGACTACTGGGCGGCGGACTCCGCCGCGCCCTGCTCCGTGCGGGCGCCGCCGTGCTGGAGGTCGCCGCCGCTGTTCTCGAGGTGGGCGCGCATGAACCACTGGAAGAGCTCGAGCTCCTTGACGTGGCCGATGAGCATGTCCTCCGTGACGGGGTCGAGCTCGCCGACCTTCTGGATCGCGTCGCGGTGGTCCTCGATCACGCCGTTGTAGACGATGTCGAGGGCGGCGAGGTGCTCCACGCCGGTGGCGCGGTGGACCGAGTAGTCGTCCCAGGTGCGGGCCTGGACGAGATCGCCCGGCAGCCCGGAGGGGCCCACGCCCAGGGTGGCCATGCGCTCGGCGAGCTCGTCGACGAAGCCGCGCACGAGCTCGATCTGCGGGTCCAGCATCTCGTGGACCGAGATGAAGTTGGGGCCCACCACGTTCCAGTGGGCGTGCTTGAGCGTGAGCTGGAGGTCGTTGAGGGCGTGCAGGCGCTGCTGGAGCGTCTGGGCGACCTCGTGACCGTTCTCGGTGGACAGGCCGGGCACGGTGTAGGGGGCGGTGCGCTGGTTCGGGGTGGCCATGAGTTCGTCTCCGTGTTTCCGGCCGCCGCGGGGCGGCGGCCTGGCTCGACAACTGCGGGCGGCCCGCGGGACGGGCCTCTGCCCCCACTATGGCACGCCTCCCACCCACTGTCAGCACCCTGTCCATCCGCTTCGCTGTCCGCGATATCCAGGGGATGCGCGCCCGCCGCAGGACGCCTGATCGGGGCCTTGCCAGGACGCGGAGCCACTGATTGGCTGGGGCCCATGGACACGACTCCCGCCTCCGGCGACCAGCTCCCCGACGACCCGCACCTGGCCGACGACGTCGGCGTCCCCGACACCCCGGCGCGCGACCTCGAGACGGCCCCGGACCCCCTGGGCCAGACCAACGCCGGCCAGCGCGTGCCGAGCGCGGGGGACGCCGCGGACCCCGCCGACCCGGACTTCGGCGCGGGGGCAGGCGGCCCCGGCCCCACGGCCGGGGACTGACCCGGCGCGCCGCCGCTGCCCTGGGTCCCATGAGCACCCGCAGCACCAGCACCGCCGGGATCGCGCGGGCCACCGGCGTCCCGTGGGAGACCTGGACGGCCCGGCTCGACGAGCTCGGCGCCCGGACGATGGGCCACGCCGAGCTCGCCCGCCGAGTGGCCGAGCAGCTCGAGGGCGCCGTCGACAACCACGAGTGGTGGGCGCAGGCCGTCGCGGTGGCCTACGAGCAGCACACGGGCGCCCGCCGGCCCGGTCAGGCCGGGGACGGCACCTTCGGGGCGAGCGCGAGCCGCACCGTGACCGGCACCCGGAGGAGGCGCTCGCCCGGTGGAGCGCGCTCATGGCCGGCCGCACGGAGGTCGGCGGCGTCCCGTTCCAGCAGCCGCCCACCACCGCCGCCACCGCGAAGTGGCGCTACTGGCGGGCTCGCCTCGCCGACGGGTCCAGGGTCTCCGCGAACATCGGCGCCAAGGCCGGTGGCCGCGCCACGGTGGCCCTCGCGCACACCGGCCTGGCCTCCGCGGAGGACGTCGTGCGGTGGCGCGCGGCCTGGAAGGACCTGCTGGCCGCGCTCTGAGCCCGTGCCGCGCTTGTGAGGCGGCTCACTCCTCGCCTACGGTGACCAAGTACCTGAGACGAGGAGTATCAGATGACCGTGCCCTATCCGCGCCTGCTCGCACCCCTGGACCTGGGCTTCACCACCCTGCCCAACCGGGTGCTCATGGGATCGATGCACACCGGTCTCGAGGAGCTGCCCGGAGGGTTCGAGCGGCTCGCGGAGTTCTACGCGGAGCGGGTGCGGGGCGGGGTGGGACTCATCGTCACGGGCGGCGTGGGGCCGAACCCCGAGGGCGCCACCCGGGCCGGGGGTGCTCTCCTGCGCACCCCCGAGGAGGTGGCCCGGCACCGCCTGGTGACCGGCGCCGTGCACGCCGAGGGCGGCAGGATCGCCCTGCAGATCCTGCACTCCGGCCGCTACGCCAAGGCCCCGGCCGCCGTGGCCCCGAGCTCCCTGCGTGCCCCCATCAGCCCCGTGGTGCCGCACGAGCTCACCGCGGAGGAGATCGAGCGGACCATCGAGGACTTCGCCCGCACCGCCGCGCTCGCCCGGGAGGCCGGCTACGACGGCGTGGAGATCATGGGCTCCGAGGGCTACCTCATCAACGAGTTCGTCGCCGCCGAGACCAACCACCGCACCGACGAGTGGGGAGGGTGCTACCCGAACCGGATGCGCCTGCCCGTGGAGATCGTCCGCCGCGTCCGCGAGCGCACCGGCCCGGACTTCGTCCTCATCTACCGGCTCTCCATGCTGGACCTGGTCCCCGGCGGCTCCACGCTCGAGGAGGTCGTGGCACTGGCCCGGGCGGTCGAGGCCGCCGGCGCCACCCTGCTCAACACCGGCATCGGCTGGCACGAGGCGCGCATCCCCACGATCGCCACGGTCGTCCCCCGCGGCGGCTTCTCCTGGGTGACGCGCCGGCTCAAGGGCGAGGTCGGGATCCCGCTGGTCGCCGTGAACCGGATCAACACCCCGGAGACCGCGGAGCGGATCCTGGCGGACGGGGACGCCGACATGGTGTCCCTGGCCCGGCCCCTGCTCGCGGACCCGGACTTCGTGGTCAAGGCCGCGCGCGGCCGGGCGGACACCATCAACACGTGCATCGCGTGCAACCAGGCGTGCCTGGACCACACCTTCGCGGGCCGCACGGCGTCCTGCCTGGTCAACCCGCGGGCCGGGCACGAGACCCTGCTGCGCCTCGGCCCCACCCGCCGGGCCGAGCGGATCGGCGTGGTCGGCGCGGGCCCCGCGGGGCTGGCCTTCGCCGTCGGCGCCGCGGAGGCCGGGCACGCCGTCACCCTCTTCGAGGCGGCGGACCGGATCGGCGGGCAGTTCCTGATGGCGCTGCGCATCCCCGGCAAGGAGGAGTACGCGGAGACGCTGCGCTACTACGGGGTGCGGCTCGCCGAACTGGGGGTGGAGGTGCGGCTCGGGACGGAGGCCGGGCCCGGGCACCTGCGCGGCTTCGACCGGCTCGTGCTCGCCACCGGCGTGGAACCGCGCGTGCCCGCGATCGAGGGGGTGGAGCACCCCTCGGTCGTGGGCTACCGGGACGTCCTGCAGCACGGGGCGCCCGTGGGACGCCGGGTCGCGGTCCTGGGCGCCGGGGGCATCGGCTTCGACGTCGCCGAGTTCCTCCTGCACTCCGCCGGCACGGACTTCTACCGCGCGTGGGGCGTCGACACGACGCTGTCCGCCCGGGGCGGGCTGGTCGAGCCCCGGCCCGGGCGCCCGGCGCGCGAGGTGACGCTGCTGCAGCGCTCCCCCGGCAAGCTCGGGGCCGGCCTGGGCCGCACGACCGGCTGGATCCACCGGACCTCGCTCCGGGCCGGCGGCGTCCGCACCCTGAGCGGGGTCGTGTACCGGCGGATCGACGACGACGGGCTGCACCTCACCGCGCCGGGACCCGACGGCACGGAGCCGGTCGAGCAGGTGCTGCCGGTCGACACCGTGGTGCTGTGCACGGGCCAGGAGCCGCTGCGGCGGCTGCACGACACGCTGCTGGGGACCGGCCACGACACCGGCGCCGTACCGGTGCACCTCATCGGCGGGGCGGACGTGGCGGCCGAGCTGGACGCCAAGCGGGCGATCCGGCAGGCCACGGAGCTCGTCGCCGCCCTGGGCTGACCGCTCCCGGCCCGGGCCCGGCCTGGCGGGGCAGGGCCGGGCGGGGCCGGGCGGGGCCGGGCCGCGCCGTGCGGCGATGTGCGGGACCGGGCCCCGGGTGCCACGATGGGGTCACTCCCGCGGAAAGGATCCCCATGCAGCTCGACCTCCTGCTCGTCAACGCCACGGTCCTGACCATGGACCCGGACCGCCCGACGGCGTCGAGCCTCGGCGTGCACGGCGGGCGGATCGTGGTCCTCGACGACCCGGACGTGCCGGCGGCCGAGACCGTGGACCTCGGCGGGGCCACCGTGCTGCCGGGGTTCGTGGACGCGCACTGCCACACCGCGTGGTTCGGGCTCGGCCTGGCGGAGGTGGACCTCTCCGGCTGCACATCCCTGGACGAGCTGTACGCGGCCCTGGAGCGCGGCATGGCCGCGAAGCCGCGGGACGAGGAGTGGCTCATGGCCACCGGCTTCCTCCCCGCCACCGTGGGCGGGTCGCTGCCCGACATCGACGTCCTCGACCGCATCACGGGCCGCACGCCGCTGTTCGTCCGGCACACGTCCGGCCACGCGGCGGTGGTGAACTCCGAGGCGCTGCGGCGGGCGGAGATCTTCACCCCGGGGACCCCGGACCCGGTGGGCGGGCGGGTGGTGCGGGACGACACCGGCCGCGCCACGGGCCTGGTCGAGGAGACCGCCCAGGCCGTGGTGCAGGAGCTGTTCCGCCCCTACCCGGTGGACCGGATCGTGGCGGCGCTCGACCGCGCCACCGCCCGCTACGCCGCCGAGGGCATCACCACGTTCGCCGAGGCGGGGGTGGGCGCCGGGTGGATCGGGCACAACCCCTCCGAGCTGCAGGCCTACCAGCAGGCCCGGGACGCCGGCGTCCTGCACGCCCGGGCCCAGGTGATGCCCGTGCTGGACGTCCTGCACGGGATCAGCGGCCTCGGGGACGGCTCCGAGCGCGGGCTCGACCTCGGGCTGCGCACCGGCTTCGGCGACGACGAGCTCAGGCTCGGACCGGTCAAGGTGTTCGTGGACGGCTCGCTGCTCGGGGAGACCGCCGCCGTGACCGAGGCGTTCTGCGGAGGCCACTCGACGGGCTACTTCCAGGAGAACCCCGAGCAGATGGCCGAGGCGATCCACGCGGCGTACCGCGCGGGCTGGTCGGTGGCCGCCCACGCGATCGGGGACCGGGCCATCGACTTCGCGATCGACGTGATCACCCGCTGCCAGGACGAGCACGGGCGCCACCGGCTGCCCAACCGGATCGAGCACGCGAGCATCACCCGCCCGGACCAGCTGCCGCGGCTCGCGGCCGCGGGGATCGTGGTGACCCCGCAGATCGGCTTCCTGCGCCCCATGGCCGCCCAGTTCCGCCGGCTCCTGGGCCCCGAGCGCACGGACTGGACCTACCGGGGCCGCAGCTTCCTCGACGCCGGGGTGCGGCTGGCGGGCAGCTCCGACCGGCCGGTCGCCGACGGCGACGTGCTGCGCTCGGTCCAGGCCTGGACCGACCGCCTCGACGGTGACGGACGGCGCTTCGGGCCCGCCGGGGAACGGCTCGACGTGCTGCAGGCCCTCGCCGCCTACACGTCCGAGGCCGCGAAGGCGCTGGGGATGTTCGACCGGATCGGCTCGCTCGCCCCGGGCAAGCTCGCGGACCTGGTGGTGCTGGAGGAGAACCCCCTCGAGGTGCACCGGCGGGGCGGGTCGGTGGAGCACATCGGCGTGCGCGCGACCTACCGCGGCGGCCGGCTCACCCACCGCGCCGGCTGAACGGCGCCGGACGGAGCGGACAGCGCTCAGCCCTCCACGAGGATCCCGTCCTCGTCGGCCCACACCGTCCGGCCCGGGCGGAAGGTCACGCCCTCGATGACGACCGGCACGTCCTGCTCCCCGACGCCGTCCTTGGCGGACTTGCGCGGGTTGGAGCCCAGGGCCTTGACCCCGAGGGGCAGCCCGGCCAGGGCGACCCGGTCCCGCACGGGGCCGTTGATGATGACCCCGGCCCACCCGTTGCGCACCGCGGACTCGGCGATCATGTCCCCCATGAGCGCGGTGCCCATGGAGCCGTGGCCGTCCACGACGAGGACCGCGCCCTCCCCCGGGGAGTTGAGCACGGCCTTCACCATGCCGTTGTCCTGGAAGCAGCGGACCGTGCGCACCGGCCCGGTGAACGCGGCCGTCCCGCCCAGGTCGAGGAACTGGCGCGGGCAGGACATCAGCTGCTCCCCGCGCTCGTCGTAGAGGTCGGCGGTGGTGAACGGGCGCGGATCGGTCATGAGCTGCTCCTGAGGCATCCGGTGGTGGTTCCGGCACCAGCCTAGCCAGCGGAACCGCCGCGCTCGGCCCCGGCGGGCGCCGCGGCCGGCCCCGGCGCCTCCTCCCGCGCGGCGGGCACGGTCGTGCCCAGCGGGATCTCCTCGATGAGCAGGGACAGCACGAGGCACGCCGCCGCGACCGGGAGACCCCACAGGAAGATCGGCGGCAGCGCCTGGGCGAAGGCCTGCGCGACGGCCTCCTGCACCGGGGCGGGCAGTCCCGCGAGCACCTGGGGGCTCAGGGCGTCGAGGTCGAGGGCGGGCACGGCGCGGCCCCCGAGCGCGTCGTCGAGCCGGGCGACGAAGACGGAGCCGAACACGGCGATCCCGAAGGACGCCCCGATCTGGCGGAAGAAGTTCGACGACGACGTCGCGGCCCCCAGCCCCGCGGGCGGCACCGCGTTCTGCACGATCAGGACGAGGTTCTGCATGAGGCAGCCGATGCCGAGACCGGTGACGGCCATCCCCGCGGCCGTCAGGGCGTACGGGGTGGACTCGTTGATCAGCGAGAGCAGCGCGAGCCCGGCGGCCATCACCGCGGAGCCCAGCACGGGCCAGTGCTTGTAGCGCCCCGTGCGTGCGATGCGGCGGCCGGTGCCGATCGTGCCGACGAGCATCCCGGCCGTCACGGGGATCATCATCAGGCCGGCGGTGGTGGCCGAGGCGCCGTCGACCATCTGCAGGTAGGTGGGCAGGTAGGTGATGGTCGCGAACATGATCACGCCCATGCCGACGGCCGCCGCGGTGGGCACCACGAAGTTGCGCACGCGGAACAGGTGCAGCGGGATGATCGGCTCCGCGGCGCGGCGCTCCACCAGCACGAACAGCACGCCGAGCACCAGGACCGCCCCGGCGAGGCCGAGGATCCGCGGGCTCGACCACGCGTACGCCGTGCCGGCCCACGTGGTGAGGAGCACGAACGCCACGCTGCCCAGCGCCAGCAGCGCCGTGCCCAGCACGTCGAGGCGCACCCGTCCCCGGGGGACGTGCGGCAGGTGCAGGAAGCGGGGGATGAACAGGAGCGTCACCAGGCCCAGCGGCAGGTTGATGTAGAACACCCACCGCCAGCTCACGAGGTCCGTGAGGAACCCGCCGACCAGCGGCCCGCTCACCGAGGCGAGACCGAAGGCCGCCCCGATCACGCCCATGTACCGGCCGCGCTCGCGGGCCGGCACGAGGTCCGCGATGATCGCCTGCGCCCCGATCAGGAGGCCGCCGCCGCCCAGGCCCTGCAGCGCGCGGAGGACGATGAGCTGCGTCATGTCCTGGGCGGCGCCCGAGAGCACGGAGCCGAGCAGGAAGACCACGACGGCCAGCAGGAAGATCCGCTTGCGCCCGTAGAGGTCGCCCAGCTTCCCGTAGACCGGCAGGCCCACGGTGGCGGCGAGCACGTACGCCGTGACCACCCAGGAGATCCGGTCGAGCCCGTCCAGGTCCCCGACGATCGAGGGCAGCGCCGTGGCCACGATCGTCTGGTCGAGGGCGGCCAGCAGGACCGCCATGAGCAGGCCCAGGAACGTCAGCCGCAGCCGGCGGCGCTCCGTGCGGCTGGGGTCCGCGACCACGGGGTCAGCGGTCGATCTTCAGCACGGAGCCGTCCTCGACGTTGACGAACACGTCCACGGAGTTGCCGTCCGGCTCGTCGATCTCGACCTCCCACACGGTCGTGCCGTCCTCCGTCTCGAGCTGCGCCTCGTCGACCGTGCCGTTGACCGTCTCCAGCGCCGTGGCCAGCCCCTCGTCGAGGGGCACCCGGACCTGGGCGAGCTTCTCGCCGTCGTCGCTGTCGAGGCCGCCCTCCTCCTCCTGGCTGATCACGTCCTCGCCGTCCTGCGAGACGTACACCTGGTGCTCGCGGTCGTCGGCGGCGACGGTGACCTCCCAGCTGGCCGGGCTGTCCTCCCGTCCGATCTCGAAGGCCTGGGCGTCACCGCCCACCGCGTCCTCGGCCGCGGCGACCGCGGAGGCCACGACGGCCGCCTCGCCGCCGGACCCGCCGGTGGCGTCGTCGCCGGGGCTCTCCGAGGGCGAGGCCGAGCCGGAGGCCGTGGCGGTGCCGTCGTCGTCGGGGCTCGCGCTGTCGTCCGGGGTGGCGGTGTCGTCCGGGCTCGCGCTGTCGTCGGGGGTGGCGGTGTCGGCCGGGGCGCCGGTCTCCGCCGGGGCGGTGGTGCCGTCCCCTCCGGCGCCGCCGTCACCCCCGTCGCCGCCGCAGCCCGTGAGGAGCAGGGCGGAGAGGGCGAGCGCCGCCAGGGACAGGTGCCTTCGGTCAGTGTGCTTCATACCCGGGATTCTTCTCCCCTGCGGACCCCCTGGCAAGGACGTGACCGGGGCGCTGACCCGCCCGGCGCGGACCCCCCACCGGGCTCACAGGCGTCGCGTCTACTATCCTGGAGAACGCCTGACCCGGGACCGGGTGCATGCGCACCGTGATCGACGCCAGGAAGGAGGCGGCATGGGATTCCTCGAGAGCCTCGAGAAGAACATCGAGAAGGCCGTCCGCGCCACCTTCTCCACCGGCTCCCGGAAGCGGGTGGAGGCCGTCGAGATCGCCAGTGCCCTCCGGCGGGAGCTCGACCAGGAGGCGTTCACGATCTCCGCCGGCCGCACCATGGCCCCCAACGTCTTCGTCGTGGAGTTCTCGGACGAGGACTTCCCGCGCGCCCAGGACTGGGGCACGCCGCTCGCGGAGGAGCTGTGCGACGTCGTCATCAAGCACGCCCGCAGCCAGGCCTACACGCTCCAGGGGGCGGTGAAGGTGTCCTTCACCCGCAACCCGGAGGTGGAGGCCGGCGAGTTCCGCGTCCACTCCTCGGCCCAGCGCACCGCCGAGTCCCCCAACACCCCCGCCACCCCGAGCGGGCAGCGGATCGCCCGCGGCCACCGCCGGGAGGAGGACGAGGGGGAGCCGACGCGCTCCGTGCCCGCGCCGCACTGGATCCCGGTGCTCGACGTCGACGGCGCGCGCTACTCCCTCAACGCGGACTCGATCGTGCTGGGCCGCTCCGCCGAGGCGGACATCACCGTGGAGGACACCGGCGTGTCCCGCAAGCACCTCGAGATCCGGCGGCAGGGCGAGCACTTCGTGGCCGTGGACCTCGGCTCCACCAACGGTTCCTACGTGGACGGGGAGCGGGTGATCGGCCGCACCGAGCTGGTCAACGGCTCCGTGATCACCATGGGTCGGACCAGGATCACGTTCCGCCTCCTGACCCCGAAGGGGAACCGCTGAATGTCCGAACTCACCGTCACCCTGCTCCGCTTCGGCTTCCTGGCGCTGCTCTGGATCTTCATCTTCAGCATCGTCGCCAGCCAGGGGCGTGACCTGGCGGTCGGCGGGAAGCTCCCGGCGGTGCTCACGAGGTCCCGCGCCGAGCGCCGGGGCGCCGTGGAGGACCCGGTGCCGCCCGCCGCGGGCCCCAGCACCGGGCAGCGCTCCCGCCCTCAGACCCTGGTCGTCCTCGACGGCCCGCTCCGCGGCCGCAGCTACCCGCTGGGCAACGCCCCGGTGCTGCTGGGCCGCTCCCCCGAGGCCACCGTGCCCCTCGGCGACGACTACGCCTCGGGGCGCCACGCCCGGCTGTTCCCGCAGGGCTCCCGCTGGTTCCTCGAGGACCTCGGTTCCACCAACGGCACCTTCGTCGGCCAGCAGCGCCTCTCCCGGGCCGTGCCGCTCGACCCCGGGACCCCGTTCCGGGTGGGCAAGACCGTCCTGGAACTGAGGTCCTGACGCATGGCGATCGCCTTCCGCTACGCGGCGCGCTCCGACGTGGGCCGGGTCCGCTCGAAGAACGACGACTCCGCCTACGCGGGCCGTCACCTCGCCGTGGTCGCCGACGGCATGGGCGGGCACGTGGGCGGGGACGTCGCCTCGGCCTCCGCGGTCATGGACCTCACGAGCCTCGACCGCCCGGACCACCACGGCGACGGCGCCACCGTGCTCACGGACGAGATCCAGAACGCCAACCAGAACCTCGCCAAGCTGGTCCTGGGCAACGCCCGCCTGGGCGGCATGGGCACCACCGTCACGGCCCTGCTCGCGGACCAGGACGAGCTCGTCGTGGCCCACATCGGGGACTCCCGCGCGTACCGGCTGCGGGGCGACGAGTTCCGCCAGGTCACCAAGGACCACACCTTCGTCCAGCGGCTCATCGACGAGGGCCGGCTGCGCCCGGACGAGGCCGAGTCCCACCCGCACAAGAACGTCCTCATGCGCGTGCTCGGGGACGTCGACGCCTCCCCCGAGATCGACGTGGAGACCCTCCGCCCGGAGCGCGGCGAGCGCTGGCTGCTGTGCTCCGACGGGCTCAACGCCGTGGTCCGCCCGGAGACCATCCACTCGGTGCTGGGCTCCACCGACGACCTCAACCAGATTGTGGACACGCTCGTGGAGCTGACCCTGGACCGCGGGGCCCCCGACAACGTGACCGTGGTGGTCGTCCAGGTCTTCGAGACCGACGACACCGCCCCCGTGCCGCAGGCCGGCGAGGCCCGCGGCGCCGTCCCGGACCCGGAGTTCGCCCGCACCTCGGACGAGATCACCGGGGACGCCGGGACGCAGGGGACCGCCGAGGCCGAGTCCTCGGCGGCCGCGCTGCGCCGCGACCTCGCCGCGCGCCCCCACCTGTTGGTGGGCGCCGCCGCCAACGCCACCCAGACCGGGCGCATCCCCACCGTGAGCGACAGCGTCCTGGAGCGCCGCGCGACCCTCCTGCAGACCTCCGCCCCGGACACGCTGGCCGATCCGCGGGACGTCGAGTCGGCGCTGCACCGGGCCGACGCCACCGTCCCGTCCCCGCGCCGGCGCCGCCACCGGCGCGCCGTGGCCGTGCTCGCGCTGGCCACGGCAGGGCTGCTGCTCGTGGCCGGGGGCTGGCTGACGAGCGGCTGGATCAGCTCGCAGTACTACGTCGGCGAGCAGCAGGGCAACGTGGCGATCTACAACGGCGTCTCGCAGTCGCTGGGGCCCGTGAGCCTCAGCGACCTCGAGCGCGCCACGGACCTGCGGGTCGAGGACCTCCCGGGCTTCGCCCAGGAACGGGTCCGCAACGCCATCCCCGCCGGCAGCCTCGAGGAGGCGGAGCGGATCGTGGGCGAGCTGCGCGAGTCCGTGCCCGAGGAGACGCCCGGCCCGGAGCCGCGCCCGACGGGCACCGTCCAGCGGGCCACCGCCTCCCCCACCGCCTCGCCCACCCCCTCGCCCGCGGCCTCTCCCGGGGGTGACGGATGAGCGCCCCCGCCGCGACCTCCCCCCGGGAGGAGCAGGCCGAGCCCCGCCAGAAGCCGCGGCGGCTCACCGAGCTGCTCCTGCTCGTGCTCGCCGTGGGCATCGGCGTGGGCGCGAACGTCCTCGTGGACCCCGACCAGGTGGGCTCGGGGGACCCGCACCTCCTCGTCTCCGGGCTGGTCCTGGGCATCGGCGCGCTGGTCCTGCACGTGGTGCTGCGGCTGCGGGCCAAGTACGCGGACCCCTACGTCCTGCCGATCGTGGTGGCCCTCAACGGGCTGGGCATCGCCATGATCCACCGGATCGACCTCACCACGGACCAGACGGCCGCGGGCTCCCAGGTGGTGTGGACGGCCTTCGCCATGACCGCCGCTTGCCTGGTGCTCTGGTTCCTCAAGGACCACCGGGTGCTGCGGCGGATCACCTACATCTGCCTGGTGCTCAGCGGGCTGCTGCTGCTCCTGCCCCTCCTGCCCGGTCTCGGCCTGGAGCTCAACGGCGCCCGGATCTGGATCTCCGTGGGCGGGCGCACCTTCCAGCCCGGGGAGGTCGCCAAGATCACCCTGGCCGTCTTCTTCGCCGGCTACCTCTCGACCAACCGGGACCTCATCCTCCTGGCCGGCAAGAAGATCGGCCCCGTGCGCCTGCCGCGGTTCCGGGACATGGCGCCGATGTTCGCGGCGTGGATCATCGCGATCGGCGTGCTGGTGTTCCAGCGGGACCTCGGCTCCGCGATCCTGTTCTTCGGCCTCTTCCTGGCCATGATCTACCTCGCCACGAGCCGGCTCAGCTGGATCGTCATCGGGCTGCTGCTCGTGGCCGTCGGAGGGTTCTTCGCGAGCCAGACCTTCGGCCACGTGGCGGCACGCCTGGACTCCTGGCTCAACGCGTTCGACCCGGAGGTGTACAACCGGGCCCCGGGCGGCTCCGGGCAGATCGTCCAGGGCCTGTTCGGGCTCTCCTCCGGCGGGCTCTTCGGGCAGGGGCTCGGCCAGGGCCGGCCGGACCTCGTCTCCTACGCCAACTCGGACATGATCATGACCGCGTTCGGCGAGGAGCTGGGGCTCATCGGCCTGAGCGCCGTGCTCGTGCTGTTCTTCCTGTTCGTCACCCGGGGCTTCCGGGCCGCCCTGGGCACCCGTGACTCCTTCGGCAAGCTGCTGGCGGCGGGGCTGTCCGCGGTCATCGTGCTGCAGCTGTTCGTGGTGGTGGGCGGGGTCACCCGGCTCATCCCCCTGACCGGGCTGACCACCCCGTTCATGTCCGCGGGCGGCTCCTCGCTGCTGTCCAACTGGATCATCGCGGCGATCATCCTGGCGATCTCCCACACGGCCCGCCGGCCCGTGGTCACCGGTCCGGCCACCGAGGCCGACCTCGCCGAGATCGCCGCCCACGAGGCCGCGCTGCGCGAGGCGGCGCGGCGCGACGAGCAGGAGCGCGCCGAGCGCCCGGGACGCCGCCGGGACCGCCGTCCCGGGACGGATCCGGACGGGCCCGAGCAGGACGCGGGGCAGGCGGACGGGGTGGACCGCGCCGCCGGAGGGCGGGGCACCGGGGCCGACACGGCCCGCGGCCCGGCGGTGCCCGCCGACACCGCCGCCACCGAGCCGATCGCCGCTGCGGGCCTCGACGGGCACCGGGACGCCGAGGACGCGGACCACCACGGCGGCACCCCCACCGAGGCGATGTCCCGCCTCACCGACAAGGACCGCAGGGGCCCCGGCGGGTCCCGGAGCACCGAGAACGGAGGAGCATCGTGAACCGGGCGATCCGACACACCTGGGTGGCCGGCGTGGCGATCTTCACCGTGCTGCTCCTCGCGCTGACCTACGTGCAGTTCGTCGCGGCGCGCACCCTCGAGGCGCACCCGTGGAACAACCGCAGCCTCTACGACCAGTTCGGCGCGGACCGCGGGGCGATCCTCGTGGACGGGGACCCGAAGGCGTCCTCCGTGCCCTCGGAGGACGACTTCGAGTACCAGCGCGTCTACGCGGACCCGCTGACGTACGGGCACCTCACGGGCTACTTCTCCCTCGTCTACGGCGCCACCGGGCTCGAGGCGGCCCTCGGCGAGGAGCTCTCCGGCGCCTCCGACGAGCAGTTCTACGACCGCGTGGTCTCCATGTTCTCCGGGAACCAGCCCACGGGCGCGTCGGTCGAGCTCACCATCGACCCGGTGCTGCAGCAGACCGCGGCCGAGGTGCTCGAGGGCCGGAAGGGCTCGATCGTGGCCCTCGACCCGGAGACGGGCGCGATCCTCGCCATGGTCTCCACCCCGGGCTACGACCCCAACGAGCTGGCCTCGCACGACTCGGGCTCCGTGATCGCCGCCGCGGAACGGCTCAACGCGGACCCCGACGCGCCCCTCGTCAACCGGGCCGTCGCCGGTGACCTCTACGCCCCCGCCTCGACGTTCAAGATCATCGACACCGTGGCCGCCCTCGAGTCCGGGGACTACACCACGGAGACCCTGATCCCGAACCCCCAGGAGCTGCCCCTGCCCGCCACCGACGTGACCCTGCCCAACTACGTGGGCGGCGGTTGCACCGCCCGTGCGGAGGCGGACCTGGAGTTCGCGCTCGAGCAGTCCTGCAACACGCCGTTCGCCTCGATCGCCCTGGACCTCGGGGAGGACGCGATCCGGGAGAC
This sequence comes from Kocuria salina, assembly GCF_013368965.1. NCBI lineage: Bacteria > Bacillati > Actinomycetota > Actinomycetes > Micrococcales > Micrococcaceae > Kocuria > Kocuria salina. Next base: position 258,423 of record NZ_SSSF01000006.1, read on the forward strand.
CGCCCGGAACTTCGGCTACGGGGAGCCCCTCTCGGTGCCGCTCAAGGTGACCCCGTCGGTGTTCCCCGAGGAGCTCAACGAGGCCCAGCTCGCGCTGTCCTCGATCGGCCAGTACGACGTGCGCACCACGCCCCTGCAGGTGGCCATGATGAGCGCCACGATCGCCAACAACGGCGTGCAGATGAAGCCCCAGCTCGTGCGCACCGTGCGCTCCGCCGACCTGTCCGTGATCGAGGAGCTCAACCCGGAGCAGCTGCGCCGTTCCACGAGCGCGGACGTCGCCGGGACCGTCTCGGACCTGATGGTGCAGGTCGTCGAGGACGGCATCGCCCGCGGCGCGGCCGTCCCGGGGGTCGAGGTGGCCGGGAAGACGGGCACCGCCGAGATCGGCTCGGACGAAGGCCTCAACGACTCCTGGTTCACGGGCTTCGCGCCGGCCGACGACCCCCAGGTGGCCCTCGCCGTCGTCTTCGAGGACGTGGACGTGGCGACGGGCGCCTCCCTGACCAGTCCCGGTGCCAAGCGACTCTTCGAGGCGGTGTTGAACAAGTGAGACCATCGTCGAGCACCGTCCTGGGCGGGCGCTACGCACTGACCGATCGGATCGCGATCGGCGGCATGGGTGAGGTGTGGAAGGCCAAGGACCGGGTCCTGGGCCGGATCGTGGCCGTGAAGATCCTCAAGGAGGAGTACAACGGGGACCCGAACTTCCTGCAGCGCTTCCGCGCCGAGGCCCGGCACACCGCGCTCCTGAACCACCCCGGGGTGGCCAACGTCTTCGACTACGGCGAGGAGGAGGGCTCCGCCTTCCTCGTGATGGAGCTGGTCCCGGGCGAGCCGCTGTCCAACATCATCGAGCGGCAGAAGACGCTCGCCCCGGACACCGTGCTCAACTACATCGGGCAGACCGCACGGGCGCTGGCGGCCGCGCACGCCCAGGGCCTGGTGCACCGCGACGTGAAGCCCGGCAACCTCATGATCACCCCGGACAACCGGGTGAAGGTCACGGACTTCGGCATCGCCCGCCTGGCGGACCAGGTGCCCCTCACGGCCACCGGGCAGGTCATGGGCACCGCCCAGTACCTCGCGCCCGAGCAGGCCACGGGTCAGACCGCCACGGGGTCCTCGGACATCTACTCGCTGGGCATCATCGGCTACGAGTGCCTGGCCGGGCGCCGCCCGTTCACCGGGGAGTCGCAGATCGCGATCGCCCTCGCGCAGGTCAACGACCCGCCGCCGCCGCTGAAGGACAGCGTGCCCGAGACCGTGCGGGCGCTGCTGATGTCGATGCTGGCGAAGGACCCCAAGGACCGCCCGGCCACGGCCGGCGCCCTGGCCACCGCCGTGGACGCCATCCGCCGCGGGGACGAGGACGCGGCGGTCGCGGCCGTCCCGGGGATGCGCCCCTTCCTCGACCTGCCCGACGACGACGCCACCCAGGCGTTCGAGCCCGTGCGCGACGAGCCGACGCAGGTGCTGGACCGGGACCGCACCGCGGCCGCCGCGGCGACCGGAGCTGCCGCCGCCGGCGGGCCACGGCCCATCACCGCCGAGCTGGACGTCGTCGACGGCCCGGAGGGCCCCGGGGAGGGCCCCGGGGAGGACCCCGGCACCGGTCCGGCCCGTCCCGAGGAGCGCCGGGAGCGCCGCTCGGTGTGGGCCTGGCTGCTGCCGGTGCTCCTGGTGCTGCTCCTCGTGGCGGGGCTGCTGTGGTTCTTCCTGCTGCGCGAGCCGGCGCCCGTGAGCCAGGAGCCCTCCCCCACGGGCACCGTCTCGACCTCGACGGTGCCCGGCGAGCCGACGCCCCCGGCGGCGGAGCAGCCCGGCGCGGACACCGTGGAGGTCCTCGCCGCCCGCTACGAGGGCCGGCCGGTGGACGAGGTGGTGCAGGAGCTCTCCGACCTGGGCTTCCCCGTGGAGCGGCAGGGCCGCACCGCGGACGAGGAGCAGAACACCGTCCTGTCCCTGAACCCCGTGGGCCAGGTGGCGCGGAGCACCACCATCACGGTGGTCTACTCGACCGGCCCGGACACCGTGGAGCTGCCCTCCGGGATGGTCGGCCGCCCGGCCGACCCGCTGATCGACGAGATCCGGCTCCTGGGCGTGAACATCATCCGCTACGACGAGACCACCGAGGACGCCGAGCCCGGGACCGTGCTGCGCACCCAGCCCCTGGGCGGGTCCACCGTCCGCCCCGGCGACACCATCGAGATGTGGGTCGCCGCGGCGCCCGAGACCACCACCGCCCCCACCACCGGATCGCCCTCGCCCACCGCGACACCGACCGGGCCCGGCCAGGAGGGCTGAGCCGTGCCGGGCCGGAACCCCGTCCCCTCCCTCATCAACGACCGCTACGAGGTGGGCGAGACCATCGGCCGCGGCGGGATGGCCACCGTCCACCTGGGGCGGGACCTGCGGCTGGGCCGGCGGGTGGCCATCAAGGTGCTGCGCCCCGAACTGGCCCGGGACGGCACCTTCCACGAGCGGTTCAAGCGCGAGGCCCAGTCCGTGGCCGCCCTGAACCACCACTCGATCGTCTCGGTCTACGACACGGGCGAGATCCTCGCGACGACCGACGAGGGCGTGGACCGGCCGTTCATCGTGATGGAGTACGTGCCCGGCCGGACCCTGCGGGAGCTGATCCACGAGAACGCCGTGACGCCCCAGGAGGCCGTGGACATCACCCTGGGCATCCTCGACGCCCTGGAGTACAGCCACCGGGCCGGCATCGTCCACCGGGACATCAAGCCCGCCAACGTGATCGTCACCCCCGAGCGGCAGATCAAGGTCATGGACTTCGGCATCGCCCGGGCCGTGGAGGACACCTCGCCGGCCCTGACCCAGGCCCAGGCCGTCCTCGGCACCGCGCAGTACCTGTCCCCGGAGCAGGCCCGGGGCGAGTCCGTGGACGCCCGCTCCGACCTCTACTCCGCCGCGTGCGTGCTCTTCGAGATGCTCACGGGCCGGGCGCCGTTCGTGGGCGGGTCCTCGGTGGACATCGCCGCCCAGCACGTCCGGGACCATCCCCCCGCGCCCTCCGAGCTGGACCCGCGGCTCGGCGGGCGCGTCGACGACTTCCTGGCGAAGGCCCTCGCCAAGGACCGCTCCGCCCGCTTCCAGGACGCCGGGCAGATGCGCCGGGCGCTGCGGGAGCTGCGCCCCGCGGTGCCGGGGGACCTGGAGGCCACCCAGCCCCTGCACGCGGTGCGGCAGCGGGACGAGGACACCAAGACCCTCCCGCCCGTCCCCGTGCCCGCCGGGGCGGCCGCTCCGCCGACGGCGGCGGGCACGGCGGTCGCCGCGGCGCCGGTGCCGGCGGACGACCCCGGCAGCGGCTCGACCCCTGCGCGGGACCGCCGACGGCGACCGCTGCGCGCGGCGCTGATCGGCCTGCTCGCCCTCGCGGTCCTCGCCGTCCTCGGGGTCGTGGCCCTCCAGTGGGTCCAGGACCAGCGCGGCGGACCCGCGCTCGTCGCCGTCCCCTACGTGGCGGGGATGGACGCGGCGGTGGCCGAGACGGCGCTGCGCAACGCGGAGCTCGTGCCGCAGCGCGAGGAGGTCTTCGACGACGAGGTGCCCGAGGGCGACGCCGTGGGCACCGATCCCACGGCCGACACACAGGTCGAGGAGGGCTCCGCCGTGGTCCTCGCGGTCTCGCGGGGGCCCGCCGAGGTGGAGGTCCCCGACGACCTCGCGGGCCGGTCCGAGGAGGACGTGCGGGACGCCCTGGAGGCCGCCGGGCTCGAGGCCGGGGCGACCCGCACGGCGAACAGCCCGTGGGTGCCCCAGGGGATGCTGGTCGCCACCGACCCGGCCGGCGGGACCACCGTTCCGAGCGGCTCGGAGGTGCAGCTCGTGCTGTCCACGGGGCGGGTGACCGTGCCGCAGCTCGTGGGCCTGAGCCGGCAGGAGGCGGTCGCGGCCCTCGGCGCGGACGCGGTCCGCCTCTCGTCCGAGGTCGTCACCACCCCCCGGGCCGGAGTGCCCGCCGGGCAGGTCGTGGACCAGAGCGTCGACGCCGGACAGTCCGCGCCGCAGGGCTCGACGATCACGCTCACCGTGGCGGTCGCCCCGGAGCCCGAGCCCGCTCCGGAGCCGAGCCCCTCGCCCACCCCGTCCCCCTCCCCGGAGGCGACCGAGGACGAGGAGGAGGCCGAGGAGACCGCCGCACCGGAGGAGGAGGAGTCCGAGCCCGGCAGCACCCCGGACGACTCCGCCGAGACGTCCCCGGAGGACTCCCCCGAGACCGAGGCGCGCGACGACGACGAGCAGGACGGGATCCCCCAGCAGGCGGCCGACCGGGCCCGCGAAGCGCTCGAGCAGGGCGCGGACCGAGGGCCCCGGCGCGACTGACGTCCGGGCCGGCGGCCGAGGGTCAGACGGCGATCAGCGGGGACAGCGACATGGCGGCCCGCGCCGCGCCCTTGAGCCCTACGAGCTCGAGCCAGTTGCCGAGCATGAGGTAGCCGCCCTCGGTGAGGACGGACTCCGGGTGGAACTGCAGCCCGTGCAGCGGGGCGCTCTTGTGGCGCAGCCCCATGATCACCCCGTTCGGGGTGCGGGCGGTGACCTCGAGGACGTCGGGCACGGACTGGTCCACGACGGCGAGCGAGTGGTAGCGGGTCGCGGTGAACGGACTGGGCACGGCGCCGAAGACGCTCGTGCCGTTGTGCTCCACCCGGGAGGTCTTCCCGTGCATGAGCTCCTCGGCGTGGGTGACGGTTCCCCCGTACGCCTCCGCGAGGGCCTGGTGGCCGAGGCAGACGCCGAGCAGCGGCTGCCCCGTCCGCTCGGCGTGGCGGATCAGGGCGGTGCACACGCCGGCGTCGGCGGGAGCGCCCGGGCCGGGCGAGAGGAGGACGCCCTGGTGCTCGTCGGCGAGCGCGCACGCGGCGGTCTCGTCGAGGTCGTCGTTGCGGATGACCGTGGTCTTCGCACCGAGCTGCTCGAGGTAGCCGACGAGGGTGTAGACGAAGCTGTCGTAGTTGTCCACGACGAGGATCTTGACGGTCACAGGATCTCCTGGGAGTGGGGTGCCTCTCGGCGCGTGCGCCCGTCCAGCTTACGCGTCCGCAGGAGGGCGCGCACCGGGCGGCTAGACTGGTGCACCGGACCCCCCGCCGTGAAGACGGCCCGCTTGGTGATCAGGAGGATCAGTGCCCGAGTCCAAGAACCGCCGCAAGAAGCCGGCCCGCCGTCCGGGCGGCTCCGGACGGTCGACGCCGGCCGCCGCCCCGCCCGTCGACGCGGAGCTGGCGCGGCTGGCGGCGGAGGGGCTGCCCGGCGGCTCCACCGCGTTCGACCCGGAGGCCGCCGCGAACGCGGTGGCGCAGGAGCTCACCGAGCGCTCCCGGCACGGCTCCCCGGAGACCCACGCCCCGACGCCCACCTGGTACAAGGCCATCATGCTGGGCCTGCTGGTGGCCGGGCTGCTGTGGCTCATCGTCTACTACCTCTTCCAGGGCACCTATCCCGTGCCCGGGATCGGCACGTGGAACATCGGGGTGGGCCTGGCCCTGATGATGGTGGGGCTGATCATGACCACGAAGTGGCGGTGACCTCGGTGCCCCCTGCCGGCACCGGCCCCGAGGACCCGCACCAGGACCCGCACGAGGAGTCGCAGGAGCCCTCCCCCAAGCCGCTCGAGGACGAGATCGCCGAGTCCCGGCCGAAGGACGGGCGGCGGTTCAACGCCGCCACGTTCGAGGTGCGGCTGCGCCGGTGGGCGCTGCTGCTGCTGGTCGCGGGTCCCGCGATCTGGTTCCTGGTGCAGCAGCTCCGCTAGCCGCACCGGCCCGCGGCACCGGTCACGGCGCGCACGGGAGCGGCCCGCACCCCTGCAGGGGTGCGGGCCGCTCCCGTGCGCGCCCGTCGGGGATCAGGCCTGGGCCGAGGCGGCCTCCTGGCCCTCGACGGTCTCCTCGGGGTCGTTCTGCGGCGCGGTGAACGCCACGTCGAGGCTGATGACGACCTTGTCGGAGACGAGGACCCCGCCGGCCTCCATCGCGGTGTTCCAGGTGATGCCGAAGTCCTTGCGGGAGATGGTGGTCTCGGCGGAGAAGCCGGCGCGGGTCACGCCGAAGGCGTCGACGACCACGCCGCTGAAGTCGGTGGCGAGCTCGACGGTGCGGGTCACGTCCTTGATGGTCAGCTCACCGGTGATCGTGCCCTCCTCGCCGTCGAAGGCCACGGCGGTCGAGGTGAAGGTCATCGTGGGGTGCTCCTCGACCGCGAAGAAGTCGGCGCTGCGCACGTGGGCGTCGCGGTCGGCGTTCTTGGTGTCGATGCTCGCCATCTGGACCGTGGCGTTCAGGGTCGAGCTCTCGACCGGGTCGGTGACCTCGAGCTGCGCGTCGACCTCGCCGAAGGTGCCGCGCACCTTGGAGATGCCGGCGTGGCGGACGGTGAAGCCGACCTCGGAGTGGGCGGGGTCGAAGGTCCAGGAACCGGGGACGAGACCGTTGAGCTGGGACATGGTGTTCTCCTTGGGGATCGGTGGCGAGCAGGTTGTTGCTTCGTCAACTACTCTAGGAGCACCTTGGTGATGTGTCAACAACAAAGTCCGAAGTTCTTCCGGGACTTCGGGGCCCGTCTCCGGGTGCTCAGGCCTCGGGGTCCAGGGCGGAGCGGTCGTTGAGCTCGTGGAACCGGCGGCGGTGGTAGACGAGGGGGACGCCCGTGCCCTCGTGGCCGAGGACGTCGACCACGGCGGCGTTGAACACGAGGGCGGGCCCGGCCTTGATCCGGGCCAGCGGGACCGCGCGCAGGACCCGGGCGACGTTGAGCAGCCGGGGCTCCCCCGTCTCCAGGTACTCCCAGGGCATGTCCGCCCCGAAGCGCGGCGCCCCGGAGACGGCGAAGGACCGGGCGAGGTCGAGGTTCTCGGCGTCCAGCAGGTGCACCAGGAAGGAGTCGGCCTCGGCCAGCAGCGCGGCCGAGCCCTGACGGGCCTGCAGGGAGAAGCCGAGGATCGGCGGCACGGCCGACACGGAGGACACCGAGGACGCCGTCAGGCCCACCGGCCCCTCGGGGCCCCGCGCGGTGATGATCGCGACCCCCGCGGGGTGGTGGGCGAAGGCCGCCTTGAACGCCTCGCCCACGTGCTCCAGGTCCTGGAGGTGGTCTGCCGGGACCTCGAGGTCGGCGACCGACGCGGCCGCGCGCTCGGCCGGGGGGCCGGGCCGCGGGACCGCGCTCAGCCGCGGCTCCTCCGCCGTCCGCTCGGGCGTCCGCGCAGGGCTCTGCTCCGGTGCGCCGCCGGCCGGCGCGTCGTCGCCGTGCCCCCGACGAGGCCGGCGTTCGTGGTGCTGGGCCGCCATGAGTGTCCTTCCGTGGAGAGCCGTGGGAACGGTGCCGCCGGGCGGCCCCACCGGTCCACGCTACGTCCGGAACCGGAGCGGAAGTCAATCGATTCCGCCGCTGACGGGGCGGGAGAAACCCGACGTCACAGTCTTGCACGGGGGCCGTCGTCGTGTCCGGCGCCCCCGGGTCACCGGGTCAGGCCCCGGTAGCCGCGGGCGTAGTGCACCAGCGGGTCGTCGGCCTGGGCCTCCGCGACCCCGCGGCCCATCGCGGTCACCTCGCCGACGACGACCCGGTGCGTCGCGGCGGTGTGCACGGCCACGGTGGAGAGCTCGAACCACGCGAGCGCCCCGTCCAGGACGGGCGCCCCCGAGCGCGGCGCGCGCCGGAAGGGCACGCCGTCCAGCAGGCCCTCGACCGGATTGCCGGGGCTCGCGAGCCAGTTGGCGATGCCCTCCTGGTCCCGGCGCAGCACGGAGAGCGTCCACGCGCCGGAGGACTCCACCGCGTCGCAGATCCGCCCCTCCTCGAAGAGGCTCACGAGCATGGTGGGCGGGTCGTAGGAGACGTCGAGGAACCCGGTCACGGTCGCGGCGACGTCCCGCCGCCGGTGCCGGGCGGCCACGACCGCCACGCCGGAGGCGATGTCCGCGGCGAGCAGGCGGTAGGCGCCGACGTCCTCGGCGTCCGGCGCCGCCGGGTCGATCAGGTGGGCCGGTGCGGGATCGGGGAGCTCCATCCCGCCAGTCTGGCACGGGGACTCAGCGCTCCGGCCGGGACCGTCCCGTCATCCGGAGGGTCAGGTTCAGCCGCCCGCCCTTCATGCCCAGCGCGGCCGCCCCCGTGCCGGGGCGGATGCGCGGCACCCCGTGGAACGCGTAGCGGGAGGGTCCGCCGAAGACGAAGAGGTCGCCGCTGCGCAGCTCCACGTCCCGGTACGGCGCCGAGCGGGTCTGCGTGTTCCCGAAGCGGAAGACGCAGGTGTCCCCGAGCGAGAGGGAGACGATCGGCGCGGCGGAGGCCTCGTCCCTGTCCTGGTGCATGCCCATCCGGGCGTCCGCGTCGTAGAAGTTCACCAGGGCGGTGTCCGGCCGGTAGTCCTGCGCGTCCGGGCTGCCGGGGCCGTAGGCCTCCCGGGCGGCCCGGCGGCCCAGCTCGGTCAGCCACGGGGGCATGTCCGGTGCCCGCTTGCGCTCCCCGGTGCGAAGATAGCGGTAGGGCGCCCAGTCCCAGCCCAGGGTCGTGGAGCGCACCGACATCCGGCCGCCGCCCGGGAGCACCATGTGCCGCATGGGCACCGGGCCCACGGCCCACTCCCGGCAGCGGAGCACCAGGTCCCGCTGCTCCTCGGGCCCGAGCCACCCCGGCACGTGGACGGCGCCGGGGGCGATCTCCGCGCGCTCCCGGGGCAGCTCGAACAGCTCGGGCGCCGAGAACGGGGTCGAGGGGTCGATCATGCTGCCGAGCGTAGCCGCGACCGCCGACACCGCGCACCGGCACCGCGGGCGGCGGCACCGGTGTGCGCCCCGCCACGGCGGTCCCGGGCGGAGAGGAGTAGCGTGGAGGGTCTCCCGATCACCGTGAAAGGTCCGCCGTGCCGCTGCCCCTGTCCGTCATCGACTTCGCCACCGTCCGCAAGGGCGCGTCCGTGGGCGAGAGCTTCGCCGACTCCGTGCGCCTCGCCCAGCACGCCGAGCGCCTGGGGTACCTGCGGGTCTGGTACTCGGAGCACCACAACATGCCCACGATCGCCTCCTCGGCCCCGGCCGTGCTGATCGCCCACGTCGCCGCGCACACCTCCACCGTCAGGTTGGGCGCGGGCGGCGTCATGCTGCCCAACCACTCCCCCCTCGTGATCGCGGAGCAGTTCGGCACGCTCGCCGAGCTGCACCCCGGACGGATCGACCTGGGCCTGGGCCGGGCCCCCGGCACGGACCTGCGGACGGTGCGGGCCATGCGCCGGGACCCCTCCGCCGCCGAGCAGTTCCCGCAGGACGTCCGCGAGCTGCAGGGCTATCTCAGCGGCCGCTCGATCGTCCCGGGGGTCAGCGCCGTGCCGGGCGCCGGGACGGACGTGCCCCTCACGATCCTGGGCTCCTCGCTGTTCGGCGCCCAGCTCGCCGCCGCCTACGGGCTGCCCTACGCCTTCGCCTCCCACTTCGCCCCCGACGCGCTCGTGGACGCCGTGGCCGCCTACCGCGCCGGGTTCCGTCCCTCCGAGCAGCTCGCGGAGCCGTACGTCGTCGCGGCCGTCAACGTCATCGCCGCGGACACCACCAAGGACGCCGCCGAGCAGCTCGGGACCGCCCGGCGCGAACGGGTGCGCGCCATGGTGGGCCGCGGCCGCGAGCTGAGCGAGGCCGAGCTGGACATGGTGATGGACAGCCCCGCCGGGCAGCAGATCCTGCACATGCTGCACTGGTCGGCCGCGGGCACGGGCGACGAGGTCCGGTCCGCCCTGGAGGACTTCGCGGCCACGGCGGACGCCGACGAGCTCATGATCGCCCCCGCGTCCCCCACCCAGGAGCAGGTGCTGCGCTCCCTCGAGCTCCTGGCCGGGTCCTGGGGTCAGGACGCCGGGACAGACCTTCCCTCCGCCGCGTCGCGACTGTAAATTCAGGGAGTCACCGGCGTCCGCCGTCACGGCGCCGCCCCCGGGAGGCGCCACCGCCCCCCGAAAGGTCCCCGCCATGTCCTCAATCATCGCCCGACGCACCGTCACCGCCCTGGCCGCGGCGCTCGCCCTCTCGGGCGCGGCCGCCTCCCCCGCCGCCGCGGCCCCGCGCACCGTCGAGGTCGTCAACCTCGGCGACTCCTACTCCGCGGCCTTCGGCACGGGCGGGCTCCAGGCGGTCGAGGGCGTTCCCGGCTGCGTCCAGGGCACGGGACGGGACCACGTCGACAAGCTGGACGCGCACCCCCGGATCGAGGTGACCCTGGACGCGGCGTGCGCCGGCTACGAGACGCACCATGTGCGGAAGCTCGTCGCCACGGAGCCGGTCGCCGACGCCCTCGACTCGGCCGACCTGGTGACACTGACCCTGGGGGGCAACGACATCGGGTGGGGCGGGTTCATCGAGGCGTGCAGCGCCCCCGCCGAGGCCGCCTACGGTCCGGCGCCGTGCGACGCCAAGCTCGCGGAGGCCCCCGCGCTCATCGCGTCCGCCGCCGCCTCCGCGGGCAAGACCGTCGCGGCCGTCGACGCGGCGTCGGACGCGCGCATCGTGGTGCTGGGCTATCCGCACCTCTTCGACGACCGCGCGGACAGCCCGCTGATCTCCGCCGAACGGGCCGCCCAGCTCAACGACTGGACCGACGAGCTCAACGCGGCTCTCGCGGCCGGCGTGGAGGAGGAGGGCGCCGTCTTCGTGGACGTCACCGACCGCTTCCGCGGCCACGGCGTCGGCTCGGCTGACCCGTGGATCCTCTTCGGCCCCGACGCCGGCAGCCACAACCTGCACCCGACCGAGCGCGGCTACCTGTCCGGCTACTTCCCGGGGCTCCTCGGGCACGCCGCCCGGGCCCGCTGACCGGTCCCCGGGCACGACGAGGCCCCCGGACCGTCGGTCCGGGGGCCTCGTCGTGCCCGGTGCGTCACCGGTTCCCGGCCGGGGTGCGGCCGGGCGCGGGTCAGGCGTTCTTCGTCTCGTCCTTGACGGACTGCGCCGAGTCCTGGGCGGAGGACTTCAGGTGCCGGGCCTCGCCCTGGCCCTGCTGCTTGACCTCCTGGGCGCCCGACTGCGCGGTCTCCTTGACGGACTGCGCGGCCTCCTGGGCCGGCTCCTTGAGGTCCTGGGCGACCTCCTGCGCGGCGCTCTTCGCGGACTCGACCGCGTGCTGGGCGTGGGGCTGCACCCGGTCCGCCGCGTCGGCGACGAGCTCCTGCTCCTTCTGCGTGGAGGGCAGCAGCGAGCCGACGAGCCAGCCGGCGCCGAGGGCGATCAGACCGGCGGCCAGCGGATTGCCCCGGGTCTTCGCCTTGGCCGTGGCCGGGGCGTTCTGCACGGCGCCGCGGGCCTGGTCGGCGCGGTACGCCGCCTCGTCCCTGACGTCACCGGTGGAGTAGCCGCCCACCGTGAACTCGTCGTCGGAAGAACCCATGACTCGCTCCCTCACTCCGTGCACGGTGTCCTGGACCTTGCCGCGGACCTTGTCCTTCTGCCGCTCGACGACGCGCTCGGGCGTCACCTTCTCCGCGACGGCGTCGACGTCGGAGCCGAGCCGAGCGCGGGTGGCCTCGATGTCGGCGCGGATCTGTTCGGGGTTCTGCTGGCTCATCGGTTCTCCTTCTTGGAGGGCTTCACGGTGTCCGGGATCTCGGAGACGGTCTCGCGGGTGAGGGGCAGCGGATCCTGGGTCGCCTCGGTCATCTCCCGCTTGCCCTCGTTGAGGTTCTTCTTGCCCATCGCGGCGAGGATGCCGGCGATGACGGCCCAGAGCACGGCCACGATGACCGAGGACCAGGCCAGGCCCACGAGGTTGCTGAGTCCCCACATGAGTGCGAGGGACAGGAAGAGCAGGACGAAGTGACCGGCCACGCCGGCCCCGGCGAGCATGCCGGCGCCCTTGCCCGTGTCCTTGGCGGACTGCTTGGCCTCCTGCACCGCCTGCGTCGTCTCGGCCTTGGCGAGCGCGATCTCCTGCTGGATGAGGGTGGAGAGGTTGGTGCTCAGCGACTTGAACATCTCACCGAGCGACTCGTGCTCCGCCCTGTCCTCGGCGTCCGAGGGGGGAATGGGATGGCTCATCGACGGTCGCCCTCCTGGTCCGGGTAGACGGTGCCGGGCACGCGGTCGGTGTAGGTGCGGGCCGCCTCGCCCTGCTCGTCGGAGCGGTAGGCGTAGGGGTCGGCCGGGGTGTAGCCCGAGGTCTCGGTCGCCGTGAGGTTGCGGTCGTAGCCCTGGTCGTAGACGGCGCCGGTGGCGACGCCCGTCCCGGCCGGAGTGCCCTGGTCCTGCCGGCCGGAGACGCCGAAGTACTCCTTGGCGCCCTGGCGGTCGGTCGCGATCTCGTCGCTGTCCTTGACGCCGCGGGTGGCGCGGCCGGCGAGGAGCCCGATGCCGGCGGCGAGGGCCAGGAAGGTCCCGGGGCGGCGGGCCGCGAACCGGCGGACGTCCTGCAGCAGGTCCTGGGCGTCCTTGTTCTCCAGGGAGGAGGCCATGGAGTCGACGCGCCCGGAGACGCTGCCGAGCAGACCCGTGACGAAGTCCGTCTCGGGCTTCTCACCGCGGGACAGGGCGTTGATCTCGTCGCTGACGGAGCGGACGCTCGAGGCGATGCGCTCCTGCTGGGGGGCCACCTGGTCCCTGAGGTCGCTCCGGAGCTGGCCGAGGAGGTTCTGCGCCTGGGCGGTGGCCTCCTGCTTGACGGCTCCGGCCTGCTCCTTCGCCGTCTCCTTGACGCGCTGGCCGGAGCCGGCGGCCTCGTGCTTCAGCTGGTTCGCCTCGGCCTTGCCCTGCTCCGCCGCGACGTCCTTCTTGGACGAGGTGCCGGTGTCGGCCGCGTGGCTCGAGCCGGCGTCGTAGGGGGTCGGGTCATAGGGGTTGGTGGTCATGATTCCGCCTTTCTGGAACATTTCATAAGTCCACTGATGGTGCGGGCTGGTTCTAGCCTAGGTCGAAGGCTCCACGGAGCCAAGACCTTCGCCGGATCGGCGCGTCCTCACGGCGACGGGCTGCCACCGTTGACGTTGAGGGTCTCGCCGATGACGTAGCTCGACTCGGAGGAGGCGAGGAACACGTAGGCGGGGGCCAGTTCCGTGGGCTGGCCGGCCCTGCCGAGGGGCGTCGACTGCCCGAACTCTGGCAGCGCGTCCTTCGGCTGCCCGTCCGAGACCTGGAGAGGCGTCCAGAACGGTCCCGGCGCCACGGCGTTGACACGGATGCCCTTGGGCGCCAGCTGCTGGCCGAGGCCCTTGGTGAAGTTGTTGATCGCCGCCTTGGTCGACGCGTAGTCGAGGAGGTCCGGCGACGGCTGGTACGCCTGGATCGACGTCGTGTTGATGATGGAGGACCCCGCGGGCAGGTGCCGCAGCGCCGCCTTGGTGATCCGGAACATCGCCACGATGTTGACGGTGAAGGTGTCGACCAGCTGCTCGTCGCTCAGGTCCTCGAGGCTCTCGACCGCCACCTGCTTGCCGGCGTTGTTGACGAGGATGTCGAGCCCGCCCAGCCCGTCCACGGCGTTGTCGACCAGGGCCGCGCAGAAGTCCTTGTCGGTCAGGTCCCCGGGGAGGAGGACGGCCGTGCGACCGGCCTTCTCGATGGCGGCCTTGACCACCTGCGCGTCGGGCTCCTCGTCCGGGAGGTAGTTCAGGGCGACGTCGGCGCCCTCCTTGGCGAACGCGATGGCGACGGCCGCGCCGATGCCCGAGTCCGCCCCGGTGATCAGGGCCTTGCGCCCCTCCAGGCGGCCGGTCCCCCGGTAGGAGAGCTCCCCGCGGTCGGTCCTGGGCTCGAGTTCGACGTCCAGGCCCGGCTCGGGCTGGTCCTGCTTCGGGGGCGACAGGACGGGGTATCGCGTCACGGGGTTCTGGAACGCGAGCTGGTCCACCGTCTCGCGGTCGGCGTTCTCGGGGTTGCCGCTGTTCGTCTCGGCCATGCTCCACTTCCTCTCGTCGTGCACTGATCTGGACAGCATACTGATGATGCGGTCGGCAGGACAACGGCTTCTCTGTGGGAGAACAGGACACCCCGCGCCCCCGTGACGGAGGGACCGCCGAGGGGCACGGGGCGCAGGAGCGTACTGCCGCGGGGTGACCGCGCTCAGGCGTCGAGACGGTGTAGGAAGTTCTCCAGGGCGTCGTCGAACGCGGCGGGCTGCTCGAGGTTGGGGGTGTGCCCGGCGCCGTCGACGACGACGAGCTCCGCCCCGGGGGCCAGCTCGGTCATCCGCAGGCCGGCGCCGCCGTCGAAGGCGTCGTCCGCGCCCACCACGACGAGCACGGGGATCCGGGCGCCGCGGAGCAGCTCGGTGAAGTCCCGGCGCTCGGCGCGCCCGCGCATGGCCGCGGCGGCCCCCTTCGCGGGGGCGTTCTGGAGCATGGCCAGCACCTCGGCCGCCACCTCGGGGCGGGTCTCCACCGTCGACTCGGCGACCATCTTGCCCAGGACATTGCGGCCGTAGGCCTCCATGCCGCCGGTCAGCATGGCGTCCGCGGCGACGTGGCGGCGCCGCCTGCCGGCGGCGTCCTCCGCCTCGGGGACGGTGTCGTTGACGACCAGCGCCCGGACCCGGCCGGGGTGGCGGTGGAGGAGCTCCATGGCGATCTGGCCGGACATCGAGAACCCGACCACCACCGCCCGGTCGACGGCCAGGTGCTCGAGCAGCGCGGCGACGTCGTCCGCGAACTCCTCGGTGTAGACGATCCCCTCGGTGACCTCGGACCCGCCGAAGCCGCGCAGGTCGGGGGCGATCACCCGCCAGCCGCTGGAGGCGAACACCTCGACCTGACGGGTCCACATGCTGCGGTCGTAGGCGTGACCGTGCAGCAGGAGGAGGACCGGCCCCTCCCCCCGGTCGGTGTAGGTCATGGTGACCCCGTTGATCCGGGCGGTGGCGGGACTGACGTCGGGCATGGTGGGAGACCCCTCTCTCGGGCGTACGGCAGGAACGCTCCCAGGGTAGCGAAGGACGCCGCCGCAGGGCCGGGTCTCACCCGCGGCCGGAACGGCCCGCGGTCATTCGACGACGCCGCAGGCCAGCCGCGAGCCGGCGTCGCCCGTGCCCAGCGTGGCCTCGTCGGGTCCGCCGGGGGCGTAGCGCTCCGGGACGTTGGCGTGGTTGTCGGGGCCCGAGTGGACCACCACGGCGCTGCCGTCGTCGTCGGCCACGAGGTCCTGGACACCGAAGCGGTCGGTGACCGTCGTGAGGAAGCCCGCCCCCTCCTCCGTCACCAGGAGACCGGGGAGGTCGCCCCGGTGGCCGGGGTGCTCGGCGTCCTCGTTCCCGAGGTGGCCGCCCGCGGAGAGGAACGCGCCCGTGGTGCCGGGGTCCCCCGGGGCCGCGCTGTCGGGCTCGCAGAGGCCGGTCGCGTGCACGTGCAGTCCGTAGAAGCCGGGCTCGAGTCCCTGCACCTCGGCCACGACCTCCGTGCCGGCGGCGACCTCCGAGAAGCTGACGCTGCCGACCTCCGCGCCCTCGGCGTCCTGGAGGACGGCGCGGGAGCCGGGAGCCGCCTCCGGGGCGGCCGACGTCTCCTCGACCACGGCGCTGTCGTCACCGCCCCCGCCGCAGCCGGCGAGCACCAGAGCAGCCGTTCCGATCACTGCTGCCATCAGCCTGCTCCGTCGCACGGCTCCTCCTCGTCGTCACCGGGTCCTGGTCCTCGACCATAAGCCGTGGTCGGAGGGGATACAACGAGGACGGAGGGTGTTAAATGCGGGGAGCCCCCGCACCGTGTGGTGCGGGGGCTCGACCCTTCT